>JAJRVQ010000197.1 GCA_024277255.1 Acidobacteriota bacterium | reverse complement strand
GATTCTTCGCCTCCTCCAGCTCAACTTGTTCGAACGAAGGCCGCTCGAACAGCTCCTCAGACCGCCTGATCCCGTCGCAACGGATATTCCTCTTCAGCTCCACCTCGGGATTGCATGAAAGTTAGTGGGACAGCAGTGACCTTTCCTCTGGAATGATGCTCGGTGGTCATTTCAAATCGAACTTCACGACCGATCATTTCGAGGCTGTCTCGGCCGCAATCACCAATCTCTACCGGGGACGAGAGACCTTGCGAGTCGAGGAGTTGGTCAAGATCCAACGCGGCATCGAGGACTCCGATGAGCACTACATGCAAGAGGTTCAGTTCTCGACGGCCGCCCTCCATCACTTTGTAGTCAAGCTCCCCGAGCGTGAAGCTGTTCTCTGCCTGGTGACTCGTAAACCTGGAAATATCGGCATGGGTTGGTCAGCCATCAAGTCGCGGGTCGCGGCGGCGACTGCTCTGGTCCCTTTCTAGGGCAGGCAGCACCGGGAATTTCTGACGCTGGTCCGCTTCAACAGCAGGCGGTGGACCAGCGGCGGGTAGAGTTACGGAGTCGGCTTCAGGATGAAAGTCCGCCTCCGTCAATCCGTCGGGCTGGCGAAGCCCCGGTCTGCATGCCCCGTTCCCAAGTGGACATCATTGCTGTGCTTCCCCGAGGTTCCGAGCTTTCGCTCATCAAGCGGCTTGGCGCGGCCGCGCCGCGCGACCGCTCAGACCTTCGCAGCTCCACCAACATCGACGGTGGCTCGGGTGGAAACTATGGTGTGTTCGCCGAGATCGGTGAGGAGTTTCTAAAGGCCAGTCTCCAGAAGAGGTTTCTTTCTCCACAAGAGGCGGAAGGGGAACTGGTTGAGGAGTTCGAGCGCCTCGACCTGGGCATCTATCATCCTCTGCGTAGCTGGTTTCTGAGCCGCGGCCGCGATGGAGCCTATTGGGCCTGCTCTCTGACCCCGAAACTACCGATCCTGCGCGACCTGTTCAACCGTGCCGATGGATCGCGGTACAGAGTCTGGGAACTTTATTTGAAAGCACTACGGATGGCATTCCGGGTTGCCGCGCGGAGCGGGAGAGTACTCGATTGCAACCCAAACAATTTCGGTGTGCAAGGCAATCGTCTCTTCTACGTCGATGATGAAAGCTTCGGAGCGAAGGGAAAGGGAGCCCTGGGAATCCAAGCACTCTTACGCTTGCGTGAGTACCCAGGCGATCCCATCCAAGCCCGTGAGGCATTTCTCGATGGGCTCGCCACTTCGATCGAGGAGTACCCTCCCGCCGTGGTAGCGCGCTGGGGCTTGGACGCCGATCTCGAGAACCGGATCTTGTGGCCCAAGGAGCGGGTTTTGCAGCAGCATCTGCTACGTCTACTGGACTACGCACGCAAGGCAAACAACGGCTGATGAGCGGTCTGGAAAGCTTCGTTGAGCTGGCTCTCGACCCCTTACGTCCGGTGGCTCTGTTGGCTGATATTCACGCCAATATCGAAGCGCTGGCGATGGTCGTGGAGTGGCTGGACGCGCGGTCGGTCAGCCAGGCGATCGTGCTCGGTGATGCCATCGGCTACGGTGCCTCTCCGGCGGCGGTGGTCGATCTTCTCGAAGATCGTGGGTGGGCCGCCATTCGCGGAAATCATGAAGACATGTTGGGCGATCTGTCTCTCGCCCTCAGCCGTGGAAACTTGAAGCCAGCGGCTCGCAGGTCGATCGAGTGGACGCGGCAGCAGGTCGGTCCCGAGTGGGTGCAACGGCTGGCATCTCTGCCTCTGGCTGCCCGCCTCGCGGAGGCAACCCTGGCTGTACACGGGTCGGTCGCGGATTCCAGGAGATGCTACGCGTACACCTACGATCTCAGTATCGAGATCAATCGTCGGGCATTGAGATCTCTCGGCGCACCGGCCGGTGCCCTGGTGCTTCACGGACACACTCACCGTCCGTGTCTCTTCGTTTGTGATCAACAGGGCTTCGAGGAATTGGACGGTCGGGATGGAACCTATCGCTTGCCGGCGGCGAACGATTGCTTCCTCAATCCCGGCAGTGTCGGACTCCCCCGAGATGGAGATCAGCGGGCCGCTTTCGCCATCCTCGAGGTCGCGGCTAGATCGGTCCGTTTCGTGCGTCTCGAATACGATGTCGCCACAGCGGCGGCAAGGATTCGTCGCGCCGGCTACGGGGACGAGATCGCGGAGCGCTTGCTCAGGGCCAGATAGTCCCATTCACGCGGAGAGCCCCACTCACACGGAGAGTCCGTCGACATGACTCAAAACCTCGGTTTCTGGATCTTCTCGATTCTGCTGCTTTCTTTTGCCACGATCTGTGCTCTGGCTGGCGTCTTGAGGATACGGCGCGGCGACCTACTCGCTCACCGGCGTCGCATGCTGGTGGCGATGGCCTCGGTAGCCACGTTCTTGCTGTCCTACCTACTGAAACTGGCTCTCGTCGGTCGTGAAGACCTCGATCTGTGGGACCCGAACGCCGTCTGGACCCTACGCGTTCACGAGAGCTTCATGGCGATCATGCTCGTAACAGGGGCTGTCGCTTTCGCCTTGGCGAGGCGCTTTCATCAGCACCCCGCCGGGGCAGAGAGAGGCTCCGCTCGGCGGCGCTTCTGGCATTCTTGGTTTGGCCGGGTTGCGGTGGTCGCGGCGGTCTGTGGCCTCCTCTTAGCCTGCCGTCTGCTCTTCCTGATGGTCAGTGTCTAGGAGCCCACTCCTGGGCAAGCTCACCGATGAGAGCGAGTTGCTCGGCGCTCTGGATGTACCTCGGGTTGATCGCTCGCACCTGTTCGATGGCTTGCACACTACTCTGCCCTCGAAAGACCAAGGTAGCGGCCAGCATCGTTCCCGTTCTGCCAAGGCCGGCCCGGCAGTGAAGCACCGTTGGGAGACCCTCGTCGAGCCAACCGGAGATCTTCTTGCAGACTGCGATCGCGTCGGTGACAGAAGGCACGCCCATGTCGGGGATCGGGCAGTGGATTCCCTCGATGCCGATCGCGGCTAGCTTGTCGAGCGGGAAAGGAGCCGTGGTTAGAGAGACCATCTTCCGGCAACCGAGACGCTCGAGGGCGCGAAGGTCCTGCTCCTCGTTCTGCAGTAATCCGGGTTTCTGCATCCCGGCCAGGAGATCTGGAATGACCCAGTGAAAGCCGCCTGGGCGAGGTGGCAGTTCACTTTCATGTGCCGAGACCAAGGGCTCACCCGAGGGATTGGAAGGCCAGCAGTTGCCGGTTGCGATGAAGTCCTGAGCCAACGAGGTGCGCGGTCGTGAGAAGAAGGCGTCGGTGGAGGCGGTTTCGGCCAACCGACCGGCGACGAGCAGGGCGATTCGATTGGCTAGCTTCCGGGCGACGATCTGGTTGTGAGTGACGAGGAGCACCGCGGATCTCTGCCCAAGGCGTTGGAGGAAGGCGTAAACGGCCTCGGCGTCTGCTTTGGAAAGATCGCGCAACGGCTCATCCACCATCAGGCATTCGGCTCCACCGGAGATCAGACGGGCCATGGTGAGGATTCTCTGGTGGCCGAGGGGAAGGCAGGAGACGGAGTCGTTCAGTCGTCGGCCGAGAAGGTCCCAGAGGCCGAAGTCCGACAGAACACCGTGGGCTAGCTCGTGCTTCTGAGCGAGGGTCAGCGGTGTCTCAGCACGCACAGAGGCGATCGCGTTCTCGAGCACGGTCGAGGTGTAGAGCCGGGCCTTCTGGTGGAGCAGTGGCATACGGCGTCGCCCCTCTTCGGTGCTGATCGTCTTGAAGTAGTCGTTCCCGGCAAGCCTCACGGTGCCCTCTATCCAGCAGCTGGGCAGGGCGTCGTTCCAGCGGCCGAGAGTACGCAGCAGAGTGCTCTTTCCGACTCCGGCTGGGCCGAGGAGGCATACGATTCCCTGTCTAGGTATGTCGAGAGAGATTTCGGCGAGGATCACCTGGGAGTGAAACCCGACGCTCAAGCCTGTGATCTCGATCAACGGTGAAGGTTCCGTGGCTGGCGGATCTGAGCCGAGTACCTTCAAGCCGAGTGTCTTCAAGTCACACCACCGTCAACAGCGGTGAACCAGGTGGCGAGCGCTCGCACGGATTCCTGCGCGGTGGGCCGGCCGTAGCGCACCGTTTCCAGAAGAAGCGGCAGATCTATGCTCCTTTCTCCGTTGGCGGGCAGCAGAGAGAGCAGTTGTAGGGCGAAGGCCTGACGGTGAATGTGCTCCGGAGCCGGATCATGGTGGACCGTGGACGGGGCACTCACTGCCTCTGTGGCAAGAAGGCGCGAGAAGACCGGACGGCCATCTTCGACTCCGACGGTGTCGAGCCGAGCTTGCAGGGTCATGATCGGATTGTCGAAAAGCTGCCGCGCCTCGAGCAGGAAGGACAGCAGCTCACAGGTCCGCCGGGCTTTCTCCAAGGGCGCAGCCGGCTGGGTCAGGCAAGCCTCGAGTTGTGATCGCAGCGAGGGAGCAGAGCGCACGACTTGCCATAGTCGCCACCCCCCCTCGCCGGTGGCGGCAACGGTGACGCATCTGTCCGTTGACAGCAGTCCCTCCAGCTTTCGAGAGAGTCGCGCCCAGCTGATCAGGTCGTGTCGGGCTGCTTCGAGCTTGTCGTAGTGGTTCTCCTTGGAGGAGTGAACGATCCACTGGGTCGAGTGCGCGGTCCAGCCTCCGTGGCTGCCCGGCTCCGGGCGGATTGATATCCCGACCTGCTCGAGGCTCTTGAGCAGGACGCGACCGACGATAGGAGGGTAGACAAGCCCGCTCAGAACCTTGGAGTTTGGGGGATTTGGAGCCCAGGGTTCTGACACCCGGCCGGTGAGCGTGGGCTCGGTTCGAGCCGCGGACTGATCTTCTTGGGTCACCGCCCCGTCTTGCTGTTGGGTCAAGACCTCTTGCACCAGTTTCGCGGCCAGTGAGGTGGAGGGCCGCGATCTGCCGCCGTTGCTTCCGGGTGAGCCCGGATCGAGCGGCGAATCTCCAATTGCCTCGCGCAGAGCCCGGAGCAAAGTGTCCGGCGAGTCGATACGGGGCGGTCCACTGACCAGGGAGCCTTCGCTGATCAGTACCCGGACTCGGTCGAGGGCCAAACGGACAGCGAAGATGAAGGCCTCTCGGATGCCATCGCCCTTTGTGGCTACCGACTCGATGACGCTCAGCGCCGAGTGCTTTCCCCACAGCTCCCGGATACGCTCGATCGGTAAAGCTGCGGCGAGATCCCTCTTGTTCGCTTGTACGACCAGACCGACTGGGGGGCTAGGACGGCGATCCAGTATCTCGACCAGTGCCTCCACATACTCGCTGTTGGTGGCGATGCGCTGTTGCTGAGTGTCGGCGACGAAGACGACGGAATCGGCGGTTTCTAGCAGGAACTTTCGTCGCTTGGAGAGCGACCGCTGGCCAGGTACGCTGACGATCTGAGTACGCACGCCATAGCCACCGATGAGGCCGCCCTCGTAGTCCATCCAATCGAAGAACACGGTGCGCCCGGCCTCCTCGCCCGGTGAAGAAACGTCACTTCGACTCCGTTTGGAGAGGTGACCCGCCAGCGCGTGGAGGCTGGTCGTCTTGCCTGAGTGAGGAGGTCCGTCGTAGACGATCCGCACCACCACGAGGTTGCGTTCGGGATCGAGAGTAGGCATTCGAGTTGTTCCGGGCTAGATGCTTGCAGGAGGGTGGCTGCAGTTCCGCCTGGAGAATCGCAGCGGCGGGTCTAGGTCATGCGCGATGAGAGAATCTCGACGACGACTAGGCGGCGGCTTCTACTTGAGGCAGACACTGGCGGCTCTTGATCAGCATCATGCCGAGATTCGCCCCAGCCCTGGAAACAGTGACCAGGACTTGCTGCCCGGTGCTCTTGCTGCGACTAAAGACGTGGATCAGATTCTTCGAGGTGATGATGATTTCGTTGAAGTAGTGCTCATCGGAGTCAACGCCGCGAAGCTGCTTGAAGAGTTTCTCGATCGACACCACATTGGCTCCCTGGAAGATATCTCCGGTGGCGGCGGCGACGAGGTCGAGCACCTCCTGGGGGTGGGAGTCGACTGTCTTCACTCCGAGCAACATTCCCGTCGTCATGTCGACGTAGCCTGCCGCCACGCAGTCCGGAACCGTCTTGATGACTTCAGCCAGTACGCTATTCAAGCTCATAAGTTCTCTCCTTCAAAATAAAAGACTGGATTCTTGGGCCGGGCCGGCAGCCTGATTCGGTGCCGTCCGGCATTTGACTGGCCCCATGACTTGAGGTCGATGGTCGCCCGATCGGGTTGGGTCTGCTTCTGAGCTTCAGAGTCTACATCACTAGGAGACCTGTTCGACTTTTGCCACTAGTTGTTACTAATTCCCTGGCTGAGTGGCGTCAGCGGCCCCGGTACCGCTCGTACAGCCGCCGATGGCGGTTGTCGGTCGAGACTTCGTGGCCTTCGATGACCACATGGAGAACGTGCGTTTGGATCTCCAGCGGGTCGCCGTCGGTAATCATCAGGTTGGCGATCTTGCCGGCCTCCAGCGTTCCCAGCCGGTCGTCCAGGCCGAAGATCTGGGCCGGGTTGAGGGTGAGGGCTTTGAGCGCCTCTTCGCGGGATAGGCCGAAGGCGCAGGCGGTTGCGGCTTCGTAGGGCAGGGTGCGCGCCGAGTGGGCGCCGCCGGGTCCGAAGCCGCCGCCGGCGCTGGAGCCGAAGGCGATCTTGACTCCGGCCTCGACCAGCTCGCCGGCGCCGCGGAAGGGTCGGGCGTAGCTGTCGTCCTCGTTGCGCGGCAGGCTCTGCACGCGGCCGAGAATCACCGGGATCTCCTTTTCGGCCAGTAGCTCTTTGACCTTCCAGGCCTCGCGGCCGCCGGCCAGGATCATTGTCAGCTCCTCTTGCTCGGCAAACTCGACGGCGGCCTCGATGTCTCCCTTGCGGTCGGCGACGATGATCACCGGCCGGCCGCTGGAGAGCGCCTCGGCGAGGGCTTCCAGCTTGAGGTCGCGTTCGAGCCGCTGGCTGCCGGCGGCGCTCGCTTGCCCGTAGTGGCGCGCGGCACGCAGCCATTCGCGCAGTTCCTGCTGCTGCTCTTTGGCCTTCTCCTCAGCTTCGTTGAACGGTGTCTCGCGCACCGAGAAGGTGGCGAAATCGAAGCTGCGGGTCTGGATCTCCGGCCAGTAGAGGACCATCGCCACATCGGGTCGCACGGTCATCTCTTCGACCGTCCAGCCGTCGAGGTCGAGGACCGCCGCCTGGCCGGCGATGACGCCGTCGTTGTCGATGCCGGGGACGATCAAGGCGTGAGTCAGGCCGTTGGCGCGGGTAACCGGGACCAGCTCGGTGGCTGGATGGACGGCGGTGGTGGAGCGCAGCTGAGGATTGTAGACCCCCATCTCGCTACTGTCGTTGGTGGCCTGGACGGAACCGATCTCGACCAACCCGAGCTGACTCATGGCATCGAACATGCCGGGGTAGACGTGCAGGCCGGTGGCGTCGATCTTGGTGGCGCCCTCGGGGATGGGCAGCTCGCTGCCGACTGCCTGGATCTTGCCGTCTTCGATCAGCAGGGTGCCGATGAAGGCGGGGCCGGATATGGGGTGCAGGGTGCCGTCTTCGATGACCAGGGTGGCGGCTTGCAGCGGCGTGGAGGCGGTGCCGGCGACCAGGGCCGCGGTGGTGAGGAGAGACAGGAGGGTCAAGAGGGTCCTATTCGATCGGCAGCGCATCAGTGCACCTCCCGGCAGCTGTAGGTTGTTTCTTCCTGCCAGATCACCCGTGTCGGGTTCTCCGGTTCATCGTCGTCGCCGGTGTCTTCTCTGTTCTCCTCCTTCTCCTCGTCGTCGTCGCCCAGGATGCGCTTCTTGAGTTCGTCGATCTTTGCCTGCCGCTCTTGATCGAGGGCGCGGTCGAAGTAGAGATCGCCGTCGACGAAGGTCTTCTGAACCACCGAGAACATCGACAACGGCGGGCCGTCGTAGAGCACCAGGTCGGCGTCCTTGCCCACCTCGATCGAACCGATACGGTCGTCGATGCCAAGCTGGATCGCCGGGTTGAGGGTCACCAGCTTGAGCGCTTCGATCTCGCTCATGCCGCCCCATTTCATCGCCTTGGCCGCCTCCTGGTTGAGGTGGCGCATCTCCTCGCCGCTGTCGGAGTTGATCGACACCAAGACGCCACGCTCGGTCATCAGCGCCGCGTTGTGTGGGATGGCGTCGTAAGCCTCCATCTTGTAACCCCACCAGTCGGAGAAGGTCGAGGCGCCGGCGCCGTGGGCGGCGATCTCGTCGGCGACCTTGTAGCCTTCCAAGACGTGTTGCAGGGTGGCGATCTTGAAGCCGAACTCCTCGGCCAGCCGCATCAGCTGGAGGATCTCGTCGGCGCGGTAGCAGTGCGCGTGCACCATCCGTTCGCCTTCGAGGATCTCGACCAGCGCTTCGAGTTTCAGGTCGCGGCGCGGCGGTAGGGGATTCTTACCGGCTTTGCGCTCTGTCTCGTAGTCGTGCCAACTCTGCTGGTAGATGCGGGCGTCGGTAAAAGCCTGCCGGATGACGTCCATCACTCCCAGCCGGGTGCCCGGGTAGCGCTGGGTGGCGCCGGGGGGACGGAAGTTGGACCGTTTGGGGTTTTCGCCGAGGGCGAACTTGATGCCCTCGGGTGCCCCTTCAAAGAGCAGGCCGGCGGCGTCCTTGCCCCAGCGCAGTTTGATCACGGCGTTCTTGCCGCCGATGGGATTCGAGCTGCCGTGCAGGACGTTGACGGTGGTGACACCTCCGGCCAGAGCGCGGTAGATGGCGATGTCGTCCGGGTTGATCACGTCCTTGACGCCGACCATGGCGGAGACGGCGACGGTGGCCTCGTTGAGACCGCCCTCGCCGGCGATGTGCGAGTGGGCGTCGAGGATGCCGGGGATCAGCGAGCCGCCTTGGGCATCGATCACCGTGGCGCCGCGCGGGATGCGCACCGTCTCGCCCACGGCGTGGATCTTGCCGTTCTTCACCACCACGGTGGCGTGTTCGAAGGTCGGCCCGGAGACGGTGTAGACGGTGGCGTTGGTGATGGCGAAGGTCTCCATCTCGGCGGCTGGACCCTGGTACAGGGCCATCGCCTCTCTCATCTCGGCGAGCGAAACGGCGGGTTCCTCGGAATCTCCGCTGGCCTCGCCGTCCGCTCTCTTGTCGGCCCGCGCGGTGCGCTCGCCGCTCAAGTCCATCACCATCGGACCGGCGCTCATCGAGCCGCTGGCGTTGTCGCCGTCGATACTCAGCGAGTAGGAGGCGGTCATCGTCCGGCCGCCCATCGATTGAGAGGTCTTGAAGCGCAGCGTATCGCCGCTCATCCGTCCCTCTTCAAGGGTGCGGGTGCCGCGCGAGCTCTTCAACTCGCCGGTCACCTTGCCGTCTTCAGCCATCTCGATCTTGGCGGTCATCTCGCGGCTGCCGCGCGGGGTTTCGAGGTTGAGCGTCCAGCTGCCCGAGACATCCGACTCCGGCGCCTCGGTGGGCTCGTCCTCTTTGGGTTCGGCGTAGCGCTGGCCGTCGACGAAGACCGCCGCGATCTCGCTCTCCTCCGCCCAGGGCGGGCCGCTGGCCAGGACCAGGTTGGCGATCTTTCCCGGCTCGATGGTCCCCAGCCGATCGGCGACGCCGAAGATCTCGGCGGCGCCCGCGCTCAGCGCGTGCAGCGCCTGCTCTTCGCTCAAACCGGCATCGATCGCCTGGCGCAGCGCGGTGAAAACCCGCGAGGGGCTGGAGAGGCCATCCGAAGTGAAAGCGAAGGGTACTCCGGCGTCGGCCAGTGCCTTGGGCGTGGCCGGCGCGATCCGCCGGTGATAGAGGGTGCGAAACGGCGTGTCCGCTTCCGGGTCGCGGTCTTTTTCCTCCTCCGGCCACTTCAGGCTGACCAGGACGGCGGTGCCGGTGTTGCGCAGCTGCTCGATGCGGGTGTAAGCGCCCTGGCCGCCATAGAGGACGGTCTTGAGATCGAATTCCCGGCTGATCGCCAGCGCGCGATCGATCTCGCGGCCGAGGTGGCCGGGCAGCAGGAAGGGTAGGTCGGCATCGATCGCCTCTTCGAGGGGTTCGAGCGACCGGTCGTAGGCGGGCCGTTCCCGGCCGAGCGGCGACGCCGCGTAGAGCGCCTTGGTCGCGGTGTAGTGGCGCTGGTCTAGAAAAACCTGCTTGATGTAGGAAAGCACACCCATAAGCGAGCCGGGGAAAGAACGGAAGCCGCCGGTCTCGAAGGCGATCTTCTGGGCCACCGGCGTGGCCAGGACCCGCAGCTTGGGCTCCTGCTCACCGAGCCCGATCAAGGCTGCCTGGCCGGCGAAGATGCCGTTCTTGGGCGCCGACAAGGCTGCCGTGAAGCCGGCCTTGCGCCACTTCTCGATGCGGCCGTCTTCGGCCTGTTCATCGGCGGCGCTGGCCCACGGCGTGGTCTTGGGACGATCTTCCGGGCCGCGAATGGTCGGGCCGGTGGGTCGCCGGGGAAAACCGCCGCCGCGAACGCCTTCGCCTGCGCTCTCCTCCTCTGCCTGCTTCTGTCCGAGGTCGGTCAGACCGTCGATCAAGCCGGGGTAGAGGGTCAGCCCTTCGCCGTCGATCACCCAGGCGTCAGCGGGGATGGTGAGGCGAACGCCCACCGCCTCGATCAGTCCGTCGGCCAACAGGACGGTCGCACCCTCCAAGGTTTGACCATCACCGACCATCACCCGCACGTTTTCAATGGCGTAGAAAGGCGGCGGGTCCGGCCGCTCGGCCAGGGCCGGCAGGGCGGCGGCGAGTAGCGGGAGCAAGCCGACTAGCAGCCAGCGGCGCAGGGGTTGGCCAGGCAGGAGGGAGTGCAGAGTCGAAAGAGGCATGAGCCGGCTCCTATCGGTCGCACCGGTCGCGCTTTGGCCCGGAGTCGGGTGCAGCGTGGCTGTGCGTCATTGCTGGGGAACTGCGTTCGAGGGTCGATTGTAGACGAATGACAGCTGTAGTAGGAAATAGGTGAAGGAAACCGGCACGAGGTGATGGCTAGACCCCGCGTGAGGTGAGGACGATCTTGATCGTGCGCAGAAGGATCGCCAGGTCGAGCCAGGGGCTCCAGTTGGCGATGTAGGCTAGGTCGTAACGCAGCTTGTTGCTGGCTGTCGAATGGTAGTCGCCGTGCACCTGCGCCAACCCGGTGAGGCCCGGCTGGACCGCGAAGCGTTCGGCGTAGCCGGGTATCTCCCGGCGATATCGGGCCACGAAGCCGGGCCGTTCCGGGCGGGGTCCGACGAGACTCATGGTGCCGTGCAGCACGTTGGCCAGCTGCGGAAGCTCGTCCAGCCGGTAGCGGCGTAGGGTGGCGCCGATGCGGGTCAGCCGTGGATCGTCTTGCGCCGCCAGGACCTCGTCGCCGCCGTCCTCGGCGTCCGGCCGCATGGTGCGAAACTTCCACAGCGTGAACTCGGCACCGCCGCGGCCGACGCGGGTTTGGGCGTAGAGAATCGGACCGCGGCCGTTCAGCCGTACCGCCAGGGCGCAGATCGCCAGCAGCGGCAGGCTGAGCAGGAGCAGAACCGTGCCGCCGAGAAGGTCGAGGAGCCGTTTGAACGGCCGCCGCACCCGCCATTCCGATTGGCGGACCACCTCGATCAGCGGCATGTCGTCGACCCAGCGGTAGCGCATACGCCCGATCAAGCTCTCCACCGGGCCAGGCAACATCAAGACATTGCCGCGGGATCCGCCCTGCCGGGAGAGGTGGTCGAGCAGTTGTGTTTGCCACTGCTGGACCTCGGTGGCGAAGATGATGTCGTCGATCCGACCGCCAGCCAGCAACTGCGGCAGCTGTTCCACACTGCCCAGGCAGGGGCCGAGCGCCGGGTGTGGATCTGCTCCCGGAGGTGCGTCGGAGGGGGCGGGCACCCAACCTTCGACACAGACCTCCGGCCGGTCGTCGCGGCCGATCTTGGTGGCCAGCTCCACCGCCGCCCGGCCGCAACCGATCAGCGCCACCCGCCGGCGAGGGATGCGGTACATGCGGTCCATCAAGGCTCGCCAGGCGAGCAGGAGGGGATAGTCGAGAGCGACGAAAATCAGCAGTACGGAGCGCGGGAACTCCCGGTCCGCCAAGAAGTAATACCCGGCGAGGGCGAGGCCGAGGGTGGTGACCGCCGCGGCCAGGCGGCGGGTGCGCTCGACCTGGCCGGCAGGGCTGGGGGAGTCGTAGAAGCCGAAGAAGTAGAGCGTCGCCAGCAAGCCGGCGAGCACCAACCACCACTCACTGGCGAAGAAGCGGATGCGCTGCGCCGGTAACTGAAACTGGGTGAAGGGGATATCGAGATGAATGCGCACCACGAAAGCGGCATAGAACGCCGCCACCGTGGCGGCGGCGTCACCGCACAGGCGCAGTAGTCGCCAGGTGGCCGGGGTCGAAGCGAAACGACTCACGAGGCGGACTCTACCGTGGTTGGCTCGTCGGCGTTGCCCGGCTCTGTGTGCGGTGGTATCCCGACGGTGTCGCCCAGGCTCCCTGAAGCCGGCCGATCGCGGCTCCAACCGTGCGGCCGATCTCCCGTGCACGGTTGGCGTGGGCCGCCATTGCCGGTTGCAGAGACCCACTGGCCAGCCAGCCTTCCGATATGCTGCCTCTCGATGAGCAGATCCCTCGTGTTTAGACTCCGAAACCTTCTGGCTGTCGTCAGCCTCTTGGTTGACCCTGCAGCCGGCGTCGCGTCGAATCTCATCGCTGAGACTCCGCCAACCGCTCCCTCGCTTAGTAGGGAAAGCCAAGCGGAAAACGAGGTGGAACACTGCTACATCGGCGTCGTGTTGGCCAGCGAAGCAATCGATGTCGTCGCTCGCACCGAGGGGGTGATCCTCAGCTACGGCGCCGTAGTCGGCGAACAGGTCCAGCGCGGCCAACTGCTCGCGACGCTGGATTCCTCCGCTGTGCGGCGCCAGCTCGAAACGGAGCGAGTACGACTCACTGCGGCACGTATTCAGCAGCGGCGCGCCACGCTCGAAGCGCAGCAAGCGCGAGACGAAAGCGAGCGGCTCGGGCGGATCGCCGAGCTAGTCGCGGCACGCGACGTGGAAGCGGCTCGGCACGCCTTCGAACTCGCGCAGCTGCACGAGGAGGAGGCCAAGACTGCCGTAGAGCGCGCCGCGGCAGAGGTTCGAGAGGTAGAGGCTCAACTCCAACGGACTCGGATCAGAGCGCCTTTCGCTGGCCGGATCGCCGCCCAATACTCGGATACTGGCGCTCTGGCCGCCTTGGGATCTCGACTGCTGCGGCTGGTGGGTAGCGGTGCGCGGCGGGTTCGTTTTGCGGTTCCTCCAGACAGTGTAGACAGGATCCACCTCGGCAGCTCGGTACGAGTCGAGCCAGGGTCTCAGGCGCCGACCGTCGAAGCGGTCATCCACAGCATTGCACCCGAGATCGATCCGGCTTCCGAGATGGTGTTCGTAGAAGCGACGCTGCAAGATCTTTCGGCGGGACAAGCGATTCCGCTGGGAACGGAAGTACGGATCTCTCCGGCGCTGGTCGCCCCGTCCTGCTGGTAGTCTCAAGCCCGCCGCGCGACCCGCCCTGGAGGGCGCACCGAGTCAGCGATACCGTGACCCTCTCAGCGGCTCGACGGCGGCACCGACAGCAAGAGTCGGCAGTCCCAGTCCGGGACCTGCCTGGAAATCCCGCCGAGTAGAGCCAGCGCCACGCCACTCGCGCCGCCCAGAAAGCTGCTGTTCTCGCGATACGGATTCTCACTGGCGCTGTGCTCCGCAGCAGAGAGACGGTCAAAGGGCTCGTAGGCGAAGAAACCGCCAAACCGTACCTCCGGTCGCCGCATCTCCAGCGTTTGCTCGAACCAGCGCAGTGCAGCCTCGTGAAACAGCCCGTCCTGGGTTGCCTGAAAGGCTCGATTGAAGATGTGTGCCAGACCCGCCGCTCCGTGGCAAAGACCGGGGTCATTGACGCCGGAGGCCGCCACCGGACACTGAGCGCACTCTCGCAGGATCATCAACGCTTCCTCCTCCCAGTCGCTTCGCCCGAGCAGCCTCGCGGACCACAACAGGCTTGCCGCTACCCCAGGATCGCCATAGCACCAGGCGACCCGTGAGGAAGAGTTTCCCTCATCTCCGTAGACCCAATAGGGGAAGGACAAACCAGGCTCGGACCCAGGCTGTCGACAGGACAAGACCCAGGAGACCGCCCCCTCCAGGAGTCGCTGCGCGAGTTCGGTCGCTATGCCGTAGCGCACCGCCTGCCCGAGCACTGGCAGGAGGCCAGGGACACCATGAGCGACACCGAGGTTGTAGAAACCATTCGGCATTGCCTCGCTTTGCCAAGGTGGAAGCAGCTTTGGGGAAGTGTGCCAGGTGATGCCCTGAAGCGTGCTCACCGAGAGGCGATCGAGGTGGCTGACGGTGAGCTGCAGAGCCGTGCGCGCCGTCTCACGCTCCATTCGCGTGGCGCAGTAAGTTCCGATTCCGGCCAGACCGGATATCAGGTCGTAGCTCCACTCCCAGGAGGACTGATCCAGCAGTTCCACCAGCGCGCGATCGACCTCCTCGTTCGGATCTTCAAGCTCCTCCGGGGCCGGGTACGGCTGCTGAGTTGCACGCCGCCATCGCTCCGTTTGGTCGACGGTAAGCGCCAGCGCAGAGTAGCCGCCGTAGAGCCATGGCTTGTCGGCGACCGCGGGCAGCAGATCAATCGCGCGGTCGACGAGCCGATCGGCGAACTCTTGGTACGAAGGCGAGCCCAGAGCAGCGCCGGCGAAAGCGAGGAGCAGGGCGTGATCGTTGAGTAGGCCGAGTAGAGTGCTGCCATCGGTTTCGTGTGGTTCGTTGTGATACTCCATCAGCTCACCGCAGACTCCCTCGACCGCTTGCGCTGCGCGCTCCAAGAGTTGAGGCGGCAGAATCGATTGCCAATCGACGGCTGCCGGTCGCTGGTTGTCCGGTTCGCGTTCGATCGTTGCCATTTCCAAAGTGCTCATCGCGGTTCCCTCACCCGTCAGCGGTTGGTCAAGGCTTCCAAAAGCGGCCGAAGGCGGCGATGACACCGCCCCCGGCCAGAGGTCCTAGCACTGAATGAGAGTGCAGTGGTGCACGCTATTGCAGATACCGCGCGGGCAAGAGCCGGTCGGACAGGTGTCCGTCTGGCCACAGCCGATCGAGCTGCACTCTGAGCTTGTGGGAAGACATCCACTCTCGGTGACACCTGGACAGTTGGCGGAACAAATTCCTTGACCAAACGTCGGGTCCGAGACGCCACCCGCGATCGAGCGGAGAGTCTCCCGGCGCAAGGTGAGTTTCTTTCTCTTCTTCATTGCGATCTCCTACAGTCGTAAAGGGTTTCCAATTAGGTGCACGTGACACCTGAAGCAGCATGCTGTAGAGGAAAGCGACACTCGGAAATAAAACTGATCAATAAGTTTCACCGTAGCCCGTGGTCAGCGGGTCATCACCCTGCGAGCTTCCTTGCCACGGCTGCCCGGCGACGCTCCAGCGAGGAGAGCGAACGAAACAGGAAGTCCATCAGGATCAGTTCATGAGAGCGTCCGTCGGAGCGCACAATGCGATTGACGAACATGTGGACGAAGCTCGTAGCGATTTGTGACAATGGCAAGGAGAGAAGCCCTCTGGCCTGCCGGTCCCGCAATTGTCCTGCGATGGGCCGGACTCTGCGGGACCGTTCATCCAGCAGCGCGAAGCACTGAGACCACGGATGACCAGCCGTCTCAGCGGTGAGGACATCTTCGATCGCAGCTCTCTCCTTGCGCAGTCTCCTGGACAGCTGCTGCTTGAAGCCGGCACCGACCCGGTACTCAGCGGCGTAGCCTTGCTGCATCCTCTCGACCAGGAGGAGCTTGTCGTCCCCCTCGAAGCCGAGATCGGACAGCAGACGATCGATCCCTCGCAGGGTCAGAATCCAGCGCGCGTTGGCGCCTTCGTCCCCCTCCAGTTGCGCCAGTATCTTGACCACGGCTTCGCTGTCCGCGTGAAAGAGCGCTTCGGAAAGCTCGATTCCATGCTCCCCTCCATAACGTTCGATCTCACGCTGATAGGTGTCGAACTGGAACTTCCATGCAGTTCCCTCCTCGACCGCTTGCTGAGCGACCCGCTCTAGGAGCGGTTGCACCTCTGCCCGTAGACGTTCGGGCGCACCGGTGAATCTCACCCGTAAATGCCACTCGGGGTCAGAGTAGCGAATGAAGAACCAGCTCTCGGCGGCACCGGAAGCTACGACCTGCTGAGCCAGCGGTGCGATGCGATCGACCAGCAGGCGATCGGCGAGCGAAACCCCGGTGTAGATCGACGCGCACAGCCACTGAGATCCCTGGACGAAGGTGCGGTTGGTCACCGGCGTGGTGCTCAGCTGAATGGACCGTCTTGGCGCCGAGGTGCGAATGAAGGGAATCACCAACTCATGGGTGAAGGCTCCCTCAGGGCCCCGGGCGCACAG
This sequence comes from Acidobacteriota bacterium, assembly GCA_024277255.1. GTDB lineage: Bacteria > Acidobacteriota > Thermoanaerobaculia > Multivoradales > SZUA-115 > SZUA-115. Next base: position 121,667 of record JAJRVQ010000197.1, on the reverse strand, counting down.
CTCATCGGGTCCAGGGAGAAACTCGACCAAGCGAGCGCCAAAGCTGCGCGCCACCACCGACAAGAGCGCCTCCAGGCTCAGGATGTTCTCAAAGTCGACCAGCAGCTCATTGTCCGCTTCGACAAACAACACGCGTCGCGGAATCCGTCGCCGCAACCGCCACTGCCGCACGGCAAGAATCTGCTCTTCCGCGGTGCCGGCCGTCAGTGTCACGATCTCTTCACGAGGCAAGTTCCAGGTCGCGCGGCTCAGGACCACTCGGCCGCTGACCACTCTCGGCAGAAACGAGGTGGCGGCCAGCGGCCCCCAGTCCCATCTCAACCCTGGCCGCACACCTTGCGATTGCAGTGCACCGAGAAAGCGATAGACGGATAGCCCTTGAGCCGTGAAGTTGTGCGCAGTGGTCAACCGCGGCACCACCCTACGCCCGAGTCTTTTGCTCAACAAGACCACATGGTCGGCGATGACGGTGACCAGGAGATCGCTCACTGGAAGCTGGCGATCCACCGGCGCTCCGCTACGGCCCATGAAGGGAATCTCGTAGCCGCGCAGCACCGGGCGCGAAACTACATTGCCCATTCTCCCCTCGGGAAGATGCACTACTTCGGCATGGATCGCCTCGCGATCGAGCGCCTCCTCGGCATGCAAGTGCGCCTCGACCTTGCTGTGCATGTCGCTGTCGCCGTGGCAGAAGCGACCTAAGAGTCGGGCGCCGGAAGGGCCCGCCGCGGTATGGAACAGCAGTCGAAAATCCCCACGATCTACCGCTTCGGCAGAGCTGGCCATAAGGGTCGCCAAGACTGAGAAAGCGTTGGGCAGTGGTGGTAGATCCGCCTCCGAGAACCGCTCGACCTCTTCGTTGGTGATCTCGATCTGGTTCGCGTCCTCCCGGAAGGCACGCTCGAGCTTGCGCAGCAAGAGCACTTCTTTGCCGGTCCATGGTTGGGTATTGGTCTTCGCGGCGCGCGGGAACGAGAAGCCCTCCAGCAATGGAGAGGCGTCAACTCCGGCCCCGGCCTGGTACCCGATGCCGATCTCTTCGTCCAACGCCTCGTTGAGCGGTACCAACTGCTGTTCTTGGTAGCGCGCTGAGAAGTCGCTACGGAACTGACCGAGACCGTCGTTGTCGCTGGGACCGGCGAGGCGATGGAGAATCTGGACAGCCCGCATCACCTCCTGCGTCACCCGCGGGTCGAGAGTGGCGTCAGCACTGGGCTTTGACATGTCGACCTGAAAGAGGCGCGATACGTTGACCTGCGCCGGCAGTGATTCGAGCTCGCTCGCCGCCCTCTTGTACTGGGCAGGGTCTATGGCAAGTCCCGCCGAGTCCATCCGCGCCAACATGCCACGGAGGCGCTCCAGCCGTTCAGCGACCGCCCGTTGCCCTTTCTTGCGCGCCAGCAACTCGATCAGTGGTTTGATCGGCTCCGGGCCGGTCACCGCCGGAGTCAGATCGTCGACCAGCACCTGGCTGTCGATCAGCTCGCCGATGTATTCTCTCGCTTCGTCCAGCAAGATCTCGCCGTCTGGATCCGCGGCTAGCAGAGCGGTCGCCAGCTCTTCGCTTCCCGCCCCCTGGCGCGCGGCGGAGATCACCAGCTCCAGGTACTCGTCGAGATCGAGCGCGACCAGGTGGTGGCTGATTCCCTGCCCCGCCGGCCGTTCTTCCGCATAGCGCAATCTCCCGGCGGATCGGTACAGAGTCGAGTTGGGGCGATAGCTTAGCTGGTTCCGCAGAACCGGATCAGTAGCGAGCTGCCGAGTCAGCTTGACCAGATAGTCGGCGTCCAGCCGAGTGTGGCGTTGGTATCGATCACGCCCGACCAGCTCCAGGCGAGTAGCGGATTCCGGGTCGCCGGAGATAGTGCCGAGCGAACAGCCGGAGAAGAGTCCAAACGGGGTGCAGCGTGTAGCCATCCGTTGTAGGTAGCGAACCAATGCCGCCTCGGCCCTCTTTCCTTTCCTGCTATCCGGATCGGTACGCCAACGTTCGAGCCCATCGAGCAGAGACGGCGATGCCACAAAAAGCGCCTCTCGGATCTCGGGCTGATCCACCCAGTTGGCGATTCCCTCACGCAAACGTGCTCGGTCGCGTTCGAGCACCGAGGAGAGCTGTTCTCGGTCGATCTCTTCTTTCTCTTCGAGTCCCTCGCCTTCGAGCATCAGCGGAGCCTCTAGTCCCTCGGACCAACGCTCGATCTCGGAAACCGGTAGCAGCGGTGTCCGCCAATTGAAGAAGTCCGCCGCGACGAACTGCGATTCGGATTTGGATGACATGGCCTCTTCACACTCCTTCCGCCAGCCGCAGGGAAGGCGACGGCGCTTGTCGATGTTGTGGCCCGGCGGTGTGCGACGGTATCTGCGCCGCGAACAGCTCGCAGTACCTACCGTTTTTTGACAATAGGCCCTCGTGGGTACCGGACTCGATGATGCGTCCTTGGTCCATCAGCAGAATCAGATCGGCGTTCTGCACCGTGCTCAGCCGGTGAGCGATGACCACCCGCGTGCACTCCAACCGGCTGAGTTCTTGCTGGATCCGTTGTTCGGTAACCGCGTCGAGGTTGCTGGTCGCCTCATCGAGCAGCAGGATCGCCGGCCTGTGCACCAACGCGCGGGCCAGCGCCAATCGCTGTCGCTGACCTCCGGAGAGCGAGGCCCCTGCGTCGGCGAGCACGGTCTCGTAGGCCATCGGCATGGCGACGATGTCACCATGTATTTGAGCCGCCTTGGCCGCCTCGACGATTCGAAACAATGGCAGGGTGGGATCGGCCAGCGCGATGTTCTTGCGGATCGAACTGCCGAACAGATAAGGCTGCTGCGTCACCATGCCTAGCTGGGAGCGCAATGACCGCCAATCGAGCCGCTCCAGTTCAAGACCGTCGTAGAGAATGGTTCCCGCGGTCGGCTGGTACAAGCCGAGTAGGAGGTTGGCGAGCGTGGTCTTGCCGGCACCGGAGGCGCCGACGATGGCTACGAACTGGCCCGGTACGATGTCGAGCGAGACCTCGACAACCACCTCCGGAAGCGCCGGGTCGTGACGGAAGCTCACGCTCTCTAGCTGGATTCCTCCGCGCAGGCGCGGCGTACGTGCCACCAGCTGGCGATCTTGCTCTGGAGCAGCGCCCAGCACGTCGTCGATCCTCTCCAGATAGCTACCCATCAGCTGGAACTGCAGCGCCGTCCCCACCAAGGCAGACAGCGGCATCAAGAAGCCGGAGGCCAACGCGCTGGCGGCCAGCATGGTGCCCAGGCTGAGTTCGCCTCGCAACACCCCGAGGCTGCCGAACAGCAGGATCATGAATGGCGATGCCAAACCCAAAGCACCGAGCAATGAATCGAACAGTGCACCCAGCCGGCCGCGGGCCAAGCTGACGTTGAGTTCGTCGACGAACAGGTCGGACCATTCCTCGACAGCTCTGCGCTCGGCGCCAACCGCCTTGAGCGTCTCGATGCCGGCCAGAATCTCCACCTGGTAACTCCGCGACTTGGCCTGCACCGCCAGCGACTCCGACAGCAGGGCTTGATAGCGCCTCCGCGTGAGCAGAAAGAGCGCGATCCGCAGTACTCCCAAGAACAGCACCAGAAGACCCATCTGCCAGTGGATGGTCATCAATAGGACGAGATACAAGCTGACCAACGTGCCATCGAGTAGACCGGAAAGGGTGCCCGAGGTGACGATCTCACGCACCGTCGCGTTGCTGTTGAGCCGCATCATCAGGTCGCCTGACGAGCGTTGCTGGAAGAAGGAATAGGGCAGGCTGACCAGGTGATCCAGGAACTCGAGGGTCAATTCCGAATCCAGCCTGGTGCGTAGGTAGAGCAGCAGATGCGCGCGCAGAATCGAGCCGGCGAAGTTCAGAGCAACGACGATCCCCAACCCGGTACCCAAGAGAGCCAGGAGGTCAAAATCACCTCTTGGGACCACTCGATCGACGATCAAACCGGTAAGTAGTGGCAGAGCGAGACCGAGCGCTTGCAGCAGCGCTGTCGTCGCTATCAGCCGCGGCAACAATGCGGAGCGACGAACGATCTTGCGGAAATAGCGCCCGACGCCCGTGTTTTTCCTGCCTCCGGGGGCAAACTCAGGCGAAGGCTCGAAGGTGAGCGCAACACCGGTGAAGGAGCCGTCCAGCTCTTGCTTCGAGATCTCGCGCCTACCGGCGCCCGGATCGACGATCACCGCCCCGCGCCGAGTCAACCGCTCGAAAACCACGAAGTGATTGAAGCGCCAGTGCAGGATCGTGCCCGGCGGCAGCTTGCTCAGATCGGAGAGTTCATCGACCCGAACTCCTCGACCGCGCAGCCCGAACCACTCCGCCGCTTGTCGTAGCCGTTCAGCATCCGCTCCACGCCGCCCGGCACCCACGCTCGCGCGCACCTCTTCGAGTGGCAACCGCTTGCCATGGTAGGCCAGCACCATCGCCAGGCAGGCTGGTCCGCAGTCTGTAGCGGTCATCTGTCGGATCTCCGGAACCCGCTTGCGCCGCTCCCTTCGTTGACCGAGACGAGCCACGGCAGGGAACCGATCGCTGAAAGAAACGGTCATCGTCGTCGCCCTGCTGGGCGGCGTAAACCAGGAATCAGAGTCGAGAGGATGCTCTCTTGGCGTAGTCGAATCTCTGCCGATGCGACCGCCCCTTCGTAGTAGCGGGCAGACTCGCCCTTTCGCCCAGCGGACTCGGCAGGTGGCCTCGCCCAGACGATCGTCACCGGGCCACTGATCGGGACGGCATCGGCGATGCTCCCTCCCAACAGACGACGAGCCTCCGCCGGGCCGGCGACGGCGTCTCTGACCGATCTCACCACCCAGCGCTCACGCCAGTCACCCTGCGTGTCGAAGTCGATCCACATCGGCATGCCCACTTCGATCGAGGATCGGTCTCGCCCAGGGAAGAAGGCGACCACGGCGGGAGCTGGTGCAACCGCAAGGTTGCCGTGGTCTCTGTTGACCCCACCTCCCCAGCCGCCGGTCGGCAGGGAACTCAAAGTCAGGATGGTCTGTCCCGCGGCTACCGTTTGGCCGCGACGCACGCCGATATCGCGCACCTCTCCTTTCGTCTCGGCACGGATCGTGCTCTGCCCGAGAGTTGCCTCAGCGCTGCGGATCTGCTGCCGAAGCCGGACTAGAGCGCTCTGTGGAGCGGGATCCGTGGGCTCGCGCAGGCGCTGAACCAAGTGCAATTGGTACTCTCGCCTGAGCAGGTCGAGTTCGGATCTCTGCCGCTGAGCATGCAAGACCGCCAGAATCTCCCCCGAATTCACCCACTGCCCTGGCTCGACATAGACCTCGGCCACGGTCCCCGCCTGCACTGCGGTGACCTCGCGAAGCCGGTCTGTCTGGACCACCGCGATACCGAGGCTGTATTGGCCCACCGAACCGACCAGAGCGAACAGGCCGAACGACACGAAAGCCAGCAGCAACAGGCGTTGGGTCCAGCGCATCCATCCGGTCGGTAGATCGAGCAGGTGACCGACCCTCTCTCGGCCAGTCTGATGCTGCACCAGGGCCTGTTCACGAAACAGCTCTGGCTCGCCGTGCTGCGTACTGGCAAAGGCTTCGTCGTCCAACCGTTCTTGCAGGCAGAGTTGCTCGAACAGTGGCCCCAGAAGTTCGACCAGACGCTCCAAACGACGTTGGTCCAAGGCGGAGAACTCCGGTTCGGAGCTACAGCGCAGAGCGACCAGCACCGCCAGGCAGTCTAGTTTCTCCGCGCAGTGCATCAGCGGTACTGCCAGCAAGCGCTCATCGCTGGGCGCCCCGTCGTTGTCTATACGCGGTTCGTATCGCCGATCATCTGCGAGCTGACTCACCCGGACGCAGCTGCCCGTCTGCGCCACAAAGCTCACAATCCCGGCAGCCGCACTCTCGCGACGCAGTGGCCCGTTGTGGTCCCGGGCAGTCCACAGAGTGTGATCAGCCTGGTTGAAGATCCAGCAGTGCGCGCGCGATGCTCTCGCGATCTCTTCGATCGCGACGGCAACCTCTAGCGTCGCTTGCTTCAAGTCGGTTGCGCCTGCCAGCGTTCGGGTCAGAAACAGAGCATCGCGGGTGAGAGCATCGATCTCCGGTAGCGGTCGCGGCCTCGAGGAAGCCGCCTGGAGCAGCAGAGCGACCACCGCGTCGAGTTCAGGCTGCGCTCGGCTGAGGAAAAAGAGTCGATCGGCAGCTACCAGCTCTGAGAACAGCTCCAGCTCTCCTCCACCGAGTACCACCACCCGACAGCCTTCGAGGCATCCCAGATCCGCCCAACCCTGTAGGCAACTTATCGCCTCCTCAGCATCGATCTCCGTTCCAAAGCAGAGCACCGAGACGGCCCCCTCCAGAAGCAGATCGGTCATCTCCTCCTCGGAGCCGGCAGTGCGAACTGGCAAGCGCTGCCCGAGAGCTCCTTCGAGCTGGCCAGCCGATAGCTGATCAAAGCCGTAGAGAGCTACCGGTCCACCCGTAGCCGTCGCTCGACCGCTTGCAGCGGGAGCGTCGGCCAGGAACTCGGAGCTGGCCGATGTCTCCGACGGCGGGCAGTTCGTACCGCTAGCCTGCATTTCTCACCGATTCCGTAGCGAGAGGCCGTAGGTGCTTGAAGATACAAGGAATCGGTGGTTGGAACCCCGCAAGCGTACTAGAAGTACGCTGAGGAGGTGGAAACCGACGATGACGAAGTAGATTCAGGTACATACGGACTCGGAGCAGGAAGCTGGTGAGAAATGCAGGCTAGCTTCCACATCTGTCAATAGCGACAGATCGCGAGAGAACTGATCACCGTTCATGGAAGAAACCCTTGGTGCTGGCGGTGACCGTTCGCGGCGCGGCGGCCACCGAGCGCAGCGCCGCCTCTAGTTCGCGCACATCGCCATATCTCCGCGCGGGATCGATCCTCAAGCACCTGGAGACAATGGGATCGAGGTCCTGCCTCGACCTGGCCAGCAAGTCCTCAACTTCAACGCGCCGGTTTCGGGCTAGGTCGGACTGGGTCTGCGTAGACTGAGCGGCCAAGGCTGCACTGACAGGCTGCCGCTCGTCACTGCAGCCTTGACCCAGCCGGGCAATACCCCCCCCGGCGCCAGACTCAGCCGGCAAGACTCCTACTAGCACCTTCGACAGCAACAGCCCTAGAGAGAAGAGATCCGCCGCCAAGGTCAGGCGCTTGCCGGACAGTTCCTCCGGACTCGCATAGATTGGTGTCAGCGCTCTGACTTGCCTTCGATCTGGGCCGGCACCAAGTCCTGGCCGCAGCACGTGTGAAATCCCAAAGTCCAAAAGGCTGACCCTGCCAGTCTTGCTCACCCAGACGTTGCCGGGCTTCAGGTCTCGATGTACCACCGAATGGCTGTGCACATGGCCCACCGCTTCGCAAACTTGCAGAAGAAGTCGCAGCCGCTCAGCCATCGACAGTCTTCTACGATCACAGAAACGATCGATCGACTCACCATCGACGAAGTCCATAATGAAGTAAGGGACACCCTCGGGGGTCTGTCCGGACTCGCGAGACCGAACGACATTCGGATGATCCAAGGTGGAAAGGATCCGGTATTCGGACCGCACCGCGCGAGCTGTCTGTCGCCGAGGAAAGCAAGATGACGGGTGCTTGACGGCAGACCAGCGATCAAAGCAGCGGTCCGTTCGAACCGCCAGGTGTACACACCCCATGCCTCCACGGCCCAACCGCCGAAGAACCCGAAAGTGGCCAAGTTGCCGGCCGGTCCAGCCTGGCCGTGCATCCCTCCAATCGGCTGCAAACTCCTCCTCCAGACTCTCGCCGGAATGCTCGGTGACACGGAAGAGCTCTTCGAGCTCAGCTACAAGCTCGGGCCTGCCGATGCCGATTCGGCCAAGCCACGCTCGTCGAGCCCCAGCGGTCAGCTCCATCCCGCGATGGAAGCTGTCGTTGAGCAAGCTCCAAGGCACACTCACGATCGAACCCCTCCCTGTCTCAGCTCCCGCAACAACCACGCCTTGGACATTCGCCAGTGACGGGTAACGGTCGGGATCGAGCAATCGCAGACCACCGAGATCTCCGCAGAAGTCATACCGCCGAAGTACCGCAACTCGACGATCCGTGCTTTCAACGGATCGACGGTTGCGAGGCGTCGCAGAGCCCGCTTCAAGTCGACGAGGCTGGCTCTACCTATTGGCTGTTGACGCTCCCTGCCCAACTCCTGCGACAAGACGTCCGGCTGTGGCACTCGCCTCTTGAGCCGACTACGGCTCTTACCTGTATCGATCAGGAGCCTACGCATCACTCCGGCTGCCAGTGCCAGAAAGTGAGCCCTGTTCCGCCAGGGTTTACGCCGCGATTTGAGACGAAGAAAGGCCTCGTGGACCAGTTCTGCCGGCTCCAATGTGTGGTTGGGCCGCTCGGTCGCTAGCTGGCGCCGCGCCAGTCGGCACAACTGCGAATAGACAGCGGTGATCGCTGGCTCGGCGGCAGCTTCGTCGCCGGCCTGCCAGGCGGCGAGTAGTTCCGTGATCTGCGTGGTTGAAGAGTGATACCCCACAGTCCCTTCGCGCATCCCTACTCCCTGAGTATCTCGGTGGGCGCCTGCGCACCGAGGTAGGCTGTCTACAAGGAATGCGCAAAAAGCGGAGATAACCTGTCAATCGTCGCCCCAGAACCTCCAATCGAGGGAACCGTGCACTGAGCGTAGAAGCCTCCGAGGGTGAAGATCAGCACTCACCCTCGAAGCCATGACGCCCCTGCGCCATTCGTCGCAGGCGTGAACCGCGTGCCCCCTCGACCCCACGGGCCCGACAGCCCGGAAGACCAGAAACCGCGCGGAGCCTCTGCCAGATAGTTGTCGGACCAGTCCGACTGCTCACGCCGTCCCCTATCGCTGGCACCGGCTGGCTGCCACCAACGTGCGGTCAGGACACCGCTCTATGCGCCGGCCCCTTTGCCGTGTCAAGCTACCGGTCGCGAAGACAAGCGCGCTGAACGCGGCACCGGGCGAATAGCCGAAGAGGGGAGTGGAGCGAGAATGAAAGTCATCGAGCACTTGGAACGGGCTTCTGAGCCCTTGATCAGCTTTGAGATCATTCCGCCCCTGCGCGGTGGCAAGATCGGGCAACTGTTGGAGCTGATCGATGATCTGATGCCGTACCACCCGCCGTTCATCGACATCACCAGCCATGCGGCGGAGGTGGTTTATGAGGAAGACCCTTCTGGTGCCATCCAGCGGCGGATCAAGCGCAAGCGGCCCGGCACGCTGGGCGTCTGTGCGCTGATTCAGAACAAGTACAACGTCGATGCGGTGCCCCACATCCTCTGCCACGGCTTCGCCCGTGAGGAGACCGAGGACTTTCTGATCGAACTCAACTACCTCGGAATCGACAATGTCCTGGCCGTTCGCGGTGACGACAGCGGCTACCGAAAGCCGCTCAAGGAGGGGCGCAGCGCCAACCGCTACGCTTCGGATCTGGTTCACCAGATCGCCAATGTGGGCGAGGGTCATTACCTCGAAAAGGATCTACTCGATGCCGAACCGATGGCTTTCTGTATCGGCGTCGGTGGCTACCCGGAACGCCACAGCGAATGCCCCAACATGCAGGCCGAGGTGGCCAACGCCAAACGCAAAGTGGAAGCCGGCGCGGACTACATCGTCACCCAGATGTTCTTCAACAACGAGTACTACTTCCGGTACCTGGAAATGTGCCGCCAGGCCGGCATCGAGGTGCCCATCATCCCGGGCTTGAAGATCATCACCGGCAAGAAGCAACTCGCCTCCTTGCCCCGCATCTTCAACTGCGAGATCCCGTACGAACTGGAACAAGAGATCCGCACCGCCAAAGAGGGCCAGGTGACCGACGCGGGCGCTGAGTGGGCCCACCAGCAGGTCGAGGAACTGCTGGCCAAAGGCGTCCAGTCGGTCCACTTTTACGTCATGCAGAGTTCGAAGGCGGTGAAGAAGTTGATGCCCCGGTTGCGTCTGTAGCGCTGGCCGTCAAAAGGCTGCCGTCCAACCCACGTGGAAGCCGATATCGGCGGTGTTGTTGAAGTTCTGGATGTTCTCGGTGAAGCCGAAGAGGAGGACGGACTTGGAGTTGATGGCTCTTTTGTAGCCGAGGGTGACTTGGATGGAGTTTTCGGAGAGTAGGGGCAGTTCTAGATCGTCGAAGGGGGTTTGGGAGACGGTGAGCTGGGCCAGGACGGTGGATCTCTTGGTGAATAGGCGTTCGACGGCCATCATGCCGGAGAGGAGGGTTTGGGAACTGATTCCCAGCGTTTCGGCGTCGCCCAGGTAGAGGACGCCGACGGCGCCGTGGAGGCAGCTCTTCTGAAAGTAGCGCGTCGCCTGGACCTGGACACCGAGGTCCAGGGAGCCGGAGCTGGAAAGCTTGTCTTCGTCGCCGGTCGGTAGTTTGACCAGCCCTTCGGCGGAGACGGTCCAGCGGTGTTCCGGGTGCTCTTCGAGGATGCCGTATTTGGCTCCGAGGACGATGTCGCCCAGGGTGGTGCCGAACTCCTCGTCGGCGAAGAGGCGGGTGTTGGGGCCGGTGACGAAGAGTAGGAAGTCATCTTGGTGGGTTCCCAGCCGTCCTGCCTGCCCGAGGTCGAAGGCGTTGTGGGTGCCTTCGATCAGGCTATCCAGCGAACCGCCGCGAAAGCTGAGGACCGGCACGGTGAGTTCGAGTTGGAAGTTCTTTCCGATGCCTCGTCGCACGGCGACGGCGGTGCGGTAGACCTCGCCGTCGAGATGAAAGATTCCGTTGGGGACCGAGTCGTCCAGGGCGTTGAGTTGTTCTTCGCTCAGGGGCAGACGTTGGCCCCTGTTATCGAGAGACTCTTCAACGACCTCTGAGTTGGCCCAGGAGTTGGTGACGGTGAGGATGACATCGACCTGCCATTTCCCTTTGGCCAGCACGGTGGCGGGGCCGGGGTCGAAAGCGAGAAAGCCCATCCCCAGAAGGAACTGATCGCGGACCCGCAGCGGACCGGTGTCGATCAGGTAGCGAGTTACGGCTTCGCCTGCGCTCTCTTGGACGGTCGCTTCTTCGTCTGATCCGGAGCTGGAGTCCTGTGCCGAGGCTGGTGTCGCGGACAAACCTTGGATCGACAGGAAGAGAACGCTGAGCATCCCCATATATCGAATGCACCGGTACTTCATGGTGTCCCCCCTCAAGGATTTCTGGCTGCAGGTTCAGAGGTTGTGGATCCCGGCGAGTCGCAGCGATTGTCGGTGATCAGATGGATTCTGTGTCCGCTGCAATCCACGCTTTCTGGCCTTGCAGTATGACCGACGGAAGCCGAATCGGAAACTAGCGCTCGATATTGGAAAGTGCGCGGGCGTTCCTCTGGGGGGTAGTACGGATTGGGGATGTAAGCAGATTTGAGGGCGGGGCGGGTCCTTCCCGCCAAGTCACCGGGGGCTCCTCGTTCCCGCGGCGCTCCCCGGTCGCCCGCGTGGGCAGGATGTTGCCCTGCGTGTCGGCTCTCTTCGCGCTCCGGCGCAACTCGCCCTAAAGGGCTCAAACAATCACCTCCGCTTTGCGAAGAGAGCCGATCCGTGCCCGGCGTGGCCTCTTTCCCGCAGGCTCAGGGTCGCTTCAGCGGGAACTCGTCGCTGGGCGTTTTTTGACGCCTCGCTCGGGCTTCGCCCGATCTTGCTTCGGTCCCGCTCCAGAAATCTCGACCTCGCCGCTTCGCGTCTCGGGGGGGCACGATTCTGGCCGGAGTGCGTGAGCCCGCAGGACGAGCCCGGCCGCTTAGGCCGGACTGCTTAGGGGTGAGCGCGAAGAATCGTATTTTTTCGCGCGAGGGGATCTCGCAGAGAGATCCCCATGAACAAACGGGTGGGGTGCGCCGGCGTTGTATGGGGCACGGTCGTCACCGCCGTCGCGGGTTGCCCATAGTCACAACTCCCGGTTGAGTTCTCTGTTCTAGAGAGTTGTGGATTCTGGTCACCGCGGGGGGCAGTCGGCCATGACCGGTGAGAGCAGTACTGGCCATTTACAATACCTATGTTGACTATTTCCGGGCCTATCAGCCTCATTTTTCTTGTCCTTGAGGCTTGAGTGATTTACCATGCTGCCATGCCCGATACAGATCCCAGACTGGCACTCTTCGGCGAAGTCCTCCGCACCCTGCTGCGCAAGCGCAAGCTCACCCGCGCCGAGATCGAACGGCGGATGGTGCGCGGCAAGGGCTACCTCTACCGCTGCTTCACCGGCTTCCAAGGGCTCTCGGTGGGCACTCTGCTGCACGCCCTCGACGAGGCCGGCATTCCCTTCGAGGAATTCTGCGAGCAGCTCTACCGGGACACTCACCCGGATTTGTTGACCGGTGGCCTCGCGGCCCTCTCCCCGGCGGACATGAAGAAGATGATGCGCGCCGCGCTGCAAGAAGAGAAGCAGGAGCAGGAGCGCCTGAGCCGGTACGAAGCCGAGAAAGCAGAGCGCGCCCGCGCTCAGAAGGCCCGGAAGGCTGCCACCACGAGTCCAGCGAAGGGCCGAGGCACCACCAAGAAGCGTTCGTAGATCGAAGGTTCTTGAAGCGCTCGCGCAGGCGAGCGCGGCGCCGAACTTAGCGCTAGATGGCTACCGCCGCGCGGCCTCGCCGCGCAGCCGGCGAGCCACGTAGCGCACCACCGCCGCCGAGGCCGCCTTGTGCTTGGCGATTGCGGCCAACCGGCGCAGCGCCGGCTCGCCATAGGCACCGGCGCCAGACCCGCGCAAGGTCGCCAAGGCCCGCGTCACTTCGCGGCTGACGAGACGGAACTCGCCCGCCTCCGCGTGGAGCGCCGCCACTTCGAGACTGGCGATAGCCCCATCCACGGGTAGACCGATCTCAGCGAAGAGGCGTTGCGCCCTACCGTAATGCATCCCGGCGAGCGCGGGGGTGCCTGTGGCCGCCGACAGTTCGCCCCGCAGTAGGTTGAGCCGGGCGAAGCTCACTCGGCCCAAATCCTCCTCCAGGTACTCCTCAAGTTCCTGACCGAGCAGCAGCAAACCCTGGTCGGGCCGGCCGATGAGGCCCAGAGCCTTGGCCTTGCCGGTGACCACGGCGAGGAAGAGAAGTGGATCGCGCTCCATGTCCACATCGGCCAGGCCGGCATGGAAGTACCGGATCGCCGGCTCGTAGTTTCCGGCAAATAGGCAGCATCGACCCAGCGCGAGCATCGCTCGCCCGGCGCGCTCGTGCTCTTCCAGGTCAACATAGAGATCGATCGCCCAGCGGAAACTGAGATCGGCGGCCTCATAGTGGCCGAGGTCGACATCGAGGGCCCCGGTCATAGCGCTGAGGAAGGCTTCGAGAAGGGCATTGCCGCTGCCCCACAGCGCTCGCGCCTTGGCGCGGCTCAAAGTGTGCTCCGCCTGGGAGAGCCGCCCGACGGCGCGCTGGCCGTTCGCTAGGTTGGCCAGCGCCTCGGCGTAAAGGTCGGCGTGGTATCTCGCGTAGTGGGGATAGTGAGGATGGCTGGGCAAGAAGCCGGCCACCTGGGTCGCCGCCAAGTAGGCGTCGAGGGCCCGGTGCGGGTCGTCGTGGCGCAGCCCCTTGCCCCGTTCGATCAGGTAAGAGACCAGCGCGGGGTGGCCGAAGCTCTTGGGGTTGGTCACCATGAACATGCGCTGGGCGGGGCCGGAGGCCAGCAGCTTGTCGGCCCACCGCGCGAGAAGCTCCGCCTTCGGCTGGATCTTGGCCACATCCTGGGCGGCGGATTCAAGGCTACTCAGAAAAGGTTCCATCGGGAAGGCAGTATACAAAGAAGGTCGCGGAGGCGCAAAGCCCCACGACCTTCCTGTTCAACCAATGAATCCGTCTCCAATCCCCCTTTGCCCGAGGGACAAGAGGCCGAAGCTAGAAGGAGCCAAGAGAGCGAGCGGAACCGGGATCGAACCGGCATCCCCGCAGCTCAACCTTCAGGATCGATGACACTGCCAATCTCGACCGGTGAGCCGCCGGAATCGCCGGTGCGCTCGGCGTTAGCCTCACTGCCGTAGGGATCGATAACACTCCCAATCTTGCTAGAGGCGGTTTCCACCCGCCAGGAGAAGAGAACCGAACCCCACAACCGGTCGAACAGGCGGAAGGTGACGAAATCAAACATGCGAGCCTCCTTTACAGGTCTCAGTGGTGGCGCGAAGCGGTGGGCCGCGCGCCAAGATAGGGATGTGCAAAGGTGAGTGTCGCACGGTCAAGTGCTTTATCCTCAGAGGGTTAGGCGTGCCAGGGTTTGGTGTGGGTGGGTTGGCTGAGGGTGATAAGGCACTGTTCAGGAGGGATTGCGTTCATTTGAGCAACACTTTTGTGCCTTCCAGCGATAGCGGTATGGAAGGCGGTGAGCAAGGCCGGTACGCGGAGAGATGCGGACGAGGTGCTGTTGGCGGGGTGGCCGGCGATTGGGGAGTTGAGGAGCCCTGGGCGCTGCCCGCTGGGGGTCGAGCCCGTCTCTCCCGCGCGGTGGCCGGGCGGCTGCGGGCTTGGAGGGTTGCACTCCTTGTCGGCTCTCTTCACGCTCCGGCGCAACTCACCCTTCGGGTTCAAACATTCACCTCCGCTTTGTGAAGAGAGCCGATCGGTGCACTCCGTCGGCCCGTGCCCGCTGCCTTAGGCCACCGCGCGGGAGAGACGGGCTCTTGGGTGGAGTCTTGTTCGTCCTCGCGTCTCGCTTTGCTCGACTCTCGGTGCCGAGTCCGGGGCTCAGCGGGCGCTGTTCAAACAGCGGTCCTCGACGAAAATCACGCCACCGCTGGCGGCGGAAAGGACAACGTCAACACGGCACAAGGAAGAAAGGGTCTCAAAACGGACGGTCGTCTGCACCTCGCCCGCGAAGTGGCGGTAGAAGATCGAGACAAAGCCGTCAGGAAACTGCGCAAGGTAGTCATCGCCGCGCCTCTGGCGGGGGATACTCACCGCCTGCGAGCTGTCGGTCACCAGAGACGGACCGATGTCCACACCGGAGGCTGGCCCAGTGGCCGGCACTGGATCGAACTGTTGAACCAGCCCGGTATCCCAGACGCTCCAGTTATAGCGAATGTCGCTAGGCCCGCTGCGGTCGCTGAAGGAATACTCCCACGACTCTTGCAAGCAAAGTCTCCCGTCAAAGTCGATACATGCGGCATTCACTCCCACTAGAAGCGTTCCCGCTTTCTTCTGGTTCTGTAAAGTGCGGATCAAGGCCAAATTCTGCAACGCCGTTGCCTTGGCGATCCCCATCGGTAAGGAGGGGGAGCCCGGCTCGGTGGGGTTGCTGCCGCCGGAGCAGGCGGTGAGAGCAAGGAGGAGGAGCAGTGTGCTGGGTCGCGGGGTCAACTAGCAGGCCCCGGTCAGACAGCAATCTTCGATGCCGAGCACGGTGCCGCTCACAGCGGAGAGATCGACCTTGACTTGGCAAAACGCCGAGAAGGTGTCAAAGGTCACTAGGGCCCGGACCTGGCTAGCGAAGTGAAAGTAGGCGATCTTGGCAAAACCATCGGGAAACTTCTGCAGGTAGTCGTAGCCGCGAGCGTCGAGCGCGATCGTAATGGCTTGATCGCTCTCGATACTCAAGAATGGTTCGAGATCAATTCCAGAAATCAGCTCTGTGGCTGGCATCGGGTCGAATTCCACGATGGTCCCGTTCTCAAGCACACTCCAACTGTAGCGAATGTCGCTCGGTCCACTGCGATCTGAGAATACGTACTGCCAAGCTTCCTGTGGGCACAGTCTGCCGCTGGATTCGATGCATGTCCCCCCAATTCCCACCAGCAAAGTCCCCGCTTTCTTCCGATTCTGCAGCTGGCGGATCAAGGGCAGATTCTGAAAAGCCGTCGCTTTGGCGATCCCCAAGGGTAGCGGCAACGGTCCGGGCTCGGTGGGGTTGCTACCGCCGGAACAGGCGGCTGACACCAGGAGGAGCAGAAGAATCATGCTTCGTGGGTTGAACATCGCAAGCTCCTTTCTTCCATATCCTCTCATGGCAACTTCTGCTTGAGAATTTGCAACGGGGCCAGCCCAAAACCGTACGGGTAGGGCGGGTTGCGCGGCGCGAGCTCTTCGAGCCCCGCCCCCTCGAACCATTCGTTGTAGCTGTAGGTCCAGACGATGGAGGTGCCGGTGGTGCCGTTGGTGGTGACATGCTCGCTACAGTTGCGACGTAGAAGATGGAGCTCGGCGGTCTTGGTAAACCCCTTGCCGGCCACATCGATCATGTAGGAGAAATCCGATCCGTCCACCAGGTGATAGTGGCTGGTGGTGGGGATCGAAAAGCAGATCGGTTGCTCCAAGCCGCGTTGATCGACCTGGATGAAGATTCCCGGCTGCAGATCGACCACCGGCTGGTTCAGGCCGCTGAACCGTTGCAGGGTGTTGGCATAGAGGCCGGCCATCTTGTTGGCCCACAGCCGAATCGGCCTCCCGGCGCTGCCCTGGGCGATCCCCTGCGCGTTGTCGAAGGGAGCAAAGGAGGTGACCGCCTTGGCGCCCATCCAGAAGAGGGGTGTCGAATCGGGGTTGCCCCAGAAGAGGTGGTCGGCCACGAGGTAGAGGCCGCTGAAGCCGGCACTGCGCGCCGCCTGCTGGGCGGCGTTGAAGGCGGCGCGGATGTTGGCCTCGCTGCCAACGATGGCGCGGCTGATCCACAGGTAGATCACCGGTTGGTTGTTGAACTTGAGGTAGCGAGGGTGCTTGAAGTACTTGGCGTTCGAGGCGAACTTCTGAAAATCTTGGATGAACCGATTCCGTGTGGAGACAAGATTGAAGTCGATAGGCGCACCAATTGCCCCCGTTCTGAGTCGCACCCCCGTGTCATAGAAGACTACGAACTTCATCCCGTAGGCCCCCACCCGTGGGATCACCTTGTTCAGCAGATTGCTCTCTTGGTAGCCGTTGCCGGTCCATTCGAGAGAGACGATATCGATGCCGTGGGCCGCCATTTGGGCCAGCTGGGCGTTGACCGTGGCCTGATCGCTGCTGCCGTAGAAACCGCGGGCCGGTTGCGGGTTCTGCGGCTTGGGTCCCCAGAAGCAATTGCACCAGGGATTGTTGGCCGGGCAGGAGGCGGTGGCCGTGTACCAGGGGAAATAGTGGGCGGCGGAGAGGCGTGCCGTGGCCGGCTGGTATTGCACCCACGAAGTGGGCTCGCACCACGGGTAGACCTCGTAAGGGGTGGTTAGGCTAGAGCGGTGGCCGGCTTGGTCATAGACCACCGCTTCCAGTTCGTACTCCCCGGGGGGCGGTGGCGTGGCCGGGTCGTAGGGCTCGCCGTTGAGGAAGAACTCCGGCTTGCGGGCCGCTGGATGGGCCTCGGTCACTTCTAGCCTGGGCGCCGCTCCGGCGGGGAGCCACTCTGGGCGATCAAAGCGCAACTGTGGCGGGGTGGTGTCGAGGGTGAAGCTGATCGGCGGGCAGACCAACGGCTCTAGCTTCGGGCCGCTGGCGAAGATCTCCAGTAGGTACTCGCCGTCATCTTGGACCACATAGCCGGGCTCGATTCTCTCACCGTTGAGTCGCAGTTCCAGCGCCGCTTGGTTGAGTGGGTCGCTCCATTCGATCCGCCTGGAGGCGCCGTAGAGCGACTCGCTCTCGATGCCGCGAACGGCACAGAGGTCCGGGGTCGCCTGGAGGGGGGCCAGAGAGGCGAGGAGGAAGAGAGAGGCGAGAGAGGAAATTCGTGGCATGGCGAGAGCACCTCCTTGCTGTTCGCGTCTTGATGTTCATACTCCTAGGAGGATATGCGCTTTCGCTATATGTCGTCAAGAGCCAGGGCGCGAAGGGCTGTGTCCCGCGAGGGGCTAGGCTTCAAGAAAACGTCCAGCGACGAGTTCCCGCTGAAGCGACCCTGAGCCCGCGGGCACAGACCCAAGGAGTGTGTGGATCGGCTCGCGGAGGAAAAGCGGGCGAGCCTGTTTGAACGACCGAAGGGAGAGAGTTCTCGCCCGCCCGTAGCGAACCGATACGCAGGGCTCGATGCCCCAACGCGGGCGACCGGGGAGCGCCGCGGGGACGAGGAGCCTCTACAGCGTCGTACAGCGATCCGGGTCGCCGCTTTGCAACCCTTCGCGCAGCCATCGGACGCGCATTTGCGAGGAGCCGTGGGTCCAGGACTCGGGTTGGACGTAGCCGGTGGCTCGGCGTTGCATTTGGTCGTCGCCGATGGCGGCGGCGGCTCGGAGGCCCTCTTCGAAGTCGCCGGGCTCGATCAGGCCGTGGCGTTGGGCGTAGTAGCCCCAGACTCCGGCGTAGCAGTCGGCTTGGAGTTCGAGGCGAACGGAGAGGGCGTTGGCGTCGGTTTTGGACATCCGGCGCTTGGCGGTTTGGACTTGCTGGCTGGTGCCGAGTTGGTTCTGGATGTGATGGCCGATTTCGTGGGCGATGACGTAGGCCTGGCCGAAGTCGCCGGGGGCACCGAATCGTCGGGCGAGCTGATCGAAGAAGGTGAGGTCGACGTAGAGTTGGCTGTCGCCCGGGCAGTAGAAGGGGCCAACGGCGGCGGAGGCGAAGCCGCAGGCGGAGCGGACGTTGCCGCTGAAGAGGACCAGTTTGGGCTCTTGATAGCGCCGCCCCATGCGTTCGAACAGGGCGTTCCAAGTATCCTCGGTGTCGGCCAGGACGACGGAGGCAAACTGGCCCAGCGAGTCGTTGGGAGGAGCGCCGGCCATCGATCCCGGCGCAGGGACGGTGGATCCCTGGCCCTGGCTGATGACGTCCATCAGTTGCTCGGGGTCACCACCCAGAAAAGCGAAGAGGAGAACCAGCAGCAGGCCACCGCAGCCGATCGGTACGCCGCGGGTGACCATCTTGCCGCGGCCCCGACGATCTTCGACGTTTGTGCTTTGTCTACGTCCTTGCCACCGCATCGCCAGCTCCTTCGGGAAAGCCCATGAGCCGTGCGTTACCGGTGGTTAGGGTGGCAACGCACGGCGTGAATCAAGAAGAAAGTAGGCCGAGAGTTTACCAGCCGCGCGGGGGCTGTTAGAAGGCGGCTAACTCTGGGGTCGGGTCATGGCGGCGGGCACCACCCAGCTGTCGAACTGCTCGGCGCTGAGCAGCCCGAGCTCGACCGCCGCCTCTTTGAGCGTCGAGCCGTCGGCATGGGCCTTCTTGGCGATCTTGGCGGCGTTGTCGTAGCCGATGTGGGGGTTGAGCGCAGTGACCAGCATCAGGCTGTTGTTCAGGTTTTTGTCTAGCTGCTGTCGGTTTGGCTCGATGCCCTCGACGCAGAATTCGCGGAAGCTGCGGCAACTGTCGCCGAGCAGCAGCAGGGAGTGCAGGACGTTGCGGATGATCAAGGGCTTGTAGACGTTGAGCTCGAAGTTGCCGTTCATGCCGCCGATATTGACCGCGACATCGTTGCCTAGCACCTGGCCGCAGACCATGGTCAGCGCTTCGCACTGGGTGGGGTTGACCTTGCCCGGCATGATCGAGGAGCCGGGCTCGTTGGCGGGAAGGCTGATCTCGCCGATGCCGCTGCGTGGCCCGGAGGCCAGCCAGCGGATGTCATTGGCGATCTTGCTCAGTGCGCAGGCCATCATTTTGAGGGCGCCATGCAGCGAGACCAGAGCATCGTGGGCAGCCAGCGCGGCGAACTTGTTGGGCGCGGTGACGAACGGCAGGCAGGTCAGTTGGGCGATCTTCTCGGCGGATTTGACGGCGTAGTCGGGGTGGGTGTTGAGGCCGGTGCCGACGGCGGTGCCGCCGAGAGCCAGCTCGTAGACCCGGGGCATGGTGGCGTCCACCGCCTCGAGGGCATCGGAAAGCTGCGCGGCGTAGCCGGAGAACTCTTGGCCCAGGGTGAGCGGTGTGGCGTCTTGTAGATGAGTGCGGCCAACCTTGACGATCGGCTCGAAGGCCGCGGCCTTGGCGGCCAGAGCGTCGCGCAGCGCCGCCACCTGCGGTTTCAGATGGTGTTCCACCTGCTCGGCCGCCGCGATGTACATGGCGGTGGGGAAGGTGTCGTTGGACGATTGGCCTCGATTGACGTGGTCGTTGGGGTGTATCGGCTCCTTGCTGCCGAGAGTCCCGCCCGCCAGTTCGATGGCTCGATTGGAGATCACCTCGTTGGCGTTCATGTTGGTCTGCGTACCGCTTCCGGTCTGCCAGACGAAGAGCGGGAAGTGGTCGTCGAGGTCGCCGGCGATCACCTCGTCGGCGGCGCGAACGATCAACTCGACCTTGTCCATTTCGAGTGTGCCGAGATCGCCGTTGGTCAACGCCGCGGCCTTCTTGAGAATCCCCAAGGCGCGAATCAGTGGCCGCGGGAAATGGTCGTGGCCAATCGAGAAGTGGTGGAGGGAACGCTCGGTTTGAGCACCCCAGTAGCGGTCGGCGGCGACTTCGATCGGTCCCATGCTGTCGGTTTCGGTCCGTGTATCGGTCATCAGAAGTTCTCTCCGTGGTCAGGATTGAGATGGACTGCGCGCAGTCGCTCCGCTCTTGTGATGCTGACGCGCTGCGCCGGTTAGGTCAACCGCCTCGTTGGGCGGGTGAGGCGACAGCCTTGACCGTGGCTCAGCTTGCCGGCGGGACCCTACCCGGTCGGTATCCCACGTCCGTCCTCGCCCGCCAAGCCGGGCTGCGGGCGGCGCGGGAGCCCTCCGCCCGCTACCCACCGGCAAACTGAGCCAACACCACAGTCGTGGAGAGTTCCTTGTGGGTTGTTCTATGAGGCGGCACGGGCTCGTAAAAGCCAGGCTCGGGCTTCGGCTTTGCTGGTGACTTGCCCCTCGACCCAGGCTCGCTCGATCTCTTTCAGCGCCTGGCCGATCTGCTTGCCGGTGGCTCCCAGCAACTGCTGGACCTCGTGGCCGTCGAGCAGTCGGGGTGGATGGGCGAGTTGGTCGCCTTCTTGGCGAGCAAGACGGACCAGATCGGCGAGGGGTTGCTCGGTCCACGGCGGTCGCTCGGGGGTGGCGAGAGCCTCGGCGACGGTGAGGAGGAGGGCCGGGCGCTGGTGCTCCGCGCTCTGGTGGAGGAAGGTGCGGCGGTCCAACTTACTCCGCGGTGGTTGAGGTAAGTGCAAGAGGGGAGCGACGTTGGCCGCCTCGGTTCGGCTCAGGTAACCGGCCTTGCGGAAGGCTTCGAGTTGGGCTGCGGGGTTGGCCTCGGGAGCCAGGGCGCGGAAGGATAGAGCCAAGCGGGTGGCGGCCAGCTCGCTCTGCGTCGGCTCGTCCAGGCCGAGGGTTTGTAGCCGCCGTGCGGCCTCGGGGATGCGTTCCAGCGGCCTGGTGGCGCGGTGGAGGGTGCGCGGCTGATCGACCTGCACCTCACCGGTGGCCGTTTGACCCAGCCACAGCGCGGGGTAGAGGTCGAGTTGGTGAAGTAGGGTGAGCGCCCGCTGCGTGCCGGCTAGGCGGAAGATCTTGCCCAACTCGTCTCGAATGCGCTCGACGGCGACGCGGTGAAGTGCCGGTGCCGCGTCGCGGGCCAGCTGCAAGGTATGGTGGTCGGGGCCGAAGCCGGCTAGCTGCAGGGCGAAACGGGGTAGGCGCAGCACGCGCAAGGGATCGGCGGAGAAGCTCTCGTCGGTGACGGCGCGCAGGCGGCGTCGGGCGAGATCTTCCCGGCCGCCGAAAGGGTCGCTCAGTCGGCCGTTGGCGAGATCCAGAGCCATGGCGTTGACCGTCAGATCGCGCCGGGCGAGGTCTTCGCCAAGGGACTGCTCTTGTTGGTTCCCAAAGCGGTCCCAAATGTCGAGTGTGAAGTCGGCGCCCACCAGGCGCAACGCGGCGAAGCGCTCACCCCCCAACCGCACCAGCTTGGCGCTCAGCAGGCGGCTGAGCTGCCGAGCGATTTCAAGGCCATGGCCGGCCACCACGGCGTCGAGATCCTTGACCGCGAGGCGCAGCCAGCAGTCGCGAAGGGCGCCGCCTACCAGGTGAGCTTCAGCGCCGGTGGAACGGGCCGCCGCGGCGAGAGCCTCCACATGGGGTTGGCGGAGAAGTCGGTCGAAGCGAGGGTCTGAGAGGTGCGAGGCCATCGGCCTGATCATAGGCTACGGTTGCGGCAGGGGTGCTGCTGGGTTTACCATACACTTTAAGAAAGTGGCCCTAAGTGTGTACAAAATAAGGGATACAGCTGATCTCCGAGGGCGGAGCCTACAACGGCACCGCCGCCTTCGCGTGGCCGCGGCGCGCCGAGGTTCCATTGGCTCGGTAGTGGCGCAGCCATCGCGCTCGCGCTCTGGCATGCTGTTGCTCGCGGCCTTCGCTCTCCTCGCCGTAGCGCCTCCGCGCTCGGCGATGAGGGTGGAACTCGAACCCGGTTTGGTCGTTTCGCTCGACGAGGGGCAAGAGATCCACCTCGAAGCCGCGCCCCTGGAGGGGGAAGGGCTGTGGGCATTCAGCCGGCGCCTTTGCGGCGACGCTTCCGCCTCAGAGGCGATCGCCGAGGCCAACGGCGGCATCAGCCGCGGTCTTCGTTCCGGGGTGAGATACCGCGTTCCCTACCGGTTGCTCCGGCCGGAGTTGATGGTTTCGGTGGCTCGCTCCCTCTTCGCCGAAGATAAGGCGCGGGAGGATGGCTGGCATCACACGGTTCGGGGTTTTGGGGAACTGGCGCGGGAGAATCTGTGGCGAGTCTCCCAGTGGTTCACCGGCAGCGGCAAGAACTTCCCGGCGATCCGCGCCCACAACCGGCTAAGCGAGGAGGAACTGGTCGCCGGCCAGATGCTGGTGGTGCCGCGACAATTGCTCCTGCCGGCCTTCCGGGCCGTTCTGCCGCCGCCGGCCCTCGAGACAGCAGATCTCTCCTCTGCGCCCCAGGGTGTCGAGGCCACGGGAGGGATCCACTCAGCCACCGATCCGGCGGCCCCTTCTCGCTATCATCTCGACTACCAGAAAGACCGCAAGGGCGAGTACGCCGTCTACCGGCTGGGCCCTGGTGAGGCCCTCTACTCGAGTGTCGTGGTGCGCTTCACCGGCCGCTTGCTGGCCGACGATGTCAATGCGCTGGCCAAGGAGGTGGCGCTTCGTAGCGGCATCTCGGACGTCACCGATATTCCGGTCGGCTACCGAGTCAAGATCCCGTTCGAACTCCTGCTACCCGAGCATCTACCCGCCGGCCACCCACGGCGCAGCGAGTACGAGGCGGCGATGGCTGCGTCGGCCCGTTTTGGCAATCAAGTTCAGGCCTTGGGCCTTTCCGGCGTGACGGTGATCCTCGATGCCGGCCACGGAGGTGCTGATTCGGGGGCCTCGTTCGCCGGGGTTTGGGAGAGTCTGTACGTCTATGACGTGATGGTGAGGGTGCGCCACCTACTCGAGACCTACACGGCGGCGAATGTCATCGTCACGGTGCAAGATGGAGATCGAACCCTGCCCGAAGACCGCGACGTGCTGAGTTTCTCGCGCCGCCACCGGGTACTGACCACCCCTCCGTACGAGATCGAGACGGCGGCGATCGGAACCAACCTGCGCTGGTACCTGGCCAACAGCATCTACCGCCAGCGGCGCAAGAAGAAGGTCGATCCGAAGAAGGTGCTCTTCCTGTCGCTGCATGCCGACTCGTTGCACCCGTCGTTGCGTGGCGCCATGGTCTACGTACCGGACGCTCGGCTGCGTGGCGGAACCTACGGCCGCTCGGGTCCGGTCTATGCTGCGCGCAAGGAGTACAAAGAGGCTCCGAAAGTAAGTTTCTCCTCCCACAGCCGGGTACAGAGCGAAGGGTTGTCGCGCGATCTGGCCGATGACCTGCTACGGGCCTTCCGCCGGCATAAGCTGGCGGTGCACAAAGACAAGCCGATCCGCGAGAAGATCATCCGCCGGCGCCAGCAGTATGTCCCCGCCGTCTTGCGCTACAACGCGGTGCCGGCCAAAGTACTCCTGGAGCTGTGCAACCTGTCCAACGAGAAGGACAGGCGCCTGCTGCAAACGCGAGCACAGCGCCAGAAGATGGCGCAGGCGGTGGTCGAAGGGCTCCTCGCTTACTACGGAGTGCCGCAGCGGGAGTTGGAGACCCTACGCGTGGCTGAGGCGGCGCGCTGAGGGTCCGCGGGGGAACTTTCTCTGCGCCTGTAGAGTCCATGGTGCAATGGAGCAAGCGATCGAAGCCATTCACGGTGAGGCCAGTCATACCGGGTACAGCGAAGTCGGACACAGCGACCTCGACCTGGTGACGCGGCACCGTCATGGCGACGAGGCGGCCTTCGAGGAGGTCTACCAACGCTTCTCGCCGATGGTGTACAACCTTGCTCTGCGCATGTCGGGTAACGCGGAGGATGCCGCCGATCTGGCGCAGGAGGTTTTCTTGCGCATCTACCGGCATCTGACCAAGTTCGCCGGCCGATCGACGCTCAAGACCTGGATCTACCGAGTGACACTCAACTACTGTCATAGCCGTCTCGGTCGCAAGCAGCTGGCGGTGAAGCCGTTGCAGCGCGACGACTCGCGGGCGTTCGAAGATCCCCGCCGAGGTCCCGAGGAGCGCACACTCGCCCACGATACCGAGCGCGTGGTCGCGGCTGCGTTGAGTCAGCTCAAACCGACCTTTCGTGAGGCTGTGATCTTGCGAGATCTGGAAGGGTTGAGTTACGCGGAAATTGCCGAGGTCTTGGGGTTGCGGGTGGGGACGGTGCGTTCGCGAATCTCTCGTGGCCGCGAACGGTTGAAGACCCTGTTGGAGATGACTCTGTTGGAGAAAGACCTGTGAGCCAGCACGCTACCGCCGAAGATCTCTCGGCCTATCTCGACGACGAACTCGAAGCACCGAGGCTTCTGCGCTTGGTCGAGCACCTCGGGGAGTGCCCCGGTTGCCGGGAGCGGCTGCGTCGCACGCGCAGGGTGGTCGGTAGCCTGCGGCAGCTGGAAAGAGCGGTGCCTCCACCGCTGATGGCGAGAACCGTCCAACGGCGAATCTCCCTGGCCCCACGGCCGTCTCGCGGTTGGCTCGACCGGATGGAGGATCGGTTGCGTGGAACTCCCCAGGGCTCGCCGCTGTTCTTTACCTTCTTCCTGGTCGCTTGCCTGGCGGCCTTGGTCTACTTCTTCGCTTCCGAAGTCGAGCGTGCCCAGCAGCCGCGTACGGCGCTGATCGTCGGCAAGCTACCGCAACCATCGCCGCCCACCGGCGAGATCGCAGAGGTGCGTCAGCTGGGCGAACAAACCTACGAATTGATCGACGGTCTTTGGCGCCAGCAAGGTATCGAGCAACGCGGCGCCGATCTACGCATCGAGGCCTCCAGCGAGGAAGGTCGCGCCGTGCTGCGCCTCCACCCACGGTTGACCACGTTGGGAGATCGCGTGCTGGTGCGGATCGACGAGATGGTGGTCGAACTCTACGGGTTGCAGGCCCTGGAATAGAGCAGGCTTGGCTCAGCCAGGGAGGCTGGCACGACCGATCGCGGTAATGCGGACGGATTCGCCGGCGAAGTCGGCTTGGTCACCGACCTTTTTGCCCAGTAGCCCCCGTGCCGCTTCGCTCTCGAAGGAGATGATGCCGCCATCGGGATCGCTCTCCCAGGGCCCGAGGATACTCACCACCCGGCTCTCGCCGCCGGCGGTTTCGAGGTCGAGGCGAGTGCCGACGCGCACCTGTGAGGTGTCGACCGTGGCCAGGTTGAGGGGGCGGGAGCGCTCCAGCTGACCGTTGAGTTCGTGGGCGCGAGCGTTCAGATACTCGTGGCGAGCCCGAGCCGATTTGTATTCGAAGTTCTCCCGCAAGTCGCCCATCGCCCGTGCCTCTTCGATGGCCTTGCGGTTGGCCGGAATCTCGATCTCGACCAGCTTCTTGAGTTCGGCACGCTTCTCGTCGATCGAATCGCTCAACGCGTAGAGCGGTTCGACCTCGCCGCGCAACGAAGGGAAGCGCAGTTCAAGGCCGGCGACCAGGTCGGAGCGCTGATACGACTCCAAGGCCGGGGCTCGCTCGAGTGCTTCCTTGGCCTGGACGGCCTGTCGCGGACTGAGCAGAGCCATGGCGCGTGGCAAGGCGCCTCTCGACTCGAGTTGGGCCAGCAGTCGCGTCCGATAGGGCGACAGCTCGTCTCGTGAGAGCGAAATCAGCAGCTGCTGGATCCAGCGCAGAGGGTTTCGCGCCAGCAGTGCGTCATTGCTGGCGGCGCGCTCGGTCAGCCAGGTGAAGGCAGCGGGATTCTTGTGCGGTTGCGTTACCGTGCTGTCGGCGAACCGTCCGAGCGCTTCACTATCCTCGGCGGTCAATGCGTCGGCTAGCAAGTTGAGGTTGCGCGCGTC
The DNA here is from genome assembly GCA_024277255.1 of Acidobacteriota bacterium. GTDB lineage: Bacteria > Acidobacteriota > Thermoanaerobaculia > Multivoradales > SZUA-115 > SZUA-115. The sequence goes on along the minus strand of JAJRVQ010000197.1, from coordinate 95,566 downwards.
GGTTTCCCGCTTGAGTCCCTCACTGTAGAGTTCGACCCAGTCTGCGCGATCGGCCAGCGAGCGCCAAGCCCGCTCGCGCAGCTGGCGGTCTTTGACGCCGACGATCAACACCGCGGGCGAGGCGGAAGCGGCGAGGAGCTTTTCCGCCGACCAGCTTTCGGGATTCTCGTCGCCCGGCTCCCGGTTCAGCCTATTCAAGCTGAAACGAATCTCGAGGGCCAGAGCAGGATTGCTGGATGCCGCCCGCGCGCCGACTTGCGACAGGGCCAGCGCCATGCGATCGGCGAGCTGTGGATCGCGGTCACCGGACTTGCGCAGCAGGTCGAGCTGCTGATGGGGCTCGGCCTTTTCAAACGAGCGCCAAACGCTCTGGGCGGCATCTTCACTACTCGCCGCCCACGAGTATTTCTTCTTGCCGCCGCTACCGCCGATCACCTGTGGGTGCTTGCGCGCCGCGGCCCACCAAGAGGTCCAACCCGATTCGCTGACGATGCCGCTGAGCACCCGCCGGACGTCCCCGGCAGCCATCGGCTTGCCGTGGCTTTCCATGACCAGACGCAGAAGTTCCGGGGGGTCGCTCTTGACCAGCGCCAGGAGCTCGTCGGGGGACTCGAGCTTGCGCCGCTGGAGGTGCTCGGGCGGCAGAGCCTCAAGCATCTTCGAGGCTGCCCGGAAGCCCACGGTCAGCCCCTTGTGACGCTCGAAATCCACCTTGAAGCTTTGCAGCGCGAAGTTGACATCGGTGACCCGGCCGGCCCCCTTGCCCTCCATGCGCACCACCGCGCCGACATCGAAGGCCATCAGTTGCTCAAGACGATCGACTTTGTCCCAAGTCTTGGCGGTATCTCCCGGCGCTCGGTGCAGGCCGACGACTTCGGTGATGCCCTCGAGGTGGGAGCGTTCGGCATAGAGCTTGCCTAGGGTCTCCAGGATGGTGGCGTGCAAGGTTTCCGCCTTGGGCTCGAGGATGGCGCCTGCCCGCCGCAGCATCGCCAGCCGTTCTTGCCATAGATCTTTGCCGATCAGCTCTTCATCGAGAGTCTGGAGCAGCGTCTGTGCGCGCTCGTTCTGGTTCGAGCCGACCAAGGAGCGGGCGATGCCGGTAAAGAACTCGAGGTCGCGCGGGTTCTCTTCGAGCCGCTCGAGCCAAGCGTCTTCGATGGTGTCGGACTTGCCCTTGCCGATTGCTTCTCGTAACTGCCTGGATATTGCCATGAGCCAGGAAAGATAGCAGATCGATAGACTGATCGGGTGCCGGATCGACCCATTTCCTCTGACCACGCACCGGAGACCCCGCCGCAAACTCCCCCGGCGGGGAGTTCGTCGGATTCGCCAGCGGCGAGCGACGGCCTCTTGCGTCGCCTCCGCGAGGCGGATGCCGCCACCCTCATTGCCCTGATCGGCGAGTTGGGCGATGAGGTCTCGGCGCCGCAAGCCAGGCAGCTGCTGAGAAACCCCTTTGCCGGCGAAGAGGTGCTGCGCTGGCTGGTCGGCCACGATAGGTTGCTGCGGGTCTACGATCTTCGCCGTGCCCTCGCCCGTCACCCGAAGCTGCCTCCGGCGCTGGCCCTCAAGCTGATTCCGGGCCTCTTCTGGCGCGACCTGATGGAAGTCGGGCTGGACACCAGAATCAAACCGGTGATCCGCCGCTCGGCGCAGCGTTACTTGGTCGAGCGGCTCCCCAGTCTGGCGGTGGGGGAACGGGTGACCCTCGCCCGCCGGGCCAGTCCAACGGCTCTGGTTCAGTTGCGCCGCGATCCCAACCGTCCGGTGATCGTCGCGTTGCTGGAAAACCCGAGGTTGACCGAGGCCACTCTGATGCCGATGATCACCTCTGTTTCGACCCTGCCGCAGGTGCTGGAACTGGTGGCCGGTAACCGAAGGTGGGGGGTGCGCTACGCCGTCAGGCAAGCCATCGCCAAGAACCCGAGAACCCCGGTTCCGGTGACCCTGCGCCTCCTACCTTTGCTCAAGAAAGGCGACCAAAAAACGATCGCCGCCTCCGCCAATCTGGCCACTGCGGTCCGCCAGCGTGCCCGCGTTCTACTCGGTGGCTGAGCGCGCCACTACCCTCGGTCGGTGCCGTTTGGAGCTGTTTGCCGCTTGTGAGAGAATGTCTAGAACAGTCAACTTGTTGACCTGGCGTCATTTCTGCCTTTCTTGATCAGGCGCTCCAACACTATTTAGTGTATGACCTCGGCTCCACGTACTAAGCCCAGCCCAAAACCTCGTCCTTGGCAGCAAGGCGATGATGAACCGGTTTCTTTCGGTTCCTGGCTGCGCCGGCAGCGGGAGATGCGGCAGATCGAGCTGGCCGATATCGCCTCGGTGACGAAGATCAGCCGCCGCTACCTCGACGCCTTTGAGCGAGATCAGTTCGACTGCCTGCCGGCGCCGATCTTCGCCCAGGGTTTCCTGCGCGAGTATGCCAAGTTCATCGGCGTGGATCCGGATGAGGCGGTGACCCTCTACCAGAGCGCTCTGCAGGCCCTCGGACCTGAAGAGGACGAGACCACCGGGAAGAATGCGACAGGTGGCAACAATTCGGGCAAGAACAGCAGTTGGCTCTACAGCTTCTTGGTGGTCTTGGCGGTGGCGATCGCACTGTTGGCGGTCTACGCCTTCTCGTTTCGCGCCGCTTCACGCCAGCGCGACAACCGACTCGACGGTCCGGCGGATCCCGCGCCGTCGTCGAGTTCGGCCGCCTTGACGCCGGCGACGCAGAACTCCGCGGCGGCGGGCCAGTCCACCGGCGAGATGACGGGCGTTGACCCCGCGGCCACGGCGAGTGGCAGCAGCGGCGTGCCGGCGGTGAGTTCGCGACTCGGCGGTCGGCCAGCCGAGAGGGCGACTGCCGCCAACCCCTCCGGCTTACCGATTCGCGTAACACTCGACTTCACTCGCAACTGCTGGGTCGAGATTCAGGTCGACAACCAGCGCCGAATCGAAGAGTTGCGGGTCGAAGGGGAGTCGGTTCAGATCGCCGCCGAGCGGCTGGTGGTGATGAAGCTCGGTGATGCCGGGGCGGTGGAAGTGTACGTCAACGGAAACCCCTACTCTCTGGGCCGCGGATCGGGGCAGGTGGCGCGGGCACGCATCGACCTCGAGACCGTGGAGGCACTGACCGGGCCCTCTTGATGGCGGTGGCTGAGCCAAACGCTCTGTCTCGGCGGGTACTCGAAAGCTCCAATCGTGAACTGAGGCTGCTCGCCGCACGGGGCTATTTGCCTCTGCCGCCCAGTGAGTTGATCCCGCTCCAGGTCGGGTTGGCGCGCGAAACCGATCCCGAGATCGCCGGCCGTGCCGCCGCTGCCCTGCGTGCCACGGAGCCCGAGGTCGTGGCCGACTTCGTGGCCACCGAGGCCGAGGAGGAGCAGCTCACCTTCTTCGCCAGCGATGCGCAGCACCCGACGGTCGTCGAGGCGCTCCTGCGTCGCCGGGACATGCCTCATCACCTGCTGCGCGCCATGGCGCCACGTTTGCCGGTGGCGGGCCAGGAGATTCTGATCCTGCGCCAGGACGCGATCGTCGAGTCCCCTGACATTCTCGATGCTCTGGAAAGCAACGCGCATCTAGACAGCTCGGTTCGTCGCCGTATCGGTGAGTACCGGCAGCATCTCTTACGCCCCAAGGAGGCGGCTGCCGTTGAGCCGGTAGATGGCGAAAGGGAGGATAGCGGCGATGGACGAAAGGTCAGCGATGAAGAGGTTGTGGCTGCGATCGCCGAGGTCAAGAAGGTGGCCACCAAGGGGGATGTGGACGATGTCACCGGCTTGAGCGAAGGGCAGATCCGCCTGCTGACGGTACCGATTCGCCGCCGCCTCACCCAGGGTGCTTCGCGGACGCTGCGCTCGATTCTGATTCGCGATTCAAACCCGACGGTCGCGGTGGCGACCCTGCTCAACAATCGAATCGGCGATGAGGAGGCCGAGCAGATCGCCCGCAACCGTAGCGTCTGCGATGACGTACTCCAAGAGATAGGGCGCCGCCGGGAGTGGGTCAGCAAGACCGCGGTGGTACAGGCACTGGTCAGCAACCCGCGTACCCCGGTCGGCGTATCGGTGCGCTTGGTGGGTCGCTTGGGATTGCGCGATCTACGCAACTTGAGCCGAAATCGCAACATTCCTGACGCTGTACGTACCAGAGCCGGGCGGCTGTACCTGGTGAAATCTCGATAGGATGGCGACGATCTGCTAAAGTGCGCAACCCCGAGAGTCTGTCGGGGCTGCTACGAGTCAATCATGGTGAAGAATTTCTACAACGTTCTGGCTGTGCAGCAGAACGCAACCCGGGAACAGCTGCGGGCGCGGTTTCGCGAATTGGTGCGCACCCGTCACCCCGACCGCTTTCAGGGCGAGGAAAAGGAGCGGGCGGAGATCGAGTTCCAGGAGATTACTCAGGCCTTCAACATCCTGGACAATCCGACTTCGCGGCGGGCTCACGATCTAGAGATTTCGCGGCCGACGACGGCTCAGCAGAGCGATCCGGGCCAGTTGGCGCGGGTCTACATGCAGCGCGGGAGCAAGTCGTACAAAGATCGCAACTTCAGCCAAGCTGCGGACAATTTCGATCGCGCCTGCAAGGCTCAGCCGATGAGCGCACGCGCCTGGCACCACCTGGCGCTGGCCGCCAGTCAGGATCGCAAGTGGCGCTCGCGCGCCCCGGATGCGGTCGTGCGCGCTTGCGAGTTGGAGCCGATGAACGCCGATTATCTGAAGTTGGCTGGGCGAATCCTCGAGTCAGCAGGTAGGATTGAGCGCGCGGAACACTATTTCAATGAGGCCTTGAAGTGGGGTGGGAGTGACCCCGAGGTCGAGGAATGGCTTCGCTCACTGCGCAAGTCTTCCGAGAAGGGCCGTAGTGGTTTCTTCGGGTAATTGTTCGAACTGATGCTCCAGGTCAAGGCATGTGGACTTTCCGATGTCGGGATGATCCGCATTCACAACGAGGATTGCTTCGAGATCGACGCACAGCGGCAGCTGTTCGTGGTCGCCGACGGCATGGGTGGTCACAGCCACGGCGAGATCGCCTCGCGCATCGCCGTCGAGTCGATCCGCGAGTTCGTCGATCGAGCTCTCGATCAGGATCAGACATGGCCGTTCGCCTACGAGGCGAACTTCCAGCACCATTCCAATGCGCTCAAGAGCGCCATCCGGTTGGCTCACAACAGCGTCCTCACAGCGATCCAGCGCGACGTTTCTCTGCACGGCATGGGCACGACGGTCGCCAGCTTCCTGCTCAGCCGCGACACCGCGGCGGTGGCGCATGTCGGAGATAGCCGCGTCTACCGTCTGCGCGAGGGTGTTCTCGAGTGTCTGACCCAGGATCACACCTGGGTCAACGAGCAGGTGCTCGCCGGATTTCTCTCCGAGGATCAGGCCCGCACTCACCCGCTGAAGAACGTCGTCACCCGCGCGCTCGGCGGCGACGCGGAGATCGATGTCGACCTACAAGAGATCGACGTCGAACCCGGCGATCTCTACCTCTTGTGTTCCGACGGCCTGACCACGATGCTCAGAGACTCCGAGATCCAGGGGTTGGTCACCGAGCACCGATCACTCGACAAGATCTGCCGCCTACTGGTGCAAGAGGCCAATAGTCGCGGTGGTCTGGACAACGTGACGGTTCTCATGGTTCGGGTCGTGTGACCTTTTTCGGGGGGCTTCTTCAGTCCCCCGAGCCGACAAGAAGCGTGGTTCTTGTCGGCTCTCCCCCAAAGCTCAGGGCCTTCGGCCCGGCTCGCCTTGCTGGGCTCGCTGTCCTTGGCTCAAGGTTCTACTCGAAGAGACTTGGCAGCGTTGGAGGTTATGGGTTGCCGTAGCTGTAGCCTTCGCGGGCGCGGACTTGGAACTCCGGGTTGCGGGCGTCAACCTTGACGCGCTGAAAGCCGCTCTCGCCTCGCGGGTGGCTGGAGCGATAGCTCAACAAGTAGTAGCCGCTGTTCTCGCTGGAGATCTCCTTGAGCGGGGTCAAGAAGCGGGTGAAGTTGAACTGATAACGCCCGCCGGTCTCGTCCGCCAGCTGGTTGAGGCCGTTGGCCAGTTGGTATTCGATGCTGGCGGGGGCCATCTCGACGGTGTAGGCGGCCACGTTGTTGTCGTTGAGCGCCTGCACGGTCGGTAGGAAGTAGCGCTTGTCGGGCCGGTAGAGGCCGAGTTCGTTGATCTCGCCGAAGCCGGTGGCGAACATCACCAGGTTCTTGCGCCCGACGGTGTTGCCGGCGGAGCGGGCCAGGGTCTGCAGAGCGTCGTAGATGGTCTCGGACTCGTCGCGCAGTGCGTTGCCCTTCGGCAGGTAGTAGAGGAGCGAGATCTCACCGGTTTTCGGAGCTCGCGAAGGCCATTGTGTGCCGGGGTCTTTGCCGGTGACCGCCGAGTCGATCGCTCGCGTCAAGGCGGCTTTGTCATTGGTGAAATCGCTGTGCATGACCAGGCGGTTGTCATAGCTGACCACGGCGATCCAGTCGTCGAGCAAGGTCTGCTTTTTCACCCACTGCCGTGCGTCACGAGCCGCCTGCATTTGCCGCTTCAGCAGCTGTGCGCCGGTAGAGTCGTTGCGTTGCTGCTCCTGGAAAAAGAGGATGAAGTAACGGCGTTGGGTGGTGGTGTCGATCCTGCCCCCGGTGGCGGCGGGATCGAGCAACTTGCGGTTGCTGTAGAAGACGAGGTCCGAAAGGACCACCGGCTCGCCGTCTTCCTGGACCACGAAGTCGTCCGCCGCGAGTCCGACGACGACGTTGCCCTGCTTGTCGGTAACCAGGACGTCGAGGAGAACCTCGGTGACGTCCACCTCGCCGGTGAACGGAACTGCCTGCTCTTGCGCCTCAGGCTGGGCGGATGGGTCCTGCGCCGCGGAGGGCAGGGCGGTCACGAGCGGCAGGAAGCATAGGAACGCTGCTGTGCTCAGGCGGGTAGGCAGTCGGAGTTGGCTGTTCATTCGTCGATCTCCTTGGTTTGCGGGCGCTGCGAGGTTGCAGGCGTCTTGAGTAGCAAGAGCCGTGCCGCCTACTTTCCTCCTGACCACCTGTGGCGGTAGAAACCGCCGCTCTGGGCCGCTGCCCGCAGGCTGTCGCTGGGCATGAAGCGCGGGCTGATCGATTCCGCGAACTCTTCGAGCAGGTCGACGATCGGGCTCAGCCCCTGTGCGTCGGCCCAGCGGCAGAGGCCGCCGCGGAAGGGCGGGAAGCCGGTCCCCATGATCATGGCGAGGTCGAGGCTACCCGGATCCCGCACCACGCCCTCGCTGAGGCAGCGCGCCGCTTCGTTGACCATCGGCAGCACCAGCCGCTCGGCGATCTGTGCCGGATCGGGGTCTTGAACGCGCGGCGTCAAGCCCAGGATGCGGTAGATCTGACGGTCGGGATCGAGCCGCTTGCGACCGTCGTAGCGGTAGAAGCCTGAGCCGGTCTTGCTCCCCAACCGCCCTGGTTCACTGGCCTTGTCGAGCCACTCGGGTGTGGGCAGCCGATCGCCGAAGGCCTCGCTGAGGATGTGGGCCACCTTGACCGCGACATCGATGCCGACATCGTCGGTCAGCGCCAGTGGTCCCAGCGGCATCCCCCAGTCCTTCATGGCGCGATCGACATCTTCGATCGCGTACCCTTCATCGAGCAGCCAGAGAGCCTCGGAGCTGTAGAACATCAGCAGCCGATTGACCAGGAAACCGGGAGCGTCGCGGACGAGGACCGGCGTCTTGCCGAGCTTGAGCGCCAGGTCGTAGATCGTGCGCACGGCGTCGGGGTCGGACTTCTCGCCGGCGATCACCTCGACCAGCGGCATCTTGTCGGCCGGGTTGAAGAAGTGCATGCCGACGACCTGGCCCCGATTCGAGGTTTCGGCCCCGATGGCGTCGATCGAAAGCGACGACGTGTTGGAGGCCAGCACGGCGCCCTCCGCCATCTTGCTCTCGACCTCGGCGAAAACCTTCTGCTTGATGCCCAATTTCTCGATGATGGCTTCGATCAGCAGGTCGCAGCGTTCGAATCCATCGTAGGTCAGAGTGGGCTGAATCAGCGCCATCTTGCGGGCGGCCTGGTCGGGCCGCAGGCGGCGCTTCTTGACCCGCTTGGCGAAGAGGCCGGAGGCGTGGCTCATGCCGCTGGCCAGCGCTTCGGCGCCGATGTCCTTGACCCGAACCGGAATTCCCATCTTGTCGGCGATGAGCTGCGCGATGCCGCCGCCCATCACGCCGGCGCCGAGTACCGCGGCGCGGCTCACCGAGCGTGGAGTCCCCGCCGGCCGATTCTCCGTCTTCTTGACCCCTTCCATCAGCTGGAAGACGTGAATGAGATTCTTGCTGACGGCGCCGACGACCAGCTCGGAGGCGGCGCGTTGTTCGGCCTCGAATCCGGCCTTCATGCCGTCGTCGATACCGACGCGGACCACTTCGATGATGCGCAGCGGAGCCGGGTAGTGGCCGCCGCTCATCTCGAGCGTCTTCTTGCGCGCCTGGTCGAAGACCAGCTTACGGCCGAGCGGGTTCTTCTCCAGCAGCAGCTCTTTGAAGTCCGCGCGATCGGCGGGCCGCTTCTTGGAATCGACGTGGGCGCCGGCGAACTCGCGGACCTGGTGCAGAAAGGCCGACTGGGGAATCAGACCGTCGACCAGGCCGAGCTTCAACGCCTTCCTGGGGTAGACGTTTTTCCCGGTCAGCAGCATGTCGAGCGCGCCGGGAAGGCCGACGAGCCGCGGCAGGCGGGTGCAGCCGCCCCAGGCCGGAACGATGCCGAGCTTGACCTCGGGCAGGCCGAAGCGGCTGGCGGAGCCGTCGCTGACCAGGCGGAAGCTGGAGGCCAGGGCGATCTCGACCCCGCCGCCAAGGCAGAGGCCGTCGACGGCGGCGACGGTCGGGAAGGGGAGTTCTTGCCAAGCTGAGAACAGCTCCTGTCCGCCGCGGATCCCCTCCAGAGCCTCGTTGGGGTCGGTTACTCCGGCGATGGCCTCGACGTCGGCACCGGCGATGAAACAACCGGGTTTACCCGACAACAGGATGAGGCAGCCGATGTCGCGCCGCTGGGCCAATTGTGGAATCAGAGCGGCCAGTTCTTCGAGCACCGCTTGGTTGAAGATGTTGACCTTTTTGCCCGGCAGGTCGAAGGTGAGAGTAGCCAGGCGGTCCTGGCCGACTTCAAGGTGAAAAGCAGCAGTAGCCACGGTTTCAGTTCCCCCGCCGCCGCAAAGGCTCATCGGCCTTGCTTGCGGTGGTCATTGGACTCTATGAGGCCGGAGTGTTTCTGGTCGATGAGAAGGACAAGCGAGACGCTCCCGATTGGATGGCCTTCGTGTTGGTGAGCTGCCATTCTATCCCAGCCTGAAGACGGGGATTGACCGCACTCGGCTGGACAGGTATCCTCCCCCATCGCGCGCCGAGGCGGGCCCGAATTGAGGCTTCAGCCATGACTCTCTCCGCTGGCGTGCAGTTTCCCGTCGGGGCGTAGCTCAGCCTGGTAGAGCGCACGGTTCGGGTCCGTGAGGCCGGAGGTTCGAATCCTCTCGCCCCGACCATTTCCCTCGACCTAACCCGCTGACGGCGGCGCGCTGGCCCAGTCGGCAGGACCTCTAGGGGGAGGCGCTAGGGGGAGGCAGTGGTGCCCTCGCAGGAGGACACCGGGCGACTTGAGTGTGGTCAGCCTTGCAGGCCAACGGCCGATCCCCTATCCTACGCCGGTACTAGAAGATTGCCATCAGGTTTAGCGTCGAGGCTCCGGCTCGGAGGGGTCGTCAGAGAGGTCGGCAGCGGGCTTGCAGGTAGCGGTCCGTCTGTAGCTTCTTGGCGAGCGCCTTCAGAGGGCCTGGCCGTGACCGTACACCACCCGGGCTTTGCCCGGCATGCGAGGGAGGCAAAGCACGCGATGAGCGCCCCAGGCGTCGACGGAAAACAGTGGTTCGGCCATCCACGAGGGCTTTCGACCCTCTTCTTTACCGAGATGTGGGAGCGCTTCAGTTACTACGGAATGCGCGCCCTCCTCATGCTCTTCATGACCAAGCCGGCACTGGAAGGAGGGCTGGGTTGGTCCACCGGCAAGGCGGGTCCCATCTACGGCCTCTACACCGCCATGGTCTACATGACGGCGGTGCCGGGCGGCTGGATCGCCGACCGGATCATCGGCCAGCGCCGCGCCGTCTTCATCGGCGGATTCGTCATCATGCTGGGCCACATCAGTTTGATGTTCCATGGCATCTTGACCTTCTACCTCGGACTCTTCCTGATCGTCGTCGGTACCGGCCTGCTGAAGCCCAATATCAGCACGATGGTCGGGCAGCTGTACAAAGAGGAGGATGTGCGCCGCGATGCCGGGTTCTCGATTTTCTATATGGGGATCAACCTCGGCGCTTTCTTGGCACCGCTCACCTGCGGCTTCTTGGCGCAGAGCGCAATGTTCAAGGGTTGGCTCGATGGCTGGGGAATCAACCCAACAAATAGCTGGCACTTCGGCTTCGGCGCTGCCGCCGTCGGCATGGCTCTCGGATTGGTCCAGTACGCCCTGACCGGCCCTCGTCTCGGACAGGCGGGGCTGGTACCGGCTGGGCGGGGCGACGACGCGACCTTCACCAAGAACAAGCTCTTCTTGTGGATCATCGTGGGGGTGTCGGTCGTCGTCATCGGCGGTGGTGTGATGTTCAACTGGGATACTCTCGCCGGCTCCAACGGTGCCGTGGGGGTGGAGAGCGTGAGCGGAGTCACTCATGAGCCGCTCCTGGTGAAGGTGCTCAATTGGGCGGTACTCGCGCTGCCTTTTGCCTACTTCATCTATCTGTTCTTGCAGAAGGGGTGGAGCGACAAAGAGCGACGGCGGCTGTACACCATCCCTATCTTCTTCTTTGCCGCGGCACTCTTCTGGTCGGGTTTCGAGCAGGCCGGCACGACGCTGACGCTGTTCGCCGACCGCAATACCGCCAACCAGATCTTCGGCTTTTCCTTCCCGTCTACCTGGTGGCAGTCGGCGAATGCCATTTTCATCGTCATCCTGGCTCCGGTCTTTGCCGGCCTGTGGATCAAGCTGGCCAAGAAGAAGAAGGAGCCGTCGAGTCCAACGAAGTTCTCGATTGGCCTTTTCTTCCTGGGGATCGGTTTCTTGGTGATGGCCTTCGCTGCGATGCTCTCGGGGCCGGACAACAATCGCGTCACCATCGGCTGGTTGCTGAGCGTCTATCTCCTGCACACCATCGGCGAACTCTGTCTCAGCCCCGTGGGTCTGAGCACCATGACCAAGTTGGCGCCGGCCCGAATCACCGGGCAAATGATGGGCGTCTGGTTCATGGCGGCGGCCGTCGGCAACTCCATCGGAGGGAGGGTCGCGGGCGTTTTCGACCAGTTCGCCATGCCGCAACTCTTCGGCGCCGTCTTCGTCACCTCCCTGGTCGCGGCCATCCTCATGGCGTTACTGATCAAGCCGGTGAGAAAGCTGATGTCAGGCGTTCACTAGCGAGTCGGGGTACGGAGTCCGGCCTTATCGGCCGGACTCTCCCCCGAGAGTAGGCGGGCAAGGCTCAGCGTTCGCGAACTTCTCTTACTGCGTCGATGATCTCCGCCGTTGTCAGGTCCAGGGGAATGCCCTCGACGTCGAGCGCGGAGCGCAGCGGTTTTGACGGCGAGATCTGGAACTCGCTGCCGTCTCTCCGCTTGATGCGAACTCCTCCGACACGTTTGGCTTCTTCCAGAACAGCCGCTAGCTTTTGTCGAGCTTCTGAGAATGTGTAGACGGTCATGGGTTCAACTCCAAGGTTCTGGCTCCGACTTTCTTGGCCGCTGCGCGTTGCCGGCCATCCAGGGTCAGCAAAGGTGCGGAGGCTTGGAGCGCACACGAGATGAAGTAGGCGTCGTAGGCGTAGATTCCAAGTTGTTTGCTGAGGTCAAGAGCATGTTCGAGATCCAGAGGGGTGAGGCGTAGGGCGATCTTGTGGAACGCGGATACTGCCATCCTGGCTGCTCTTAGGGTGATCCGCTGGCGCCGGAACATTGCAGAGAAGGCGTTGCCTACCTCTGCCTCGAGCGAGGTTGGAGCGTAGAGTTCTGCCCCTTCCGTCAGTTGGATCAAGGCCGGTCGCTGTGACTCGTGAGTCACAGTAGCGATGATGACGGAAGTATCGACTACGATTCGCGGTGCCATGACTTGTACAATTGTACCTCATTTCCGCGATCGGGAAGAAGTGTGACTCCGTTCGCTGAGTTTGGCCGATGGGGAGCGGTTGGGTTAGGCTGCCGGTTCGCAGATTCAGGGACGGACCCCGGGAGGAAGACGAATGCGACAGATGGGTACTTGGATTCTGGTTTGTGGCCTTGGCGCGGTGCTGCTCGCCTGTGGTCCAGCGGAGGAGCCGGCCGACACGCCCGCGGATGAGGTCTCCGCCCACAGCTCATCGACGACACCTAGGGGTTCGAGTGAGGACAACGGCGACTTCGAAGCGGGCGATACGCGGGGTTGGGACTCGGCTCGCGGTGATGAGAGCCGCACCGATTTCGAGACCGGGGATGCTAGCTCCTGGTCCGACACCCGGGGCAAGGTGGAGGAGCCGGCGGAGGAGACGGTCGAGGACCCGGCCGAGGAGACGGCGGGGGTCGACAAGCCGAAGGGTTAGCGTCCCTTGGCGAAGAGAATCAGTCCCCAGGTCGTCAAGGCCAGGAGGATGGAGAGAAAGACCGCCGCCGAGCCAAGGTCTTTGGCCCGGCCGGCCAGCTCGTGGCGCTCGGTGCCGACGCGGTCGACCACCGCCTCGATCGCCGAGTTGAGGACCTCGACGATCAGCACCAGCCACCAGCTGCCGACCAGCAGAGCCCGCTCGGCACCGCCGTCGCCGAGCCAGATGGCGAGGGGCACGGCGACTACGGCCAGTGCGACTTCTTGGCGGAAGGCCGCTTCGTGGCGCAGTGCCGCCTTGAGGCCGGCGAGCGAGTAGCGGACCGCTCCTGCGAGACGGCCGAAGACGGAGATGGGCTCTCGTTGCATTCTGGGTCGAATATCGCGGGTCGAGTTCAGTCGACCGGGGTTGGTGGGGGAGGATACACCGTTCACCTCTCGCCTCGCCTATTCCGCGCGTAGCGCCTCGATCGGGTCGAGGTGGGCGGCTCGCCGCGCCGGCCAGACCCCGGCCAGAAGGCCGGTCGCCAGACTGACGCCGACGGCGGCGACGACGAAGCGGGCCGGAGTGTGGATGGGCAACCCGGCGACCAGACTGCGCAAGAGGGCACACAAGCCGAGCCCTCCGGCGACACCGGCGAGGCCGCCGAGAGTCGCCAGCAGTGCCGCCTCGACCAGGAAGATCCATTGCACCTGCTCCCGGCTGGCACCGATCGAACGCAGCAGGCCGATCTCTTCGGTTCGCTCGCCGACCGCAATCCACATCATGGTGAGGATTCCCACCGCGCCGACGAGCAGTGAGATGGCGGCGATGGCGCCCACCGACATGGTGATGATGTTCATGATGTTGCCGAAGACATCGAGCATCGCCTGCTGAGAGATCAGGGTGAAGTCCTCGTTGCCCCCGTGGCGCTCGATCATCAGCGCTCTGACCGTATCCTCGACCCGCTGGGCCAGTTGGGCGTGGGTGTAGAGGATGTGCAACTCGGTCAACTCGTCGGTGTTGAACAGCCGCATCGCCGAGGCGACGGGGATGAAGACGGAATCATCGATATCGAGGCCGAGCATGCGACCTTTGGCCTGCATGATGCCGGTGACCCGGAAGCGCGCTCCACCGATGCGCACGAAGCGACCGAGCGGGTTTTCCTCGCCGAACAACTCGCGCAGCACGGTGGGGCCGAGCACCGTGTGTGGTGAGCTGCGTCGCGGATCCCCCGCCGGCCAGAAACGACCCCGGCGTACCCCCCACTTCCAGACGTTGGCCATCGCCGGCGTGACGCCGTAGACGATCACGCTACGCGCTCGCCCCTGCGCTTCGACGCGGGCGGTGCCGTAGGCGGTGGGCATGGCATCCTCGACGCCGGGCAGGCGCGCGATCGCTTCGGCATCGTCGATGGTCAGTTTGTGGGTGGTTCCGCCGAGAGCTCCGGGAATGCCGACGGTCTTGGCTTTGCCTGGGTTGATCTGCAGCAGGTTGGTGCCGAACTGGCTGAACTGACTGACCAGGTAGACGCGGGTACCCTCGCCGATCGAGGTGAGCAGCACCACCGAGGCGATGCCGACAGCGATGCCGAGCATCGAGAGTAGCGAGCGTAGGCGATGGCTGGCCAGAGCACCGGCGGTGAGGGTGAGGAGGTCGCGCACCGGGCTACCTCCGGCCCAGGGCGACAATGGGATCGAGTTCGGCGGCGCGGCGGGCGGGTAGGAAGCCGAAGATGCCGCCGACCGCCAGCGAAACTGCCAGCGCTGCCGTGATCGCCCATACCGGCGATGAGGCTGGAAAGGCGGGGAAGAGGTGAAGCAAGAGTCGCACCCCGGCCAAGCCGACCGCCAGACCGACCAGTCCGCCGAGAGCGGAGAGCATGATCGCCTCGATGAGGAAGACCTGCAAGACCTGTCGGCGGGCCACGCCGATCGAGCGCATCAGGCCGATTTCACTGGTCCGTTCAGAAACCGAGACCAGCATCACATTCATCACTCCCAACCCCGCCACCGAGAGGGAGACGGCGGCGATGGCGGCCAGGGCGAGAGTGAGTGCGGTGAGAATCGCCGAGAAGGTACTGGCCAGTGCCTCTTCCGAGAGGACGGAGAAGTCCTCCTCGCCGTGGCGTTCGATCAACAGTTGGCGCACCGCCTTACTCCCGCGATCGAGGTCCGCGTAGCCCTTGAGGCGGACCAGGACGCGAAAGAGCGAACTTTTGTTGAACATGCGCAAGGCCGTCGCCACCGGTACCAAGACGATCTCGTCGAGGTTGATGCCCAACTGAGTTCCGGTGGGCTTCATGATCCCGACGACGCGCATGCGCCAGCTGCCGACCCGGACGACGGCGCCAATCGGGTTGCTGGCACCGAACAGCTCCCGGGCCACGGTATCGCCGAGAACGACCTGCGCGGATCCCCGATCGGCTTCCCCCGCGGCCAAGAACTTGCCCTTGCGGACGGCCAAATCCCGTACGTCGAGATAGCTGCGAGTGGTTCCAATGACGGCGATTTGCCGCCGGCGCTCACCGAAGGCGACCGTTTCGGTAGCCATGGAGATGGGGGCCACGTGGAGTACCTGACGCACCTGCTGGCCAATCGCCTCGGCATCGGCCAGCGTCAGGTCGTTGGGTGTGCCGGTCACTCCGGGGACCACGCCGGTCGTTTCGGTGTGGCCCGGAATCACCACCACCAGATTGGTTCCCAAGTTGCTGAACTGTCCGACGACATAGCGCCGAGCGCCTTCTCCCAAGGCCGTCAAGATGATCACCGCGGCGACGCCGATGGCCACTCCGAGTAGGCTGAGGCCGGTGCGCAGGCGGCTGCCGGCCAAGGCGCGCAGGGCGTAGAGGAGGGCGTCGGCGAGGCTCATTCCGGCGCCGTGGCTGAGTTGGTGGCCGAATCCGCGACCGAATCGGCGGGCGGCTCGGCGGACTCAGCCGGAGCGGCCGCCAGAAGGGTGGCCACCACCTCGGCGATCTCCTCGCCCGGAACCTCCTGCGCGACCTTGCCATCGATCAGAACCAGAATACGGTTCGCCCGCCGGGCCACGTTCGGATCGTGGGTGACCACCACCAGGGTCAGGCCGTCCTCGTTCAATTTCTCGATCAGCTCCAGAATCTGCTGTCCCGACTTCTGGTCGAGGTTGCCGGTCGGCTCGTCGGCCAGCAAGATGCGCGGTCCCATCACCGTGGCACGGGCCAAGGCCACCCGCTGCCGTTCGCCGCCGGAGAGTTGTTGTGGCCGGTGGTCGGCGCGGTCACTCAGACCGACCTGAGCCAGCGCCTCTGCTACCCGTCGCCGGCGCTCGGATCGTGCAATGCCGGCGAAGATCATCGGCAACTCGACGTTGCCAGCTGCCGTAAGTCGGTTGATCAGGTGGAAGAATTGAAAGACGAAGCCGATCATGTGGCGTCTGACCCGGGTCAATTCCGCTTCGTCGAGGCTGGCCACTTGGCGGCCGTCCAGATGGTAGCTGCCGCGCGTCGGTCGATCGAGGCAGCCGATCAGATTGAGCAGAGTCGACTTGCCGGAGCCGGAAGGCCCCATGATGGCGATGTAGTCGCCGTGCCGGATGTGCAGGTTCACATCGTCCAGGGCGCGGACCGGACGACCGCCGACCTCGAAGGTGCGGGAGACCCCTTGCATGCGGATCACGGCGGGTCGGCTGTCGCGTCTGCTGGTGACGAGCTAGCCGGCGCCAAGTCTGTCGCCGTCGTACCCTCGCCTTCGACGATCACTTTGACACCGGCGTTGACCTCCGGTCGATCGAGAGAATCGACCACTTCATCGCCGGCCTCGGCTCCGCTGAGCACTTCGGTGAAGTCCCAATTGGAGAGGCCCAGCGAGAGTTGGCGTTCGACCAGCTTGCCCTCCTCGATCACCAGAACGCGATCGCCTTCGAGTAGCACCGAGGTCGGCAGGCGCAGAGCCTCGTGGTGCACTTCGAGAATGACCTCGACGTCCGCCGAGGTTCCCGGCAGCAAGGTCGCGGCAACTTGGGAGTCGTCGAATTCGACTTCGATCTCCACCGTTCGGTTCTGTTGCTCGATGTCGAGAACGTAGGGTGCCACCCGTTTCACCCTTCCGGCAAAGGAACGGCCGCGGTGGGAGTCGACGGTGATCCGCGCCGGCAGACCGGAACGAAGGTGCGCCGAGTCGACCTCGTCCATCGGTGCGCTTAGATAAATGGCGCCGGGGTCGATGAGATCGATCACCGCCGGCACCGGTAGGGCCGGGGGGGAGGGAGTGGTCCACTCGCCGACCTCGATCGAGAGATCGGCGACAATCGCGTCGAACGGCGCGCGCAAGACGGTCTTGGATAGCTCGGAGCGGGCCAGCTCCACGGCGGCTTCGGCGCGAGCGCTGCCGGCGCCGGAGGCACGGCAGGCCGCGGCTGAAGTCTCGGCCTGGCTCTGGGCTTGATCGAGCAGGTCTTCGGAGATGATTCCGGATTGGCTGAGCGTGCGCAGCCGCTGGTACTCGCGCGCCGCGCGCTGGGCCGCCAGACAGGCACGTTCCTCTTCGGCTTGCGCCGCCTGCAGATCGCGTTGGGCCAGGGTCAAGCGGGCTTGATAGACCTCGTCGTCGAGGGCGAGAACCACCTCTCCCGCCGCCACCCGCTCGCCCTCGCGGCGGGGCAGGAGCCGGACCCGTCCGCCGATCTCCGGAGAGAGCTTCGCCCGGCGCCGGCTACGTAGAGTGCCGGCTCGCGAGTTGGTCACCGTCGCCTCCACCGGGCCTCGGTCCAGCCTTGTCACGGTGACCACCACCGGCTTGGCCTGGAAGACGGTAACTCGCAGCGCCCAGAAGGCGGCGAGGAGGGCGATGAGGATCAACAAGCGGATCATCCAGCGGCGCATGGGGGGACTCTATCCGGAGTTGACGCCGCGTCAAGTCGCCGGAACCCCTCAGCGGCGCCAAGGCGGGGACCCGCGGGCGGGAATATTTCCCGCTTCGCCGCCGCGGGTTCGGTGCCAGCTGGATGGGGAGATGGCGCTAACACTCGAAGATTCATTGAGATAACTCTTTGAGCCGCTCTTGGTACGCACCTTGCCCTAGTGATCGGGAGTCTGTCTATGAGATGCGGAGAATCCCAGTGCCCTGAGACCCTCAGTGCATCTACAATCACGTCGTTTTCTCGGGTCGCTGGTCGCTCTGCGCCATCCCATGGAATCTCCTGTTGATGATCTGGCATTCGGCACAGGTGGCTCGATTCTCGGGCCGCGGTCAGAAAGGAAACCGATGATCCCTTGGACACCTCGCACCGCTCCCGCAGTTGTAAAGGCGCTCTCGTTGGCTGAACGTAGGACCGGCCCGGATCCGATGCAGTCGGATCCGATAGAAATGGAGCCGAGAATCCTGCCGCGAGCCGGCCTGGAATGGCTGAGCAACAACGGCTACATCAACCCGAGCGACGAGTCGCCCTTCGCATTCCTACGCCAGGAGGCCGGTCGAACGTCGCGGGCACAACGCACCCGCGCCGCGGCTTCGCTGTTCGGCGCGGGAGATCTGATCTGCCGGCGGCGCGGCGGTGGTCGTTCGGCGGTGCAAGCCGGCGGAGGGCTGGAGCGTTCACTGGCCATTTTGGAACGGCCCCAAGCCCGCCTGCGCTTCGGCATCTGCGAAGCTGGGCAACTGCCGACGATTCGCGAGTTCTTCCTTTGCGGCGACCATCTGGTGTTCAGCTTCAGCGACGGTGACACCGCTTTCGTCGGTGAACCGGTGCGGCTCGATGACATCGTAGCCAGCTTGGTGCGCCACCTGTCGAGTCCCGATCTGCCGGCTGAGATGGAGATGATCTGCATGATGCCGCAGCTCTACGAGTTGGTGGTGGCGCTGTGGAAAGACCGGGGCAAGTCGCTCGACTCGGCGCTGTCGAAGTCCGAGGTTGCCGCGTTGTTGCAGCCTAGGGACCGGCGGGCCGCCGCAGAGTTGCTCGCCTCGATGACCGAGGCTGGGGTCCTGCAGCCCGGTGATTGCGGTCACACTCTACGTCCGGCCTACCAGCAGTGGCTGCGCTTGGCGTGGTCCGATTGCGTCTTCGAAATCGAACGCGGTGAGCCGGAGGCCGGCGGCTGGGGCCAGCGCGGGAAGGACCATCTGCTCCTCGTCGGCCCGCCGGGGCAGCGTGTCCTGTGTGAAGAGGTGGCGCTCGATAGTGGCCTCAACAGTGGTGCAACGCCCTACAGCGGCGGCGCCCGAGACAAAATCTCCAGCGGCCAGGAAGGGCTGGGTGTGATGCTGTTGAGCCGGCTGGACAGCGGAGAGCTGATGCGGCGCTTGGCAGCTCTGTTGCGCCCCGTCCCGGTGCGCCCCGGCGCTTGCTCGGCTCGAAAGCTGGGCCGTCCGGCGGCTGACTCGCGACTCGACATCAATTGAGTGTTGTCCGGTGAGAGTTGTCCGCAAGAGATGACCACGAGGCCATGATGAGGCGAGATCAGCCACCGCGCGAATCGTCTCACAGACCGTTGCGGGACAGCCTTTGCGCCCCCTTGCGTGACACTGCTAGAGTAATTCAAATGTCGATATCTGGAGGCTTGCGTTCGACAGGGGCCAGCCCCACAATCCTGGTCGTCGATGACGAAGCCGCCATCCGCGAAGTGCTCGAAATGCGCCTCCAGAAGTGGGGCTTCGACGTAGCGCTGGCGGCGACAGGTGAGGAGGCGAACCGTCTGGCGGAGAAGCTCGACCCCGACGTCGTGCTCTCCGATGTCGTCTTACCCGAGTTGGGGGGGCTCGATCTGCTGCGGTGTCTGAAGGCGGGCAATCCCGACCGTCCCGTCCTGTTGATGACCGCCTACGGCAGCATCGACACGGCGGTGGAAGCGATGAAGGAAGGGGCGCAGGATTTCCTTACCAAGCCGATCGACTACTCGAAGCTCAAGTCGACCCTGTGGGCTCTGCGCCAGGTAGCGGCGCAGCGCGGCGAGATGGCGCAGCTCAGCTCCAAGCTCAAGCAGGGAGGTGGGCTGGGGCCGATCATCGGCCTGAGCAAACCGATGCGCGCCGTCTTCAAGTTGGTGCGCACCCTGGCCACCAACGAGGCGTCGGTGATCATCACCGGGGAGAGCGGCACCGGCAAAGAGGTCGTGGCCCAGGCCATCCATTCGCTGGGCGGTCGCTCCTCGGGTCCCTTCATCGCCGTCAACAGCGCGGCGATTCCCGAGGGGTTGATCGAGAGCGAGATCTTCGGTCACGAGAGGGGCTCGTTTACCGGCGCCTTGAGTTCGCGGCCCGGTTGCTTCGAGCAGGCGGACAAAGGCACGCTGTTCCTCGATGAGATCGGCGAGATGCCGGCGCAGTTGCAGCCCAAGTTGCTGCGCATTCTCGAAGAGGGATCGGTGCGCCGGCTCGGCGGTCGTCGCGAGATCCCCTTTGATGTGCGGGTGATGGCGGCGACCAACCGCTCGCCGGAGGAGGCGGTGCGCAGCGGAGTGCTGCGGCGCGACCTCTTCTACCGGCTCAATGTCTTCACCATCCACATGCCGCCCTTGCGCCAGCGCGAGGGAGACGTCGAACTTCTGATGCGCCACTTCGTCGACATCTTCAACACCAAGCACGGGGCTGAAGTGGAAGGAGCCAGTCGGGAGGCCGCGGCGCTGCTGGAGAGCTATCCTTGGCCGGGCAACGTCCGTGAGCTGCGCAACGTCATCGAGCGCGGAGTGATCCTGGCGCGGCGTGGCTGGCTGGAGGCGGTGCACCTGCCTCCCTACGTGCGGCGGCCGGACGGTGCGGCTCGTACCAGCATCGTGCTGCCCGCCGGAGTGAGCGCGGCGGAGGCCGAGAAGATCCTCCTCTTGGAGACGCTGCAGCAGGTCGGCAACAACAAGGCGGAGGCCGCCCGTCAGTTGGGCCTCGACGCCAAGACGATCCGCAACAAACTCAAGGCGTACGGCGTGCGTGCGGTTTCGTGAGGCCCGCCGGCAACGTCGGGTAGCTTGTCCGTGCGTGTCGTCAGCAAGGTCGCCGGCGGTTCGGCGCTGCTCCTCGTTCTGCTGGCCGGAGTGCTGCTGTATCAGCTGTCGCTCTTCCGCACGCTGGTGCGCAGCAACAAGGGGCTGTCGGTCAAGCAGCTGACCGCGTCGCGACTGGTGCTCAACCAGTTGCGCTCACTGGATGGCTACGACTTCTTCCGCGGCCGGGTCGGCGTCGTCTCGGACCCGACTGTCTATCTTCAGCGTACCGACAAGCACGCCAAGGACTTTGAGCAGTACCTCGATGAACTCGAAGCCTTGGTGGACAGCACCTTGGAGGAGGGCAGTGGCGAGGCACCGGTGGTCGACTATCGGAGTGAGCGGGCACTGCTCGGCGCTATTCGCCGGGATTGGGCACGGTTGCGCTACGACCCGGCGTGGTACGGAGTGGCGGTCGACGCGGCAACCGCCGGCGAGGTCGATCCTGCCCTGGTCTTGCCGACCGGAATCGGCGCGCTTGAAACGAAGTGTCTGGCGCTGGCCGACGCGATCGATGAATCGATGCGCCAGCAACTTGTAGCGGCGCGGACTTCGAGTCAACGGGTGACCGAGCTGTCGCGCTGGGGAATCGGTTCGGCTCTGGCCCTCTCCTTGTTGGTAGTGTTCCTCACCGTGCGGTCGATCGACGTTCCCCTCAAGCGGCTGGCCAAGGGTACGCGGGAGATCGCCTCGGGCCATTTCGATTTCCGTTTCGACGAATCGCGGCAGGATGAGTTCACCCACCTGGCCAGCTCTTTCAACCGCATGGTCGAGAAGCTGGACCAGCTGGATCAGATGAAAAAGGACTTTGTCGCCCACGTGTCCCATGAGTTGAGAAGCCCTCTGGTGACCATGCAGGAAACCAATCAGTTGCTGGCCGACGAGATTCCCGGTCTTCTCAACCCCAAGCAGCGCCGCTTGATCGAGCTGAACCTGGACGGTGGGCGGCGGTTGTCGTCGATGCTCTCGAACCTGCTCGATCTCTCCAGCCTCGAGGCCGGTGGCATGACCTTCGACTTCAAAGCGGAGGATGTGGTGGAGTTGCTGCGCTTCGTGATCTCCTCGGTCACCCGGCGTGCCGGCGAGAAAGAGGTGACCCTGGAACTGGGACCTTCGGGAGAACAACTGACCATCATCGCGGCTTGCGATCGGGATCGCACCATCCAGGTGCTGGAGAATCTGATCGAGAACGCGGTCAAGTTCTCTCCCCGTGGTGGCCGAGTGGTGGCTAGCATCGAGTCGGCGGCCGAGCTGCCTTCGTCGCTGCCGGCGAAACTCCGCGGTCGGGTGCGCTCGGCGGCGCGCACGCGGGGATTTGTCTACATCACCATCGAAGATGAAGGGCCCGGAGTTCCCGAGGGTGAGAAAGAGGCGATCTTCGAAAAGTTCCACCAGGCCAGCAACACCGCGCGTATCGGTCGCGGCGGCGTCGGCCTCGGGCTGGCGATCTGTGGCGAGATCGTCGAGGCACACGGCGGCGCCCTTTGGGTCACCGACCGTAGCGGCGGCGGCAGTTGTTTCCATCTGTTGATTCCCGGCCCCGCTCCGGCCGTTCGCCGGCTTGCCGGCTCCAGCGAACGAGGCGCCCGGCGGGCGGCGCTGTAAGACTTGAGGAATCGACGTTGATGAAGAGACTGCCTTGGGGGTTGCTCGCCTCGACTCTCGTCTTGAACTCTTGCCTGTCGATGGTAACGCCGGGCGATCGCTATTTTGAGATGGGAGCCTACGGCAAGGCGGCGCAGGAGTATGCGTTGCAGCTGGGCGGCGATAAACCGCTGCGCCATCGCGATCGAGTGCTCTATCGGCTGGCCTTCTCCTACGCCATTCGTCGTAATCCGGGCTACGATCTGGCCAAGGCCCGCGAGTTGTTCGTGCAATTGATCCGCGAGTACCCGCAGAGTAGCTACAGCCTGCGCGCCGAGACGCTGGTCGGCTGGGTCGACCAAGCGCACCGCTTGCAGCAGCGCCTGGCGCAGGAGCAGCGACGAGCGGAGGAGCTCGAGCTTGAGACTTCCCGGCTGCGGGCCAATCTCGAGATGGCCAACTCCGCAGCCACCGAAACGGACGGGCTGACCGCGACGTTGCATCGCCAGATCGAAGCTCGCGATGTGGAATTGCGCCTTCTGGCCAAGAGGTTGACCGAGAGTTCGCGCCGGATCCGCCAACTCACCAAAGAGCTGGAAGACATCAAGCGGCTGGATCTTGCGGACCCTCCCTAGACAGCCGTTGACAGGCTTGGCCGGGCAACGGATGATGGCGCGGGGCTAGCTAGGAGGGGAGACCTCGATCCGGCCACCGACTCTAACTTCGATCCTTTCTAAGATTCTCTCAAGGAGCTTCCTATGGCGGATATCCGCATTGGCATCAACGGTTTCGGGCGCATCGGCCGGTGTGTCTTCAAGAACTTGCTGGAGCGGCCCGGTGTGCGCGTGGTCGCGGTCAACGATCTCGCCTCGCTCGACGATCTGGCCTACCTGCTGAAGTACGACTCGGTGCACGGCTGGTACGCCAAGAAGGTCACCGCCAACGGCTCGAAGTTGAACGTGGGGGATCGGGAGATTCCGTTCTTCGGCGAGAAAGATCCCTCCGAGCTGCCCTGGGGCGAGTTGGGTACGGACATCGTCATCGAGAGCACCGGAGCCTTCCGCGCCCGCGAGCGAGCGGCGTTGCACCTGGCGGGAGGCGCCAAGCGGGTGATCATCTCGGCACCGTCGCCGGATGCTGACGGCATGTTCGTTCTGGGAGTCAACGGCGACACCTACGACCCGGCCAAGCATAGGGTGGTGTCGATGGCCTCCTGTACGACCAACTGTCTGGCGCCGGTGGCCAAGGTACTGCACGAGGCCTTCGGGGTCGATCACTTGATGATCACCACCGTTCACTCCTACACCTCCAGCCAGTCTTTGACCGATCGGCCGACCCGCAAGCGCCGGCGCGGTCGGGCGGCGGCGATGTCGATTGTGCCGACCACCACCGGTGCCGCGCAAGCCGCCGGAGTTGTCCTCCCGGAGTTGGCCGGCAAGATGGACGGCCTCGCCCTGCGTGTGCCGGTTCCGGACGGTTCGATTACCGACATCGTGGCCAACCTGCAATCCGATGTCACCGTCGAGTCGGTCAATGCTGCACTCGAAGAGGCGGCCGGCAAGGCGCCGCTCAAAGGCATCCTAAGGGTCACCGGTGAGGCGTTGGTGTCCAGTGACATCCTCGGAGATCCCCACTCCTCGATCGTCGACACCGAAAGCACGATGGTCCTCGGTGATCGGGTAGCCAAAGTCCTTTCCTGGTACGACAACGAATGGGGCTATTCTTCCCGTCTCGCCGACTTCGCCCAGTTCATCGCCGAAGCCGGAGCTTGATTTTTCATGAACCTAGTTCGGGGGCTACTACCATGATGCACCGTTTCGAGCAGAGTCGTTTCCTTTTGGTTGCCGTAGCGTTCTTGTGGGTCTGCGCGGCGCTGCCGGCGCAGGGCGATGAGAACAGCTCGACGCTCGCCAGCGCCGAGGAAGTTCACTTGGGGCAACTGCGCCAGCTCACCTTCGGCGGCGAGAATGCCGAAGCCTATTGGTCACCCGACGGCACGGAGCTGATCTTCCAGACGACGCGACCACCCTATGGGTGCGATCAGATCTTCCGCCTTCCACTTTCGGATCCCGGCGAGGCGCAGCTGATTTCTACCGGCCAGGGTCGAACGACCTGTGCCTACTTCACCTATCCACGGGCCGATCGCATCATCTACTCCTCCACCCACGAGGCGGCGGCCGGTTGTCCGCCGACGCCGGATCACTCGCAGGGCTACGTGTGGCCGCTCTACAAGGAGTTTGAGATCTACACCGCCTTGCCGGATGGTTCCGACCTCAAGGCCCTGACCGACAACGATTTCTACGATGCGGAGGCGACCGTCTGTCCGCTCGACGGCTCGATCATCTTCACTTCGACTCGCGACGGTGACCTTGATCTCTACCGTATGGACAGCGATGGCAGCAACGTCCGCCGGCTCACCGATGCTCCGGGCTACGACGGCGGCGCTTTCTTCTCATCCGATTGCTCGCGCATCGTCTGGCGGGCCTCGCGGCCGCACAAGGGCGAGGAGCAGGAGGATTTCCGCCGCCTGCTGGCGCAGAACTTGGTTCGCCCGAGCAAGCTCGAATTGTGGGTCGCCGATGCCGACGGTACGGATGCGCGGCAGGTGACCTA
Source organism: Acidobacteriota bacterium (assembly GCA_024277255.1). Taxonomy (GTDB): domain Bacteria; phylum Acidobacteriota; class Thermoanaerobaculia; order Multivoradales; family SZUA-115; genus SZUA-115. The sequence goes on along the minus strand of JAJRVQ010000197.1, from coordinate 70,858 downwards.
TCTCGACGCCGCTTCCTTCGCGCCCTATTTCTTTCCTTCCGGCGAGCGCATCATCTTCTCGAGCAACTACGGCGATCCGCACGGCCGAGAGTTCGATATCTGGGCGATCAATACCGATGGGACCGGGTTGGAGCAGATTACGCACAGCCCGGAATTTGACGGGTTTCCAGTCTTCTCGCCGGACGGCAAGTGGCTCTCCTTCAGCTCGAACCGAAACAACGCCGCGCCGCGCGACACCAACCTCTTCTTGGCTCGTTGGGTTGATGGAGATGGGGTCAACGGCGAGGGCGAGCATGAGGAGACGGCGGCGGACCGCTTCCTGGCCGATGTCACCTGGCTGGCCGACGACGCTCGTCAAGGGCGCGGCATCGGTACCCAGGGTATCGAGGTGGCCGGCGCCTGGCTGGCCCAGCGCTTTGCCGAGATCGGGCTCGAACCGGCCGGGGCCGACGGTGGCTACCGGCAGCCTTTCGAGGTGGTGGCGGCGATCGACGTGGGTGAGACGAGTTCCGTGGTGATCGACGACACCGCGGTCCCGGCCGATCAATGGCTACCGGCGGCCTTCTCCGCTTCCGGCCAGGTGGCCGGCGAAGTGGTCCCGGTCGGCTACGGCATCACCTCGCAGGAACACGGGGTCGACGACTACGCCGGTATCGACGTCAAGGGCAAGATCGCTCTGGTACGGCGCTTTACTCCGGACGGTCCTCCGTTCGACGATGACGCCGTCCAGCGCAGCCTGAGCGATCTGCGCCTCAAGGCCTTCACCGCTCGCGAGAACGGTGCTGCCGGCGTGATCATGGTCGACCTACCCGTCGTGGCGGAAGGCGAGGAGATGCCCGAGGAGGTCCCTCTTCCGAAGCTGGTGGTCGATCTCGGAGGTGATGCCGGCTTGCCGGTCGTCACCCTGACCCGTGAGGCGGGAGCCTCGTTGTTCGACGGCGGCAAACAGGTGAAATTGAGCGTGGAACTGATCGCCCGCCGGGAGAAGGCCTTCAACGTCGTCGGCCGTTTGGCAGCCAACAACGAGGAGCAGCGAGGCGCGGTGGTCATCGGCGCGCACTACGATCACCTGGGCCTCGGCGGTCCCAACTCTCTGGCCCCGGACAGCAACGAGCCGCACAACGGTGCCGACGACAACGCATCGGGCACCTCGGCGCTGCTCGAAGCGGCGCGACAGCTGGTGGCCAAGCGTGAGAGCTTGGAGCGCGATCTCTACTTCGTCGCCTTCTCGGGCGAGGAATCGGGTTTGCTCGGCTCGACCTATCTGACCCGCCATCCTCTCGCCGGTCTCGATCCCGACAAGCTGTTGGCGATGATCAACATGGATATGGTCGGTCGCATGCGCGGCAACCATCTGTCCATTCTCGGCAGTGAGTCGGCCGAAGAGTGGGACGCCATGGTGCCGTCGCTGTGCGTGGAGTTGGGCGTCGACTGCCAGCTCAGCGGCGACGGCTACGGCGCTTCGGATCAAACGCCCTTCTACGCCGCGGGAGTTCCGGTGTTGCACCTGTTTACCGGCGTTCATGACCAGTATCACAAGCCCTCGGACGACTCCGACCTGATCAACGCCGCCGGTGGTGCGCGCACCGCCTGGCTGGCGGCCAGCGTGGCGGCCGAATTGGCACAGCGCGGCGATCCGCTGACCTACAAGGCCTCCGCCGCACCTCCGCCGCGTGGCGATACCCGCACCTACGGTGCCTCGCTGGGAACGATTCCCGACTATGCGGGAGCCGGGGAAGGGGTGAAAGGCGTCCTGCTCAACGGTGTACGTCCCGGAAGTCCGGCGGAACAAGCCGGCTTGCAGCGCGGCGATCTGCTGGTCGAACTGGCCAGCAAGGAGATCGGCGATATCTACGATTTCGTCTACATCCTGCGCCAGGCCAAGCCGGGGCAGAAGGTGACCGCGGTGGTCGAGCGCGACGGGCGGAGGGTGGAGATGGTGATCACCTTCGGCGCCAACCGCAGACGCCGCTAGCACGGTGGCTATTTCGGGGGGCTACCGAGCCCCCCGAAATAGGACCGTCTATGCTTCCTCGCCGTACTTCTCGCGGTGTTCCTTGCGGGCGCCGGCTCTCCAGTTGTCTCTTTCGATGCGGCCGTTGAAGGCATCTAGTTTGGATTCGACCCATTCGATGTCTTCCTGGGTCCAGTGGGCGACCTGGCGGAAGGTGAAGATGCCCAGGCCGTGGAGCATCTCTTCTAGAACCGGCCCGACGCCGTAGATCATCTTGAGGTCGTCGATCTCGTCCGGCCGCTCGCCGCGCTCGGCGGCCGCGGCAGCTTCAGCGGCGGTGGGCATGACGAACCGTGCCGGAGCCGGTACCGGTGTCGGAACCGGGGCCGCCAACCTCTCTTCGAGTTCCGCGATGCGATCCTCTTTCTCTTGGTTCATCGTTTGGCAGCGGTGCAGCCGGTCGCGCCAGCCGGCTTCGGACTCGGCGTGGCCGGCCAGTTGGCCTTCCAGCTGAGTGATTCTCGCCCGAGCGCTCTCCAACTGGCCGAGCTGCTGCTCGTAGCCGACGAGCTTCTGATCGCGGCTATCGAGATCGGCGACCAGGGCCTGGATTCGACCGTCGCTTGCCGACGCCCGGGCTGTCGCGTCAGCGCCTGCCTGTTCGGCTGCCGCGAGTTGATCTCGCCATCTCTGCTCGCTTTCCTGGCGACTCGTCCGGATGGCGTCGAGCTGGGCTTCGAGGTCGGCGACCCTGGAGTTGGCCGTGTTGAGTTCAACGCCTCGCCCTTCCAGCTGGCTCCGGCAGGCAGCTAGAGCTTCCCGGTGGCCGGTCTCGGCGGCGGCCAGAGCCTCCGCGTGTTGCTTCTCGGCGGTGGCCAGAGAGTCCTTGAATCCGGATTCAGCCGCGGTGAGCTGAGCACGCAGCGTTTCGGCCTCGCCGGCACTCTCGGTTTGCAGCTGGTCGTGGCGCGCCGTCAGCTCTTGCAACTCTTTCTGCGCCGCGGCCAGGGCGGCGGCCGCGGCGGCGGTCGCCTCTCGGTGGCTGGCCTCCTGCTCGCCGAGCTTGGATTCGAGCTGTGCAATGAAGCCGTTGCGGCTCGCCAGCTCCGCGTCGCGCTCGTCGAGCGAGCTTTGCGCGGCGCTGAGATGGTCTTGGGTTGTCGCCAACTCCTGCCTGGTGGCGCCGAGGGTTGCGTTGGCCCGTTCGAGGTCGCCGTGCAGGAGGGCGGCGCGGCTCTCGGCTTCGTCGATCAGCCGCTTGCAGAAGATCGATTTCCACAGCCAACCGATGATGCCCCCCAGAAGAGCGGCAAGGAAGAGACACAATAGGATCTGAAGAACAAGGTAAGCCATAGTCAGTTCTCCCTCACGAGGCGGAACTCGATCCGCCGGTTACGCTGCCGGCGCCGATCCGCAGCCGGTTGGTGATCTGAGCGGTTCCTTCGATGGCCCGGATCTCCTTTTCGGCCTGTTTTTTCAGCTCTTCGCTGGCGACCGTGCCTTCGAGAAGAACATCCCGCCCGTCGACGGTCGCTCTCGCGCCGGTGATGGCGGCTGCCGAGAGCGCGGCCGTCGATCGGACCTGCAAGTCGGCCTCGATGGCCGGAGCATGATGGCGGATACAGAAGAACGCGAGCAGAGTCAGCGCCAGAAAAAGAAGCAATAACAGCAGAAAACGCCGCATGCCGATCCTCCACTTGAAAGTTGGGTGATCAGGGCTGATTTTCCGAAATGCTACCACTCCCACCAAGCATGGGAAGTAGGCGGACAACGACGAAAGAAGGCTAGTGAGTGGCCGTCAGCTGCTGCGCGAGTCGAGTTCTTCCCAGCGGGTGTAGGCGGCTTCAAGTTCGCTTTCGAGTTTGGCCAGACGGCGGTGGGCACGGACCGCGGCGTCGGCGCCCTCGCGCTGGAAGAAGTCCGGGTCGGCGAAGGAGGTATGGAGGGCGGCGCGTTCCTCTTCGAGTTCTTCGATCCGGCCGGGCAAGGCTTCCAGGTCGAGCTTCTCGCGATAGCCCAGCTTGCGTTTCTTGGCGACCTCGGCGGTCTTGGCTCCACGGTTCCCCTTCTTGGCGGTCTTGGCCGTGGTCGAAGTCTCGGAAGGGGGAGGCGGTGGGCTCGGCCGTTGTTCCAGCCAGTCGCTGTAACCGCCGGCATATTCGCCTACTCGGCCCTCTCCCTCCATGACCAGAGTGCTGGTGACGACGTTGTCCAGAAAGGCACGGTCATGGCTGACCAGAAGCAGGGTGCCCTCGAACTCGACGAGCAGGGACTCCAGCAGCTCGAGAGTCTCGATGTCGAGATCGTTGGTCGGTTCGTCCATCACCAAGAAGTTGAAGGATCGGGTGAAGAGGCGGGCGAGCAACAGCCGGTTTCTTTCCCCTCCCGAGAGCGTCGCCACCGGGCTGCGGGTCTGCTCGGGGGGGAAAAGGAAGTCCTGGAGATAGCTGATGACGTGGCGCTGCTGCCCTTGGACCGTCACCGTGTCGTTGCCCTCGGCGACGTTGTCGGCGACGGACAGCTCCTCGTCCAGCTGTTCGCGGTGCTGATCGAAATAGGCGACTTCCAGCCGGCGGCCGCGCTGAATCTTCCCCGCCGTGGGTGATAGCTCGCCGAGCAGCAGCTTGAGCAGGGTGGTCTTGCCGGAACCGTTGGGTCCCAGGATGCCGATCTTGTCGCCGCGTTGAATGGTGGTCGAAAACCCCTCGACGAGATACACCGGCGTGGGCTGAGAGGGTTGGGGCGCCTCGCCGGTGGTTTGGTTAGGATAGCTGAAACAGAGTTCCTCGGTTTCGATCACGATCTTGCCGGAACGCTCGCCGGCCTCGACCCTCATCTTGGCCTTGCCGGTCACCTCTCTGCGCTGGCGGCGCTGCTCGCGCAGCCGTTCGAGCGCCCGCACGCGCCCCTCGTTGCGCGTGCGACGTGCCTTGATTCCCTGCCGGACCCAGCTTTCCTCCTGCGCCAGTTTCTTGTCGAATCGTGCCTCTTGCGCTTTCTGTACGGTCAATTGATGGTGTTTGCGTTCGAGGTAGCGCGGGTAATCGCCCGGCCAGTCGGTCAACCGGCCGCGATCGAGCTCGAAGATGCGAGTGGCCAGCCGGCGTAGGAAAGCGCGGTCGTGAGTGACGAAGACCAAGGTGCCGGGCAAGGTTAGGAGCAGTTGCTCGAGCCACTCGATCGCCGCGACGTCCAGGTGGTTGGTCGGTTCGTCGAGGAGAAGCAGGTCGGGCTGGGCGACCAGTGCGCGGGCCAGTAGCACTCGTCGTTTCAGCCCGCCCGAGAGGGTCTCGAAGCGGCCCGTCTGCGGCAGATCGAGCCGCGACATCACCCGTTCGACCCGTCGCTCTTGATCCCACCCTCCCACCGCATCGATGGCCGCCTGCACCTCTTGCAGGCGGGCGAGGCTACGCGGCTCCTCCAGGGTTTGGCTCAACCGGTGGTACTCGCTGAGCAGTTCGCTGAGTTGCGACAGGCCGGAGGCCACGACGTCGAAGAGGTCGCCGGCGATGGACTGCGGCACCTCCTGCGGTAGTCGGGCGATCCGCGTGGTGGCGCCGGTCACGATCTCTCCGCCGTCCGGCTCGATCTCGCCGGCGAGCAGCTTGAGAAGGGTCGATTTGCCGCTGCCGTTGCGGCCGACCAGGGCGATGCGCTCGCCGGCCGCAATCCGGCAGCGCACAGCCGCGAGCAGAGGGTCGCCGCCGTAGGAGAGGGTGAGGTCGCGGACGGTGAGCACTAGTCTGGGCTCTTTACCGCCGCCGGGTCCGGGATCTCGCTGGCCAGCAGGTCAGCGGCGCGGTCGATGCGGTCGGCGTAGCGCTGCAGCACCGCGGCGGCGAGCGGAATCTGAGCCGCCGCCAAGGACCAGTCGCCCTGCTCGATGGCCTCACGCACGCCGGGAATCGTCTTGACGCCGTACCCGGTGTAGAAGCCGGGAGCGTAGATGTGGTGGCGATACCAGGGCCGTCCGGGCAGCCCCTCCTGGCGGGTGAGCGCTCGTTCGCTGGCGGCGACCTGGCGGTTGACTCGATTGCGCGTGGCGGCGGATAGAGGGCGGGTGGCGACCTCCCCGAGGAGCGGCAGGTAGCGCTCGGCGCTGGCGCTCAGCCGTTCAACGGCGGTGTCGAGAGGTGCCAGGTCGAGTTCCGGTACGCTGCCCTTGCGCCGCGGCGCGACGAAGGTCTCGGTCGGGTCGGAAGCGGCCTCGAAAACCCCCTCGTCGAGCTTGCGGTTGAGTTCCGCGTAGTCCTCGCGGGTGGTGTCGAGCAGGGTGCGCAGTTCGTCGACGTAGGTGGAAACCGAGCGCGCGAAAGCGGTGAACTCGAAGGGCAGCACCTCGGCTTGCGCCAGCCGCAGGACGGCGCGGCCGGCCGTCTGTGCCAGGGTCACACCGTAGGCGAAGCCCGGGTCGCCGAACCGCTGGTAGTGATCGAACGAGTCGTAGACCGAGTGATAGATGCCGCCGCCGCTCTCGCCGCGAAAACCCAGATTCAAGCTGGCGATTCCCAGGTGCTGCAGGAAGGGTGAATAGTCGGAACCGGAACCCAGGGCACCGATCGCCAAGTCGAGCCGCTGGCGTGCCGCCTCGCGTTCGGCGGCGGAGCCGTGGAGGATGCGTGCGGCTCGCGCCCGCTCGATCACCGGGATCTGCTTCTGCGGGTCTTCGACATCGCGAGCCACCTGGTTGATGAAGGCCTCAAGGCTGTGCGAGCCGCCGACGGCGAGAAAACCACGGCCGTTGGAGTCGCTGTTGACGTAGACGGCGACCTTGGCGCCAAGTTCCGTGGCGTGTTCCTCGACCCACTCGGTCGAGCCGAGCAGTCCCGGTTCCTCGGCGTCCCAGGCGGCGTAGACGATGGTGCGTCGCGGGCGCCAGCCGGTTTTGGTCAAGTTGCCCACGGCTCGCGCCTCTTCGAGCATCGCCACCAGCCCGCTGACCGGATCCTTGGCGCCGAAGGTCCAGGCGTCGTGATGGTTGCCGCGCACGATCCACTCGTCCGGCCGTTGCGCACCTCGCAGGCGGGCGATGACGTTCTTCGCCGTCACCAGCCGCCAATCGAAAGCGACCGTCAGATGAACTTTGGCCGGCCCGGGTCCAAGGTGATAGGTCAGTGGCAAGCCGCCGCGCCACGCCGCTGGTGCGACAGGGCCGCCCAGCTGCTCCATCAGCGGCCGTGCGTCGGCGTAGGAGATGGGAAGGACCGGGATCTTGGTCAAGGTGGACGCCTCTTGGCGGGCCAGCCGCTCGACGCCGGGCTTGGCGCCGACGAACGGGGTGAGCGGGTCGCCGGGGAAGAGAGGCATGTCGGCGACGGAGCCGCTCTGCGCCCCTTGCGCCGGCCGGTAGGGGCCGACAGGGTAGGTGTCTCCTTGCCAGTAGCCATCGTCGCGCGGATCGGAATAGAGAATGCATCCGATGGCGCCGTGCTGTGCCGCCACCTTGGGTTTGATGCCGCGCCATGAACCACCGTAGCGGGCGATGACGATCTTGCCCTCGACTTCGACCCCACGGCGGGCCAGTATTTCGTAATCGGCGGGCACGCCGTAGTTGACGTAGACCAACTCGCCGGTGACGTCGCCGTCGATCGAGTAGGCGTTGAAGGGAGGCAGCCGTTCCTGGGTGACGGTCGAAGTCGAGTCGCCGCGGATCGGTCCTTCGCTCAGCTCAGCGGTGAAAGAAACCGGTTCGAGCAGTTTCAGGGTGCGCAGAATGGGGGTCGGGAAGAGGACTTCGAATTCCTCGATCTCGGTTTCAAACCCCCAGTAGGCGAACTGCCGGGCCATGAACTCTACGTTGCGCCCACCCTGGCTGGAGCCGACGTGGTGCGGCCGGGCGCTCAACCGACCCATCCAGCGGCTGAGATTACCGGCTTCGAGTTGGGCGGCGAAGCGAGCTTCGAGCTGGCGCTGGCGCAGGGAGTTCTCGGCGCTGAAGCCGAGGAGGTGCTCGGCGTCAGGGGCATGGTCGTGATGGCCGTCTTGGTCAGCCGGGGCGCCGGCGGCGGGGAGGAGCGCAAGCAGCACCACAAGAGTGGCTTGAGCCCACCTGGCGGGGGAATTCGTAGTCATCGGGTTCTCCGGAGATCGAGGAGGCGCACTCTACCAGGGCTCGTAGGGCGGGTGCGCTGGGTCTGGCCGGCATCCCGGCGGCGCTATGATCGCTACTATGACTTTTTCCAAGTGGTTCTTGTGGCTTGTCCTGCCGCCGATCCTGCTGCTCCTGGCGAGCTGCGCTGCCGGTGATCGAGTTTCGTCGCAGCCGGCGGAAGTCTCGCCGCTCCACGATCCCCATCCTGATCAGTTCTCTTTATCCGAGGTGCTGTCCGAGGTGCCACTGGACGGCCCGACCGTCATTGCCTTGGGCAGTGTGCAAGATGGCGGGTTGCCCCACGCCGGCTGTAGCTGTGAGCGTTGCGAGCTGGCGCGGCGGGATCCACGCCAGCGCCGCCTGGTCACAGCTCTGGGAGTGGTGATCCCGGCGCCGGACGGGGGCGCCCCGGCGGTCTACCTGATCGATGCGACGCCGGATGTGGAAGAGCAACTCCACCTGTTGCGGCCTTTCCGGTGGCAGGCCGATGAGCCGTCCGTGGGGCGAGTGGATCGCACCCCGCTCGACGGTATCCTCCTGACCCACGCGCACATGGGCCATTACCTCGGGCTGGCCCATTTTGGCTTCGAGGTGATGCACGCCTCAGGCGTCACCGGCTACTGCACGCCGAGGATGGCCGCCTTCTTGCGCCACAACGGGCCGTGGAGTCAGCTGGTGGACAAGGGCGAGTTGAAACTCCATGAGACGCTTCCGGGCCAGCCGGTCGACTTGGGGGGCGCAGTGTCCTTTACACCGATTGCGGTGCCTCATCGAGACGAATTTTCCGACACCGTCGCCTACTTGCTGAGCGGGCCGCGGCGGACACTGCTCTATGTGCCGGATACCGACTCCTGGCGGGCCTGGCCGCGGCCCTTGCTGGAACTCTTGGCCGAGGAGCAGGTCGATGTCCTGGTGGCGGACGGTACTTTTTTCTCCTTGGACGAGTTGCCCGGCCGTGACGTGAGTTCGATCGGCCACCCGTTGATCACCGAGACGATGGACCTCCTCGCCGAAGAGGTTTCCTCGCATCGCGTCGAGGTCTTTTTCACCCACCTCAACCACTCCAACCCGGCGCTGCTCACCGAGTCCGCGGCCCGCCGCGAGATCGCCGAGCGCGGATTTGGTCTACTCAACCGAGGGCAGAAGATCAGTCTCTGATGACGGAAAATCGTCTTTAGAGATAATTTCTTCTCTATTTCTGTCCTGGCTATTGAGCCTTGGCGCACCTTCCTTGGTGGGCGGGACGGTCTGACCATGAGGGTCGGCCTGGGATCCGCCTGCAAGGAGGATTCGATGGTCAGAAAGCAACGATTCGTTCTCGTGGTCGTCCTCTGGTTTGCTCTCGCGGCGCTCTTGGTGCCGCTCTCCGCGACCGCCCAGTCGACCGTGGAGAAGTCGGAGTCAACTTTTGTGCGGGTGATGGAAGTCTCTCATTTTATTTGGCTTAGCTGGTTGAGTCGGGTGAGTGGATGGACCAAGGCCGGCTCCGGTATGGATCCGGATGGGCAACCGGTCGAAGCCGGTTCCGGGATGGACCCGGACGGCGCTTCGGTCGAGGCGGGATCCGGCATGGATCCGGACGGAACCCCGGTTGAAGCTGGCTCCGGGATGGATCCGGACGGCAATCACTGACCTCGATTGAGATCTCGATACAGACACTGTATCGAGATCTTTTTTCTCTATCTACGTCACAAAGTCTCCTTTTCAGGTAACGTTACCGGTAGAGAGGTAGATCTTCAAAGGTCAAGGAAGGCTGAAAGGAGCGAATCATGCCGGATAGCCATTTGGATTGGGGATTACTTCGCCGCGCGATGCGCGGAGAGATCAGCCCATGGGAGGTGGTGCGGGTTCTTCTGCGCCATCTGGTTGAGGTCTGTCCCCAGTGTCGGCGTCAGTGGACGGAGCAGTCCGAGGGGGCTCTGTCCGCTGCCGCCGAGTTGGCCCGGGTCGAATACTCGGCGGCTTTTGATAGTGCCTTGGACTTGTTGCCTCGGCGCTGCGTCGACCTGCAACGCGAACGCCGGGAGGCGCCGGCGCTGGTGGAGGAGTTGGCCTCCGTGGTGGGGGAGGAGGAGCAGATACGGCTGCTCGAGGAGGAGTCCCGGTACCAGACCTGGGGTGTCTGCGACCTGCTGATCAACGAGAGCCGAAGGGCCGCTTTCGAGGATCCCGTCGTGGCTCAGCTGCTGGCTCGCCTGGCGATCGAGTTGGTCGGCCGGCTGGATACATGGAAGTACGGCGCCTCGTTTCTCGAAGACGTGAGAGCGCTCGGCCACGCCTATTTCGCCAACGGACTGCGCATGGCTTCCGACTTGCGCGAGGCCGAGGAGGCGATCGACCGCGCCCGGCGCTCACTCGAGTTGGGGGCGGGAGATCCCCTGGTGATGGCACAGGTGCTGTCGTTGCAGGCCTCGTTGCGGCGTGACCAGCGACGTTTCGACGAGGCGCAGTACCTCCTGGACGAGGTCATCACGATTTACCGAGAGACCGGCGAGTTGCATCTCGAAGGCAGAGCCCTGGTCAAGAAAGCCTATGGCCTGCGCGAAGCCTGCTCGGCTCAAGAGGCGATTCCGGTGTTGCGGCGGGCGGTGAGTCTGATCGATCCGCGGCGGGACACCCGCTTGCTGCTTTGCGCCCGTCACAACCTGATCTGCACCCTACTCGACCGTGGGCGTAGCGCCGAGGCCCGCAAGCAGCTCGATCTCTCGCGGTCCGACTACCGCGAGTATCCCGATTTCTGGACCCAGCTCAGGCTGCGCTGGGTGGAGGGCAAGCTGGCGGCGGCCGAGGAGCGATTCGCCGATGCGGAGAGCTCCTTCGTCTCCGCGCGTGAGGGATTCCTGGCCAATGAGGTGGGCTACGATGCAGCCCTCGTTTCGTTGGATCTTGCTCTGCTCTACCTCGATCACGGTCGCAACGCCGAAGTCATCGAACTGGCGCAGCAGATGCTCCCCATCTTTCACGCGCAGGATGTGCACCGCGAGGCGGTGGCGGCGTTGCTGATCTTTCAAAAGGCGGCCTTTTCGCGGAGCTTGACCGCCTCCACGATCGAGGGCATTGCAGCCTACTTGCGGCGGGCCAGACACGATCCGACCTATCGCTATGAGAAACCCTCCTAATGGATTCGGGGTGACATAAACTGCGGCGGTGTTGAGGACGAGCTACCGACTGCTCAAACCGCTGCTCTTCAGCCTGAGTGCGGAGACGGCGCACAACCGCCTCTTTGCGGCGCTCTCCCTGGCTCCCGAACTGACGGCGCTGGTGGCCTCGTTGGGGGCCGATGCGCCTCCACCGGAGCTGGCGAGCGAGGTCGCCGGCTTGCCGTTCGCCGGTCCGGTGGGTCTGGCGGCCGGTCTCGACAAAGACGGCGTGGCGATACCGGTCTGGGAGGCGTTGGGCTTCGGTTTCATCGAAGTCGGGACGGTGACCGCTCATGCGCAGCCGGGCAACCCGAAACCGCGCCTCTTCCGTCTGGCCAAGGATCGGGCGCTGATCAATCGGATGGGTTTCAACAACCGGGGAAGCGCCGCTCTCGCCGCGCGGCTCAGCCGGTTGAAGAGGGCGGGCAAGTGGCCCAAGGTACCGGTCGGAGTCAACGTGGGCAAGAGCAAGGTGACGCCGCCGGGAGAGGCGGTGGAGGACTATGTGACCTCCATCGAACGGCTGGTAGGGCTGGCGGACTATTTCACCGTCAACGTCTCCTCCCCGAACACCCCGGGTCTGCGCGACTTGCAGGAGAGGTCGGCTCTTGAGCGGTTGCTGCCGGCGGTGTCGTCGTCGGCGCGGGACACGCCCGTTTTCCTCAAGCTGTCGCCGGACCTGGCGGCCGAAGCGCTGGCCGAGGCGGTCGATCTCGCCGCTACCCTTGGGATCCAAGGGGTGATCGCCACCAACTCGACCGTGACTCGGCCCCTCGCCGCGCAGGTCGGGGAGTCCGGCTTGCGCCGCGATCCTGGTGAGAGCGGCGGCCTCTCCGGCCGGCCGCTGTGGCCGCTGGCGCGCTGGAGTATCGTCACCGCTCTCGAGGCCGCTCGCGGTCGCATACCGGTGATCGGCGTGGGAGGGATCTCCACCTCCGAGCAGGTCGAGGAGTTGCTGGATGCCGGCTGCGCCGCCGTCCAGCTCTACACCGGGCTGATCTTCGAGGGGCCTGGATTGCCCGGCCGGTTGCACGGCGAACTGGCCAGTGGGCTACACCATAGGTAGCGGGAGTAGCCCTCAGCAACGAGAGCAATCCTTCTGCACTTCAGGAAGTGGTGCGCGTTCGCCGGTGAAAATGGTTGATCGGGCAGCGGTATGATTGCGCTATGTCGATTTCCGGTCACTTCTGGACGCTGGCTCCGCGGTGGAGGCAGTGTGATCCACCGCCGGATTCGCAGGGCTGGCTCCTCGATGTGGAGGACCCGCAGCTGGGCATGGTTCGCCTTACCGGCCGGCTGCGCCACGAGGCCGATTCCGCGGCGCTGCTGGTGGTTGTCCACGGAATCGGCGGCTGTGCCGAAGCCGTCTATTCGCAACGGGCGGCCAGAGCCGCGGCGCGCGCTGGCGTTTCCTGCCTGCGCATCAACCAGCGAGGGTGTGATCGCCGTGGTGAGGACTATTACCACGCCGGTCTCAGCCGCGATCTCGATAGCGTCCTCAAGGCGCCGGAGCTGATGCGCTACGACTCGGTTTTCTTGTTGGGATACTCGCTGGGCGGTCACCTGGTGCTGCGCTACGCTTCGGGCGCCGATGTAGGATCGCCTGATCCGAGGCTGCGGGCGGTGGCGGCGATCTGTTCGCCGCTCGATCTGGAACTCTGCAACCAGGTGATCGATAGCCCGCGGTTGTGGCCCTACCGGCGCTACGTCTTGTCCAACCTGTTGGAGATCTACTCGGCGGTGGCGAAGCGGCAAGAGGTGGTGCTACCGGTGGCTCAAGCGGCCAAGATCAGAACTTTGCGCGAGTGGGACGGTCGGGTGGTAGCGCCGCGGTGGGGCTTCGCCGGCGCCGCAGACTACTATCGTAGAGCTAGTGTCGCTCCACACCTCGGATCGATCACCGTTCCCGCGCTGCTGGTGGCGGCCGAGAAAGATCCGATGGTGCCGGCGCGGACCCTGCGCCCCGTCTTGGAGGGCAAGGAACACTCGCTGAGTGTGGCCTGGATCGAAAAAGGTGGCGACGTGGCCTTTCCGGCCAATCTTCGATTGGGCGTCGAAGCCCCGGCGGGGCTGGAAGATCAGGCTCTTGGGTGGCTGTGCCGGCAGGTGGAGGTAGGCTCCGCGGCAGCCTTCGAGGGACTGCCTCCACAGACTTCCACCGCTTCCAGTCACCAGCTGGGTGAGTAGAATGGGCCAGAGATGAGCGAAAAACGGATTTATCGAGTGATCTTCCTCAACCAAGGAAACACCTACGAGGTCTATGCCCGTGAGGTCTCCCAAGGTGGTCTCTTTGGCTTCATCGAGGTGGCGGGGTTACTCTTCGGCGAGCGCTCGCAGGTGGTGATCGACCCCTCGGAAGAGAGCTTGAAGAGCGAATTCGAGGGGGTCGCGCGATTCTATGTGCCGATGCATGCCGTGGTGCGGGTCGACGAAGTGCAGCGCGAAGGAACGGCGCGGATCGTCCCCCACAAGGAAGAGGGAGGCTCGGTGAGCAACTTTCCGGTACCGCTCTACACGCCGGGGGACGGCGGGTCGAAAAGGTAGGAGGCCTCACCCTATTTCGGGAAGCCAGGGATCTTGGTGGCGCAGACCGAGGCGCACGTGATGGCGGTCATGGCTAGAATCTCGACGGTCGCCTATCGGCCCGTGGTGAAACTTACCCTGGCACCGAGCGGCTCTCTGGCCGGGACTCTGCGTTGGAAAATCCTCGACGAACCTCACTCTCGCCGACGGACGACTTTCACCACGGGCTGCTATACTGACTATATCTACAGGTGTTTGTTTTCATCGACCAAGGAGCTGAGTCGTGAGTTTTTTCGAGTGCTCCCAGCGCTTTTGCCATCCATGTTTTCTCTTGTTCGCGATTATTGTTCTGCCCCTGAGCGCTTGCACGCAGACGGGTGACGGCGAGGCAAGGTCCGAATCCGTCGCTGCCAGCCGGCAGTGCATCGACTGTCATAGGGGGATCACTCCCGGGATCGTAGAAGACTGGGACACCAGCGCCCATCGAGCCAACGACGTTGGCTGTACCGGTTGCCACCTGGGTGACCACGTCAATGAATTCGACGTCGCCAATCTGGTGACGGTGACCGCCGACCGGTGTGGCTCGTGCCACGAGGAGCGCTTGGCTCAGTTCACGAGAGGCAAGCACGCCAAGGCCTGGGCGGTCATGAAGGCGATGCCGACCACGCACTGGAAGCCGTCGGCGTTGATCGACGGCATGAAGGGCTGCGGAGGCTGTCACAAGCTCGGCTTGAAGAGCGACGAGGAGATCGCCGAACTCAAGAAAAACGGCTCGGGCTTCGGTTTCGCTTCCTGCGACGCCTGCCATACGCGGCATGGCTTTTCGGTGGCGGAGGCCAGCCAGCCTCAGGCCTGCATGAGCTGCCACATGGGGTTCGATCATCCGCAATGGGAGATGTACTCGACCTCCAAGCATGGGGCGCGTTACGACCTGAAGCAGAAGGGGATCCTTCCGGAAAACGCCTCTGCTCCGACCTGTCAGACCTGCCACATGGTCGAAGGCGACCACGAGGTGAGAACCGCCTGGGGCTTCCTCGCCGTGCGTACCGATGGGTTAGCGCCCTATCCGGGCGAAGACGAAGAGTGGTGGGCCGACCGAGTGACGATCCTTCAGGCTCTCGGCGTGCTCGACCCCGAGGGCAACCCGACGGCAAGGCTAGATGTGGTTCAGGAGGCGGACCTTGCCCGCCTCACCAAGCACGACTTCGACCGTGAGCGCACGAAGATGCTCGGAGTTTGCAGCGAATGTCACTCTGACAACTTCGCACGCGCGGAGCTGGAGAAAGGTGATCAGATGATCCAGGAGATCGATCGTCTGCTGGCAAAGGCGATCCGGGTCATCGCCGCGCTCTATCGCGACGGCGTCTTGGAGAAGCCGGAAAGCTACGCCTACGCCTTCCCCGATCTACTGACCTTCCACGATTCGCCGACCCCGATCGAGAACCGCCTCTTCACCATGCATCTCAAGCACCGCATGCGAGCCTTCCAGGGCACCTTCCACGCCAACCCCGACTATGCCCTGTGGTATGGCTGGAATGAAATGGTGCAGGACCTGCGGGAAATCGAGTCGATGGCCGAGGAACTTCGGCGCACGGGGCGCACCCGGGCACGAGCCGCGGCCTATTGAAGGGCGCTAGAGAGGCTGCCCGGGGCCACTATTCGGTGAGAAGGAAAGGCTAACCATCCGTCCTGATCGACAGCGGAGTCCCATGCCAGAAGGGAGTTCCGCTGTAGGTCAGGAGGAAGACCAGCCCCGCGGACTCGCCGTTGGCGGTGAGGCTCGCCAAGTCGATGCCGGCGATGGCGATGGCGGTCGCGGTGCCTTCGCTCAAAGCGGAGAGCAGGGCGATGTCATCGCCGCCATCGAGTTGGTAGACGGTCTCACCGATTCGTAACGCAAGTTCGGTCAACTCGTAAAACCCTCCGATCGAACCCGAAAGGGAGAGGTCGATGACCAGCGTGTCGCTGCTGGGCGTGGCGGGATCTCCCGGATTCGCCGGGGGAGGCGATGGGGGCCTGACGCTGGCGCAAGGTACACACGGCAGCACATCGGGCAGCGGCGGCCACTCGTCGTTGAGTGATGCGACGATGGACGGCAGGGTGTGGTCGGGCAGGGTGATCGGCGTTTCGGTACGTACGAGCACGGTTTCCGGGGTGGACAGCGGGGGGGGCTCTCCAGTCTCCACGAGGCCGAGAGCGCGGCGCACGAGAAGGTCGGCGCCGGCGAAGGCGGAGCCGGCGAGTGGAGCGTTGTCGAGGGTGAGGACGAAGCCCTCGGCCGCCGGCCAGGGCGCCCACGACGCGGCGAAAGGAAAGGGCTCCGGCGGCTGCCACTCGCCGCCGGCGATGGTGCCGGCGAGCCAGCCGGCGAACAGCCCGGCGGCGACGGGTGATCCGGAGGGAGGAGCCCACAGCCCATTGGCCCGATTGAGATCGAGCATGACGCCGAGTCCCGTCATCACCGCGGTCGCTTGTTGCGGCGATTCCCACGAGGGCTCGGCCACGCCCGAGACGAGAAAGCGGCCTTGATCGATCGAGGCCACCGCCAGCGCATGGGGTGCCGCGGCGGGAAAGGTCGTAGCCCGGTGATCGCCGGCGGCGGCGATGGCGAGGATGCCGTGGGCGTTGTGCAGGTGGGCCAGCAGACGGTCGATCTGGCAGGTGAGAGAGGCTTCGTCGAGGTCGCAATCCGGCATCGCCTCAAGGTAACGACCGAAGGGTAGAACGAGAGCGATCGGCGGCTCGTCGACTCCACCTTCGAGGCTCTGGGCCAGGTCGCAGAGGACGGTCAGCAGGTGGGCGTCACTGGGCATGCCGACTCTCTGCGGCATCCGGTCGTGGACCGCGGCGAGGTCGAGCAGCGCCACATCGAGGAGGCCGTCGGCGCTTTGCAAGACGGTAAAACCGACGTTCTTGCTGCGCTGGCCGCGAACGTCGGCCACCGCCACCCACGGTCCGCCGTCGCGGTAGAAACAGATGCCCACCGGGCCGACGTTCGATCGTGCGTAGAAGGCGGCCATCTCGGTGCCGGCGGCCTCGGCGGCGCAGGCCACGGCGGGTGGGTTCGAATCGGTGGTGAGGTAGAAGCGACCCGCCGCGCCGCAGGCCAGCACCATGGTGTTCTCGCTCGGCGCCGGCTCGGCGCAGGTCGCGCCGGTACGCAACCAATGCACCTCGGAGGAGAGGAGCGGGGCCGCCCAGAGAGTGGCGGCGATGGTCAGCAAGGCGGTAGAGAGGATGGAGCGTGGCGATGGGATCCGGGTCATGGCATGGTTCCTCCGTCGTAAGGAGAGTCTTCGGTAGGTTCGGGCAGCAAGCGGACGGTGATCGAGTAGACCCGTCGCCGGCCGCCGCCGGCCAGACGATCCTCGGGTCTTTCACCGGCTTTCGTCGCCATGCTGTCCGGCAGATCGTCGGGGCGGGCCACCGCCAGGTAGAGGGTGTGGACTCCGGGCTCGCCGGCGATCAGGTCGCCAGCCTTGGCCGACAGCGTGACCGCGCCGCCGTGCCGCTCGATGGCGATAGCGGCCTCGGCGACGCGCGCCAGACGGCCGGGATCGAGGCGGTAGAGACCGAGTTCCAGCGGTGTGGCTGGGGTTAGCTCGGGGCGGGCCACGATGCGCACCGTGGTGCCGGCGAAGGCCTCGGCCAGGGCCGGCTCACTTGACGGGTCGCGACTGGTGGCGATCCCGCGCACCTCGACGCTGTAGGCGACTTCCGGCGGTAGATCGCTCGGTGGGAGAAGGAGGGTCACGCCGAGGGCGACGACCAGCGCGGTGGCGAGAGCCAGCCAAGCTCGCCGCCGCGGCGACGGTTTGGCCGGTGCGATCTTGGCCAGGATACGGGCGCGAACCTCCGGGGGCGGTGCCGGGGCGACTCCGGCGCGCGTCGCCAGCCTGCGGCGCAAAGCGGGCTCACGGCGCAGCCGCCCGACGAGCTTGCGGCGCGGGTCCGCGGCCAGCGTCCCGTGGCGAAAGCCATCGAGAAGGCGATCGTCGGCGGTATCCTCCGCACCCTCGATGCGGCGACCGGTGGCGCGGTCGGCGAGCGCCATCTGACATAGCATGGGGTCGAGTTCGTCGTCGCCCCGAAGATCACCCTGTAGATCACCCTGTAGGTCAGCCTGTAGGTCGTTGCGCGGGTCGCTGGGTTGGTCGCTCATCACGGTCCTCAATCGATCAGGAGTTGGCAAAGGGCGTTTTTCGTCGCTCAATCTCGTCGTCGCCCCGCTCGCCCCTCGGTGGTGCGTAGAGCAAGAGCAGCGATCCCCAAGCCGCCGCCGGGTACCGCGGCCGCAACCGGGCGAGGGCGAGGCGATGGGCCGCGGGCGCCGTGGCCTCGCCGGCGATCGCCGCGTAGAAGGCGGTGTTGTAGTCGCGGGCCAGCCGGTCGGGAAGGGAGGCCCGGGTCGCCACCGTCCAGGGCACTCCGAGACGAGCCATAAGGCCGCCGAGGCCGTAGCGACCGCTGTCGGCGGTGGGGTGCCAGGTGCCGGTCCGGCAGCCGCTGAGGTTGGCGAAGCGTCGCGGAACAGCCATCGTCGCCAGTTCGATCAGACGGAGCGGTCCGTCGGCGAGGAGCAGGCTGGAAAGCTCGGGAAAGGCCGCCTCGTAGGTCGCGTGGGCGTCGAGATGCAGCCAGGTGGCCTGGTCGAGGTGATCCTGCAGGGCACGGCGGGTGGCCTCGTCGCGCTGCAGGATGCGAGCGGCGGGGAAGGCGCGGCGGTATGCCGCGATGGAACGGCCGGCGTGGGGCAGGTCGCCGAGCGGGTCGACGACGAACAGGGGCGGTGCGGCCTCGGCGCCCTGGTCTGCCTCTGAACTCTGCGCACCGGCGGGCTGCACGGCGACGGTCGCCAGATCGCCGAACCACGCTTTGCCGGCACCGGCGGGCAAGGGGAGGGCGGCTAGCGGGATGGCCTGGAGTGCACCGTGGAGCGCGTAAACAATGGTCGGGCTGGCAGCGTTGAGCTCCGGCGGCAGCAGTGCCGCGGCGATCGGCTCCAATCGCCGGCGCCACTCTTCGTCGTCGAGATCATGGTTGGCGAGAGCGAGCGAAAGCTGCTGGGTCAGCCGGGTGAGCGCCCTTCGATCGAGCGGCGTGCGGCGGACCGTGGTGATCCGGCCGTCGTGTCGCGCGAGCAGGATGACCTCGTCATCGAGCGCGAAGGCGCGCAAGTCGGCGCCGTCGGCGATCGGTTGCGGTGAATCATCGCAGCCGGGCCAGGTGCGCCAGAGCTCTTGCAGCCGCTCCTGGAGGGCGTCGCGCACCGGCTCGGTGTCGGCCTCGCGCGCCAACGAAGCGGGCATGGCGAGATCGCTGAGCTCGGCGAGCGCCGTCTGGATCTGGTTGTCGGTCTCCTTCCAGCGCGCCATGTCCGCGGGTGAGCGCGCCGATTCCCGGCAGCGCCGCCGCCGCCCCTCGTGGGACGAGCGCTGGTCGAGTCGTACCAGCAAGCGCCAAGCGCGCTCGGGCTGGTCGAGCTCGACCGCCACCCGCGCCGCCCGAGCGACATCGTCGGCTTGCGGGCCGAGTCCTGAGGCCAGGGACAGGCCGAGACTGGCGCTGGAAGTGTGTTCATGGTGGGCGAGCGCCTTGCCGAAAGCCAGGTCGGCGGCGCGCAGCTCGCCCCGTGCGTGCTGAGCGCGGGCGATGCAACTCCAAGCCCAGGGAGCCATCGAGCGATCGCCACTCGCGGCCAGCGGCCGGCAGGCGGTGAGCGCCGCATCGCCGTCGCCGCGCGCCAGCGCCGCCTTGGCCTCCAGCCAGACGATCCAGCCCTGGTTGCTGTCGTGGTCCGGCGCTGCGGCGGAGGCCGGCAGCATGGCCCGCGCCGCGGCCAAGGTCGCCGCCGGATCTTCCCCCAGTTCCAGTTGCAGGGCGGCGTCGACGATCAGTGCCGGCAGGCGGCGTGTTGGAGGTGTCGTCGAGGAAAGATCGGCCAGTTTTCGGCGCGCTTCCTCCACCTCGTCGTGGGTGCGAAACGGGTCGTACAAGACGAGCCGCGCCATCTGCAATCGGGCCGCCGCCAGCAGTGCCCAATCGCACTGCGCGTCGTCACACTGGCGCAGTCGTCGCCGTAGGTGGGTGACCGCTTCGTGGCCGGCTCCTGCGTCCGAGAGTAGTGCCGCGCGCTGCATGGCGACGGTGAAGCGCTGCGGGTTGGCGGTTCGCAGGTAGAGCCGGTCGGCGGTGTCGAGGGCGCGCCAGGCGTCGGCGCGGCGCTCGTCCAGCAGGGCGATCTGCGCTCGCAGGTAGGCCGCCTGGGCGGCACTATCGCTCGCTGGGCCCTGATCCAGCCAGGCCGGAAGGGCGTCGAGTCGGTCGGCGGCGGCGCGCAGATGGCCGGTTACGGAGAGAAAGTGCACCGTGATCAGGTCGATCTGCACCGCCAGCTGAGGCAGGGAGGCGGTGCGCGCCTCGCCGGCCAGCCGATCGAGCGCCACCGCCAGTTCTTCCATCGAGGAGGCCGCCTGCTCGCTGAGTACAATGCCGAGCCGGCGGCGCAGATCGTCCCAGGCCAAGCGGTCGACCAGGCGCACGCGCCGGCAGGGCAGGCGGCGCCTCTGCCCGCTGGCACCCTCTTTGAGGTAGCCGCACAGCTCCATGGTCTCGGCCGGCGGCGGCTCCTCGGGCAGGGTGGCCTCGAAGCAGACCGTGGTCGCGATCCGCGCCGCTGGCGGTGCCGCCGGCCCCAGAGGTTTGCCCGCCAGGTCGAGGCTGGCGAGCCATGAGCTGGTATTGACCGTCGGCGGGACTTCGAGGCACAAGCCGGCGGTTGCGCCGGAGCCTACGAAGAGGGGAATCGCCGTGGTGACCTCTCCGTCTCCGGCCTCCAGCGCAAGATCCTGATGGCCGCGCACGACGATGGGGAAGGGCACACGCCGGCTCTCGCTCCGGCAGCCCCCGGTGCCAGCGAGGACGACGCCGAGCGCCAATACGCCGATCGACCACCTCATGGCGTGGACAGCCCGAGACGCTCGGCGCATCGTCGCAAGGCTCGGTCGAGCGCGCTTCTCAGACGGTAGACCTCGCCCACGGGTTGGCCGGTGGCAGCGGCGATTTGGCGCGGTTTGAGTCCGTCCACGTAGCGCATCTGGTAGTAGAGGTAGCCTTCCTGCGTCTCCGCCTCGATGCAGCGGTCGAGTTTCTTGAGCGAGTCGCGGGCGATCGTGCCGCGCTCGGCGTTGCTCTCCTCGGTGGTCTCTCGAATTTCGGCCATGGGCACCGCTCGGCGGCTCCAGGCCGAGCGTCTTCGGTTTGTCGCCAGGCCGCAGGCAAGGTCCCACAGACGCTTCTCGAGAGCGGCGGATGAACACTCGGCGGGCGGGGTCCGATGCAGGAACTCGCGCAGGGCGCGGTTGTTCGGCCGTAGGAAAAAGACGAAGGCGTCGTGCAGCAAGTCGACGGGCTCGACGCCGGCCACGTGGCGGTAGCGCAGCGTCAGCCGGTGATAGAGGCCGGGCGCGAACTCGTCGTAGAGCCAGGCCGCCGCAGCGCGGTCACCCGCCAGGAGTCGGCCGAGCCGACGGTGAATGAAGTTGTTCATCGGTGGCGCATGCACCCTGCGACTCATCTCCCCCCGAGGAATCTTCTCACACCCCCGCCTGCCTTCCGTCGATCGGTGTGGATGGCGAAGAGAGGTTTTTTTCATCCCGTGCGCAAAAAATCGCCGCGGCCTACTCCGGGTCGGTTGAGCGGGCGGCGCGCCGATCTCGGCGTGGGGGACCGTGCCGCGAGACTGAAGGAGAACAACGCCATGCTTCGCCACCGAACCCTTGTGACCTTACTCATTCTCATCTTTGCTGTCGTCGCATCCGCGGGTGCCGCCGTGGCGCCGTCGCTGGCCGGCGACAACCTGATCGGCAACCCCTGGTTCCGGTCGTCCGCCGACCCGACGACGGCTGGCCTGGACGGCTGGAGCCAACCACAAAACGTCTGGGGCACGAGTCGCAAGGCGTCGAACCCGACGCCCGACAGCGCGACCGGAACCGGCGCGCGCTTCGCCTTCGGCGCTGGCGACGGCCAGGATCATTCGGGCGAAGACGGCTACCTGCGCACCGTCGTCACCGCCAATCCGGCGCTACGAACCTTGCACTTTCAAACCTGGGTGGTGGCGCTCTTCCTCGAACAGGGGACGGTGACCATCGCCGGCGGCAACGGGCCTCTGGGGCCGTGGACCGACCTCTGGCAACCCTGGGCGAGTACCGTCAGCGGTACCGGCATCTGGGGGCAAACGGCCCTGGTGGAGACCGAAATCGCCTCCGGCTACCCCTACTATCGGGTCGAGTTGCACGGCCGCTATCAGGCGGGTCGCAACCAGGGCATCAAGTTCACCGGCGTCTATTTCGCGGTGAGCGGCGGGACCAATCCGCCCCCGGTTCTTGATCCTCCTGCCAATCTGGCGGCCAGTGCCCTCTCCTCCAGCGAGGTCCAGGTTACTTGGGACGCCTCGACGATTGACGAAACGGGCTTTGAACTCGAACGCAGTGACGACAATACCGGCATCTTCCAGAACATCGCCAACCTCATTCCGGGGACCGAAAGCTATTCCGACACCGGCCTCACCGAGAGCACCGAGTACCTCTACCGCATTCGTGCCCTGGGCGTTGGCGGTCCAAGCGCCTGGGCCGGACCGGTCTCGGTGTTGACCCCGCCGGCGGGTGGCGGTGGTGGTGGCGGCGGCGGTGGTGGTGGCGGCGGCGGTGGTGGTGGTGGTGGCGGCGGCGGTGGTACGGGAACGCCTCAACTCTTCGCGCCGACAGCCGACGCCTACGTCTACAGCCTTCGCCCGACCACGAATTACGGCACCAACGCGGTCCTGCGAGCGCGCACCGGCCAGTATGCGAGCTACCTCGCCTTCGAGGTCGATCCAGGTACGGTCGAAAGCGCCGTTTTGCGTTTGACCTCGAACTCCGTCACCTACGTCGCCACCGAGGTGGCGGTGACGCAGCCGCTCAATGTGGTCTGGGACGAGAGCCTCATCACTTGGAGCAACCAGCCGGCGATCGGAATGGTGGTGGGCAGCCTGCCGGCGACCGCGCCCACCGAGATCGTGGAGCTGGACGTGACTGCCACCGTCGCCTCCGCCGCCCTCGCCGACGGAAGACTCACTTTCGCGCTGGCGGACGCGGGGACCGGGCAGACTTTCTGGAACAGCCGCGAAGCAGTGCTGGGCAACCCCGAATTGGAGGTGACCTATCAGGGCACCGTCGATCCTCCTCCGCCACCACCGCCGTCGGTCGACCCGATGCCCCACCTCGAAGTCGGTCCGTCGCCCGCCATGCTGCTCAACGTCGGAGACGTCGTACAGCTTCAGGCAACCTGGTTCGACGCGGCGGGCAACCCCGCGCCAGTGCCCGCCGGCACCACCTTGGCCTGGACATCGAGTAACCCCGACCGGGTCAGCGTCGACGCCAACGGGCTGGCCACCGTGCTGTGTGACGATTGCTTTGCCGTGCTGATGGTCGCGGCCGACGGTGCCGAGCCTCACGTGCCCGGCGCTGCCTCCGTGGCGGTGGGAGCGGTGGTGAATCCGGCGCTCATCGATCTTGATTCCTCGTTGTTGCTCGATATGAGTGTCAATCCTCTGGCTGCGGGCGATTACCTTCAGTTAACTGTCGAGCGTGGGCCGGCTACTGAGGCTCTAGCTGTGGGAGACTTGGTCGCTTTTGGTACCGCTGGCTCTATTCTTATCGCCAGCGTGGATATCTTGGCCGAAACCTTGGTCCTTCATGGCACGGTGCCACCCTTTGGGAGGGTTTATCAACGCCTGAATATCGATCTCGATTCCACCGCTCTGGAACGGCTTGCTACCGTCTACGCGAACGCTGGATTCGGCACATGGGACGGCTCAGCAGTCACCGTAGGTGCTCCCGGTACGCCGACTGCTGCCAAAGCCGACAATCCGTGCCAATTCACAATCAATCCCAGTTTCACTCCTTCGAGCACCTTCAAGATCGAGATGGATGGGGGGAAGATGGTTCTATTGGCAATCGCATTCGACGCACTGATGAATCTGGCTGTGCCGGAATTTCGATTGCAGACGCAACTCGAATGTAGTCAGGAAGTCCTGCCGCGGGTCTACCTCTTTCCTATTCCGCTCTATGCCGTGGCAACCTTCCATTTCTATGCCTACCTCAAACCCGGATTGGAAGTGACGGTCGATTTCGGCCAGGCAAGTACCACCGCCGAACTTGGCACACCTGAATTCGAGTACTCGACGAAACTGTTCGGAGGTTTGGATTGGAACGAAGTGGATGGCTTCCAGTTTCCCAACGGAATCGATGATCCGCAGGTAACCGGATCGGCTGCCACGCCTTACATCGATGGGTTGCAGGCAGCCAACATGGACCTCGAGGCGCGAGCCTTCATTGAACTGGGCGTCAAGGCAAGTCTTTATCCTGGGCCAGTTCCGGCTGACCCACTAGGAAAGTTTGACTTCTTGGTGTTCATGGACTTTTTCTTCGCGGCAACCCAGATCGCGGTCGATAGCCACGCCTTGTTTCCATCTGGAGTGTTCTTGGGACCCGCAGATCCAGACTACGTCAGTCCGAGTTACAGCGACGCACTGGTATGGGATTTCTTCCCCTTCAAGGCCATTGAACCTGGAGAATCCGTGGAGGCTCTGATCGAGCTGTTTGGTTGGGAGAGCGGCCCGGCGACTAGTTTTGAGGCCGATCCAATCAATATTGCCACCAATCGGGTCAACACTCTTGTACCGACACTCACGATCTCGGAGGATCCCGTGTGGATCGATGGCCAGATTCCATACTCTCCTGTGACATTGATCCGTAGCGAGCGGCAATATAGCTGGTTCCAAGACTGGTTCCGTCCCAGTTCTGGCTTGGAGATCTGGGGCCGAAGAATCGATGATCCAGAGTTCGTGCAATTGTCTCCGGCGGATCTTCTGACTTTCGTACCGGTTGCTGGCGATGAGGGCGATTGGGAGTTTAGGGCTGTTGATCTCACCTTCCCGTCTGCCTTTCCGATTGTGTCTACGGCTCAGCCGTTGAAGGTCAAGCAAGCACCACCGGTACTGATTACACCATTGGAACCTGAACTCGTGGGTCCGATCGGCTCGGCGATCACGCTCGATGTGCAAGCCATGAATGTGAGTAGCTCGCCCAAGACCTATACGTTGTCCAATGACACGGGACCCTCTTGGCTGACCGTGCAACCGAGCGGGTCGGTCGACCTCGGAGCTGGTGAATCTGTCTCACACGAGTTGACTGTGGATTGTACCGCGGGGGATACGATCCCAGCTTTCTGGGTTGAGTTGAATCTGTCGATTGAGGGGGATAGTGGGGTGTACACCTATCCCGTCTTGGTCGGTTGCGAGAATTTTTCTGTCGAGCCCGACGTGGTGGTACTGAAGGGCTCGGTAGTCGATCCGCCAGTCACCCTCATCGGCGAAGTAACGATTACTAATCGAACCCCCGCTGAGCTACCGTGGGGCTACCAGCCGTCGGTGGACGTGCCCTACTCGCTATCGCCCCCAGGTGGTTTCATTCCGATTGACGGCGATCAGGTGGTTACTTTGAGTAGTGAGTGCACTGTCGGAGGCGTCACGGAGTACCCCATCGAGATCTTCTCCAACCTGGACCGCCGTGAAGTGACCCTCCGCCTCGAATGCGGCGATACCGGAGGCGATTGTTGGGGAGATCCTCACTGCGAAGACTTCGATGGTGTGAAGTTCGACTTCCAGGCGAAGGGAGAAGTTGTCTTGACCCGCGACCCGGTGACCGAGTTCGAGGTCCAGACCCGTCAGGCCGGGAACGACAACCGAGTCTCCTTGACCACAGCGGCAGCGATGCGGGTGGCCGGCGACCGGGTTGGTTTCTACGTCGATCCCCCGGGCAGCGGCGATGAGCTGATGGTGGCGGGCATCGCGGTGCCCCTCGCCGATGGCGAGAGCTACACCCTGCCCAACGGTGGGGTCATCACACGCGCAGGCTCAACCTACACCGTGACCTGGCCCAACTCGGGCTCCTATGTGCGGGTCAAAGTGGCTGGCAGCTGGATGAGCGTGCGGATCCACCCCGATTCCGACCTGGCAGGCAGGCTGGAAGGAGTACTCGGCAACTTCGATGGCGATCCGAGTAATGACTTCCAACTGCGCGACGGCACGCAGCTCACTTCGCCCCCCACCTTCGCCGAACTCTACGATTGCGCGACGACCCGCTGCCTTGCCTACGACGATCCGGCGGGCTGGATCATCCGCGATCCGGCCGAGTCGCTCTTCGACTATGACGTGGGCCAAGGCCCGCTGGATTTCGCTCCACCGGAAGGTGAGTTCTACCCCATCAACGAAGTCAGCTGGGCCGACTTCGATCCCGATCTCGTAGCCTGGGCGCAGAGCCAATGTGTCGAGGCGGGGATCGTCGATCCAGAGTTACTCGACGCCTGTATCCTCGACCTGGTGGTCACCGGTGACCTGGAGATGGCGCTCGAAGCGGGCGACGTGGAGGCCGGGGAACTCGGCGAGGTCGGGACGGAGATTTGCGACGGCTCCGACAACGATCAGAACGGTCTGATCGACGATGGCGATGTCTGCAATTGCGTTGCGATCACCACCGGCGGTCAGGATTACCAGTTCTGTGCCACCGCGGTGGAGTGGGAGGTCGCCCGTTCCGCTTGCCTGGCACAGGGGCTCGACCTGACCAAGATCCTCAATGCCGCCGAGGACGCTGCGATCGACGATGCAGTGGCCATCCCGGGCAGCTGGATCGGGCTGAGCGATGCGGGGTTGGAAGGGAATTGGATCTGGATGGATGGCACTCCGGTTGGCTACGAGAACTGGGGAGACTTGCAGCCGAGTGGTGGAACCACGGAGAACTGCGTGGAGTTCGCCAGGTCCTCGTTCGTTGGCGGCCAGTTTGTCGCCCGATCGTGGAACGACCTGTCTTGCACCGCAGTACGCGGCTTCATCTGCAAGTAGATCCGCCGTAGCCCGCGGGCCGACCGGGACGCGATGGCGCGTCCCGGTCTCGGCTCGCGGCCAGTTTCCCGCGCTGCTGGGTGGCGCGGGTTTGTTGCGCCGAGAGCTTCCCAGGAGTATGACTCCTGTCATAGTGTTCAGGGGGCGGAAGGGTTCTCCTACCGTCAGGCAAGAGCCCTCTGCCGTTCGAGCCGTCGAGGTCCCGAAACCTTCCGCCGGCGGCGGGTTGGGGCCGTCCACGGTCGATGATTGGCCGATGATTGGGAGCACTCGCATGATGCATCTAGATTCTTCCACCGCCGAGCATTCCTCGTGCTCGAAGTTACTCCACCTTTTTGCCGCCCTCGTGGCGGTTCTACTCGTAGCCGCCACTCCCGGCCTGGCCGCGACCTCTTCCGCGGAGGCGCCGGCGGCAGGGGAGGTTGAGAGGAGCGCGCCGAGCGCTGAGCAAGCCTCCGCCGGCATACGCTTCGTCGACCGCTGGTCCGAGGCGAAGATCGGTTTCGTCCATTTTGGCCAGCGCTCCAGGTGGTGCGCCCTACCGACGCAACAGTCGCAACAGAGGGCGGTTGCCGGGCTGGCCACCAACGAAAAGATCCTGCCTTCCGAGTTTGCCGATCCCGTGGGCTTTGCCCGTCGCCACTTGATTCGCATGAATGGCTCGGGGGTGGCGTGGATTGACTATGACGGCGACCTGGATTGGGATCTCTACTTCGTCAACGGCGCGGGGGAAGGTGATACGCCCAACGCTCTCTTCCGTAACGACGAAGGTACCTTCACCGACGTCACCGAGGAGGTGGGAGTTGGCGATCTGGGCGAAGGCATGGCGGTGGCCGCGGCCGACTACGACAACGACGGTTGGACCGATCTGTTGATCACCAACTTCGGAAGCGCGGTTCTCTATCGCAACCAAGGCAACGGTCACTTCGAGAACGTCACCAGCAAGGCTCTGCCGCTCGGCGAGCGGGACGAGAACTTCTGGTACGGCGGAGCCACCTGGGGTGACTACGATCGCGATGGTGACCTCGATCTCTACCTAGCCGGCTACGTCGATTTGTTGAAAGGGCAAGAGCAGGCGTCGAATGTTCGTTTCCCGATGTCCTTCCCGGGGCTGCCCAACACCCTCCTGCGCAACCGGGGAGACGGAACCTTCGAGGATGTCACCGCCCAGTCTTTCGGCCGCGATGCCTACCGCAACAAGAGCATGCAGGTCTTGTTCAACGATTTTAACGACGACGGCTGGCCGGACCTGTTCGTCGGCAATGACACCGACCCCAACAGCTTCTATCTCAACCTGGGCAATGGCACCTTCAAGGAAGACTCGGGCCCCAGCGGCTTGAGTAGTACGGACGGCACCATGGGTCTGGCCTACGGCGACTACGACGACGACGGTCTGATGGACCTCTTCGTTACCAACTTCGCCGGCGAGGCGCCCATCTTCTATCGCTTGATCTCCAACGAGTCGAGCAATGACGGCAAGGTGCGCAATGCGCTGTTTACCAGCGATTTCCGTTCCCCGGCTTTGCTTTCGCTAGCCTGGCCCCGCGTCGGCTGGGGGACGGCCTTCGCCGATCTGGACAACGACGGCGACCTCGATCTCTTCCTCGCCAACGGCCATCTCAACTCGGTGGGCGGCGACAACGCGCAGGACAACCTTCTCTTCGAGAACCAGGGAGAGGGGCGTTTCCAGGACGTGTCGGTCTCCTCCGGCATTCATGCGCTGGGCAAGAGAATTCACCGCGGTCTCGCCGTCGCCGACTACGATTTCGACGGCCGTCTCGACCTGCTGGTGACCAACAACGGAGAGAAGGTCGGAACCGAAGGAGAGAAGAGCGGTGACGGGCAAGGCTTGTTGCTGCACAACGAGGGCGCTGCCGGCGGCCATTGGCTTGGGGTGCGTTTGGTGGGCACGACGAGCAATCGAGATGCCATTGGCGCCCGCGTGCTCCTTACGGCCGGCGGTCGCACCCAGGAACGCCGTCTGCTCTCCGGGTTGAGCTACTTTTCGACCCACGCGCCCGAGATTCACTTCGGGCTGGGCAAGGCCACCACGGTGGAGGCCATCGAAGTGATCTGGCCCAACGGTGAGAGCCAGAGTTTCGCCCCCCTGGCCACCGACCGCTGGTGGGTGCTGACCGAAGGCGGCGAGGCCAAGCCGCTGCGCTAGCAGCGGGCTGGACCACCGCCGAGGAGAGAGTCTGCGATGAGTTGGAGACTGGGACTCAAATACCGTGCCTTCATCAAGGCCTATCGCTGGCGTCGTATCGACCCGGTGCCCGCGGCAGCTCTCTCCAAACCGGTTTCCCAGTGTCGAGTGGCGCTGGTCTCTTCCGCCGGCTTGGTGGCGCCGGGAGATGAGCCCTTCGATCAGGAGGTCAAAGGCGGAGACTTCTCCTACCGGCTCATCGCCAAGGATGCGCCGGTTCAGCAGCTGGAGGAGTTCCATCGCTCCGAGGCCTTCGACCATTCCGGCATCGAAGCGGACCGCAACATGGGAATGCCCTTGGACCGCCTGCATGAAATGGCGGCGGCGGGGGAGATCGGTGAGGTGGCGCCGCGGCACGTCTCGCTCATGGGATCGATCACCGCGCCGGGGCGGCTCAGCAAGCACACCGCACCGGCGGTGGCCAAGGAACTGCTGGCCGATCAGGTCGATCTCGCCCTGCTGATTCCTGTGTGACCGGTTTGTCACCAGACGGTCGGTCTGGTCGCGGCTGAGCTGGAGTCGCAGGGTATCGTCACCTCCTCGGTGACCCTGCTTGAAGAAGTCACCCGCAAGGTGCGCCCTCCCCGCGCCCTGTCCGTTCCGTATCGATTGGGTTTTCCCTTAGGGGAGGCGGACAATCCTGCGTTACAGAGAGCCATCTTGCGAGTTCTCCTGCACCTTGCCGAGAGCCGGGAAGTTCCCGCCCTCAGCCGTTTCGAGCCAGAAACCCCTCCCCGAAAAGGGTGAGGGATCGCGTGTGGGGGCCAGGTTGACAATTAGGACTAGATCGGTCCAGAATCCGGCCGAGGTTTGGCCATGAGTTCTGTTGCCCAATCCATCTCCGGTTGAGGCAAACGCTGAAGACGAGGATGTGAAGCCGATGCTGCAGACGATCGGAGCGACTCTGCCGGCTGTGGCACACGGGCCACGATCCGCTGAACGGAGAACGGATGATCTTGGCCTGTTGGCCAAGGATCCCGAACGGGGGGTCTACCTCTTCGCCAGTCTCGATGGGGAGCAGAGGGCGCGGTTGATGGCCTCGATGCGCTCGGTCGAGCTTCGCCGCGGCCAGTGGCTGTACAGCCAGGGCGATCTGGCCCAGCGCTTCTACTTCGTGAAGTCGGGTCGGATTGCGCTCTTTCGACAGTCGCCGGAGGGGGAGGAGAAGATCTTCGCGGTGATCGAGCCCGGTGAGACTTTCGGTGAAGGTCCGGCCTTCGTCCCCGACGGGGTCTATTCGCTCAACGCCAGGGCCATCTCGGAATGTGTGCTGTGCGCTTTCGACAACAGGGAGTTCAGAACCGTTCTGAGCCAATCGGTCGAACTCTGCTTCAAGCTGATGGCGACGATGCGGCGCCGCGAGGGTTTCCTTCTCGACGAGATCGAGCAGATCAGCCTGCAAAGCGCCACGCAACGGGTGGTGGCCTACCTGCTCCAGCGCGCCGGCGATGCCGTGGGTGGCGACCGAGTGAACCTGAATATCCCCAAACACATCCTCGCATCGCGGCTGACGATCAAACCGGAAACTCTGTCGCGGGTACTCGCCAGTCTGCGGAGCCGGCAACTCATTGAACTGGCGGGCGACACCATCGTCATCGCGGACCGCGAGACGCTGGAGATCGAGAATCGCTGTTTCCTCTGCGGCGGTCGCTCCTGGGGTTGCCCCGGCCCGGACTTGCAGGGCCGAGGCTAAACAACGGCTGTGCCATCCGTCTACTCTTGCCACCTCTCGGGCAGCGGCTCGGCCTCGAAGCGTCGTTCGCTGAGGTAGTGCAAGACGGGCACCACCAGCAGGGTCAGACCGGTCGAAGCCAGGGCGCCGAACATCAAGGCGATGGCCAGCCCTTGGAAGATCGGATCGAAGAGGATCACGATCGCGCCGACCACCACCGTGCCGGCGGTGAGTAGGATCGGTCGCAGCCGGATCGCTCCGGCGGCCACCACCGCTTCCGCCAAACTGATGCCGCGTTCCTGCTCTTGCTCCACAAAATCGATCAGCAGCACCGAGTTGCGTACCATGATGCCGGCCAGCGCGATGACGCCGATCATCGAGGTGGCGGTAAAGAAGGCGCCGAAGAGGAAGTGGCCGGGGAGCACGCCGACCAGGCTGAGCGGGATGGCGATCATCATCACCAGCGGTGTGCGGTAGGACTTGAACCAGCCGATCAAGAGCACGTAGATGATCACTAGGACGAGACCGAACGCGACTCCGAGATCGCGAAAGACCTCGTAGGTGATATGCCACTCTCCGTCCCATTTCATAGCGGAACGCAGGGTAGTCTTCGGCTCGTCGCGGTAGAACTGTTCGACGCCGAGATCGTCCAGTTTCTCGGCCATATCGAGGATGGCGTAGACCGGACTCTCGGCTTTGCCGGTGACGTCGGCCATCACGTAGATCACCGGTTTGAGGTTCTTGCGCAGCCGGCTGGGCTGGCGGACCTTGTGCTCGATGGTGGTCAACTCGGAAAGCGGAACCACCGCCCCGCCGGGTGAAGCAAGGCGCACGTTGGCCAGACTGGCGATCGACGATCGATCGACGCGTGGCAGGCGGGCGACGATCGGCACCGGCTCCTGCTCGTGGCCGAGGTGCATCAAACCGGTCGTCTCGCCGGTGAGCGCTAGACGAAGCGTGCGCGTTACCTGGGCCGGCTGGATACCGACCAGCGCCGCCTTTTCGCGGTCGACGGCAAAGGACACTTTGGGCTGCGGAGCCTCTTGCGTCCAGTCGATGTCGACCACGTCGTCGGTCGAGCGAAAGATGTCGAGCACCTGCTCGGCTAGGGCTCGACGCTCCGCGGCGGTCGGCCCATACACTTCGGCAACGAGGGTCGAGAGGACCGGCGGTCCCGGTGGTACCTCGACGATCTTGACCGCCGCGCCGTGGCGAGCCGCGACCTCTTGCAGCGGGGCGCGCAGTCGCTTGGCTAGCGCGTGACTTTGCTCGGAGCGCTCATGCTTGTGGCGCAAGTTGACTTGCAGGTCGGCGACGTTGGCGCCGGAGCGCAGGTCATAGTGACGCACCAGTCCGCTGAAACTGATCGGTGCCGCCACACCCGCGTAGAGTTCGACATCGATCACCTCCGGCTCCTTGACCAGGAGTTCACTCAGCTCCTTGGCGACGAGTGCGGTTTGTTCGAGGGTGGTGCCCTCGGGCATGTCGATGACCACCTGGAACTCGCTCTTGTTGTCGAACGGCAGCATCTTCATCTTGACCATTCCCAGCGGCACCATGGCCATGGAGGCCAGCAGAAGCAAGGTCACGATCCCCAGCATCGACCACGCACGACGGGGGCGTGCCAGCATCGGCACTAGGAGCCGCTTGTACCAACGGTAGGTCCGAGTTTCTTCGTCGACCATTTCCAGCAGCGGTTTGTCGTGCGCCGGGTTGGCGGTCGCATCGCTGAGGACAGTGCTCTCTCCATCTTTCTGGGTCTCGTGGCTGGGTCGCTTGCCGCGAAGGAGGCGGTAGGCGAACCAGGGTGCGACGACGAGCGCGACGAGCAGTGAGAAGGCCATCGCCACCGAGGCGCCGGTCGGCATGGGCTCCATGTAGGGCCCCATCAGGCCACGCACGAAGGCCATGGGAAGGACCGATGCGATGACCGTCAAGGTGGCGAGGATCGTGGGGTTGCCGACTTCGTTGACCGCCGCCACCGCGGTCGCCATCACCGTGGACCGTTTGACTCCGCCCCTGCGCCCGCGGAAGCGATTCAGGTGGCGAACGATGTTCTCGACCACGATGATCGAGTCGTCCACCACGATGCCGGTGACGAAGATCAGAGCGAAGAGGGTGACTCGGTTGAGGGTGTAGCCGAACAGGTAGTACACCATCAGGGTGAGCGCAAAGGAAACCGGGACAGAGATAAACACCACCAACGCTCCCCGCCAACCGAGCGCCAGTCCGATGACGATCGAAACGGAGAGGATGGCAAGGATCAAGTGCTTGAGGAGTTCGTTGGCCTTGTCGTTGGCCGTTGCTCCGTAGTTGCGGGTGACGGTGAGTTCCACCTCTTCAGGCACGAGGCTGGGACGCAGTGTTTCGATGGTGCTCAAGATGTCTTCGCTCACTCGGTGGGCATCCGAGCCCTTGCGTTTGGCGACCTGCAAGGTCACCGCTTGGCGAAAGGGCGAGACACCTTCTTCGGAGCCCTGACCGTTGCGCTTGAGAACAATGCTGTTCGCCTCGGCTGGGCCGTCCAAGATCGTGGCCACTTGCGTCAGGTAGATCGGCTTGCCGTTGGCCACGCCGACGACCAGCGAATCGAAATCTTCCAGTCGCTCGATCAGCGCGCCGGTCTCCACCAGAATCTCGCGATTGTCGGAAGAGAACTGGCCCGCGGTGATCGCGGCGTTCTGGGCTTGGAGCAGATCGGCCACGCGTGCCGCATCGATGCCGTAGGCGGCGAGAGCGTCGGAATCGAGTTCGACCCGCACGGTGCGCGGGCTACCGCCGATGATCTTCGCTTGGGCCACATTGTCCAGGGTGGTCACCGCGCTGCGCAGCTCGGCGGCGATGCGGCGCAGGTGGTAGCTGTCGTACGTCTCGCTGGAGAGGGTGACGGCGAGAGTCGGCACGTCGTCGATACTGCGCACGCGAATCAAGGGTACGGTCGCTCCCGGTGGCGACTTGTCGAGACCCGAGGCCAGTTTGTCGTAGACCTTGACCAGGCTGCGCTCGAAGTCCTCACCGACGGTGAAACGGACGGTCAACAGCGCTGCTTCGGGCATCGAGGCCGAGTAGAGATACTCGACACCCGGCACCTGCCACAAGCGCTGTTCGAGCGGTTCGGTCACCCGACGTTCGACCTCTTCGGGGCTCGATCCCGGCAAACCGATCATGATGTCGACCATCGGCACGACGATCTGCGGCTCCTCTTCGCGCGGCGTGAGGACCACCGCCACCACGCCGAGGGCCAGGGCTCCCAGGACGATGAGAGGTGTCAAGGCGGAGTCGATGAAAGCCTTTCCCAGGCGACCGGCAGGTCCTAGCTTTGGGCTGGGAGTTGACCCGGGTTCCGGGCTGTGCGCTGGCTGCGTTTTCGTCGGCTGCTGGCTCACCGCGAACCTCCTTGCGCCGGCCGCTGGACGTAGGGTGCGCCGTCGAAGAGTTCTGCCGGTGGGTCGATCACCACCTGCTCGTCGCCGTCGAGGCCGGAGAGAATCTCGATTTCTCCCTCATGCTCGGCGCCGATCTTCACCCAGCGCAGCCGCACTCGCGGTGAGCCGGCTTCGCCGGTTTGGCCATTGGGACTCTCTTCGGCCAGGAAGACTCCCTCCAGTTGCCCGCGGCGCACCAGCGCCGAGAGGGGAACCCGCAGCGTGCTGCTCTCCACCGCACTGGTCCAGAAGATGCGGGCGAACATCCCGGAGCGAAGCTCTTGCGAGGGGTTGTCGATCTCTGCCTTGAGGGTGAAGGTGCGGCTGCGCGGGTCGCCGGACGGTACGATCCTGGCCACCACCACCGGCAGTGTGCGACCGGCCACCTCGACGCTGACCGTGTCGCCGGCGCTGAGCTTGGCCAGCTGCGCTTGCGCCAAATCGGCGTTGAGTTCGAGTACCGCCAGATCCTCGACGACGAAGGCCGGCATTCCCGGTGTCGCCATGTCGCCGACGTGTAGTTTCTTGCTCGTCAGCCAGCCGTCGAGGGGAGAGCGGATCTCCGCGTAGCCGAGACGCACCTGCGCCGCTTCCAGATTGGCGCGCGCACTCTCCAGCGCCGCTTGGGTCATCGAGAAATAGGCGTTGGAGTCTTCGAGGTTCTTCTCGGTCATCGATCCACGACCGTGCAGCTCCTTGGTTCGCTCCAGGTTGGCGCGGGCCTTGACCAACTCGGCCTCCGCCATGGCAAGCCCGGCCTCGGCCTGGCGCACGCCGGCTTCGAGATCGCGGCTTTCGAGCCTGGCTAGAAGTTGGTTTCGGCGCACCGTTTGCCCTTCTTCCACCGGTGCGGCCACCACTTGGCCCATCACCTTCGTTCCCGGTGAGGCCCTCCGTAAAGCGACCAGCGTGCCGCTTGCGGAGTCGGTACGCAGGCCCTGGTCACGGACCACCTGGCGCACGACGAGCTGGAACGGTTCGGCGCGGTGAGCGCTCGACTTTGCATCGTGGGTTGTGGGTTTCTCACCGGCACAACCCAGCACGAAACTGAGCACAGTGCTGAGCGCCAAGACCGCGATCGCCACGCCCATCCTGCTTTGACTGTGCAGCCGGCGAATAAGAATTGAATCGTTCATCGTTCGTCCCTCGAAAGGTCTGGTGAGAGTTGACCGGCCAGCGCTCTGGCCCTCGGTTGGTGGTCGGGCGATCACAGGTCACCGATGGCCTGGCGCAATGCGACCTGCGCCAGCAGCAGGTCGCGCTGCGCCTCGAGTCGTCGCAAATCAGAGTCGCTACGCGCCGCTTGCGCGTCCAGTAGGTCGACCAACGTCGTCGCACCATTGCGGTAGCGATCCTCGACGATCTCCAGGCTGCGCTGTGCCTGCTTCAGCCCTTGTTCGGTCACCGCGATGCGTTGCCCAGCGGCCTGCAGGGCAAAGTAGGCTTGGCGCACTCCGAGTTCGATTTGGTCGCGCATCTGCTTTAGCTGTGCCGCGGCTTCGAGTTCGGCGGCCTGCGCTCGCGCGGTTGCCGCCCGCCGCCCACCGTGATCGAACAAGGGAACGCGCAGGCCGAGCAGGACGGTCGTGTTGGTCGCGTCGCCGGCGAAGAAGTCGCTATCGTGCGCCTCGATCCCAGCCTCGATTCCCAGCGTGGGGCGGGACTCGGCCCGCGCTCGGGCGGTGCCCTTCTCGGCGGCGTGGAGAAACTGGCGTGTGGCGTGCAGATCCGGGCGGTTGGCCAGCGCCAGCTCGACGAGATCGGCCAGCGGTTGAGCCATCCGGCCGGAGTCCCGAGCGCCGCCAGCCTCCTCATCGATCACCAACTGGGCGGCAGCGGGTCGGCCGATGGTTAGATTCAACCGGGCTTCGGCCGTCGCCTTGGCGGAACGAACCTGAATCGCCGCCTGCTCCAGCTCACCCAAACGAACCTCGGCCAGCAAGACGTCCGACTCGACCACCAGGCCGCCGGTGAACAGCGAACGGGCCAGCTCGACGTGCGCCCGCGCCGTCTCGACCGCCTGCTCGACCACCTCCAGACGGTGGCGGGCGATCACCACGGCGGTGAAGACATCGGTCGCGGTGCGCACCAGCTGTTGGCGAACAGCCTCCTGCTGGGCTTCGTGGGCCCCCGCGACATGGCTCGCCGCCTCCAGGCCGCGCGCCAGCCGGCCACCCATCCATAGCGGTTGGCGGGCCACGATGCGCAGTGAGAAGTCTTCGTGTCTGTCCGGCGTATTCAGCGCCGAAAGGCCAAAGTCGCTCTCTTGAAACCCCTCCTGCAGGAGCTTCTGGCTGAACACCAGGACAGGATTGTCGGTCGACTGCACGCCGGCTTCCAGATCCAACTGCAACCAATGGGCGCTGCGCGCGGCATCGACATCGGCCAGCGCCGCCGCCAGCCGCGCGGCCGCCGCTTCCAGGCTCGGATCCGAGGCCAAGGTCAACTCGATGGCTCGTTCGAGCGTGAGCGTTGGCTCACCGGGAACAGCAGCAGGTTGGAGCTGTGCCAAGGCGGGGGATGAGTGCGCAGCCAATCCCAGCAGCGCGAACAGCCAGAATCCCAAGTAGTGGCTCCGACGGCGTACGATCATGGTTGTCTTGACCCCTGGAGCCGGCTCAGCAGCATCTCCAACGGACAGAATCCGCTGAAGGCGCTCTGCAGGAGATTGGCTCCGACAAAGGCGGTGAAGAGGTAAAAGGCCGGGTGGTAGAACCAACCCAAGGCCAGGCTCGCCAGTATGAAAACGCCGGCGAAGGCGCGGATCTTGGCTTCCATGGTGGCAATGCGGCTCATCGTTTTCTCCTTTCCTCCCCTTGAGATGCAGGAAGTGGGGAAAAAGTCACAGATTTTTTGTGACCGGCCAGCCGTTGCGCTGTGCGGCGGCAATACTGGCCGTATTGCGCCGGACAGCGACGCTGATCAGCCGGGTCGATTGGCGCTCGAATGGCTGCGAACTTCCCGCACGACACTCTAACCCTTGCCTCTCACCCTCGTGGTGTCAAGGAGTCGTGGATGGTTGTAGGTGTAAGCCTTTCAGCTGCGCACCGCTCGGGCGGTCAGGGAAAGAGCCGTAGCTGCCGCCAACCCTCTTCGGTCCTCTCGAAGCGGAGGCGCTCGTGGAGCCGGAAGGCCCCTTGCTTCCAGAACTCGAAGCTGTCGGGGACGACGCGGAACCCGGACCAGAAGGGCGGTCGCGGCACGGGGCTGGCGAGGAAGCGTGCCTCGTAGCGGGCCACCTCTTTGAGCAACTCGCCGCGCCCCGACAGGGGTTGGCTCTGGCGTGACGCCCAGGCTCCGAGGCGGCTGGTGCGTGCGCGGCTAGCGAAGTAGCGATCCGCCTGGGCGTCGGAGACCGGCTCCGCCCGTCCTTCGATCAGCACCTGCCGTCCTAGCTGGCGCCAGTAGAAATGCAGGCAGACATTGGGGTTGCCGGCGATATCCTGTGCCTTGCGGCTCCCCAGATTGGTGTAGAAGACGAAACCCCGCTCGTCGAACTGCTTGAGCAAGACAGTTCGGGTCGACGGCCGGCCTTCCGGGCTGACGGTGCTCAGAGCTACGGCGTTGGGGTTCTCCATCCCCGTGGCGGTGGCTTTCTCGAAGATCTGCCGAAAGAGGGGCAGAGGGGTGGGTCGGTTGTGGGGCTGCACTGCCTTCATCGAGAGTCCCTCTGGCCACGATCCGCCACAGCACCTGTCAAGCTGTAGAATCTGGACCGGCAGAGACTATCAAGGTCGACGCTTTGCCGCCTTCATGACAACCGTCATATCGGGGTGGCGGACGGGTTGCTAGCTTGGATCGTGGAGCCATGGAGGAGCTGTGCCGATGCACGAGGAACTGGACATTCACCCGATCGACGAACTCGCGGTCAGCGGGATTGCCGCCCTGGACGAGAAGATCTCGGGCACCTATTCCCCTGAAGTCTGGGAACAGCGCGTCATGTATTACATTCGGCGTGATCCCGAGGGCTCGTTCGTCGCTGAATCGGCGGGTGAAGTGGTCGGTTTCATTTTCGGTGAGGTGCGCTCCGGGGAGTTCGGCCTCGAACAGCCCACCGGCTGGGTCGAGGTGGTCGCGGTGGATCCTGATTGCCAGGGCCAAGCCATCGGGCGGCGGCTTGCCGAGGCGATGTTGGGCCGTTTCAGAGAACTCGGTGTGGCGCGGGTCAACACGCTGGTCAGCGAGCAGAGGGAGGGGCTGACACAGTTCTTCACCTCCCTGGGCTTCGAGAATTCAGATCTGCGCAGCCTGACCCTCGATCTTTCCCCGGGGCAGAGCCGATGAGCGTTCGCGCTACCGAACTTCCCAAGCCTTACCATCAGGCGGTCGAAAGGTGGAGAGATACCTATCTTCCGGACTACGATCTGCTCATCGAGCAGTGGGACCGCTTTTTCCCCAGAGACCGCCCTTTCCGACTCTGTGCCTACCGTGAGTGTGACTCCTGCGCCAAGATCGAATGCGGCGAGCGCAAAGGAGAAGAGAAGTACGTGCAAGTGGGTGAGATGGGATCCGACCAGGCCGGCCATCTGCTCAATGCCGTTCGTGCCCAGGCGAGCACCGAATTCGGTTCCATTCAGCAGCACCAGCTCACCTTGAGCCGAGCTCAGGACGAGCAGGATCAGTTCTGGATACTGCGCATGATGGCGGAGGAGCTGCGCCACGGGTACCAGATGCTCCACCTCCTCCTCGATGACGACTGGTCGGCGGCGACGCAGCGTAGCGGCGCCGACATGGTGGAAGAGATCCTGTCGATGCGCACCGGTTCTCATCTTCTTGGGACTTTCAACATCGACTTCGACTCCTTCGTCGACAATGTGGTCTTCTGCGCCATGATCGATCGCGTCGGCAAGTATCAACTTTCGATGCAGAAGGTGAGCGCCTACAAGCCGATGGCCGAGAGCATGCCCGAGATGCTTCGCGAAGAGGCCTTCCATCTGGCGGCGGGGGTTCTGCCCATGCGCCGGTGGGCCGAACAGGCGGCCAAGGATTCGGTCTACGTCACCATGGCGATGATGCAGAAGGTGACCAACAAGTGGTTGCCGCGGGCGCTGGAGATGTTCGGCCACGAGCAGGGCGGAGCGACCAACCTGCGCTACGGCTTCAAGCCGATGGTCAATGCCGAGGCTCAACAGGCCTACTATCGGGAAGTGGGCAGGGTCCTGCAAGATCTCAATCTGCGCTTCATCCGCAGCCGCGTTCCCGAGCTGAGTCATGGCGAGGCTGTCGCCCTGTGTCGTCGGGTGGCGCAGGACGGTGAGGTGGTTCGGGGGATAGGCCCGGAGCATCTTCTGCGTCAACCTCACAGCGAGTTCTTCCGCCGGCGAGGAGAGCCCGCTTTTTCGATGGTCGGTTTTGCCGGCGAGACTTTCGATGAGCCTGAAACCTACTTGCGCCACGTCCTCTCTCACCTGCCGGAAACCTATGCCGCGGGGCGCGACTTCAAAGGCTACGCGACGCTGCTGCACCAGGTGCACAGCGGGCAGCTGGAGGCCCAAGAGGCGGCGCGAAAGACCCCGAATCTGAGCCGGGTCGGCGGTGTCTGTCCTTGTTCTCGGGCCGTACGCTGGGTGGCCGGCGTGGAGTCCGAGACCGTAACGAGTATTGGAGCCTGCTGATGCCGGTCATTGAACCCTTCAGAATCAAGGTGGTCGAACCGATCCAGATGACGACTCGCCGGCAGCGCGAGGAGGTTCTCGAAGAGGCTGGGAAGAACCTCTTTTCCGTTCCCGCCGAGTCGATCATCATCGACCTGTTGACCGATAGCGGTACCGGAGCGATGAGCGCGCGCCAATGGGCGGCGATGATGGTCGGTGATGAGTCCTATGCCGGTGGCGCGAGCTTCCGGCGCTTCGAAGCAGCGGTCAAGGACATCTTCGGGTTCGAGCGAGTGATTCCAACCCATCAAGGCCGGGCGGCCGAACGGATTCTCGCCTCGACCCTCTGCCAACCCGGAAATGTGGTTCCGAACAATACCCATTTCGACACGACTCGCGCCAACATCGAAGCCACCGGAGCGGTGGCGGTCGATCTACCGTGCAGCGAATCCGTCGACCTGCAAGAGCCCGCTCCGTTCAAAGGGAATATGGATCTCGAGGGGCTGGTCAAGTCCCTGGACGAGAATGTCGGCAACGTTCCCTTCGTCATGGTGACGGTGACCAACAACGGCGGTGGTGGGCAGCCGGTCTCGATGGAGAATATCCGCCGCGTCTCGCGGATCTGCCGGGAGCGAGGAATACCCTTCTACCTGGACGCCTGCCGGTTTGCCGAGAACTCCTTTTTCATCAAGCAGCGTGAGGATGCCTACCGGAGTCTGTCGTTGATCGACATCGCACGAGAGATGTTCGGCTACGCGGATGGGTGCACGATGTCCGCCAAGAAAGACGGGATGGCAAATATCGGCGGCTTCTTGTGCACCAACGACCGTGAAGTGGCACGGCAGGAAGAGGAGCTGCTGATTCTGACCGAGGGCTTCCCGACCTACGGTGGACTGGCTGGCAGAGATCTGGAAGCGATCGCCGTGGGCCTCTACGAAGCGCTGGATCCCGACTATCAGACCTACCGGCACGCCTCGACGCGCTACCTCGGCGACAAACTGGCCGCCGGGGGAGTGCCGATCATCCAGCCGCCGGGAGGCCATGCGATCTACATCGATGCGGCCGCCATGTTGCCGCACCTTCCCCGCGATCAGTTCCCCGGTCAGGCCCTCGCTTTGGAGCTGTTTCTCCACGGTGGCATTCGTAGCGTCGAGACCGGCTCGGTGATGTTTGGCTCCCGCGATGCGGAGAGTGGGAAGGAAATCCCCGCTCGCAACGAACTCCTGCGGCTGGCGATCCCGCGCCGGGTCTACACCCAGAGCCAGATCGATTACGTGGTCGAAGTCGTCCTCGAGATCTTTGCCCAGAGGCATCGGATCCGCGGTGTGAGAATTGTGGAACAACCCCAGCGGTTACGTCATTTCAGCGCTGTTTTCGACTTTGTGGAGCGCGAGGCAGTAGCGATCAATGAGGGCGTCCTCGCGGCGCCGTAGAGCACTCTAGGAGACCTTTTATGCTGGCCGAACTGCGGACCAACAGCGCGCTTCTCAAGCTGGACCTCTATTGCAAAGGGGTGCGGCTGGATGATTCTTGTTTCGTGACCGACGATGGCGGGCGGCCGATCCTGCGCACCCGGGCTGGCCTGGGTAGTGGACTGGAGCTCATCCTGCCGGGAGACTTGTGGACCAACGCGCCGGTCAGCGAAGACTTCGCCGCCCAGTCGCCCTATACCTTGCACCGTGGTGAGAACGGGCGCTACCAGTTGCGCTGGCAGGGAGAGCTGGTGATCGAGCCGCAGCTCTCGCCGCGTCCGCACTGGTACGACGAGGAGACGAGCACGGGTAAGACGATGACCCAGATCGGTACTCTGCAAGGGACCTACCTGGGGATCTACCAGGCCAAGGTCTGCGAGTACTGGACCGAAAAGCCGGAACGGGTGAACTGCAAGTTCTGCTCGGTGGGGTTGAATCTGGGGGTGGACGACTCGGACGAGAAGAGCGTCGAGGAGGTGATGGAGGTCATCCGCACCGCCCGCCGCGAGTCGGGGATCACCTATGTGGACTTCAATACCGGCCACTACGACGGCGATACCTACCTGGACATACTCGAGCCCTACATCGTCGCCATCAAACGCGAACTTGGGCTGCTGGTCGGCGTCCAGACGCCGCCGCATCGCGATTTGAAACGCTATGACCACCTGCGCGAGATCGGGGTCAACCGGGTCTCCTTCTGTTTCGAGATCTACGATCGCAAGCTCTTCAAGGAGATCTGCCCAGGCAAGCACGATGAATACGGCCTGGACTATTACCTGGAGGCGATTCGTTACTGCGCCACCTTGGGCGACCGTGGGCCCAAAGACGAGCCGTGGGTGTCGAACGGAGAGATCATCGCCGGTCTGGAACCGGCCGAGTCCTCGATCGCGGCGATCGATTGGATCACCTCGGTGGGGGCGATCCCCACGGTTTGCGTCTTCCGACCGCTCAAAGGTACGGACCTCGAAGACTACCCTCCGCCACAGACCGAAGAGATGATCCCGGTGTTCAGCCGGCTCTATGACGCATGCATGGAGCAGGGACTGCCCATCGGCTGCGCTCCCAACGTGCATGTCAGCCTGGTCATGCTACCGGAGGAATGCCGGATGTTGAGCCAGCGGCGTTACCTGTGGCAGAGCTTGAAGCTCAAGGCGATGAAGAAGATCTACGGCCGGCGGTTCGCTCGCCGAGTAAGACAACTGGAACAGCGCCGGGTCGCTTGACACCGCAAGAGGAGAACGTTGATGAGTATTCACGCCGACACCCCCGTGGGGCAGATTGCTGCCGAGCTTCCAGTGGCCACGAGGGTCTTTGCCCGTCATGGGATCGATTTCTGCTGCGGTGGCGGCAGGCCGCTGAGGGAGGCCTGCGAAGCTCGCGAACTCGACACTCAGACGATCCTCGAAGAGATCGCGGGCGAGACCGAGCCGGTCGAGGGCAATCCCCAGCGTTGGGATCATGCACCTCTCGACGAATTGATCGATCACATCATCTCTGCCTACCATCGGCCGCTGGGCGAGGAGCTGCCCCGGATCGAGGCGATGGCGCGCAAGGTGGTCGACGTTCATGGCCACCGCTCTCCCGAGATGTTCGAGGATTTGCTGGCGACCTTCCTCGCTCTCAAGGCGGAGTTGGAGCAGCACATGATGAAGGAGGAGCAGATCCTCTTTCCGATGATCAAGAACGGGCAGGGCAGGATGACCGCTTCTCCCGTCGGGGTGATGGAAGCGGAGCACGACAGCGCGGGAGCGGCCTTGGAGCGGCTGCGGCGGCTGACCGATGACTATCGGTTGCCGGAGGAGGCGTGCAATACCTGGCGGGCCTTGTGGCACGGCTTGGCGGACTTGGAGGAGTCCCTGCACATGCACATTCATCTGGAGAACAACATTCTATTCCCGCGAGCGTTGGCGAGCTGATCGGGCAGGCTTGGTTTCTCCGGCGGTGTCACCCGTGAGGTATGATCTTGGCGAGTCCCTCAGAGACCTCCGAAGACAGCACAGTCGCTGATAAAACGGGCGAATTGGCCCGGATCTATTGCTTCAAGACGGGCAAGGAGGTCGCCGGGTGGGGGGCGGAGCCAACCTCCATGCGCCAAGCCACAGATTCAGTCGAGCCGGTCGTCGGTCAAGCTCTGCACGAGAGGCTGGCCGCCTTTCCGCACTACGCAGCGTTGCCGGCTGAAAGCCTGGCTCGCCTGGTCGACTCGGCTGTGCCGCGGTTGATTCGGCAGGATGAGGCGGCCTTGCGGCAGGGA
The DNA here is from genome assembly GCA_024277255.1 of Acidobacteriota bacterium. Taxonomy (GTDB): domain Bacteria; phylum Acidobacteriota; class Thermoanaerobaculia; order Multivoradales; family SZUA-115; genus SZUA-115. Next base: position 27,587 of record JAJRVQ010000197.1, on the reverse strand, counting down.
GAGGGGTCGCCTTCGCTTTTCATCGTGCTCACCGGGCGCTTCAAAATGACCCGAAGCTTGAGCAACGGTCGCTCTGTTCTCCTGGCGCTGTTCAACCCCGGCGATCTGTTCGGGGTCAAGGCCGGACTGGGTAGCGGGTCGAGCGAGTCCACCGTCGAGGCCTTGGAGAACTCCCTCTGCCTGGAGGTCTCGCGCGAGAGATTGCTGGCCGCGATGGTGGAGTGGCCGCAGTTGCTCGGTGAATTGCTCCCCATCCTGACCCGTCGGGTGGCGGAATGCGGCAACTGCGCGATCGAAGGCACTTTCTATCGCGTGGAGCCGCGCTTTGCCCGCCTGTTCTTGCGGCTGGCCGAATCGGTGGGCCAACTGCGCGATGGTGCAATGTTCATCCCGGTTTCTCTATCGCGCCAAGACCTCGCGGATATGGCAGGCACGACGATCGAAACCAGTATCCGCATCCTCAGTCGTTGGGGAAAGGAAGGGGTGGTCGTGACCCTCCCGGACGGCTTCTTGATCGGCGATCGCGAGCCACTGGCTCGCCTCTGCGGCGACTGAGAGTCTTTCTCACCCTCAGCCGCCACAGCCGCCGGTGTTTCACTGGCGAGCGGCGTTGGCCTCGATGGCCGCGGCCAGGAACTCGGCCAACCCTTCGCCATATTTGTCGAAGGAGGCGGCGAAACGCGGATCCGCCGTGTAGAGCCGCGCCAGACCGGAGTGCATGGCGTGGTCGCAGGGGTAGTACCAGCGGTCCATGTGGAGCCGATGCTGCTCGGCCAAGTCGAGGACCGCGTCGTCGTCGGGGGAGGCGCCCTGCTTGAGTCTTGCGGCCAACGCCTCCATCAGCTCGCGATCCGCGGCTTTGATCCGCTCCCAGTCTTGGGGCGAGTAGTTTTTGGTCCGCCGCATGCTCTCCTTGAAGGCGCTGGTGTCGCCCCAGCGTGCCTGCGCCTCCTCTTGGTGCTCCCGCGGGTCGAATCCGTCGAAGATTTCTTGTGGGTTCATCTCTATCTCCTCGCTGACTACTGCCAGAGCCGCGTCCAAGGAGCGGATCATGGCGTGGGTCTTGTGGACCTTCTTCACCAGCGCCTCGCGTTGTTGCAGCAGCGCCTGCCGGCGATCGAAGGTGGGGTCGTCGAGAAGAGCCCGGATCTGCTCCAGCGGCATGGCCGACTCGCGCCAGATCAAGATCTGTTGCAGCCGTAGCAGATCATCGTCGCAATAGAGGCGGTACCCCGCTCTGGAACGGGCGAAGGGCACCAGCAATCCGATGCTGTCGTAGTGGTGAAGAGTCCGCACGGTGACTTTGGCCAGCCGCGCCAGCTCTTTCACGCTGTAGCTTTTCTCGCTCATGGAAGGAGCATAGGGGCTTACGTTGCGTCAGAGTCAAGGGGGGAAAGCGATGAACTCGTCGGTAGCGGGGAATCTTGCGTCACCAGCGCCGGAACCTGCCAGAAGTGCGTCCATCGCAGCGTCGCAATCGAGCGCATCTTCTCCTTCGACCACCACTTCGATCCGATGCCCGACTTCGAGCGACTCGCTGGGCGGCGGGTCGCGATCCTACTTCCGCCGCTTGAAGAATCCGAAGACGGCGCCGGTGACTAGACTGGTGAAGAAGGTTCCAAATCCGCCAGGTAAAGACTGGCTCATCGGCGTTGCCGCGCCTAGGACTTCCATCTGCTTCTGATACTCCTCGGGAGCCATGTTCTGGGAGTCCATGAAGTCGATGGCTCCGCTGCGCATTTGATCGAGCGCGTCGGGGAAGACGAAGCTGAGTAAGATCCAAGAGGTGACGATGATCAGCACTCCGCCGAGGAGCCCGATCGTCGCGGCGTTGGCTACCTGTCCACCGTAGCCCGCAGTAGTGGCGGTGCGAGTCAGGGCCCAAATGACGATGGCTACGTTCAGGGCGATGGCGCCGACCAGGAAGACGAATTGGCTTGCCAAGAAATTGGCGTTCAGGCCGGTGACCTGGATGGCGATAGACAGCAAACTGACCAGCGCGACGAGGATCAGGCTAGCTCTTACGGCGACACTCATTGGATCTCCCTTGAAGGGTCGTGAGGTGAGTTCTTCCGGTTGAGTACGCGCCTCTTCGATGAGTGTTGCGGAACTCAGGCGGAAGTGCCGCCGTCGCGGTAGCGAGCGAGGGCCCGCTTACCCTCTGTGCTGCACGGCCGAGTCTTGCGCCGGCAGCGAGAACCGTGTTGAGAATTCAAGCTGCTCGGCGCATTGCCATCGTGCCTGCCTCAGCACTTGATCTCAGAGTTGCGCCGGGCGTAGTACCACCAGTTGAGAATCAGGCAGACGGTGTAGAAGACGGCGAAACCCCACAGGGCGCGCTCCGGCGTGCCGAGCTTGACCTGTTCGCCCAGTACCTTGGGGATGATGAAGGCACCGTAGGCTGCGACGGCAGAAGTCCAGCCAAGGACGGGCCCTGCTTGCTCTTTGTTGAACATCACGCCCATCGAGCGGAAGGTCGAGCCGTTGCCGACGCCGGTGGCGGCGAAGAGAATCAGGAAGAGAACCAGGAAGGGGGTGAAGTACTGCTCCGGCGTTGGCGAATGGTAGGCCTGCATCATCACGTAGGCGACGCCCAGGGTGGAGAGGACCATCACCACGGTGATGAGCTGAGTGACCTTCGCGCCACCGATCTTCATGTCGGAAACCCAGCCTCCGACCGGTCGTATGAGGGAGCCGACCAGCGGGCCGAGCCAGGCGTAGACGAAGGGGTTGGGGGCGTTGGGGTTGACTCCCAGATCGGCGCCGCTGGCGTCGTGGATGAAGCCGAAAATCACCTTGATCGAAAGCGGGAAGGCGGCGGAAAAGCCGATGAAGGAGCCGAAGGTCATGGTGTAGATGATCGTCATCACCCAGGTGTGCTTGTTGTTGAAGATGGCGAACTGGCGCCTGAGACCCTTCTGGACATCTCCCGGGACCAAGCGCAGAGCGAACACCGTGGCGGCGATCACCAGTGGTAGGACGATCCACTTGGAGATTCCCAAGCCGAGCAGAAGGTAGAGCCCAGCGGCGGCGCAGACGAATCCGACGAGCAGCAGGCTGAGGATCTTGAACAGAGCTCCGGCTGTCGAGCCGATGTGGGGCGAGACCCACTCCGTGGTGATGTTGTTCATGCCGAACCAGGCGGCGATGGCCAGTACGATCAGGATCGGAACCCAGACGAATCCGGCGTTCTGGATGAAGCTGAGGCCTCCGGCTTCGCCCGGCACTGCATAGCCGCTACCGCCCAGCGCACCGAAGAGGCCGAAGGTCATCACAAAGGGGATCAGCACCTGCATGACGCTGACCCCGAGGTTGCCGAGCCCCGCATTCAAGCCGAGGGAGGATCCCTGGATTCGTTTGGGGAAGAAGAAGCTGATGTTGGACATGGAGGAGGCGAAGTTGCCGCCGCCAAGACCGGAGAGAGCAGCGAGGATCTGGAAGGTCAGCAGCGGTGTGTCCGGGTTACGCAGCGCAATGCCGGTACCTAGAGCGGGAAGGATCAGCAGCGCGGTGGTCAGCGCGATCACGTTGCGCCCGCCGGCGATGCGGATCAGGAACGAACTCGGAATGCGCAGCGTCGCCCCGGTGAGGCCGGCGATGGCAGTGAGGGTGAACAGATCCGATTTGGCGAACGGGAACTGCAGGTTGAGCATCTGAGTGGTGATGATGCTCCAGTAGAGCCAGACCGCGAAGGCGCAGAGCAGGCTGGGGATGGAGATCCACAGGTTGCGCTGGGCGATCTTGTGGCCCTGAGACTCCCAAAAATCTGACTCTTCGATATCCCAGCGAGATAAGTCGACCTTGCCCATCCCAGTGCTCCTTTCAATTTGGGGGCACGAAATACGTGCGCGGTGGCACCAAAACCCCCTTACCAACCAACGGCCTCGCTGGTCTGGCCAGATCTTAGGTGGGCACGAGCCAGCCGCTCATGACCACTGTCATAGAGGCTGGTGATCCGCAGGAAGATAGATGACCTCGTTGTCATATGACGCTGGTCATAGGGGGAGTAGCGGTCGGCTGTCTATGGTGCCGGCACAGATTGTTGAGTACGAGGTGAGCAATTGATTCCCATCACGATCGAGTACGCATTGAGGGCCATTGGCTGCTTGGCCAGTAGTGCCCCGGAAGTGGTCAGGGGCGAAGAGCTCGCCAAGCGCACGGCAATATCGGCAAGCTATTTGACCAAGATCCTCCTCGAACTCAAACGAGGTGGATTGGTGGAGTCGACACGGGGCAGTGGCGGCGGCTATCGGCTGGCGCGACCGGCGGAGGAGATCACTCTGGCCCAGGTCGCCGAGCTGGTGGCGCCGGCAGCGCTGCGGCAAGAAGAGCTGAACAAGGAAGGTGACTTCGGCGGGCAAGTCTCTTCGGCCATTCACCGTCGTTGGTGCAGGTGCACGAGCACCGTTGTCGAGTTCTTGGAAGCCACCACCTTGGCGGAGATTCTGCGACCACGATCTCAGGAAGTGGCAGGGAAGGAAACGGCGTGGAGGTAAGACGATGAAGACTGCGTGTCGTTGGCCATCAGGAGCGATTCTCGGGCTGGCTCTGCTGGTTCTGAGCGTGCACTCGGCTGGCGCGCAGGAGGCGGCTGAGACATTCCGCCAAACCTGCATGAGTTGTCACACCATCGGCGGTGGCCGCTTGGTGGGACCCGACCTCAAGAATGTCGAGGAGCGCCAGGATCGCGAGTGGCTGGCCAAGTTCATCCTCGACCCCAAAGGAACCATGGATTCTGGTGATCCCTATGCATTGAAGCTCCGCGAGGAGGCTGGTGGAGCGCTGATGCCGCCGGTTCCCGGGATGACGAGCAAGCGGGCGGAGGCTCTTCTCGACCTGATCGCCGCAGAGTCGGCCTTGGAGACTTCGCAATTCGCCGGGCTGGACCTCGGGGACGAACCGTTCACCGCCCTCGACATCCGCCGCGGCGAGGAGATCTTCGTCGGCTATCGGAAGCTGGTCAACGGTGGGCCGGCTTGCCTCTCTTGCCACACCGTGGGCGATCTGCCGCAGCTCAGCGGCGGAACACTGGGGCCGGACTTGACGCGGGTCTTCGAGCGCCTGCAGGGACGCAAGAACCTCGCTTCTTGGCTGCTGGCTCCGGCGACTGAGACCATGCTTCCGGTCTTCGCGGGACGAGCGATGACCCAGGAGGAGATCGTGCCTTTGGTTGCCTTCTTCGAGGATGTAGCCCAGCAGCGACGCGAAGATACCGGGAGTGCCCGACTGCTCTTCCTGCTGCTGGGTTTGGGCGGCGCGGCCTTCGGTTTTGTTCTGGCGGATGGACTATGGCGCCGGCGTTTCCGCGGCGTGCGCCGACAGCTGGTGAGAGGTGGACGATGAGACTGAAGAGCAAGATCGGGTGGATCCAGGACGAGGTCGACCCGGAGGGGCGCAGCTGGGAGGAGTTCTACCGCAATCGTTGGCAGCACGACAAAGTCGTGCGCTCGACGCATGGGGTGAACTGCACGGGTAGCTGTACCTGGAACATTCATGTCAAGAACGGCATCGTCACCTGGGAGATGCAAGGGCTCGACTATCCCTCCCTGGAAGAAGGGTTACCGCCCTATGAACCGCGTGGCTGCCAGCGTGGAATCTCCTACTCCTGGTACCTCTACAGCCCATTGCGGGTGAAGTATCCCTATATCCGCGGTGCTCTGATCGACTTGTGGCGCCAGGCGCGTGGCAAGCACGAAGACCCGGTCGATGCCTGGCAGAGCCTGATGGAAGATCCACAAGCCCGGCGGCGGTATCAAAAGGCTCGCGGCAAGGGCGGCTTTCGTCGCACCGATTGGGACACCGTCCTCGAGTTGATGGCGGCGGCCAACATCTACACCATCAAGAAGCACGGGCCCGACCGGGTCGTCGGTTTCTCGCCGATTCCCGCCATGTCGATGATCAGCTACGCCAGCGGCGCTCGCTTCTTGCAGTTGATGGGCGGCATCGCGCTCTCCTTCTACGATTGGTACTGCGATCTGCCGAATGCCTCGCCGGAGACCTGGGGCGAGCAGACCGACGTCAACGAGAGCGCCGACTGGTTCAACGCCAAGATGCTGGCGGTGATGGGCTCGAACCTCAACATGACGCGCACGCCGGACACCCACTTCGCGGCCGAGGCGCGGTGCAACGGCACCAAGATGTGGGTCTTCTCGCCGGACTTCAGCCAGGTGGCGAAATACGCCGACGAGTGGGTATCGATCAACGCCGGCCAGGACGGCGCGTGGTGGATGGCGGTCAACCACGTTCTGCTGACCGAGGCGCACCACCAGCAGCAGGTGCCCTATTTCATCGACTACACCAAGAAGTTCACCGACGCTCCGTACCTCGTCGAACTGACCGCGGAGGGCGATCACTACCGGCCCGGCCAGATGCTGCGTGCCGGTCGCCTCGCCGACTATGCGGGCGAGGAGAACGGCGAGTGGAAGTTCCTCATGTGGGACGAGAAAGACGGCCGTCCCAAGATGCCCATGGGTAGTTCCGGCCACCGCTGGGGGGTCAAGGGCAAGTGGAACCTCAAGCTCGAAGACGGCAAGGACGGCTCGCCGATCGCCCCGACCCTGACCTTCTTGGAAGAGCACGACAAGGTCCTTCAAGTCAGTTTCGACGACTTTGCTCAAGGGGCCGCCATGCACCGCGGCGTTCCGGTCCGCTGGATCGAAACGCAAGACGGCGGCAAAGTCCCGGTCGCCACGATCTACGATGTCTTGATGGCCCAGTACGGTGTCGGTCGCGGCCTTCCGGGCGCCTACCCGAAGGACTTTGACGACGCCGATTCCCCCTACACGCCAGCCTGGGCGGAGCGCTTCACCGGCATGAGCCGAAAGATGGTTCTACGCTTCGCGCGGGAGTGGGCGGTGACCGCCGAGAAGACCGGCGGCAAGTGCACCATCATCATCGGCGCCGGGGTCAACCACTGGTACCACGCCAACCTGATGTATCGCGCCGGCATCCACGCGCTGATGTTCTGCGGCTGCATCGGGGTCAACGGCGGCGGTCTGGCTCACTACGTGGGGCAGGAGAAGCTGGCGCCGGGAGAATCTTGGGGAGCCATGGCCTTCGGTAAGGACTGGGGCACCGTGCCGCGTTTGCAGAACGCTCCCAGCTGGCACTACGTCAACACCGATCAGTGGCGCTATGAGAAGTCCTTCACCGACTATCACACCGTCCCTCAGCCACCGCAAAAGCATGCTCAGGGCCACACCATGGACCTGCAAGTCAAGGCGGTGCGCAATGGCTGGATGCCCTCCTATCCGCAGTTCGACCGCAACACGCTGGAGTTGGTGAAGCAGGCCAGAGAGCAGGGGGCGAGCAGTGACGAGGAAGTCGTCACCTATGTCGTCGACCAGCTCAAGGAGCGCAAGCTCAAGTTCTCGGTGGAGGATCCCGACGCCGAAGAGAACTGGCCGCGGGTCTGGTACATCTGGCGTGGCAACGCCTTGATGGCGAGCGCCAAGGGCCACGAGTACTTCCTCAAACACTATCTGGGAACCCACTCCAACGAAGTCGCCGAGGATTTGGCCGAAGATTCGGTCAAGGAGGTGACCTGGAGACCGGCGCCCGAAGGCAAGATGGATCTGGTGGTCGACCTCAACTTCCGCATGGATACCTCGGCTCTCTATTCGGACATCGTGCTGCCGGCCGCCACTTGGTATGAGAAGGCGGACCTCAACTCGACCGATATGCACAGCTTCATCCATCCGCTTTCCAAGGCGGTACCGCCGTGCTGGGAGTCGAAGAGCGACTGGCAGATCTTCCGTGCCATCGCCGAGAAGTTCTCCGAGTTGGCCAAGCGACACTTCCCGGAGCCGGTGGAGGATCTCGTCGCTTCGGCCCTCGCTCACGACTCGCCCGCGGAGATCGCGCAAACCCGGATCGGTGATTGGATCAACGGCGAGGTCGAGGCCATCCCTGGCGTTACCATGCCCGGTTTCAAGGTGGTCAAACGCGACTACGCCAACCTGCACAAGCAGTTCTGCACCTTCGGCCCCGCAGCGCGCAAGGGTGGCTTGGGCGCTCATGGTACGCACTATGAGATCGAGGACGTCTACGACCAGCTGGCCAAGACCCAGCCCGCCGAGGGATGGAATGGCGAGCAATACCCGTCGATCAAAGAGGATGTGGATGCCTGCAATCTGATCCTCAATCTGGCGACGGTGACCAACGGTGAGCTCGCCTACCGTTCCTACAAGAACATGGAGGAGAAGACGGGGCTGCCCCTGGCTCACCTGGCGGAGAAGTCGCGCTCGGTGCGGACCTCGTACACCGATCTACAGGCACAGCCGCGCCGCCTGCTCAACAGCCCGATGTGGTCCGGCCTGACGGAGAACGGTAGGGCCTACTCACCCTTCACCTACAACGTCGAGGCGGGGGTTCCCTGGCGTACCCTGACCGGCCGGCAGCACTTCTACCTGGATCATCCGCTCTACCTGGAGTTCGGCGAGCACGTGCCGACCTACAAGCCGAAGCCGTTGCCTACCGAGTACGCGGACCTGCGCTTCACCGGCGATCCGGGTGGGGCCAAGATGCTCAACTTCCTGACCCCGCACGGCAAGTGGCACATCCACTCCACCTACGGCGACAACGAGCGCATGACGGTGCTCTCGCGCGGTTGTGAACCGCTGTGGCTGAGCGTGCAGGATGCCGAGGAGATCGGTGTGGTCGACAACGACTGGGTGGAGGTCTTCAACGACAACGGCGTGGTGGTCACCCGGGCCGCGGTGTCGGCGCGAATTCCCGCCGGGATCACCATTCAGTACCACTCTCCGGAACGCACGATCTCGGTGCCCAAATCCCCTCTGCGCGGTCGGCGCAGAGCGGGCGGTCACAACAGCCTGACGCGGACCCGGCTGAAGCCCAATCTGCTGGCGGGAGGCTACGGGCAGTTCACCTACCACTTCAACTACTGGGGCCCCACGGGCTGCAACAGGGACACCCATATCTTGGTCCGCAAACTACCCACTCTCGAGTGGTAGACCCGGAATCCGCCAGAGGAGAAAGTCAATATGGACGTGCGGTCTCAGATTTCGATGGTCTTTCACTTGGACAAGTGCATCGGCTGTCATACCTGCTCGATTGCCTGCAAGAACATTTGGACCGATCGGCAGGGCACCGAGTACATGTGGTGGAACAACGTTGAAACCAAGCCGGGGACGGGTTTTCCCACCGCCTGGGAGGATCAAGAGAAGTACCAAGGTGGTTGGGAGATCAGAAACGGTCAGTTGAAGCTCAAGTCGACCGGGCCGGCGAAGGTTGTGGCCAATATCTTCCACAACCCTCACCAACCCAGCATGGACGACTACTACGAGCCCTGGACCTATGACTACGAGAAGCTCTTCGATGCTCCGGAAGGCGATGACCAGCCGGTGGCGCGACCGGTTTCGAGGGTCACCGGCGAGTACATGGAAGTCGAAGCGGGTCCCAACTGGGACGACGACCTGGGCGGTTCTGAAATTTACGCGGCCAACGATCCGAACCTGGACGCATTGACCGAGGAGCAGCGCCAACAACTCTCGGCGGTGGAACGGCTGGTGATGTTCTACTTCCCGCGCATCTGCAACCATTGTCTCAACCCCTCCTGCGTCGCCTCCTGCCCGTCCGGCGCGCTGTACAAGCGGGGCGAGGACGGTATCGTCTTGATCGATCAGAAGCGCTGCCGCGCCTGGCGTTCCTGCATCGCCGCCTGCCCCTACAAGAAGACCTACTACAACTGGCAGACCGGAAAATCGGAGAAGTGCATTCTCTGCTACCCGCGTCTCGAGACCGGACAGGCGCCGGCTTGCTTCCACTCCTGCGTCGGGCGCATTCGCTACCTCGGAGTGCTGCTATACGACGCGGAACGCATCGAAGAGGTGGCCAAGATGTCCGACGACCAGATCGTCGAGGGCCATCGCTCGATGATCCTCGATCCTTGGGACCCGGAGGTGGTGTCCGCGGCCAAGGCCAACGGCATTCCCGACGACGTCATCGACTCGGCCCGCAAGTCTCCGGTCTACCGTTTCGTCAAAGAGTGGAAGATCGCCCTGCCGCCCCATCTCGAGTTCCGCACCTTGCCGATGCTCTTCTACGTTCCGCCGATGTCGCCGGTGATGGCCGGCAAAGAGGGCGACAGCGTGTATCACTTGAGCGGCAACCTCTTCCACGACATCGATGAGTCGCGGGTGCCGGTCTCCTATCTGGCCAAGCTGCTCGGCGCCGGCAACGAAGGGCTGGTGCGCTATGCCCTGCGTAAGCAGAAGGCGATCCGCCTCTACCGGCGCGCCAAGACGGTGGGCGACGTCGACGACGCGACCGCCCTGCGGGCTCTGCGCGAGGCTGACTGCACCGAGGAGCAGGCCGAGGCGATCTACCGGTTGACCGCGCTGTGCACTTTCGACGAGCGGTTCGTCATCCCACCGATGCATCGCGAAGAGGCGATCCAGATGATCGAAGAGCCGCACGGCCACCGTCAGAGCGTCGGCTTTGGCTTCAACGCCGGACCGCAGAGGGGGCTATGAACGCTCACCCCGCGACCTGGGAGGCCCTGGGCGGCCTCTTTCGCTATCCCGATGCCACCTACGGCAACCGGTTGCACCATTGTCGTCAGGCTTTGGAAACCTGTTGCCCGCAGGCAGCCGCTTGCCTGCTCGAGGTCGAGGAGGCCTTGGCCGGGCGCAGCCAGACGGACTGGGAGGAACTCTACACCCGGACCTTCGACCTCAATCCTTCCTGTGCGCTGGATATCGGCTGGCACCTCTACGGCGAGCAATATGAGCGCGGACGGTTCCTGGTGCGCTGCCGCGATCTGTTGCGCGAGTTGGAGATCGAGGAAGACGGCGAACTGCCCGATCATCTGAGTTCACTCCTGTCTGCTCTGGGCCGCCTTCCGGAAGAGCTGGCGGCTCCCTTCGCGGCGCGCTTTCTCTTGCCGGCATTGCTCGTCATGCGCGAGGTCTTGCGTGACAAGGGGAGCGACTTCGCCGGTCTGCTGGGGGCGGCGGTGATCCTCGCCGAAGAGAAGAAGGGCGATCTTCCCGTGGCACAGCCTCAGCAACGCATCGATTTCGACCTGGTACAGATTGGTACGGCGGGCAGCAAGGCTGCCGCCGGGAGGCCCATGCGATGACGCAACTCTCTCACTACCTCGATCAACTGGTCTTTGTAGCCGTTCCCTACGTGGCTCTGGTGCTCTTCTTTCTGGGCACGATTTACCGCTATCGCGCCCAGAGCTTCACCTATTCGAGCCTCTCGTCGCAGTTCCTGGAGGACCGCCAGCACTTCTGGGGCATGGTGCCGTTCCACTACGGGATCTTGATCGTGCTCACCGGCCACATCGTGGCCTTCTTCGTGCCGCGCGGCATTCTGGCGTGGAACGCCCGGCCATTGAGGCTTTATATCTTGGAGATCAGTGCACTGGCCTTCGGGGTGATGAGCCTGGTGGGTCTGTTGGCCATCCTGTTGCGTCGCAGGTCGAGCAAGAAGGTCTTGCGGGTGACTTCGACAGCGGATTGGATCCTCTATGCGCTTCTCCTCTTCCAGTTGGCCAGCGGCGTCTATGTCGCGGTCTTTCACCAGTGGGGCTCCTCCTGGTTCGCCGCCACGGCCAGCCCCTACCTGTGGTCACTGGCCAAGCTCAGCCCCGAGGTGAACTGGGTGGCTGCGCTGCCTTGGGCGGTCAAGCTGCACATGCTCAACGCCTGGTTGCTGATCGGTTTCTTCCCCTTCACTCGGCTGGTTCACATCCTGGTCGTTCCCAATACCTATCTCTGGCGTAAACGCCAGGTAGTGCGCTGGAACAGAGATCCGCGAACGGCCCGACTGCCGCAACAACGATGACCCTCTGAAGATGGAAAGCACTGGGCAGATGGAGAGTACTGGCATGCGCGCGCGCGTCATCACCCTGGTTCTACTGGTCGGGATCGGTCTGTCTTTGCTGACCCTCGTGCCGCGACTCGCAGAGCTTCGCGGAGCGGGAAACAACCAAGGCTACGAGCCGGTGCAGCCGATCGCCTATTCTCACCGGCTGCACGCTGGCGAACTGCAGATCGATTGCCAGTATTGCCACTCCGGCGCTCAGCGCAGCCGCTACGCCGGCATCCCGGCCACCGAGGTGTGTATGAACTGCCACAGCTACATCAAGGCTCCGCGTAGCGCGGTGCGGGCTGAGGAGTTGGCGGCGGAAGAAGAGGGCCGTGTCCCCGAGAAGGTGGTGTCCGCGGAGCTGACCAAGCTTTACGACGCCTTGGCGCTCGATGACAATTTCTTGCCGGCGGCCGACCGAGAGCCGCAGCCGATCCGCTGGCAGAGGATTCATCAGCTACCGGATTTCGTCTACTTCGACCATCGACCTCACGTCGCGGCGGGAGTTCGGTGCCAGAAGTGCCACGGACCGATCGAAACCATGGAGCGGGTTCGCCAGGTCGAAAGCCTGTCGATGGGATGGTGTGTCGATTGCCATCGCGACCCCTTCGGGAAGGGCGGCAAGGCGACCGATCCCGTGGCTTCAACCGACTGCGTGAGCTGTCACTACTGAGGGTGTGATGTCGATCAAGAGAAATCGAGACGATTTGGACTTGGTACAACTGACCAGGAACGCGGGTCAGTCGTCAGTTCAGATCGAAGGGGGCTCGCCTCAGTCGTCGCCTCAGCATGCGGGTCTGGCGCGGCGCGATTTTCTGAAGGCCAGCGGTTTCCTTTTCGCCGGTGCCGCGATCGGCTGTTCGCGCGGGCCGGCGCCGCAGGCGATCCCGCTACTCGCCGGAACGCCGGAGATGGTCCCCGGGCGATCGAGCTGGTATGCCTCGACCTGCGGCGCGTGCAGTAGCGGCTGTGGAGCGGTGGTGCGCAGTCGGGACGGTCGCCCGTTGAAGCTGGAAGGCAATGAGTTGCACGGCCTCTCCCAGGGCGGCCTCTGTGCCGTGGGCCAGGCCTCCCTGTTGGAGTTCTACGATTCACAGCGCCTGCGCCAACCGCTGTTGCATGGTGAGTCGGCCCAGTGGCAGGCGGTCGATGCCGCGATCGAAGGGGCGTTGAACGCCGCCGGTGGGCGCGCCGTACGCCTGCTGAGCGAGACGGTGCATAGCCCCAGCGAGTTGGCAGCCATCGCCCGCTTCGGCGAGCGCTTCGAGAACTTCCGCCACGTCACCTACGATCCTCTCTCTTGTTCGGCCATCCTCGATGCGCACGCCGCCACCCACGGGGTGCGGCTCCTGCCCCACTACCGTTTCGAGGCCGCCGATGTAGTGGTCAGTTTCGATGCCGACTTCTTGTCGACGTGGATATCTCCGGTCGAGTTCACCGCCGGCTACAGCGCAGCGCGGAATCTGTCGGGTGAGCCGCCACGCATGTCCCACCACCTGCAAGTCGAATCTCGTCTGTCGCTGACCGGCAGCAACGCCGACGAGCGGCTGGTGGTGCACCCGGCGGAGCTGACCCGGTGGATGGCCCACCTGGCCGCGGCGCTGGCCGACCGCTCGACAGCGACGATCGAGCTGCAGCTGGCGGCGGAGGGCGAACCACCGCCGCGGGTAGCCGCTGTCGCCCAACGGCTGTGGCAGGCGCGCGGCCGTTGCCTGGTCGTCTGTGGAAGCCAGGAACTCGCGGCGCAGGTCCTGTGCAATCTGATCAACCATCTGCTGGGCAACTACGGCCACACCCTCGATGTGAGCCGGCCGTCGCTGCAGAAGCAGGGGGACGATCGCGCTCTCGCCGAGTTGCGCCAAGAGCTGGCGTCGGGGCAGGTCGAAGTCCTCCTCATCCGTGGCGTCAACCCGGTCTACGACCTTCCTGGCGGCGCGGAGCTGGCGGCGGCGATCGGCAGGGTTCCGCTCTCGGTGAGTTTCGCCCGCGCCAAGGACGAAACCGCCGCCGTGACCACGGCGGTCTGCCCGGAACATCACTTCCTCGAGGATTGGCGGGACGCCGAACCGGTGGCGGGGATGGTCAGTTTGAGCCAGCCCCTGATCCAGCCCCTCGGCGAGACCCGTGGTTTTTCGGCTTCGCTGCTCGCCTGGAGTGCAACTCCTCGCCAGGAGCTGGACTGGTTGCAGGAGGTCTGGCGCCAAGAGATCCTGCCTCGCTCCACCGCCACCGCGTTTCAGACCTTCTGGGACCAGTCGCTGCACGACGGTTTTGTCGAGGTGTCCGCGCCGGCGATCGAAGCCGGTGGGTTCGACTTCTCGGCCTTGGAGAAGGTCGGCGCGGAAGCGGGGAGGATACCCTCCGGGGACTCGCTCGCGCTGCTTCTCTACCCGAAGGCCGGCATGCTCGACGGTCGCCATGCCCACAACGCCTGGCTGCAGGAGCTACCGGATCCGGTGAGCAAGGTGAGCTGGGACAATTACGCCTGTCTGTCGCCGGGAAAAGCGGCGGAGCTTGGGGTCGAAGAGGGAGAGCTGTTGAGGATCTCCGCTCCGGGAGGTGGTGAGGATCTGGTCTTGCCCGCCCTCGTGCAGCGTGGGCAACACAACCGGGTGGTGGCGGTGGCGCTGGGCTACGGCCGCGCCGGCACCGACCGGTTTACCGATATTGGTCCCGCTTGGCTCGAAGGGGAGGCTACGGTCGAGCCGGGCGGGACCGTCGGAGTGCGGGTTGCGGATTGGCTGCAAGAGCGCGATGGGCAGCTTCTTCCCGTCGTCCACGGGGTGGAACTCAGCCTCGCCGGTGGTCAGCGGCGGTTGGCCAAGATCCAGGTCTACGAAGATCTGGAGGTGCCGGAGAAACTGCGCCCGGTCAATGGCGAACCGCGGCCGATCGTGCAGCAGGCGTCACTCGCCGCCTACACGGTGGACCGTGCGGCGGGCAAGCCCCATCATCATATTCCGGAGGCGAATCTCTGGCCCGAGTACCCGGAAGGCAAACACCACTGGGGAATGGCGATCGATCTCAACGCTTGCACCGGCTGCTCGGCCTGTGTGGTTGCCTGCCAGGTCGAAAACAACGTCTCGGTCGTCGGCCGTGACGAGGTGCGCCGCCGCCGCGATCTCTACTGGATGCGCATCGACCGCTACTACTCCGGTGAGGGCGAGGAGGTCGAGGTGGCGCACCAGCCGATGCTCTGCCACCACTGCGACAACGCGCCTTGCGAGACCGTCTGCCCGGTTCTGGCCACCGTGCACAGTGAAGAAGGGCTCAATCAACAGGTCTACAACCGTTGTGTAGGCACCCGCTATTGCGCCAACAACTGTCCCTACAAAGTGCGCCGCTTCAACTGGTTCGAATATCCCCACGATGACGCCATCGCCAATCTGGTGCTCAATCCCGATGTGACGGTGCGCTCGCGAGGGGTGATGGAGAAATGCTCGTTCTGTGTGCAGCGCATTCAGCAGGCCAAGATCTCGGCGAAGAGCCGTGGCGAAGAGGTTGCGGCGGGTGCGGTGCAGACCGCCTGCCAGCAGAGCTGCCCGGCGGGAGCGATCATCTTCGGTGACCTGGCGAATGGCGACAGTGAGATCGCGCAGGCGGTTTCCGATCCTCGCCACTACCGACTCTTTGAAGAACTCAACATTCTGCCGTCGGTCGGCTATCAGCGGCGCATCCGGAACCGGCCTCAGCGGCCGGGCGATCAACCGCACCAACGATCTGAGGAGGAGAAGGGTCATGTCGACTCTCACGGTTGAAGGGCCGATGCGGCCACCGCTGATCGCGGGTGCGAAGACCGCGGGGCAAGTTACCGCGGATGTCAGCCGCCCGCTGGAGGGCAAGGCCACTCCCTTGTGGTGGGGTGCCTTTCTGGTGTCGGCGGCTTTTCTTTGCCTCGGCGTGGTTGCCGTGACCTACCAAATCGCCACCGGGATCGGTACCTGGGGGCTGAACAAGACGGTCGGTTGGGCCTTTGACATCACCAACTTCGTCTTCTGGGTGGGTATCGGTCACGCCGGAACCTTGATCTCGGCCGTTCTCTTCCTCTTCAGGCAGCGCTGGCGGACCTCGGTCAACCGAGCCGCCGAGGCGATGACCCTCTTCGCGGTGATGTGCGCCGGCCTCTTCCCCATCATCCACATGGGCCGTCCGTGGCTGGCCTTCTGGATGATGCCGTATCCCAACACCCGGGGCAGTTTGTGGGTCAACTTCCGCTCGCCGTTGCTGTGGGACGTCTTTGCCATCAGCACCTACTTCATCATTTCAGCCGTCTTCTGGTACTTCGGCCTGATTCCCGATCTGGCCACTCTGCGCGATCGGTTCCGCAAGGGGTGGCGCAAGACCCTCTTCCGCATCGGCAGTTTCGGCTGGAACGGCTCGATGCGGACCTGGCATCGCTACGAGTTGGTCTATCTCCTGCTCGCCGGCCTGGCGACCCCGCTGGTGCTTTCCGTGCACTCGATCGTCAGCTTTGACTTCGCTACCGCGATCCTTCCCGGTTGGCACGCCACCATCTTCCCGCCCTATTTCGTCGCCGGGGCGATCTTCTCGGGTATGTCGATGGTGCTGACCCTGATGATCATCGCCCGCAAGACGATGCGCATCGAGGACTATCTGACCCTCAACCACGTCGACGCGATGACCAAGCTGATCTTGGTCACTTCCGGCATGGTGATGCTGGCCTATGGGACCGAGTTCTTCACCGCCCTCTATTCGGGGAGCGAGTACGAGCGTTTCGTCTTTCTCAACCGGGCCATGGGACCGATGGCTTGGGCTTACTGGACGATGGTCAGCTGCAACGTCCTGGTGCCTCAGCTCTTCTGGTTCCGCCGCTTCAGGCGCAACCTGACCGTCGTCTTCATCGCCACGATCTTGATCAACGTCGGCATGTGGTTCGAACGCTTCGTCATCATCGTGACCTCGCTGCACCGGGACTTCCTGCCCTCCAGCTGGGCGAGCTACGTGCCGACCTCCATCGAGGTGGCAACCTTGCTGGGCAGTTTCGGTCTGTTTTTCACCTGCTTTCTTCTCTTCTGCCGGTTCCTTCCCGTGATCGCCATGGCGGAGGTCAAGGGGGTGTTGGGATTCGGCCGATCCAGTGCCCGAGGAGGGGCTGAAGGATGAGTCGGCATTTTCAAGCTACGTTCACCGAGGAACAAGATCTCCTACGCGCGGTGAGTGCCTTTCGCCAAAGCGGTTTTGAGATCGAGGATGCCTACACGCCCTACTTCGTCCATGGTTTGGACGAAGCGGCCGGAGTACGTCGGACCCGCTTGGGCTGGGTCTGCGCCATTCTGGGATTGGGCGGTGCGGTGGCGATGCTGGCCTTCGAACATTGGTCTTCGGCGGTTTCCTGGCCGATCAATGTCGGCGGCAAGCCGTTGTCTTCGATCCCGGCTTTCGTGCCGGTGATGTTCGAGGCCGGTGTGCTGGCGGCGGGGCTGGGTTCGGTTTTCGCCTTCTTCGCGGTCAGCCGGCTCTTCCCGGGCAAGCGGGCCTACCCCCACCTGGACCGGGTGAGCGATGACCGTTTCACCGTCGTCCTGGGGGCAGCCGACCAGGGCTTCGATCAGTCGCGGGCGGAGCGCATCAGCCAAACGCACGGTGCTGAAGGGTGGCAACTGGTCGATCCGCCGCCTACTCCAGCAGCACGAATGGCGGTGCAGCGACCGGCGGTGAGGTGGTAGTGATGAAAAACCGTACGGGTCTAAACCTGGGTCTCTTCGTCATCCTCGTCGCGTTGCTCTGGCTGAGCTATGCCTTGCAGCCGCGGCAGGATCTCAGGGCCTACGAGTTTCTACCGCAGATGATCTATCCGGTCGCCGCGGAGTCGTTCTCGCCAGCTGAGGTGTTGCCCGGAGGAATGGTCGAGCAGAGGCCGGTTGCGGGATCGATCGCCCGGGGTCAAATGCCCCTGCACCTTGAGGCCGGCCCCGAGGGAGCCGTGCGGGCAGCGATGGTGTTGAGCAACCCCCTTCTCGGCGATGGTGAAGCTGGCCCGGATGAGGGTGATCTCGAACGCGGGACCGAACTCTTCCGCACCTACTGCCTGCTTGGTCACGGTCCCGGAGGCGAAGGCAACGGTCCGGTGGCGCAGCGGGGTTTCCCCGCGCCACCTTCCCTGTTGGCGCCGCATGCACTGCGGATGAGCGACGGGCAGATCTTCCACATCGCCAGCTTCGGGCAGGGGAACATGCCGAGCCATGGCGCGCAGATCGATCCCCTCGATCGCTGGCGGATCATTCTTCGAATCCGCGAGTTGCAGGCGTCGACGAGCGCCTCCGAGGCTGCGGCGGACACGGCCGCAACCTTGGACGCCGCGGTGTCGTCAAGCCCTGCGTCACCCGACAACTCGGCGGTAAGCCCGGGTTCGGCGCCAAGCCTCGATTCGACACCCAGCCCAGGAGAAGGAGAAGGGCGATGATCGCAGAAGCCAAATCGCTGCCGGTTGCCGGCCTGCCTGCCTCGGGACTCTCCAGCCGCGGGTTCTACTGGCTGGCGCTGGTGGGTGGGGTGAGTCTCGTCGCGGGGACCTTCATCGATCCGCTCAGGGGTTGGACCAGCCTGCTGTTCTGCGGTCTCTGTCTGCTCGGCCTCGGCATTGCCGGACTTTATTTCATCGCCATCCACGACGCCGCCGACGCGGGCTGGGCGACGGTTTTCCGCCGCGTTCCCGAGGCGATGATCAGTCTGATCCCGGTCGGCGCCATCTTCGTTCTCGTGGCGATCACCTTCGGCGGTTCCCATCTCTTCTCGTGGATGGACGACGGATTCAGCGCTCCGGGCTTCAGGGGCCTCTGGCTCACCCGAGGATTCTTCTATTTGCGCTCCGTCGTCTATGTTCTCTTTTTCGGCTTCTTCGGCTGGGCTCTGCGTCGCAATTCACTGCGCCGCACGCAGACTCCCGCCGGCTCGCAGCCCAAACTCGGGCGGGGGCTGTGTGCCGCCTTTCTGGTTCTGGGATCGGTCACCTTGACCCTGGCTTCCATCGATTGGTTGCAGTCGCTCGAACCCCTGTGGTTCAGCACCATGTGGGGGGTCTACCAGTTCTCCAATCTCTTCGTCTGCGGCCTGGCCGCGATCGTACTGCTGGCGGCCTGGTTGTCGCACCGCGGCTACCGATTGCTCAACAATGAACATCTTTACGATCTCGGCAAACTGATCTTCGCCATGTCGACCTTCTGGATGTACATCTGGTTCAGCCAGGCAATGTTGATCTGGTACAGCAATCTGGCCGAAGAGTCGGTCTATTTCACCGACCGGCTCTCGCTGGGCTGGGGGCCGATCATCGTGTTGACCGTTCTGCTCAACTGGATCGTTCCCTTCTTCGTCTTGATGCCGCGGCGCCCCAAACGCAACCGCATCATCCTGGCACGAGTTTCGATGGTGATTCTTGTCGGCCATGCCTTCGACCTCTTCTTGGAGATCCTTCCTCCAGTCTTGGGGGAAAGGCCTTTCTTCGGGCTGGCCGAGGTCGGTGCCGGGATGGTAGTCGTGGCACTTCTCTTCATCGTTCCTCTGCGCTATCTGCGGCCCTCTTCGCTGGTGCCGGAGGGTGATCCATACCTGGCGGAAAGCCTTCATTACCACAGCTAAAGATATCCACGGCGAAGGATCGTGGAAAGGTGATCGCAGCGGCGTGGCCTTCAAGAGCGCCGTGATGGGGCAGTGATTGAATATTGAGAGCATAGTCTCCAGCACTCTAGGAGGCGGCTTGAGAACTTGGAGACTATCGGGGGCGGCCCCCCAGGGAGGTATTGATGGACGTCCAGAATAAAGCGACTCACATCAGGCTCTTCAGTCTGGCGACGCGCCCGATGAGAGCCTTCCACATGAGTTGGTTCGCCTTCTTCCTCTGTTTTTTTGCATGGTTTGGCATCGCGCCCTTGATGGCGGTGGTCCGAGATGAACTAGGTCTCACCAAGACCCAGATCGGCAATACCATCATCGCTTCGGTGGCCATCACCATCATTGCCCGACTGGTCATCGGCTGGCTCTGCGATCGGATCGGTCCGCGGCTCACCTATACATTCCTCTTGATCTTCGGTTCCTTGCCGGTGATGGGCATCGGCTTTGCCCACAGCTACACCTCTTTCCTCCTCTTCCGTTTGGGTATCGGCGTGATCGGCGCCTCCTTTGTGATCACGCAATATCACACATCGGTGATGTTTGCTCCCAATGTCGTCGGCACCGCCAATGCGACCTCGGCGGGCTGGGGCAACCTGGGCGGCGGTGTGACGCAGATGATCATGCCGCTCATTTTTGCTGCTTTTATCGCCCTGGGATACAGCGACTTCTGGAGCTGGCGTCTGTCGATGGTAGTGGCGGGCGCGGTCTGTTTCCTTGTCGGCGTGGCCTACTTCTTCTTTACTACCGATCTTCCCGATGGCAACTTCAAGGAACTGCGAGCCCAGGGGAAGTTGCGCAGTAAGAATGACACCAACGGGACCTTCATGATGGCGGTGAAGGATCGCCGCGTCTGGGCGCTCTTCGTCGTCTATGCGGCCTGTTTCGGTGTTGAACTGACGATCAACAACGTTGCGGCTCTTTACTATCGGGATTATTTCGATCTCGGACTGAAGGCCGCCGGACTGGTCGCTGGTCTCTTTGGCCTGATGAACATTTTCGCCCGCACCACGGGTGGCATCATCGGTGATAAGTTCGGCCATCACAAAGGGTTGAAAGGGCGGGTCAAGTGGCTCTTCTTCGCTTTGTTGGTCGAGGGTGTGATGCTGGTGCTGTTCTCGCGGGTGACCGTTCTGCCTCTGGCCATCGGCTCGATGATCGTCTTTAGCCTCTTCGTGCAAATGTCCGAGGGGGCGACCTACTCGGTGGTGCCGTTCATCAACAAGAAGGCTTTGGGTTCCGTCTCCGGCATCGTTGGGGCCGGAGGCAATATGGGCGCGGTCGCAGCCGGCTTTCTTTTTCGCGCCGAGGCCCTCACCTGGCCGCAGGCCTTGTTGATCCTGGGCTGTCTGGTCCTCGTCTGTTCGTTCTTCGCCCTGTTGGTGACCTTCTCGCCGGCGGCCGAGGCCGCGGCTCGTCTAGAACACGATCAGGCCCTGGCCCTTCGCCACGCCGATCAGGCGCGCAGAGAGCCGCGCTTCCGCTTCCCGGCACTGCCGGACATCGTCTCGGCCTTGCGTCCGATGGATATGCTGCGCATCTACCTGGGGACCGCCTTGGCAATCAAGGGCGTCTACTTCATCATGAACATGGCAACGATCGAGAGTCAGATGGGAGGAGGTTTGGGTCAGATGCAGACCCTGGTCTCGTGGTTCGTGGTCTTCGTCCACGCGGTGGGCGGAGTGTGCCTGGCGATCGGTTTTGCCACCCGAGTGTCGGCGCTGCTCAACGCCGTAGTTATGACCGGCGCGATCTTCTTCGTCCATACCTTCCAGGGGATGCTAGGAGCCAACCAGAACCTACAATTCGCCCTCTTCGTCCTCTTCGCCCTGCTTCTCCTCTTGTGGCGTGGAGCCGGAACTTTCTCGATCGACCAAGTGCTGCGCACTTCGGCGGCGGAGACCGGAATGCCCCAGGAGGCTTGAGATGGATCTTCCCCCCGCCGCGACGAGACGGCGGGGGGAATCCAAGAGCCCAGAAAGGGCTAGAAGCTGGGACCCATTTCGAGGTTGAGACCGACCACGGGTTGGGGGAGGTCGTGGCTGTGGCTGGCCTGGCCGTCGCCCAGCTGACCCTGGGCGTCGGAGCCCCACGCCCAAAGGGCACCGTCAGCGCGTCCCACCAGGGTGTGAAAGGTGCCGGAACTGAGGCGGGTGATGGCGCCGAGAAACGAGACGGGCACCGGTACCGGGCTGTCAAGCCGCTCGCCGTTACCGAGTTCACCGTCGGCCGCCTGTCCCCAGGCGCGCAGCGAGCCGTCAGCCAACAAGGCGACGCTGTGCCGGGAGCCGCAAGCGATGGCCACCGCGCCGGCCACTCCCCGCACCGATGCCGGTACAGGGTTGGGTCCCTGAGTGGTGCCGTCGCCCAACTGGCCGTAGGTGTTGTCTCCCCAGGCGTAGACGGTGCCGTCGCTGCCCAAGGCCAAGGTGTGTTGCGGGCAGGTCACCACTGCTTGCAGGTCGGGCAAGCCGGCCACCACCACGGGCTGGCTACGATCGGTCAAGGTGCCGTCACCCAACTCTCCAGAGGAATTGCGACCCCAAGCGCGCAGGGTGCCGTCGGCGAGCAGCGCCAGCACATGCTGGCCGCCGGCGGCGACCGTCATCACCTCGCTGAGACCGGCAACCTGTTGCGGCGGATGGCCGGTGCCGCCGGGCTGGCCGTCGCCCAGCTGGCCGTAGCTGTCAGGACCCCAGGTGAAGACCCTGCCGTCTTCGGTGATCCCGGCGTTGGCGAAGGATCCGATGGCGACGCTGCGCAGCGGCGGCAGGATCAGCTGTACCGGTAGGTTGACGATCGAGCCGCTGTCTCCCATCCCCAGCTCACCGAAGAGATCGCTGCCCCATTGCCAGACTCCACCATGGATGTCGAGCAGGGCACTGTGCTGATTGCCCGCCGATACCTGGCGAGCCGGCGGGTAGGTCCAGATGACTTGAGGCTGAGTCCGGTCGCCGCCGCCGTCGCCCAACTCGCCGTTGGTGTCCCGGCCCCAGCTCCACACGAAGCCGTCGGTGCTGACGGCCAAGCTGTGCCGGTAGCCGGCGGCGAGACGAGCCGGGCCTCGCAGCGAGAAACCGCTCGCCGCCACCGGCCGGTTGTGGCTGTGGTTGGCGGTGCCGTCACCGAGGGCGCCTTGCGGGTCGGAACCCCAACCCCAGACGCTCCCGTTGCGGCGTCGCACCAGAATGTGGCTGTGGCCGGCGGCGAGGGCCACGGCGTCGTCCATTTCCGGTACCGGAAGCGGCAAGAAGCTGCTGTCGTAGCTGCCGTTGCCCAGTTGACCATCACCTCCGTTGCCCCAGCTCCACACCGAGCCGTCGGCGAGTAGAGCGGCCGCGTGGGTGGTGCCGAGGGCCACGGCGACAACGGGGCCTTCCGGCAGCGCGACGGGCACCGGCAGATTCTCCGGCGCGGTGGTGCCAATACCGAGCTGGCCGTCGCTGTTGCGCCCCCAGGCCCACAGCTGACCGTCCTGGGTGATGGCCATCGAAATGTGGTCGAAAGCGGCCACGGATACGACCTCGGGGAGGCCGGCCACCGTTACCGGCCGGCTGCGGTCCTCCCAGCTACCATCGCCGAGTTCACCGTCGGCGTTGTGGCCCCAGGCCCGCACGGTGCCGTCGGACAGCAAGGCGAGGTTGTGACTCGAACCGGAAGCGATCGCCACCACCTTGCCGAGACCAGCCACCGGTTGCGGTGAATGAAAGCTACCGCCGGGCTGGCCATCGCCCATCTGGCCCCACGAGTCGGGACCCCAGGTCCAAACCGTGCCGTGCTCGGTCAAGCCGATGTTGGTGAAAGAACCGACGGCGATAGCGCGGAAGGGCGGTGCATCGGCGAGCAGCTCCGGAATCGAAACGAGGCTGGGGCCGGGGCCGAGTTCGCCGCTGCCGTTGTTGCCCCATTGCCAAACTGTGCCCTGGATGTCGAGAGCCGCGGTATGGGCGTTGGCCGCCGCGACTTGGCGGATGGGTGGCAGGCCGTGAAGCGGCCGTGGGAAGGGTCGATCGCCGCCCATGCCATCGCCGAGTTCGCCCCAATCGTTGCGGCCCCAGGTCCACACCACGCCGTCCTCGTCGAGGGCGACGCTGTGGCGGCTGCCACCGGCCATGCGGGCCACCATCGAGGTGGCGGGAGCGGCGTGAAAGGTGGCTTCACAGTGGGTCATGCCGGCGGCGATCGGCGCCGGTGTGTTGGGCTGGCAAACGACCTCTCCGGCGAGAGAGCCGGGGGCGGGAAGCAGAAAGAGTTCCACGTACGTATCGGAAGGGAAATCCGCCGTGCACTCGACGCCGCAGGAAATCCCCGGCGGGTAGCTCTTGACGCTTCCGGTTCCCGAGCCGCGGAGACTCACTTCGAGGATCGCCTGAGCTCCGGCTTGGATGGTGGAGGCCAGGAGCAGACAGAGGCAGAGGATGAACAGAGGTAGACCGCGCAAGCGGCGCTGTGGGGTCGGATTCGTGATTGGAGGCGCTGGGTTCTTCGACATGATTCTTTCTCCTCGCAGCGGTTGGCCAGAGCGAATCATCTCGCTGCATGCTGACCGCTGTCATTGGCCAATGCTGACGAAGGAGTAACCTGCGGACATTGCCTTGAAGCTAAGAGAGCGGTGCAGACATTGCCAGCGAGGAATGGTGACGCTCTTGCGGTGTCCGCGACCAGGCTGCTAATCGGTATAGACCAGTAGGAGGACCTTGTTGATGAGCAAAACCGGAGGGGGGGATGGCTTTACACCGAAGTTCAACCCAATGGATCAGCTGGAGAAAGCTCGGCGAGCCATCTTCAATCTGGACTCATCCGACTACGAGAAGCTCCGGAGAATGGCTTCCTGGTTGAAGAAGAAGGATGACTCCTCGCGGCACGAAAAGAGAGATCTGATAAACGAAGCGATCCGTCAGGTCTTAGATGGAACGCGGCGATGGCCCGATGAGAGGGTAGATATGGTGAAAATGCTCAAGGAGACCATGAAGAGCATTTCTTCCCATTGGAGAAACAGGGCGCATGTAATTCGAGAGGTACACAAAGAAGAGATCTGGAGGGCGGTCAGCCAATCCGCCAGCCCTGAAGAGGTGCTAATCGAGACGGAACGGCTCGATATGATCGATAGGGAGTTCGCCGGTGATCCTGAGGTTCGCACCCTTTTTCGCCGGCTCCGATCAGGTTGTGAGCCGAAGGAGGCGGCAATCGATCTGGGTTGGAACGACAAGGAGTTCAATACCATCTACAAGAGGTATTGCCGAAAATTGAGTCGAATACAGGACGGACCTGGTGCAAAATGGTAGATCGACGACCTGATCCTGAGAGCCAACTGCGCAGCTTGCTGTGGGCTGCGGAGGAGAACGAACGTGTGGCCCGTGCCGAGGAGGCTGAGCGCAAAGTAGCGGCAGGGGAAGAGGATTCATTTACCCCCGAGGTTGTCCGCGAGATTCTGCTTCGCGCTGTTGACGATCGTGAGGCGCAGCTGAGAGGCCACCGCCGGCAGCGCAGCTCACCCCACCGTCCCACCCCCGTCTGGCGGCTGGCCGCCGCCGCCTGCCTCGCCGTCCTTCTGACCGGCTTCAGTTACGGCTACGTTCGCTATCGGCAGCTGTTGGAGGAGTACGACCGACTGGCGGAGGAACTGCACTTCGACGAGCCGTTTACCGTCGGACTCTCGACCACGGGCCAGAGTTCGGTGGAGGTGGCACTGAGTCTGCGCCAAGAGATTATCTCCGAGGTCTACGTCGATTGGGGTGACCCATCGGACGGTCCTGCCGGCGTGGAGGGGCGGATCTATCCCGGCAGCGAGGTGGAGGTGAGCGGCGAGGGCTTCGCGCGGTTGCGGCTGGCCCACCGGTATGAGCCGGTCACCGGTGCGGGGCTGCGCACCGCGGTGACGGTCCGTCTGGTGCCCTCCACCCTGCCCGCAGTTCGTCCGGAGACTCTGTCCGAGGAGCGGCTGAGCGTGACCCATCAGCTGTGGTTGCTGCCGCCGGGCATCCTCGTCGACCCGCCCGCCGCCAGCCTGGAGATCGCCTCACCCAATGACGGTGATTTCGTCACCCTCAAGACCGAGGTCCGGCTACGCGGCGCAGCCTTGTCCGCGCCGGTGTACCTCCTCGTCCTCGATCCGGCGAGCGGCTCCTACCGTCACCTGGCCAGCGTGCCGCCGCCCCTCTTCGGCGCCGAAATGACCTTGAGCCAGGTGGTGGATCTGGCCGGGCAGGCCAGCGAGGGTAGCGTCCGCCTGTTGGCGATCAGCAGCGATCACTTCGATCTGCCGCCCTCGGGCACCATCCCCTGGCAGGATCTGCCGATGACGGCGACTCGCCACGAGATCGAGCTGCGCTTCGCCGGAACCATCGTCGCGCCGGCAGCCGGGGCGCACGTCTCGGGGGTCGATACGGTGCGCTTTAAGGCCTTTGTGGACGGCGCCTACGCGGCGCTGCTGGTGCGCCCGGCCAGAGCCGGGGCCTTTTACGTGCAAGGAGACGGCATGGCCGTGACCGCGGGCGAAGAGCTGTCGCTGGCGGGAACCTTCGGCGGCCGCGACAGCTACGAGATCTACATCGGTTTGACCTTCGATCCCGATCTCTTCCGGCAGGGGGATCGATTGGCCAGACGGCCGCGCGCAGATGCGAGCGGCAGACCGGTGACCTGGCTCGGACCGGTCACCGTGGTGCAACCGTAAACAGGACCAACAAAACCCACAAGACCCACAAGACTAGCAAGGAGGTCATTCCATGTTGCTGAACACAAACCTACGAAGAGCTGTCTTCCTGGCCTTGGCTCTTTGCCTCGCTACAGGGCTGACAGTGGTGCCGGCGGCGGCCGAAGAGAGCGCCGACACCGCCTATCCGGTGGTTCTCTCACCCCAGGATGGAGACCGCATTCCTCGGCCGGGTAAGGATACCTCCTGCAAAGAGAGCGGCCCGTGCCGCCTGATCTACGTCAAGGGCCGCGTTCCCACCTCCGGCTCGGGCGACCGGCCGTGGCCCTTCCTCGCCGTCGCACCGCTCAACGCCGCGCCACGGATCTGGATCCAGCCTCCGATCACCTCGGTACGCCGCGACGGCACCTTCGAGGGCATGGTCTACCTGGGCTCCGCCAAAGCTGGTGCGGGGGAAAAGTTCAACATTCTGGTCCTCACGCATCCCAACAAGGAGCGGTTGCACGAGGGAGATGTCCTGATGGAGTTACCCTCCGACTGCCTGGCGAGCGATCCGGTGACCGTGCTGCGGGTGCGGTAGAGGGGAATCCGGTCGTGCCTCGTTAACCGTGTTGTTGTCTCTGCCTGCTTCGTATTGATCGATTGTTTCGTGGCCTCCGCGCGGCGGCCGATGCCCTCTATCGGTAGTGGCTCAGTTTGACGGCGGGACCCTCCTCGATCGCCGAGTGGGTTTCGTTGGGCCAAGGTAAGTCCTCGCTACGCTGCGGGTGGGCGCGGGAGCCCTCCGACCGCTACCCGACGCCAAACTGAGCCACCACCAGTCTGCACTCTGAGATGACATCATTTCGGAGATCTGATACCGTGGCGATGGTATGGCACGCAAGGCACTTCAAGTCCGGCTCGATCCCGGCCTGCACACAAAAATCGGATTCTTCGCCAGTGCGTCCGGTACTAGCATGAATCGGCTCGTGGTCGACGCGGTCGAGAGCTACGTGCAGCAGCTGGCGGTGGAACTCGACTCGGAGCTGACTGACACACTGCGCCGCGTGCGGTCCTACGCTCAATCTGAGGCGAACGAGGAACGGGACCTTGCGGACTTTGTGCAGGCAGAGGTTTCATTGTCTGGGTCCGATCCGGCGGAAGGCACCGTGGTGAGCGCGCCCAAGGCGGCGACGCCTGCGGACCAGCTCGGGCGAATTCTTGCCGGGCTGGGATGAGAACTGGCCTCGGTTGCGGGCCAACCTAGCTCGGGTTCTCGGCCAAATGCGGGATGCGGCGAGAAGGCGAGTACTGCCGACTCTGTCTGTCGCGTGCGCCTGGCACCAGGAAATGATGCCTGCACCGACAGAATCCGACCACCGATTCCGATTCAATCCGGCCAGTGATTCCGACGCAAAGCGGCCATCCATTCCGATCGAAAGCGGCCACTTGTTCAAGTGGATCGGAATGGGTGGTCGGATTGAATCGGAATCAG
>JAJRVQ010000196.1 GCA_024277255.1 Acidobacteriota bacterium | reverse complement strand
GCGTGAATTCCGCAGAGGGTGCCGTATTCGTAACAGTCTCTGGCGAACTTCTCAGGATTGACGTGGCGATGATGCAAGACTCTTCTCCTACTCTTGGCTGCGCCCAATGCTATTTCGACGGGTTCAAGCACACTTTACTACGACTTGCCATCTTACAAGGACGGCCAGCGGCACCGGCTAGAGCGCCGCTGGCCAAAGTGACGGATGCAGTTAGTTGCTCCCGTTCGGGTCCATCGAATTCCCCTCCTTCAAACTCCCCCACTCCCGCTGCGGCACTTCCGCCCGCACCTCAAACCGAGCCACCACCCGAGCCAAGAGCAACTCCACCTTGGCGAAGAAACCACCCTCCAAACCAAATCCCGCCCACGGCGAAGCCGAGGCCACCCCCACGGGGACCACCGACAAGCACAACGCCAACACCACCACCGCGACCGACCGACCAGAAAAACGACGCATCGTTTGCTCCTTTCCCGGACGGCGCTCCTTGCACCCCCATGGCGCCAAGAGCGCCGCACTTCGGGGTTGTGAGGGGAAAGGATACGCGTCGTAGAGGCGAAAACCCCCTCTACGACGCGGCCAAGGGCCGTAGAGGGGGTGCCCCGGCTCCGGCGGTCAGGCCGGAAGCGAAGGAGCGATTTCGGCTAACCGGTGGCCGGGAGCTGGCGACCGACTGGCCGGCCGCGCGGGGTCATCAGGTAGCGCGCGGCCAGCGGGGCGTTGCGCTCCAGAAACGCCCGAACCTCCTCGAGCCAGCCTTGCACGGCTTCGTCGTCTTCCTCAATCTCGCCCTCGATCTCTCGCTCCGGGCCGTCGATCAAGGTATGGCCTTCGCCGGTGGAGATGGCGCAGGCGAGGAGGTGGTGGTCTTCGGTGGCCAGGCAATCGACGGCGAACACGAGATCCTCTTGGTTCGGCACGCCCTCGCGGCTGAAGGTGAGGTAGGCGGCGAAGGGGAGGCGCTCGGTGGCGGTGCGCTGGTAGTGGGCGGTGGCCTGGGGGTTGGTGGCCTGCACTTCGCCGATGATTGCGGCGAAGGTGGCTTCGAGGTCAGACCAAGCGTTGTCCCAGCCGGGGGTCATCGGGGAGGCTCCGTGGGAGGTCGAGTGCGCATTTCTTTGAAGACAAGAGGTTTACTAGACGAGTGGCGCTTAGTCGGCGCGATCCGGCAGAGCGTGCCTATCCAAGAGAGCCACGACTGCTTTATGCCCCCGGTTCAGTGCGACTGCCCGTGGCGTCAGAGTATCGATCGTGCCATCTTTCCTACGCACTTCGGTCCGCTGGTTTGGATCGGCACCCTGTTCCAAAAGATACCGGACCACTTCCAGATGCCCGCCATAAGCCGCGCTTAGCAACGGAGGCCCAACCTCAAGGTCAGGCTGCGCATTCACATCAAGGCCGTGCTCTACGAGAAGGCGTAGAATATCTAAACGACCATCAGATGCAGCGTACTCACCAGCCCACGCCGCCTGCTCCGTACCAAGGTCGACGCCAGCCTCCAACAAGAGCCCTACTACCTCCATGTTTCCCTGCGACGCTGCCTGATCCAGACCACTCTTGCCACCGAACGTCGCACTCGGAGAAACACCAGCTTCTAGCAAAGCGCGCGCAGCCTGCGGCGCCCCTGACGTCCCCGCAATGACAAGTGCGCGCGCACCCAAAGTGCCCTCATCCCTATAGGCTCGAAATACATCGATCCCGCCGTCTACTAGGATCTTGATTTCATCAGGATCATCAGCTCGGACTGCATCAAAGAGAAGCTCTTCTTCTGACTGCACCTTCGGCCCTCCACTTTGGTGACCTGGAGTAGACGGTTCACATCCGATAGCCAGGAAAACCACAAGTACTAGAACTACCTCTTGAGAAGCTCGCATCATATGTGCCTTCAATGGGGCTTCTTCTTGAAGGCTCTTTTCCAGAATGGGAGCGCCTTCCACTCCAGAATCTCTTTCTTGTTGGCCGTTGAGAAACTCTCGTTAACCCTGAGTTTATCCTCCTTCGGGCTGTATTTCATCGAGAAGTCCGCTTTGGATTGCCACACTGGTGCGCGACCGTTCGGCCGTGGGTCGAGAATGATGGGTAATTCCACCCCACCTGCCTCCAGTACGTCCTCAGCAAAAGTCGCGCAGTTGTGCGAGAGGCTGCTATATGGCTGGCGCTCAGGGTCTGCATTCTGCTTATGGCAGCTCCACGCATAGCTAGTCATTTTCGCGCTGCTCTCCTCGTCTGTCACGAAGTAGGCGGCTTGGATACGGCTCTCTTGTCCTGCATACTTTAGAACTCTACGGAAGACATTCCGTAAGGACTCCTCGGTGGGCAAACCGTTAGGACCTAACTCCACATCAGGGATGGTCCTGTTCTTGGTCAACCCAATTCGAGCCCGGTCGTAGCGCCCGTACTCGAAGTACTTCGTTCCCCCACTATCGTCGATTGTAATGACCGCAGCGTGCCCTAGATACGGCACTCGTCTCTCCCCAACGGTGATCTCATAGTCCACCAGAGCAATCGCGATCGCATCGAGTCCCAGCGGATCTGTAAAGTCAACCGGATTGTTCAGCGCAAACTGATACATCGAAGGCCCATCACATACACCCTCTGCCAGTTTGAGGCTAAACTCTTTGATACCCGGACGTTGCGCCTCGGCTAGAAAGTCGATGGCCCCGACGTGCCGTTTCCCGCTTAGACACGATCCAGCCCGCGCGGATACGCGCGGCAAAAGACCGTAGCCGGCCGAGGCACGGGCCAGCAGACGGTAGCCGGGATCGGCCGAGGTGGCCACCGGTCGCTGAGCAGCGGCCAGCGCCGCGCGCAGACTCTGATCGTCCACGCTACGCGGGATCGATCCTTCGGCCGGAGCCACGATGCCGGCGACGATCACGATGGCCACCAGCGCCACCACCCACCAGGTTCTTCTTTTAGCTGCTCTGGACATGCCGGACCATTCTACGCCGTCGGCGTGGATGGGCAAGGCGGCTAAAGGAAGAAGGCCGATGCAGGCCGGGGGCTACTCGGCAAGACCGAGCTGCTCGCGGATCAGCCGGCAAAGGCTGTTCTTGATCTCGGTGTGGCGTGGCACGGGGGCCTTGCGGCCGTTGGCGGGGTTGAGATAGAGGTCGTGCCGGCTACCGTGGCGTAGGAAGATGCAGCCGGCCTTCCTCAGCTCTTTGAGGAAAGCCTTCTGCTTCACACCTCGACCTCGATCAGCCGGCTTTCCGCCCCGGCGGGAGCCGGGGCCGGCATCGCATCGCTGATCACGAGGTCGTAGGCATCACGGACGTTGTCCTCGAGTTCATCAAGGGTTTCGCCTTGGCTGAAAATCCCAGGCACTTCCTTGAGGCGCCCGACGTACCCGTCTTCGTCTTGCCAGTACTCCAGAGTGAAAGCGTGTCGCATGCGGTGACCTCCTGGCTTGATTGTAGTCGGTGACTTCGCAGTTTGGAATGGCGGCGTAGCCGCCGGGCCAAGCTGCGTTTCACGGGTGGGCGGTGCAGGCCAAGGGCGCCGCGCCTTTGGCCGGGGGGGGATTCCGGTAGGGCGGGCGGGTGGAGGTGGTGGGGCTGGAGTCGAGCACGGGGACGCGCAGCGGCCCCGCGCGCAGCCGTGTAAGACCCGCCACCGTCGGGAGAGTCCGGGGGAGCCCCCTTCGAGGGGGCGGACGGGAGGCCCGGCGGTCGGAGTGTGGCTGTCGCCCGAGCTCGCCG
>JAJRVQ010000013.1 GCA_024277255.1 Acidobacteriota bacterium | reverse complement strand
TGCCGGTCATCCGAGAACTCGACGGCCTCGAAGACATCGAGGGGTATCTCAAGTATCTCCAAAGCACCGCTCGTCGCGAGCAGGGGCAGCACTCGGGCTCGGATTACACCGAATAGATACGTTCTTGCTCAGCCGCTAACATGCAGTCCACTACCAGCTCAAACTGGCTCCCTTGCCTTGCTGGAAGGAGCTTCCCTCGGAGACAAGGTGAAACCATGTCGGCGAACTCCTGGCTCAGATCGAGCTAGAGACGCAACAGCGTCACCTCGAAGAAGGAACTTGCCCGCTCGGTCGACGAGCTGTCTTGAAAGCGCACCCGCACAGTCGGCCCAAGCGCAGCAAGAAGTCCCCGGCTCCGCTCTTCCATGCCTTCTCGCGAAGAGTCCGACGCCAGATGCACTTCGCCTACGCCCTCTTCGTGGAGAGCTTCCGCGAGGCAGTGGAGAAGCTGCGACGCGGCGAATACCCTTGCGACTTTCCCGAAGGCTCGTTTCCACCAGCCGGACCGTTTTCAGCACCGGAGCCGGTGCCGGGATAGGAAAGCCCAAGTTGATGGCGCCTTGCACGGGAGGGGGGATGGGAGAGCTATGTCTGGGGAGGCGGGTCAGGAGAAGAAGTCGGCGTTGAGGCGACATTCCATGCAGGAACTGCCCGGTTGCACCAGTGCCAAGGCCCGATCGATAGCTGGATGTGGTCGAATTCTCCTCCGGGAGGCGGATCTGATCGCGGGTTGGGGAGTTCTAGAGGGTCTGGGCTGCGAAATGGGTGGCACCTTATCGGTCCAGTGCCGGAAGAGGCTCGGTGGGCTGCTGAATTACTACTACTGTGAGGCTGCGTGAGCGGTGGGCCGATGATTGAGCCCCGACGGGGGAGTTGGCCTCTTCTTCCTCTGAGTCGACTGCAGCTCGCTGAGCTTCTACAACGCGGTGGCTTAGGTAGTCTCGACAGACCACTGCTGATCAGGTACGAGGTCCGGGGAAACTCTCTTGCGGCTCAAGGCACTTGCAATGCGTCTTCGATTCCAATCGTGTACAGCCCAGTCCATGCTAGCGATCATTCTCGGCGATCCGTCACCTGGATTTCTGAGAATCTTGGGACCTAGGCAACAGGTTGGCCTCCGACAGGAGACTTGACAGTCGTTGGATTTTCCGGCAACCCCGAGGTCCTTTGATCCACAGAACGGACACGATTTCAGGTTCAGATTCTTGACCCGCTGTATCTCTAGCGATTCGGCTTGCTGCCCCAGCACGGCCTGAGCGTCGTAGACCTTGCTGATTGGAACTATCGCCGGAGCCAGTATTCCTACTAAGCTACGAGAATTCCACTCGGCGGCCGCAGCATAGACCGAGAGCCGCAAGCCAGCAGCAGCATGACAGGAATTGCACTCGCAGCGGAAAAAGAGATCAGAGCTTCCAGGGACCTTCCCAGCCCGAACTCCGAGGCGATCACCTCCAGCACCGAATCCGACTACACAGAAAGGGCATGGACGCAGGAAGACGATGTTCTCAGAAAGACCGTGTGCCACAATAGATAGCCTGGCTATAAGGATTCTCTTCTTCTGACCTACTCAATTCTCGGCACGGACCACAGCGATCGAGGTTCCTTTGTGCGAGGGGAATCTAGGTACCGCTGGAACTAGAAAGTCTGGCAGCAGTCTATCCTGAACTCGCGTACCGTCCAAACACTCATCCACAAGCTACCCGCACCGCTCTTCCAGGCGTCCGCTCGCTGGGCTGCGAAATGGTTGGCACCTTATCGGGCGGTAGTGGATCCGTTGCAGACCCAGGATATGCCGCCTTCCTCAAATCTCCGTACACAACTTTGGGTTATACCTCCTATGAAACACGTCAAGTGCCTTGTCCGCAAGTCCGACTCAAAGAAGGAGACCGTCATTGAGGCGACCTTTTCAAATGACCAATGGGCAACGCTGAAGAATTTTTGCCGCTACACCGATGAGCTGTTTGAGGAATCGAGGC
This sequence comes from Acidobacteriota bacterium, assembly GCA_024277255.1. GTDB lineage: Bacteria > Acidobacteriota > Thermoanaerobaculia > Multivoradales > SZUA-115 > SZUA-115. The sequence goes on along the minus strand of JAJRVQ010000013.1, from coordinate 13,665 downwards.
TTGCCCGAGAAGGAGGGGCAGGCAATCTAAAACTCTCTTGGACGCAGGAGGAGGGGGCGCACTACCAAGTGAGCCTCCCCGATTCCGGGGATGTGAGCACGCTTCTACATCGCCTGCGACCGCTCATACTTCAGGATGAGGCCACGAGTGTCAAGAATATTCGTTCTGTGCTTGGCCACCGCTTAGAACATGAAGGGGTTCGCAACCAGCTCGGGTGGATCGGAAAGATCTTTGAGGGTAGACGCCTACAGTCTCTGTTCCAAATCCATGCAAGTGGGCCGAGTCACGATCGGTTCTATCAGATTAACTCGGAGAAGACGCTTAACGCATGGCTGTACGGTTTCGAGTATCACCGAAATGTGAAGCATAGGGAGCATATTGAGTCACTGCATGGAGGCATGCCATTAGAGGTGTCCAAGGTCTTCTTCTTGCACATGATCCAGGAGAAGGTCGAGGCGATTCGCTTCCTGCGTGGAGTTGTCGCCGTCTTGGGAGGCGAGTCGAAAGAGGCCATAGTGCCTCTCCCGCCGCCGCCGCGAATTAGTCACCAGCTCTACCTTCTGCCACACATCGAATTCATTCAGGATATCTCTGAAATGAGTGCTGAGAACCGAGCGATGCTTGCCAAGGTGAACGACACTCCTACCTTTGCGCCAGCACATTTTGAAGGAGGCAATACTTTCACTGGTGCGATGCACTATTTGTGGAATCGGTGGCTTGAGGGATCTATCCCAGCAAAACTGGGGACGCTGCCAGTATTCCTTCTCGTGCCAGACGGCTTCGTCTCCGGGTTCGGAGATGGCCCTGCAAAGAATGGGTTGCTCAACCTCGTCTTCAAGATGCAGGTTGTAGTCGTGACGGTCGAGGGGGAGGTTAGAACGAAGCCCATCAAGGATCGTACTACGGGAGAAGTCTCGCTTGACCTTGATCCCTCAGGAATGCGCTCAACGACAGTCACAGTAGTCGATACGCCAGAAGTATTTGAGAAGTTCTTGCGGGATGCAGAGACCAAAGGAGAAGACCTTGGTCAATTGCTGAAGGTGCCACGCTTTCCGTTCCGTAGGTGCTACTGGCCACCCACTATGAAGGCGCAACAGCGGATCAAGGAACTCAAGGAGACCGGAGAGGAAGCTACATTTGAGGCCATCGAAGGCCCAGATCTCGGCAGGGCCTGGGAGATCTTCTCTGAGATCGGTATCGACCTTGAGCAGCACGGAATCAATCTTTGGGTTGACCGAGAGAGTATTCTCGAAGAACAGGATGCCGGTGAGGTGAACACTAGCAGTACCTAGTATTTCACTATCTCATCACGGGCCGCCTCACCCTCTTCATGTAGGCAATCAGCCGCACCATGTCTTCCGTAACTGCCTGCTGCCTGCCCGCATCCTGAAAAAGCATGAGGGCGGATACCACTCGGTCTTGTGGTCAACATTGCAGTCCTTCGGCGGCTGGCCGGCCACCCGCCAGTTCATGTGCGAGCTTCTCTCGTCTAACTGCTCCGGCGGCAGATCTAACTCTCTGCCCTGCTGACAAGGGTTTGCAGGACGTGCGCAACTCCAAGCCTCTATCAGCCGAGACCCCCTGAGCCCCCCTGAGAAGCCCCATTTCCCCCAACCTCCCCCAGTCTCCCCGCACCCCAATCACCCCAACCCCCTGAAACCAAACAACTTACCCCTCCCCCAGTCTCGCACCACACCCCCACCCCGTGCATTCTGGCAACTATAGAGCAACGACAGACACACCTCGGGCATATTGCTCGAAGTCAATGAGTCGTAAACTGTTGAAGGGAAAGGGTTTGAATGGTGCACCCATAGGGATTCGAACCCCAAACCTCCTGATCCGTAGTCAGGTGCTCTATCCAGTTGAGCTATGGGTGCACTGGAGAGACGGGGAGTGTAGAGCAATGGGGGGTGGTTTTCAAGGTGGCCAGCCCTTTGCTTCTCACCGATTTCGTTACGAAACGTCGTAGGCGGCTGTAGATGCAAGGAATCCGCCTGTTCTGGGACGCAGCCGTACTAGAAGTACGGCGAGGAGCAGAACTGACGGATGACGCCGCAGATGCAGGTGCATACGATGTTGGAGTAGAAGTTCGGGGAGAAGGAAGGGCTTAGGTCAGCAGTCCTTCCAGGGGGGAGGAGGCGGTGGCGTAGAGTTTTCTTTGGATGCGGACGGCGTGGGCGGCGAGCCAGCCGGCTTCTACGGCCAGTTTCATGGCGCGGGCCATGCGCACGGGGTCTTGAGCGCCGGCGATGCCGGTGTTCATGAGGACGGCGTCGGCCCCGAGTTCCATGGCGAGGGCGGCGTCGCTGGCGGTGCCAACTCCGGCGTCGACGATCACCGGGACGTTGGCTTGCTCGATGATGATCCTCAAGTTGGCCGGGTTGCGGATGCCCAGGCCGGAGCCGATGGGAGCGCCCAGCGGCATGATGGCGGCGGCGCCCAGGTCTTCGAGCTTCTTGCAGGTGATGGGGTCGTCGTTGGTGTAAGGGAGAACGACGAAGCCTTCGTCGACCAGCACTTTGGTCGCTTCCAGAAGCTGCACGGTGTCGGGGAAGAGGGTCTTGGTGTCGCCGATCACTTCGAGTTTGATTCAGTTCCAGCCCCCGGCTTCGCGCGCCAGCCGGGCGGTGCGAATGGCTTCGTCGGCGGTGAAGCAGGCGGCGGTATTGGGCAGGAAGAGGTATTTCTCGGGATCGATCGAGCCGATCATCGAGCCTTCGCCGCGCTCGCTTAGGTTGATGCGGCGCAGCGCCACGGTCACCATTTCGGTGCCCGAGGCTTCGAACGAGCGCACCATGGTGTCGAGGTCGACGTATTTGCCGGTGCCGAGGATCAAGCGCGACTGGAAGGTGCGCTCAGCGATGGTCAGCGGCTCGACTTGGGTCGCGCTGGCCGGGGGTTGAACAACTTCGGGTGGGTGGGCGGTGGTGGTGGACATTTTGGCTCCTGTGCTCAGCAACGGCCGCATTGTAGCCCCTGGGAGCGACGGGGGGATGATAGTTGTCAGGTCTGCGGCCGGTTCCGTAGCTAGACCGCTAGCGCAGCCGGTTTGGGCCGCTGTGCAGACCGCTGTGCAATGCGGTTGTGCTCGTCGACCAGGACCACCGTCGGCCGGTGGCCGCGCGCCTCGGCCTCTTCGTATTCGGCGTAGGTGCAGAGAATCACCAGGTCGCCGGGCGCGGCCTTGTGGGCGGCGGCACCGTTGAGGATGATCTCACCGGCGCCCGGTGTTCCCGGGATGACGTAGGTGGCCAGCCGCTCGCCGTTGGTCACGTTGTAGATCTCGACCCGCTCGTTGTCGACCATGTCGGCCGCCTGCATGAGTTGCGGATCGACGGTCACCGAGCCCTCGTAGGAGAGGTCGGCGCCGGTGACCGTGGCGCGGTGGATCTTCGATTTGAATAGGGTTCTTCGCATGGCGGGCTCCTCGGACGAATACAGCTTAGGTGAGGGTGAGTTGAAGGTTGTCGAGCAGGCGGGTCGAGTGGTCGGCCTGGCCAATGCGAACGGCGAGGGGCAACACCACCTTGCCGGCCAGCTCGTCGAGCGGCAAGAAGGTCTCGGCATCGACCACTTCGGCGTACTCGACGGTGGCCAGCGGCTCGCTGTCGAGAACGGTTCGCATCAGGACGCGGATGGCAGCGGAGCGCCGTTCGCCGCCTTCGATCTCCCGGCGGGCGGCGATCAGCGCGCGGTGAAGGATCGTCGCCGCGCGGCGCTCTTGCGGGTCGAGGTAGGCGTTGCGCGACGACATCGCCAGCCCGTCTTCCTCGCGCACGATGGGCGCACCGATGATCTCTACGGCCAGGTGGAGGTCGCGCACCAGCCGGCGGACCAGGGCCAGCTGCTGCGCATCTTTCTCGCCGAAGACGGCGAAATCGGGTCGCACCAGGTTCAACAACAGGGTCACCACGGTGGCAACGCCTCGGAAGTGGCCCGGCCGGTGCTCGGCCTCCAAGCCGATCGCCGGCGGCCCTTGCAGATCAACCCAGGTCCCATGACCGGGCGGATAGATGGTCTCCTCCTGCGGCAGGAAGAGCAGGTCGCAACCGGCGCCGCGCAGCAGTTGGGCGTCGCGCCGAGGCTGTCTCGGGTAGTTGTCGAGGTCCTCACCGCGGCCAAACTGCGCCGGGTTGACGAAGATGGAAACGACGACGCGCTCCGCCCGCCTTCGCGCCGCCCTGACCAGCGACAGATGGCCTTGGTGAAGGGCACCCATGGTGGGCACGAAGCCAACCCGCAGCCCTGCTTGGCGCCAGCCGTCGATGCGTCGCCGCAGGCCGCCGACCGCTTCGACGGTCTCCAGCCGCGGGTGGCCGGAACGGAATGGGTGATCCCGCTCGCCGCTCGGGTTGGGAGCCAGCCGTCGATCGAGCGGCCCCCTGGCCTGGACTTCGGCTTCCCGTTGCAGGGGCAACGGCAGTCTGTGCCCGCCGCTAGCCATAGAGCTTCACCGGTTCGTGGTTGGCTGCCACCGAAGGGTCGCCGTAGCATTCTTCCGGCGAGGGAAAACGCCCGGCTCGCACGTCGGCGACGAAGGCGGCGATCGCCTCGCGGGCTTGGGTGCCCTGTTGCGCGTAGCGTCGCGCGAAGCGGGGAGCGATGCGGTCTTCGAGCCCCAGCAGATCGTGGTAGACGAGCACCTGGCCATCGCAGCCCGCTCCGGCGCCGATACCGATGGTCGGGATCTTGATCCGCGCGCTCACCTCGGTGGCAAGCTGGTCGGGGATGCACTCCAGAACCAGAGCGAAGGCCCCGGCCTGCTCCATCGCCTCGGCCGCTTCGAGCAAGGCTTCCCGGGCCTCGGCGCCACGCCCCTGGACCTTGAAACCGCCGAAGCGGTGGAGCGACTGCGGGGTCAGCCCGAGGTGGGCCATCACCGGGATCTCGGCGCCGGCCAGGGCTTCGATCACCCGCGGGCGAGCCCCTTCGATCTTGACCGCCTGCGCCCCCCCTTCTTTGACCATCCTCAACCCGTTGGCTACCGCCTGTTCGGCGCCGAGGTGGAAAGAACCATAGGGCATGTCAGCGACCAGCAGGGCGCGGGATAGACCTCGGCGTACCGCTTTGACGTGGTGGAGCATCTCGTCCATGGTGACGGACAGAGTGTCTTCGTGGCCGAGGACGACCATCGCCAGGCTGTCGCCCACCAACACCATGTCGACCCCGGCGGCATCCGCCTGCCGGGCCTGTTGAAAGTCGTAGGCGGTGATCATCACCAACGGTGTGGCAGCTTGAGGCGCCGACCGGATCTCAGGAACGGTGACCTTTCGGATGCGCTTGGCCATGTGCTCTCCCTTCTGGCGGATGTGTGTTTCCGCTTTGGGATCGAGAGAACAGGGCGACCGAGCCTTCGTCAGCCGGGAGGGTCGGCTTTGTGGCGGCTGGCCACCAGCAAAAAACCCTTCTGGCCACTCGAAGGACAGAAAGGCGATGCGGGCACGACGATGAGCGCACAAGGCCGCGTTTTCAAGGTGGCTGTCCGTGCAGGATCAACCCCTTAGCAGCCCAACCGTCTCAGCGATCGGCGATCTCTTTCCGTCTCAGTCCCGTGCTTCCGGGATCCAAGCGGTTTGTCTTGAGCCGAGCCACAACCTGCTTCGGTTTGACTCAGTTCGAGCATAACCTACCGCAAACGGGAAAAAGAATCAACTCGCCCCGGGAGAGGGTCTACTTGCCGCCGCGGGCGACGTAGTATTCAGTGCCCTTGACCGGCCGGCTGAGCCGGTGGACCAGTTCGTCGAAGTCCTCGGGCCGTTCGGGGAAGTTGAGATCCCGCGTGTCAACCGCCAGCAGCGGCGAGCGGGTGTAGTAGTGGTAGTAGTGGTTGTAGGCGTCGATCAGCTCGGCCAGGTAGTCGGGCGATATCTCGCTCTCGACGTCGCGCGAGCGCTTGCGGATGCGCTCCATGCAGGTATCGACGTCGGCCACCAGATAGAGCACCAGATCGGGCTTGGGCACTTGCGGTTCGAGGAGTTGATAGAGCTTGTCGAAGAGCATCAACTCGTCGTCGGAGAGGGTCAGGTAGGCGAAGACTCGGTTCTTTTGAAAGGTGTAGTCCGAGACCACCAGACGCCGAAAGAGTTCCTGCTGGACGACCTCTTGTTGCTGCTTGTAGCGCGACAGCAGAAAGTAGAGTTCGGTTTGAAAGGCCGCTCCCGGCTGATCGGAGTAGAAGTCGCCGAGGAAGGGGTTGCCGGCGTCTTCGAGAACCTTGACCCCCTCGAAGCGGCGCACCAGCATGTCGACCAGGGTGGTCTTGCCGACCCCGATCGGGCCATCGACAGCCAGGTAATGGAAGGGGAAGCCACCGATGCCTCCCTGCTGCTCGCCACTCATGGGTTCCGGCTCAAACGGCGGCTGGTGTCGCCGCGAGCGGCGGAGCCAGCGCTCCCGCACCACGCACGATCGGGTTGTAAAGGGTGTCGCGCTCCACCGGAGTGAAGCCGGCTTCACGCACCACACGCTCCAGCTCGCCGCGGCTCAGTTGCTGTTCGGTTTCGGCCCCGGCCATGTGGTACACCGTCTCCTCGACCACGGTGCCGTCCAGGTCGTTGGCACCGAATTTCAACGCCAGCTGGGCGAGCTTGGGCGTCAACATCACCCAGTAAGCCTTCATGTGCGGGATGTTGTCCAGCACCAGCCGGGCGGTGGCCATGTGGCGCAGGTCGTTCAGGCCGGTGGTGTGGAAGCGCAGCCCCATGTAGTTGTTCTCGGGATGGTAGGCGAGGGGGATGAAGGCGTTGAAGCTGCCTTTGGCTCCAGCCGGGTCGCCCGCCAACGCATCGTCTTGCAGCGCCCGCAAGCGCATCAGATGGTCGACGCTGTGTTCGACCTTTTCGACGTGGCCGTAGAGCATGGTGCAGTTGCTGTGAATCCCCAGCCGGTGAGCCGTGCGGTGGACCTCGATCCACTCCTCGGTATCGAGCTTGCCGTCGCAGATCTGCGCCCGCACTTCGGGGTGGAAAATCTCGGCGCCGCCACCCGGCAGGCTGCCCAGCCCGGCGTCGCGCAGCTGCACGAGTACCTCTTCGATCGACAACTTGTCACGCTGCGAGAAGTAGCCGATTTCGATGGCGGTGAAGGCTTTCAGATGGACGTCCGGGAAGCGCTCTCTCAAGCCCCGTAGCATCTCCAGGTACCAGTCGATACCCAGATCCGGGTGCAGGCCACCGACGATGTGAAACTCGGTCACATGGTTACCGCCTTGCTCGGCGGCGCGCCGGTAGACCTCTTCGTGGCTCATCTGCCAGGCGTGATCTTCGCCGGGGAGCGCCGCAAAACCGCAGAACTTGCAGTTGTAGGTGTAGATGCAAACGTTGGTCGGGTTGAGGTGCCGGTTGACGTTGAAGTAGGTCACCTCGCCGTGCATCTGCCGGCGCACGGCGTCGGCCAAGCGGCCGAGGTGCAGCACATCGGGGGTGGTGAAGCAGAGCGTCGCGTCCGCGTCGTCGAGCCGTTCGCCATCGCGCACCTTGGCGGCCAGCGCCGCCAACGGCGCGGGAAAGCTCTCGGGGCGGATTTTTTGCAGTGGGGAAGTCATCGATGGGCTCACGACCGAAGGAGGAGTATATCAACCAGGGTGGCCGCCAGGAGCCACAGCGAAAGGGCTCCGTTGGCGAGAAAGAAGGCCGCATCCAGCCGCGATAGATCCTTCGGCCGGACGATCCAATGCTGGTAGCCGACGAGGAGCAAACAGCCCGCCCAGCCGACCCAGTAGCCGGCGCCGAGCGCGCTCTCGGACTCTTCCAAGTAGAGGTGCGGCAGGAGCGCGAGCAAGGCCAACGTCGTGGAGTGAAGGAGCCCTGAAAGCCACAACGAACGATGAATCCCGAAGCGGGCGGGAATGGAGGAGAGACCGGCCTGGCGATCGAACTCCCGATCCTGTAGGGCATAGAGAAGGTCAAAGCCGGCCACCCAGCAGAGCACGGCCAGGGCCAGCACCAACGGCGCCGGGCGAATATCCCCGCGCACGGCGATCCAGGCTCCCAGCGGTGCTCCGGAGATAGCGAGACCGAGGATCAAGTGGCAAGCCCAAGTAAACCGCTTGGTGAAGGAGTAGCCGAGGATGATGGCCAGGGCCAGCGGCGAGAGTTTCAACGCCAGTGGGTTCAACCGCCAGGCCGCCAAGACCAACAAGGCCGAACTGGCGACGACAAAGAGGGCGACGAAATGCGGGCTCACCTCTCCGCGCGGCAAGGCTCGATCGGCGGTGCGCGGGTTGGCGGCGTCGATGCGCCGGTCGAGCCAGCGATTGAACGCCATGGCGGCGCTGCGTGCGGCGACCATCGCCAGCGAGATCCAACCCACCACCGGCCAGCTCGGCCACCCTCCCGCCGCCAGCACCATGCCGAGAAAGGCGAAGGGAAGGGCGAAGAGGGTGTGCTCGAACTTGATCATCTCGAGCACCACGCGCAGCGGTTCAAGCGGCCCGCGGCGCAGCGTTGCCACGCTCACGACGGATCCACCTTCCAACGCAAGCCCGGGCGGCCGCGCTCCCCGATGCCGAGCTGGTCCAACAGGCGCAGCATGTAGTGGTCGAGGAAGTCGCCCAGGTCCTGGCCTCCGATGTAGAAGGCGGGGATCGGCGGCAGGACAACGGCGCCGGCATAGGCCAGCCGGCGGAGATTCTCGATGTGCAACAAATTGAGCGGCGTTTCGCGGAAGCCGAGCACCAACGGCCAGCGCTCCTTGAGTGCCACCGCCCCGGCGCGATGGATCAGGGTGCGGGCGGACCCCGAGGCCAGCGCCCCCAGGGTGCCGGCGCTGCAGGGCAGAACCACCGAGCCGCTCAGCGGGTAGGAGCCGGAGGCGATGGGCGCACCCAGATCATTGTCGCGATGAACCTCGATCTTGGCCCGTGACCCCTCGCTCAACCCCGCGGCGGCGATCAGCTCCGCGGCGCCGGTCTGCCGTTGCCCAAGCTCGTGGCGCAGGACTTGGCTAGCGCCAGCGGAAACCACCAGATGAAGACGCTCGACAGCGCTCAGTCCGGCCAACGAGGCGAGTGCGTGGCGGGCCAAGAGCATGCCTGAAGCCCCGGAAACCAGCAATGCGACTCGGTGCGCCATGAGGCCGGTAGGCTATACTAATTCCCAACGCTAATCCCAAACCTGACAAGGGTTTGCCCCTCTATCCAGCCGATCACCAGGACACCGCTTGAGCCCCTTGTCGGCGCCCTCGGCTAGCGCACCGTCCAGCGATCCTCACTGACGGCTAATCTTTGCTCTGATCAAATGGCCTTGAGCTAAGGAGAGAACCATTGAGTCCTTGGTGGCTTCGACCTGCTAACGACGACAAAGCCCACGACGAGAGTTCGTCCCCCGATCCGATCGAGACTGATTCGGCACCCATCGAGATGGAGTTGCCGCCGGCCGACGACGATCCGCCGAACGCCGAAGCCGAGCCGAACTTCGAAGACTGGCGTTCACCCGTCGCCTCACCTCAAGACAAGCAGGATGAGGACGGCGTGGACACTGCGCCCCACGACGACGAGGACGACGACAACGACGACGAGACCGGCTCCGAGTCGACGACCGCCACCGGTGGGCGCTCCACCAGCCGGCGGCGAGGGCGTCGCGGGCGCGGTTCGCGCGGCGGGCGCAGCCGCTCCTCGGAACGGGCCGATCCGGCCCGCACCGCCTCACCGGAAGCGACCGCCGAAGAGCCGCCGGCACGACGGAGTGACAGCGGACGCAGCCACAGCTTTGACGCCAGTGACCTGCTCTTCGAACTCGCCTCGGCGAGCGAGATGATTGGCCCCGAGCGCAGCTCCTCGGTCGCCGACGAAGCCAAGATCGCCCTGTTCTGCGATCTGGAGAACATCGCCCTTGGGGTGCGCGACTCCAAAGAGGTCAAGAAGTTCGACATCAACCTGGTGCTCGAACGGTTGCTGGAGAAGGGCAAGATCATCGTCAAGAAGGCCTATTGCGACTGGGACCGCTACAGCGAGTTCAAGCGACCCTTCCACGAGACGGCCTTCGAGATGATCGAGATCCCGCAGAAGCGCTACTCCGGCAAGAACAGCGCCGACATCAAGATGGTGGTCGATGCGATGGACCTCTCCTATTCCAAGGAGCACCTCGACACCTTCGTCATCCTCTCCGGCGACAGCGACTTCTCACCCTTGGTCTCGAAGCTCAAAGAGAACAACAAGCGGGTGATCGGGGTCGGCGTCAAGGGGGCCTCTTCGAAACTCTTGATCGGCAACTGCGACGAGTTCATCTACTACGAGGATGTCTGGCGCAGCCGGCGTGTCGCCCCCAAGGTCGACGGGCTGTCACCGAAGACGGCGGAGGCGTTCGCCCTCATGGTCGACGCCATCCAGGCGCTGGTGCGCGAGAACAAGACGGTGCTCTGGGGCTCGATGATCAAGCAGACCATGCAGCGCAAGAACCCCTCCTTCAACGAGGGCTACTACGGCTATCACAGCTTCTCGGAGTTGTTGGAAGACGCCGCGGCAAAGAAGCTGATCAACATCAAGATGGACAAGCGGGCCGGCTCGTACATCGTCACCGGCTCGGCCAGGAAGTAAGGCCACCAAGCACGGGCAGAGTGGAGCCGGTTGCCGGCTAGCTCTGCCCCTCTTCGTCCACCTGGCGCGCTCGGCGCTGGCCGAAGACCAGCGGTTGATCCCAGCCGGGGCGGGCCCAACTGTGGAGCTTGCCGGGAATCGGCTGCAAGCCCTCCTCGACCAGCTTCTTGCCCAGGGTTTCCAAGAAGCGGCGGCGACCTTGGACGACGCCGAGGTTGATCGAATGTTCGCGGGCGACACCGCGGCGCTCCTCCAGCAGCCGCAACGAGTGGGTTTGCACCTTCGGGCTACAGGCGAGGATCTGGCTGAAAGCGACTCGCTTGGGCTTGAACAGGTGGAGAGGTTGGTAGTAGATCGCCTCTTGATCCACCATCACCGAGGGCTTCCCCGCAGTCCACCAGATCTTGAGCAAGCTTGCCCAGATCAAGGTGCTGTAGCCGAGCAACGAGGTGAAGGCCCGATCCCAGGCCCAGCCTTGTGGCCCGCGCAACCACCAGATCGCCACCGCCAAGACCGCCAACAGCCCCATTCCCCAGATCATCGCGCTCTTGCAGGAGGAGCGCACCCAGGGCCGGAAGGCGAATTCTGTGCGAGGAGGATCTGTGCGAGGAGGGGATGAGTCAGCCACGGTCCGCGCATGCTACCGCGCTAGACTCCGGGTTTCATGGAAGAGACAACTCTGCGTATCTGCCTGTGGTCCGGACCACGCAATGTTTCGACCGCCCTGACCTATTCGTTCGCCCAGCGCGCGGACACGCGGGTGGTCGACGAACCGCTCTACGGCCACTACCTGCGCTGTTCCGCAGCACCCCATCCAGGAGCGGCCGAGGTAATGGCAGCGATGGAGACCGATGGCGAACGGGTGGTGCGCGAGGTGATTCTCGGACCCTGCGCGCGGCCGGTCTTGTTCCTCAAGCAGATGGCCCATCACCTGCTCGATCTCGATCGCGCCTTCCTGGCTCGGGTCACCAACCTCTTCCTGGTGCGCGATCCCGTCGAGATGCTGCCCTCCTTGGCGCACCAGCTGCCCGAGCCGACGCTCGCCGACACCGGCCTCGCCGTGCAATCGGCGCTACTCCAAGAGTTGCGGCAGGCGGGCCAGGATCCGGCAGTTCTCGACTCTCGCCAGCTGCTGCTCGATCCACCCGGCGTCCTGCTCCAACTCTGCGCTCATCTCGGTTTGCCGTTCGACGAGGCCATGCTCTCCTGGCCGCCGGGACCCCGGCCAGAGGACGGCATCTGGGCTCCCTACTGGTACAAGAACGTCCACCGATCGAGCGGCTTCCTGCCGTACAAGGCCAAAAAGGCGCCCTTTCCGCCCCGGCTCGAACCATTGCTCGGGGAGTGCAAACCGCACTACGCGGCCCTCGCCGCGGTAGCGATCCGCGACAACGTCTAGAGAACCGGGAGCCATCGCATGCAGAAGTACGATCCGCGCAACGACAAGATCCAGGTGTGGGTGGGTGACGGACTAGTGCCGCGCGCTGAGGCCAAGGTTTCCGTCTTCGACAGCGTGGTGCAAGGCGGCGATGCGGTGTGGGAAGGGTTGCGCATCTACGCCGGCCGCCTCTTCGCCCTCGACGCCCACCTCAACCGCCTCTTCGCCTCGGCCAAGGCGATGGCCTTTGTCGATCTCCCCAGTCGCGAGAGTGTCCGCGAAGCGCTCTTCGCCACCTTGCGCGCCAACGGCATGCTCGATGAGGCGCACGTACGGCTGACCCTCACCCGCGGCGAGAAGATCACTTCCGGCATGGATCCGCGGCTCAACCGCTCCGGCCCCTGCCTGATCGTACTGGCCGAGCACAAACCGCCGATCTACGCCGCCGCGGGCATCCGGCTGATCACCTCGGCGATCCGCCGCAATTCACCGCAGTGCGTCGACTCGAAGATCCACCACAACAACCTGATCAACAACATTCTGGCCAAAATCGAAGCCAATCTCGCCGGGGTCGACGACGCCCTGATGCTCGACCTCGACGGCTTCCTTTCAGAAACCAACGCCACCAATATCTTCCTGGTACACCACGGCAAGCTGTTGACCCCGCACCCCCACAGCTGCCTGCCGGGCGTCACCCGAGCCCTGGTCATCGAGATCGCCCGCCAGCAGGAAATCCCGGTCGAAGAGCGCAACCTCTCGATCTCCGAGATCTGGTCCGCCGACGAAGCCTTCACCACCGGCACCATGGGTGAGTTGAGCCCCGTGCTGGAGGTCGACGGCCGGACTCTCGGCACCCATCAGCCCGGCCAGCCCGGCGCCCTCACCCGGCGGCTGCAAGAACTCTACGCCCAGCGCACCGCCAGCGAGGGCACGCCGATCCCCGAGGGGTAGCCTGACGACCATCAGATAGCGATGCGGCTGGAGGCGCCGGCGCTCAACGGGTCGCCCCGGTCACCGCGCCGGCAGCGCAGCACCGCCGCCCAGGCGATCATCGCCGCGTTGTCGCTGGCGTAGTCCAGCGCCACGAGGCGCAGATCGACGCCGTGTTCGGCGGCCCAGGGGACCAGCCTGCGGCGCAGCTCGCGGTTGGCCGCGGCACCGCCTGAAACGGCGAGAAGCGGGATCGGTTGGCCGCGACGGCGCAGCTGGTCCAGGCGGCGCAGAATCTGGCCGACGGCGGCGGCGCGAAAGCCGGCCAGCAGATCGGCCACCGCCGGTGGCGGCACGCTCTCCGCATCGCTCAGATCGGTGTCGACGCCCGCCCTCTCCAGCGCTTCGATTCGGCGCAGAGCGTCGCTCTTGAGCCCCGAGAAGGATAAGTCGAGGCTGCCGTCGCTCATCTTTGGGATGGCCAGGGTGACCGCCCGGCCGTCGCCCAACTCGGCCAGCTGATCCACCCGCGGCCCTTGCGGATAGGGCAACCCAAGCCGCTTGCCGACCTTGTCGAAGACTTCGCCCATGGCGTCGTCACGGGTTTGCGCCAGGGTGGTGAGCGCACCGTTGTCCACCGCGAAGAGGGAGCTGTGGCCACCGGAAACCACCAGGCCGACGCACCTCTCCGCCACCGTGGCGGCCGAAGCTCGCTCTTGGTTCTCGCCACCCGGCGCGGCGAGGAAGGGCGAATAGAGATGGCCTTCCAGGTGATGCATCGCGTAGAAGGGCTTGCCGAGACCATAGGCCAGCCCCTTGCCGA
>JAJRVQ010000195.1 GCA_024277255.1 Acidobacteriota bacterium | reverse complement strand
GCTTGATCAGCCGATCCAAGAACTTCTGGTTGGCACCCCAGCGCTCGGCGTCGCTCATTTTCTCCCAGATCTTCGCAGGGATATTGAAGCGACGCGCCCCAAGCTCGCTCGCTTTCTCTATGTACCCCGGGTAGTGCCCGAGGACCGTCCTTCCCCCCTTTGGGGCAACTGATCGGATGACAACCTTGGCGCACTTGCCGGACTTCGTCAGGAGAGAAACACCAGTCTTGGCGATTCTGACGGCACCCTGTGCCGCGCCCTTTGGGTTCAGAGAACCAGCGACCTCTCCCACTACGTAGGCCGTGTCGTTCAGGATCTCGCCGTCCTCGCCGAGGAGTCCCTCTCGGAGATTCTTGGTAATTCCAAATGACAGCGTGTCGAAGACACCCCGAGTGAGGTCGAGCGCCGCTTGAGCGGCTTGCTGGAAGAAAGACGGTTCCTGACCTGCTTGCAGCCCCAGAGGGTCCCAAAAGACGAACGGCGAATTCCCCGCATACGCATACGGATTCCCGAAGTGCACAAGATCCGCCCAAGCGCCCAGCGGATCCTCCGTCAGAAACCGCCCGATCGCCGGCGCGTAGTAGCGGTTGCGGAAGTAGTACAGCCCCGTCTCCGCATCCACCCGCCTGCCCGTCCAACGGTACGGGTTCGAAAGCCCTGACCCGGTATCTGTGGATAGCCCGTACGGCGCATAGCCGTACTGCTCCACCTTCGCGCCGCTGCCGTCCACGATCCTGTGCACCGACAGCATCCGGTCCTGGTGAACGTAGTACCGCTGCCACATGCCGCCCGGCTTCTCGGCGTACACCAGCATCTCGTCCAGCCCCATCCCCCAGACGTACGCTCGCTCCTCCACGTCGGGCCCGGTCGTCCCCTTCGACACCTCCTCGATCTCCCGCCAGCCGTCGTACACCGAAAACAGCGTCGGCTGCTCCGCCACCGCGCGGTACACCCGCCGGTTGAAGACGTCGTAGCCGTACATCGCCACCAGCTGCAGCGTGCCATCGCCGACCACGCCGCTGGTCACCTGCTGTGATGTGCCCTTGAGGTTCTGGAAGCCAGCCGTGATCTGCCGCGCGGTGGCCCACTTCTTTCGCGCACTGCCCGTCAGCCGCGTCAGCTCCGCGCGGCCCACCCGGTACGTCGTCTGCCCCCGGAACAGCCCCACGCCGCGCGTCTGGCTGGTCGCGTTCTGGCCGGTGTCGACGTAGCGGTAGACCTCCGAGAGGCGGTTGTGGAAGTCGTAGACGTAGACGTTCTTGCCGTCGAAGGTCAGGTTGCCCTCGCCGTCGTAGGTGAACGTCGTGCCGTCGACGCTTTGGTAGCGGTGGCTGTTCGCCTCGACCGTGTAGTTCGAGTCGTTGACCGTGCCGCTGGCGTACTCGATGCGCTCGTTGCTGCGGTTGTGGCCGCTGTCGATCGTGTAGCTGTGATAGGTGTCGAAACCGGCGTTCGCGAAGGTCACGACGCCGTTGAAGTCCCCCTGGGGCACGCCCGCCTTGCTGCCGCCCAGGCTGTAGAGTGCGGTCAGTTCGTGGAACTTGCTGCCGGGCTGGTCGAAGGAGCCGTTCTCGAAGTACTCCTCGGTCTGCAGGTGGCCCTCGCCGCCCATGCCGTAATCCCAGCGCCAGAGTTCGCTGGAGCCCTGCTTCACCGCCAGCTGGTCGAGCCGCCGCTGGCCGTCCCAGCGGAAGGTGGTGTCGTGGTGGTCGGTGCCGCCGGTGCCATAGAACAGTTGACGTTCCAGCGGCCGCTGGCCGCCGTAGCGGTACATCGCCAGCGTGGCAGACGTGTCTTTCGGCGCCTGCAGGTCGATCGTCTGCAGCTTGCCGACGCCGTCGGGCGTCATCGCGGCGACGAAGCCTGAGGGGTAGCTGACCTGCCGCCGCCACAAGAAGTCAGTGCCGCCGCCGGCGGCCACCGGCACGGCGTAGTCGCTGGTGACCGTGCGGTCGGCGGGGCCGGCGCTGGTGCCCAGGTACTCGAAGGTCTCCGACAGCAGCCGGTTCAACGGGTCGCGTTGCAGCGTCACCTTGTCGAGCGAGTCGGTGCCGCTCTCGCGGTAGAAGGTCTCGGCGGTCTGCAGCCGGCCCAGCCCGTCGTAGCGGAAGGCCTCGCCGGTGGCCATCACCGACACGTTGGTGCCCAGCGTCGAGACGGTGCGTTGCAGGAGGCGGCGCATGTTGTCGTAGGACTGGGTGATGACCGTGCCGTTGCCGGTCGTCACCTGGTCGACGTTGCTGGCGGCATCGTAGCCGAACTGCCGGCGGTGCGCGCTGGCGCCGGTGGTGTATCCGGGGTTTTGGATCTCGGCCAGGCGGCCGACGGTGTCGAACAGTGCGTTGGTGACGCGCGGCGGCGACATGCCGTCTCGGCGCTCGACCCGGCGGTCGGTGGCGCTCCAGAAGTAGTCGGTGGTGGTGGTGATTGCCGGCGGTACGGGCGTCGGGCCGGTGCCCGGGACCTCGGTGCGCTGGCGCATCCGGCCGAGGCTGTCGAAGATCCGCTCGACGCGGGCCGCGTTGCTGTCCTGGTAGGCGGTCTGGTGGTGTAGGGAGTCGTACTCGTAGCTGTGGACCACCTGCAGCGGGCCCGTGGGCGTGCCCTGCTCGCGTTTGGTGGTGCGCGCGATCAGGCGGTCGAGCAGGTCGTAGGCGAACGTGACTTCTTGGATCTTGGTCACGCCCATGCCCGGCGGCGCAGCGAAGTCCTGGGCCT
>JAJRVQ010000002.1 GCA_024277255.1 Acidobacteriota bacterium | reverse complement strand
GCCGATAGAACGGGTGGCCCGGTCCTTGTGCCAGCTCGCTAGCTTCAATCCACAACTGGCCCTGACGCCGCTTCTTTCGTCTTCCCATCGCCATACTGGAACCTCCGATGATGAAAACCACACTATCGCTGGTGCTGGATAAGCTCAAGGGTGGATTGGACTTTCACCCCGGGCTGCTAGGAGGGGTCGGTTGGAGCAAGTTGTCTTGGCTGCAGCGATTCCGCTTGTATGGGGTCTATCGGCCCATCGGCTGCTGAGACCGCCCTATTCAACGACGAAGCAGGAGCCAAGCCAGGAGCCCAAGCAGGGCGATGAGCACAGTGAGTTGAGCCACCGGTAGCAGTCTCGTCCACAAGTGAGTTTTGGCCAAGACGAGCCAAGAAGGATCGATTGTGATCTCGACCTTCGACAACGGTTCGGGAACCGCTACCTTCAAGACAAACCGCTCGGTCCCAGGTGGCGCCAGCTCACTCACCCCAACTTGTAGCTGACCTAGACCAAGTCTACGCTGGCGAAGCGGCACCGGCACAGAGAGGTCGCCCCGAACCCAGGCTCCTGTGAAGAGGTCGGTGGTCGGTACGCCGGCCATTGCCTCAAGATCGGCCAGTTCGCCCCTTGCATCGACACAGCGCAAGTAGAAGGGATTTGCAAACTCCAGGTTGGCGCCTTCCGAGACCACTCTAGGTTCCGCTGAAAGACTCGAAGAGATCTGACAGGTGACTCGCGGTGGCATGGCCAGCACCTTGAAGGTTGCCCACCGATCTTCGAAGACGCTCGCCAGCTTGCCGCTAGAATCTTCGGCCCGCACGACCACCTGGACTCGGTAGAGGCCGGGTTCGGCCACCTTGCCTACCGATTGCGTCCGGTACACGCCACTGCGTGCCTCCCGATCTCGAACCAGCACCGATACTTTCTTCGATCCGTCAGGTGCCACCAATGCCAGGTCGAGGCGCAACGGGAAGGCCGGTAGTTCGTCTAGGGTCGAACCAGCCGCATCTCGCAACTGATAGGCGATGGGCAACGGGTCGGTGGGCTCGATGGCCCCCTGGGGGGTAAGAAGCTGACCGCGCGGGTAGAAGGTCCGCGCGAAGACCTCCATCGTTGCCGAGGGTTGGTGAGAGCGAAGGAACCATCCGCCGGGAGCGGGTCGCCGCACAGTCAAGGTGCGCAGCGAGCGAGCGACGCGTCTCTCAACGCAAGAGGTAGCCTTCTCGACTGAACAGGCTACGGGACCATCCGGTGAGTCCACACTCACTGGACGCTCAGGATCGGTACCGAAGACGTCAAAGACGACCTGCTCCAGGTACGGTGGCAGGATCACCTCTCGACCGATAGAACCCTGGCGAACCAAGGCGTGATCTCGAAGCAAGGGTGTCCCCAGTAGGTCGGCGAGTACGCGACACACAGTGACCGAAGGGGGCTCCTTACGGGAACTCGCACGCCACACACCGTGGGCCCCGAGGCGACGCCAGAAGAGGTCAACATGGTCAACCCCAATCCGGTCACGCTCCGATATCAACAGCAGGTCGAGTCGCGCATCATGACCCAGAACTTCGCGATCAATGGCCGCGCGCAGAATCTCTCGCTCGCCAATGCTCCACCGTGAGCGAGGATATGGCGCTCCGTCCGTCAGAAGCAGAACCACTCGGCGCCGGTTCGACTCGGCGGCCAATAGGTCCAAGGCTTCGCCTGCCGCCGCAATGGCCGCCACAAAGTCTGTCGTGCCACCAGTGTCGCGCGAGGCGATCGAGCGCACGATTCGCTCGATGAGTTCCAACTTGGTGGCCCCCAACTCGCTCCAGCCCAACTCCCGACGAATCTCGCGTCCAAAACTCAGAACCACCAACCGGTGGTGAAGGCGCTGCGACACGGCACTGTCTATGAGCTGTGAGGTCATGGTCGTGGTCAGGTCAAATCGCAACCCTCCTGGGTCGCTCGCTATCTTCCCTGGGTGCGGCCCCATACTCGCGGTCTGGTCGATCAGAACCACTACATCGAGTCCCGGCCAATCGCCGGTGACCATCGGAGACGTACCGGCGAATAGGCCCTCATGGGTCGCACGAGGTTCAGGGTTGCCAGCTAAGGTAAGAGGCTCAGCCATACCGCGATGAGCCAGAGCCACGAGGCTCCACAGCATGACGGCTAGCCACCTCGGATCGGTGAATCGTGCAGACCGGCACCTCCTAGCGAGGCTCCCCAGACGCCACCGCACGGATCGACAAGTCTGAACAAACAGTGCCATGGAGGCTTCTCCTAGAAGAGGTGGAGATGAATCTCGTTCCCTTCAAGAGAGACACTGGCGAGGAGAAAGTGTTTGGAGGCCAAGACACCCAGGATCCAGCAACAGCAGCCGAGAGTTAGCTTGCCAAGACTTCCTTCGGCCGCCAGGAATGCACGAGGAATGCAATAGCGGTAGAATCGTACTCGTAAAGCAATGAAAGGACCGAAACGCAAGAAATCGACTCCGCAGCGACCCAGACTCCGGCGGTCCTTCTTTGGGAGTGACTCTTACATTGAGATTACCCATAAACTGGTGACAATTGGCGTATTGCTCTATGGCGTATGGCTCTCCTGCAGCCCCACTCGTTCGCTTCCCGATCTGCAACCAGACCTACACCCTACGCAGGAGGAACCTGCCGAGCAGGGACAGTTAGCTGACAAGAGGATTAGCGATGAGCTGCGTCTCCGGCAAGACCTTGAGAAGTATCAGGCCCAGGAGCCAACCGCGAAACGGGGGATCTTCCTCGACCACCTACTCGCTACCAAGCGAAGGCTGCAAGTGGATGCGGAAAACTACCAGCGCGAGGGCACGCCCATCGACCTACGCCGTTACTGCCTTCAGAACCTCCACGCGAGGTTGACGCTGTTCAAGGCCCCGGAGGGCGACTCCCTTGAACCACAACGCTTCAAGGCGTTGAGATTCTTGGAATCCTTCATCGAAGAGAAGATCCCTGCTGGCGCCGTCGATGCTTCGGCTCTCGACGGCATCTACCTCTACCTGGAAGAACAAGGGCAGATCTTCCCCTCTCCGTAGCCCTCGCCCGGCACACTGAAGAGCGCGTAAGGCGAAACCTCACAGCCTTCAAAGAGGTCTCTAGCCCTTCCCTCCGAGGCGCACGGTGTAGGTAGCCGAGGGATGCTCTTCGGTCCCGTCCATGCCCAGTAGATCGAGGCGATAGCGACCGTCTCCCCAGAAAGAGGCCGGAACCCAGATCTCAACCGTTCGGTCCTGCAATCGGCGCAGCCCCTTAGCGTGCCAAATCAATTTCTCCTCACCGCCATTGAGAGAGTAGATTCGCGCCGCGTATTCTGCATATTCGAGTTGCTCCACCAAGGCAGGCTTGAGTAGGAAGGAGGATGCCCCATCGGGCAATAGAATCGGTGGTTGCCCTTCGACTCCGCCACGATTGCCGTCCGGGAGAAGTAAACGATGTTCTAGATTGATCCGTGGAGTCGCCAACTGGCCACGCAGCTCGCTGAGTTCTTGACGCCCAGCCATAAGCTGCCAACCGAGCACTGCCACCAGCACTGAGGCAGCAGTGGCTAGCGCACGCCAAAGGCCGAGTCGAGGTCGTGGCTGGCGAGACGGTCCAATCAAAACAGGAGCCTCGGAAGAAAACCGAGTTGCCGAGCTATCGCTGTCGGCATCGGCATCGGCATCGGCATCTGCATCGGCCCGCAATAGCTGAGCCTTGAGCGCTTCCCATCCCTGGTCGATCACCTCATCGGTGAGGTCGTCAACCTCTCCCGCCACGGGCGCCGACCACGGAGTTGCCAGCAGCCGTGCGAGTTCGGGATGGCAAGCGAGAGCCTCACTGATCCGTTCATGGTCCTCGGGAGAAAGGCTACCGTGCAGGTACTGATCTAGCTCCTCGGCACTCGGAGCCTTCGAGGAGTCCTCAGGCTGCGAGGCAAGCCACAAGCGATACGCGGCCGAAAGATCCGCGTTATCCATCCGCGCCCCCTTGTCTGCTTGAGGTTCGTCCACCGTCTGCGCTTCTCTTTCCTCGCTGAATGAGCTTCAGGCCTGCATCCCTGATTCGGGACTTTACGGCATCGAGGCTAATACCCAAAAGATCCGCGATCTCTTGGTACTTGAGGCCATCGAGGCGTAGGCCTAGAGCGGAGCTCAGCTTGGGAGATAGTTTCCCAATCTCTTCGGCCAGCCAAAGTCTTTGCAGTCGCTCTTCCTCTCTGTCTATGGCCTCCTCTTCTGGAGACTTGGACCTCTGCCCAGTTTGGCGGCTGCCAGGATCTGGCGCCGTTTCAATGAGGATCTCCTCCAGAGAAACCTCGGGCTGATCCCTTTTCGCTGCCTTCCGCGCACGTTTCGCATTGAAGGCCACATTCACCGCGACAGTATGAATGTACCCGATCTCGGATTCACTGCGGTAAGTCTGCATACCGCGATAGACACGAAGAAACGTATCTTGTGCTAGGTCTCTGGATTCTTCGCGGCCAAAGCTATTGCGCCGAAAGAAGGCTACCACCCAGCGAAAATAGCCTCGGTAGAGCTTCTCATAGAGAGCCAGTTGATCGGCGGACAGCACGAGATTGGTATCCATCTTAGGAGTCACGCAACAACCTTGAATAGCCTGCGGCAACTCTAGCCGATCCCGCCGTCTGAAGACTACCGCGCAATTGAACGATTCTCTTCTAGCTTACCAGATAGATTGGTAGGATGGGTAGTCTTCTTCCACTTCTATTCCTCAGTGGACCTTCTCCGAAGTTGTGACGGCCCGAGAGTCATCCGCTGGGAGGGATGCGATATGCCTAGCACCTCTGCGAACTGTGCGCGGGCCCTGTCCGCTGCCTTCTTTCTCCTTGCCTCACTTCACCTCTCGTGCCGAAGAGACCAGGCCACGGAGAGCCTGGAAGAGGCTTGGGTCAGCAGGCTGCAAGATCGACTCACCCTCCTGAGTAGTCAGCGGCAAATCGAAGCACAGCTCTCCCGGCCCTTTACTCATTCCCGGTGCCGTGGAACCGGCGAACCGTGGTTTCTAGACGAGGCCAGCGCACCTTGTTCTGGCGAATCTCAAACTCTTCCCAACACTCCCTGGAGAGCGGTGTCTATTCCAGACGAGGAATGTCTCGGCGTGGAATGTACGAGGCTCAGAGCACTCACTCTACTCGCAACTCCCAACGTCTCGTTCCGACACACAGAACTCGCCACGGAAATGCTCGAACAACTCTCAACAATAGATCCCCCCGACGCCTCGATCTATAGCGATCTCGCTGCGGCTTACCTTGTTCGGGCACGGTTCAACCCTTCAGCCCGTGACCTCCTCCTAAGCCTGAGCACCGCTGAGCAGGCTCTAGCGATCAACCCGCACTCTCCGCAGGCAGTGTTCAACCGTGCTCTCGCACTCGAAAAGATTGGTTTCCACAACGATGCGGCCCAAGGCTGGGAGCACTACTCGCGCGTTGGAGACCAAGATAACTGGAAAACCGAAGCAGAACGCCGCCGAGTTCGCCAGACACGATCGGCCAAGTTCGACCGTGTGGATCGCTGGAAGAGCGCTCGGGACTCGCTGCTAGAGGCACTGCGAGAAAGGGATGAGAGTCGTATCGAATCGATTGTTCGAGGCTTTCTCCCCGAAGTGCGGCAATGGCTGCTCCAATCGAATCTACGCTCCTGGGCTACCGCACAAGCCAGTGCCAAGGCGCCTATCCCGCGTCGCCCGCTTAGAGATGGCCTTCTCGTTGCAAATTCAATTCGGCAACTTACTGGTGACCGGTTCTATCAGACGGTTTACGACCAACTCTTGGGAAATGGCGCAAGGCCGATCTCTCAGGCGAACTTAGAAGAGACTGCCCTCGCAATCAAACTGCTAGCTCCCGCGACCCCGAACGAACAGAACGAACAGAACGAACAGAACGAACAGAACG
>JAJRVQ010000194.1 GCA_024277255.1 Acidobacteriota bacterium | reverse complement strand
TAAGAGGCTCGATAGCCTCCATGGAATCGCAAAGATAAAACGCAAACCGTCTGCCAGCCCGCTCAGCTCTGCCAGCCAGTGGAAAACAACAACCTGGATCTATCCTTAATGGACCGGGTTTCCGGCCGGACCTCTAGCCGCCCGCGCCGAGCGCTTCCGGCAAGCTCTCCACGTAGCGGCGAATCTCATCGCGCACCCGGCGGAAGAGGGCTAGGACCTCCTCGTCACTGCCTTCGCCGTGCGCCGGATCTTCGAATCCATGGTGCAGCACCTTGGCCTGCCCGGGAAAAAGCGGACAGCTCTCGGCGGCCCGGTCGCAGACGGTGACCACGTAGTCGAAGTCACCGCCCCGTAGAGCTTCGTCGACGGTCTTCGAATATTGACCACCCAAATCGACCCCTACCTCCGCCATCACCTCGACCACGCGAGGGTCCAGACCGGCCGGGGCCGTTCCCGCCGAGTGCACCTCCAGGACCTCCGAGCGCAGGTGTCGCGCCCATCCTTCTGCCATCTGGCTACGGCAGGCATTGCCGGTGCACAGAAAGAGCAATCGGGGCCTTCCCGCCTTGGTCTCGCCGCTCATCGCAATTTCACCGCCAGCCCAGGATGGCCCTGTGCCTCGGCCAGATCCGCCGCGCTCTTGCCTTCGGCGTTGGTCAGTGTCGGGTCCGCGCCGGCGGCCAGAAGAGCCTCCACCATCTCTTCGTTGCCGGCGAAGGCGGCCCCCATCAGCGGGGTGAATCCTTCCCTCTGGGGGAAATCCGCATCGGCACCCGCCGCCAGCAGCAAGGCGACCGAGCCGGCACTGCCGCTGGCCACCGCGCTGTTGAGGGGCGCCACCGCCATCGCGTTGCGCGCCGGCACGTTGAGCGCCGGCCGGTGGCGCAGCAGAGACTCGATCACTTCGGGTTGACCAAAGAAGGCGGCGAAGTGCAAGGCGGTAAAGCCATCGGCCGAGAAAAGGCCGACCGCCTCCAGCGTGGCCAACTCCTCCACCCGCTCAAGGCGCCCCAATGAGGCGGCCTCGAAAAGATCCAGCTCCAATCCTGTGCGCAACAACCGCCGAGCCGCCTCGGTTTGGCGATGGTAAAGCGCCTGCATCAGGAGCGAGACCCCCGTCTCGTCTCGCGCTGCCGCCAGTGCCGGGTCGGCGGCGAGCAGTTCATCGAGGCGATCCGCGTCACCGCCCTTGACGGCATCGAAGGCTTCCTTTGTTGGGTCCATGGTGGCTCCTCCTTGCTTCCCGGTGAACTGTTGAAACCCAAGGATATGCTGCCGGCCATGGTCCTCAAGAACCCGGAGAAGAATCGGCGGCGGCGTTGGCTGGTTCTTGGCCCCGCGGCCGGAATTGCCGCCATCCGCGCCCTGCAAAAAGGCACCGCGACCTGACTCCGGCAACCATCTTCTGGGGGGCTTCCTCAGCCCCCCAGAAACCCTAGAGGCCCGGCCGAACCTCTAGAACCGCCAGGAAAAACCGCCGGCGATGCGCCGCCCGCTCAGGTCCAGCTCGCCCAACCCCGCAAAGTCGCCACCGAGGTCGTCTTGCGCGTCGGTCCACTTGGCCTCGGCGAAGATGGCGAAGGAGCGACCGATCGGGATTTCCAAACCGGCGGCGAAGTAGGAGCCGAAGGTGACGCCGTCATCCTGGAAGGTGGAAGCGAAGATTTCCTCCGGGATGACACCGAAGTCGACGAACTCGCCCGACTCCGTCAGCGTCCAGCCGAAGAAACCGCCGCCGATGGCGACGTAGGGAATCAGCGTCGAGTTCTCGGAGGCCAGGTCGAGACGCAGGCCCAACGTAGCGGTTTCGATTTCCAAAGCACCTTCGTGGAGAATATCGAACCCTTGCAGGTCCACGAAGTCGAGGTAGCCGAGATCCTCGACACCCTCGTAGGTGCTGACACCCGCCACCACACTGAGACGCCGGGATATCCGGCGCATGTACTCGAAACTCACCTCGGCATCGTCGAAATCCGAAACACTGCCGCTGAAGGTGTCAAAGGTCTCACGCCAATATTGCGACTCACCGTCCGGCTCAAAGATGCCGGCGGAGATTCTAAACGCGTTGGCGGACTGTGCCGCCGCCGGAAGTGCGCTCACCCACAGTATGCCAAGCAGAGCGAGAGCTATCGTCGGTATCACTTTTTTCATTCTTCTACTCTCCATGTTTGCCGTCTCACTCACCACCCGAAGAGCTACCGTAGCAACCTCGATGCCAGGGTGAAGGTTTCTTGTTTTCCGCTCTCGGCGACCCCAAGGGGAGACACCCCCGCTCCCTGACGCCCTTCAGGACGGACGAATGATCGGCAAGTCAGCGCTGATTCGACGGGACCCCATACAATTGTCTCCCCCATTTCCGCCAACCCCGATTTCTATGACCGACTCTCACCTTCACGCCGCGCTCCTAGCCCGTTTGGAACCACACTTTGCCGGCCGGTTGGCTTCGTTGGTGTTGACTCGCAACCGCCGGCGTATCCTATCGATACGCCCAGACCCCGCGGATCCGCAGTCTCTAGCGCTGCGGCTCGATACCTGCTTTCTCAGCGCCGACGATGAAACCCTGGCCGAGGTGGCAAGTTGGGCTCTTGCCGGACCCAGGAAACGCTCCGCCTTGCCACGCGCCCGCGCTCACTTCGAAAAGAGTCGGACGGCAACAGACAGAGAGCCCACCACGGCAACCCGGCAACGCCGCACAGATCCGCAAGCTACGCAAGGCCGCCATCTCGACCTGCTCCACCTCTTCGACGAACTGAATACAGATTACTTCCTCGGCGGCGTCACCTCGAGCGTCACCTGGGGTCGCCAACTACGTCGCCCACCGCGCCAACGCAACCGCACCCGCCGCCAGTCCATCCGCCTAGGCAGCTACGACCTGGATCACGACCTCATCCGCATCCACCGCGTGCTCGACAACCCACAAGTCCCCCGCCACGTAGTCGCCGCCGTTCTCCACCACGAAATGGTCCACGCCACCCTGCCCCCCCTACACAGCCACGGCAAACGCCGCTTCCACACCCCAGAATTCCGCCGCAGGGAACAACGCTACCGACTGCAAGCCGAGGCCGACAAATGGATCGCCAGCCACATGGACTGGCTCCTCAACAACCGCTACCGCCCGCCGAGACGCGAAGCGGCGAGGTCTCGATAGCTGGAGCAGGACCGAAGCAAGATCGCGCGAAGCGCGAGCGAGGCTTCAAAGAAACATCAAGCGACGAGTCCCCGCTGAAGCGACCCTGAGCCCGCGGGCAGGAGGCCACGCCGGGCACCGATCGGCTCGCGGAGGAAAAGCGCCCGTACCTGTCTGCGGAGCGTCAGCGACGCCTCGTTGGGGGAGCTGGCCAAGAACCACGCTTCTTGGCCAGCTGGGGGCTGCGCGACAGCCCCCAAAATCAAAAAGGGCGGGGGTTGGAGGGCGCGGGCGCCCGTAGCGAGCCGACACGCAGGGCAGGATCCAATGACGCGGGCGCCCGGGGAGCGCCGCGGGAACTCCGAGCCTTAAGGAAAGATCCCCAATTCCTGATAGCAGACCGCGATCTTCTCGATCGCGTCGACGAAGGCGGCGGTCCGCAGATCCACCCCCTTACCCAGCCGCTTGGAGATCGATCGAATCTGGTGATAGGCCAGGACCATCGTCTCCTCCAGACCCGAGTTGACCAGATCCTCCTCACTCGCCCCGCGCGACAGCGACTGGCGCTCCTCGTCGGCAAACTCGCGATGGGTAACGTTCTCGATGGCGCTGACGATGCGGCGAAAGGCCCCTTCCTCGAAGCGCTTCTGCATGCGTCCGAAGCGAACGTGGGAGAGATTCTTGAGCCACTCAAAGTAGGAGACGGTGACGCCACCCGCGTTGAGATAGGCGTCGGGAAGAATCATCACGCCGCGCTCGAGCAACCGGTCGTTGGCGTCGGCTGAAACCGGTCCGTTGGCCGCTTCGGCGATGATCTTCGCCTTGATGTTGCCAACGTTCTCGGCGGTAATCACGTTCTCCAGTGCGGCAGGGACCAGGATGTCGCAGTCGAGTTCCAGCGCCGCCATGTTGGTGGCGAGGATCTCGGCGTCCGGGTAACCGACGATCGACGCTGTCTCGACGCGGTGCTCGTGGACGGCCTGAACCGACAGCCCTTTGGGATTGAAGATGGCGCCGTCGAACTCGGCAATGGCGATGATCCGCGCTCCGGCCTCCTCAAGAATCTTGGCGGCGTGAAAACCGACATTGCCGTAGCCCTGGATCACCACCCGCTTGCCTTCGACACCGGTCGACAAGCCCAACTTCTTCATGTCCTCTTCGATCGAGCAGGCTTCCCGAATCCCGAAGTAGACGCCTCTGCCGGTCGCATCCGTACGGCCTCGAATCCCGCCCTGGGGAACCGGCTTGCCGGTGACGCAACCAAGGCTGTCGATGTTGCCTCCCGAGACCGCCTGATAGGTATCCGCGATCCAGGCCATCTCTCGAGCGCCGGTTCCAAAGTCGGGCGCCGGAACATCGACTCCGGGGCCGATGAAGTTCTTCTTGGCGAGTTCGAAGGTGTAGCGCCGAGTGATGCTTTCGAGTTCTCGTTCCGAATACTGGCGGCGATCGATCTTGATGCCACCCTTGGCGCCACCGAACGGCACCTCGACGATGGCGCACTTGTAGGTCATCAGCGACGCCAACGCCATCACCTCGTCTTCGTTGACCGACTCGCTGTAGCGGATACCGCCCTTGGTCGGCAGCTTGTGCTGGCTGTGCTCACAGCGCCAGGCGTTGATCACCTCGATCGATCCGTCATCCCGTTTGATCGGGAAACTCATTCGGTAAATGCTGTTGCAGTTCCTGATCTGAGTCAGCAGCATGCGTTCGAGGTTGGTGTGCGCAGCCGCCTTGTCGAAGTTCCGATTGACCTGTTCTGAAAAGCTGATCGTGGAGCTCATGGTCCCTCCGCACGGCGATCTTGGCGCCAACAGTTACTCAAGGGCTAGTTCGCCGCCGTTGATAGCACTTCCCCTGTGCCCACGCAAGAGGCAAGAGTGGCCGCCGGGAACCAGGAGTCTGCCGGCAAACCGAGCCTCCACCTCGTTTCTCCCGGGTTGGCCCGGCGAGTCTAGATCGATAAACTCATCGCATCACAGGCCCGCCCGAAGGGGGCATCCGACAGAGCCCTAACTCCCCAACGAGAAAACTTCGTTCAGCCGAGGACACCCATGCAGAACTCAGGCCCTTTCATCAGCTGTCATTCGCTCGCAGAGATCGGTATCCATAACGCCGGCAACATCCACTGGAATCTACCGCCGGCACAACTCTACGAACACTCGGTTCGCCGCCAGGAAGGTTGGATCAGCGCCGAAGGTCCTCTGCTGGCACACACCGGCTCGCATACCGGCCGTTCCCCCAACGATAAGTTCACCGTCCGCGAAGCCACGACCGGTGGAGACATCTGGTGGGGCAGCGTCAACCGGGCGATCGAGCGCGACCATTTCGAGGGGCTGCGCACCAAGGCGATGGACTACCTGAGTGGACGCGATCTGTACGTCTTTGACGGCTACGCCGGCGCCGATCCTCGCTACCGCCTACCGGTACGGATCATCACCGAAAAGGCCTGGCACAGCCTGTTCGCCCACAACATGTTCATCGTCGAGCCCAAGGGCGAGGTACTCGAGAATTTCGAGCCCGGCTTCACCGTGATCGATCTTCCCGGTTGCGTCGCCGATCCGGCCACCGACGGCACCCATAGCCCAACCTTCATCGTGGTCGATCTCGAGCAACGATTGGTGCTCATCGGCGGCACTCTCTACGCCGGAGAGATCAAGAAGAGCATCTTCTCGGTGATGAACTACATGCTGCCCAAGCAGGGCGTGCTGAGCATGCACTGCAGCGCCAACTACGGCAGCGACCGCAATGACGCGGCTCTCTTCTTCGGTCTTTCCGGCACCGGCAAGACCACCTTGAGCGCCGATCCCGACCGCACCCTGATCGGCGACGACGAGCACGGCTGGAGTGACGACGGCGTGTTCAACATCGAGGGCGGCTGCTACGCCAAGATGATCGACCTGTCCGCCGAACAAGAGCCCGATATCTACCAGGCGATCCGCTACGGCGCCGTG
>JAJRVQ010000193.1 GCA_024277255.1 Acidobacteriota bacterium | reverse complement strand
CGTCCGTAGAGTCCCATTCGCTCTACAGTCTTGGGGCCCAATTGAACTCCCGCACTGAACAAACTGCGCTGAGATTTGCGTTGTCCGAGCATGTTCAATTATACGCCTGATTCACGCCACTTTCCGGCCGGACCTCTAGGAATCCGCGGCAAAAAACTCCCGAGCCGCTTCGGCGGCGATGCCCGAGAGTTCTCTGGCGCCGTTTCCGGCCAGCCAGTCGGCCGGTAGGTGGTCGCGGTAGGGGCGGCGGAGGAATCTCTTGTCGAGCAGCGCGATGACTCCGGTGTCCTCGGCGGAGCGGATCAGCCGGCCGGCGGCTTGCACCACGCGGGTCATACCGGGGACGACGAAGGCGTATTCGAAGCCGCGGTCGAAGCGCTCTTCGTAGTACTCCCTGAGCAGCTTTTGCTCCAGGGTGAGACCCGGCAGGCAGGGGCCAACCACGGCGACGGCGCGCAGCATGTCGCCGGGGTAGTCGACCCCTTCGGCGAAGACGCCGCCGGCGACGGCGAGCAGGAAAACGTCGTCGAGCAGCACCGAGCGCAGGTGATCGAGGATCTCCTCGCGTTCTCGATCCCCCGAGGCGCGATGCTGGAGCAGAACCCGTTTCTTGGTGGCCGGCATCTGGGCCGCGACTTCGGCCAGGAAGGCGTAGCTGGGGAAGAGGGCCAGACAGTTGCCGGGAACGGCGTCGGAGAACTGAGCCAGCTTGTGGGCGATCGGCTCATAGTTGGAGGGACGCTCGCGATAGGTGGTGGCCACGCCGGGATCGATCACCACCCGCCGGTTCTCGGCCGGGAAGGGGTTGGGGATCGAGATCGAGGCGGTCCTGCCTTGCTGGAATCCCAGCAGGTCACGGTAGAACTCCGGCGGCGAGAGGGTAGCCGAGAGGCCGATAACGCTGTGACAACGGTTGATCACGGCGCCGAGGAATCGGCTCGGATCGCGGCAAAGGACCTTCAGCCGCCGGTCCTCACCGGCGGCTTCCACGCAGTGGCTGAAGGCCTCGTCGGAGTGCAGCAGGCCGTTGATGAAGCGCAGGAAGTCGAAGTAGAGGGTGACGAAAGGGTCGTCGGGCCGGAAACTCTTTGTCTCGCGCTGGTACTCCAGATAGTCGATGAAGGCGCTGTCGAAGGCCGGTCGCAGCTGCCAGAGGGCCTCTTGGGGTAGCTGGGCCTCGGCGGAGCGCTCATAGGAGGAACCGCTGTCGTCGGAGTCGAAGAGCGCCCCGAGCGCGTCGTCGACAGCTTCTTCGATCAGCTTCGCCAGCCCCAGACAGAGCTTGCCCAGACGCAGGTGCAGCCGCTCCCCGCCGCGGCTGATCGACTCCGCGGCCTGGCGGGCCGCCGCCGCGGAGAGTTGCGGGCTGTAGTAGCCGCGGCCGCGACCGACCAGGTTGTGCACCTCGTCGATGACCAGGATGGTGTCGGAGAGATCCGCGTCGGCGGCGAAACCGCTGAGGGCGACGTAGGGATCAAAGCCGTAGTTGTAATCGCAGACCGTCGCCTGTACGCGCTCGGCCAGCTCCAGGCTTACTTCGAAGGGACAGACCTCTTCTCGTTTGGCGGCGGCGTAGATGAGATCGGGCATCAGCGAGGGGTACTCGTCGATCAACCGGCCGGTCACCCCGGTGGTGTGGAGCTTGAGGTAGTAGTCCTTGGCGTAGGGGCAATACTCCTCGTGGCAGATCACCTGGTCGTTGGCGCACATCTTGGCTTTGGCGCGCAGTCGCAACGAGCGGAAGGTGCCGCGCTCGTTGAGCATTTCGAGCACGGTCATCGCCATCTCCTGCTGCAGAGTCTTGGCGGTGAGGACGAAGAGACGCTTGCTGTGAGTCAGGCAATAGCGCAGCACCGGGTAGAGGGCGGAGACGGTCTTGCCGATGCCGGTGGCCGCTTCGAGCAGCAGGTGCTCGCGGTGATCGAGAGCCGTTTCGACGGCGGCGATGATCTCTGCCTGGCCCGGACGGGGGGTCGGGTAGGGGAACTCCAGTTCCGCCGCCGTTTCCTGGCGCGCCAGCACCGCCATGCGCTCCCCTTCGGCGGCGCGGATTAGACCGTTGATCCGACGCTTGACGCCGGCCTCCAGCGCTCGGAAGTCGACGCTGACCGGCAGCCGCTCGATGGCGTCACCACCGATCTCGATGAGCACGAGTTCGGCGCGCATCGGCCGAGGGGCTGGACTAGCGGCTGGCTCGGTGGCCGGCTCGGTGGTCTCCGTCTGCTCAGCGTTTCGGGTCAGCATCCAGGCGTAGAGAAGCGCTTGCCGCTCGTAGATCTCCTGCGTGGCCGGCGGCAGTTGACCGCCACGGCGCACGGACTTGATCTCTTCGACGACGAGGACGCCGTCGGGGTCGCGCCGCAAGCCGTCTAGCCGGCCCTGGATCCGAATCTGCCACCCACGATGGTGAAACGAATACTCCAAGCGCACTTCACGACGGTAGGAAGGGTCGGCCTCCAGCGCCGCCTCTTGGTAGCGACTGTGAATCGCCTGGCCCAGCCACATGCGCTCGTACCCGCCCCGGTTGGCGAAGCCCAGGCTGCGCAGCAACTGCTGGTCTAGCAGATCCTGTACCGAAAGGTTGAGGATCAGCTGATCGAAGTCAAAGCGAGGTGCCATGCCGCAGGCGAGTATATGGCGCCCGGTCGGCGGATGCGCTCAACGTTCCCGGCGAGGAGGGAAGCCGCCGGCAGGGGGACCTTGGGTCACGGCTCTGGTCGGCGGCGCCGTCGTCGTCGTCAGCGGGTCAGGAGGCGGGCTCGAAGCGTAGCGCGGGGTTGGATTGCGCTCGCCGCAGGTACCGGGAGATATCGTTGACCATCCCGACCGAGACAGTCTCCAACTCCGTCGCCCGTTTGAACACCATCAAGGCGGCGAGAGCCTCGCGCTGGATATCGCGGCTTTGGAAGATCGGCAGCATCTCGACGGCGAGCTGCTTGGTCTCCCTCAACCTGCCAGACTCGAGATAGAGGGCGGCGAGATCGAGAGAGGCCAGGGCCGCCTCATAGCCGATCCCCATCTGGATGAAGGCTGCTCTCACCACCTGGAAGAGTTCTTCGGCACGAGCGCTCTTGTTGAGTTGGACCAGCAACCGCGCTTCGATCCAGTCGGCGCGAATCAGCTCGACGTCGGCATTTTGATGCTTGGCCAATGCTCTCAACGCGGGGAGGTGCTCGAGGGCCTCACCATAGCGACCGGTGAAGAAGAGAGAGTGAATCCTCTGGTTGGCTACGATGATCTGCAGCCGGGGCTCTCGGCTCTCGTCCAGGAGATCCTGTGCCTGATCGAGGATGGCCAGACTCTCTTGCGGTCTTCCCGCTTCGTTGTAGGTGAAGACCTGCTTGAGAAGGGTTCTGCCCGCGAGATGTCGATCCCCGGCCTTGCGGTAGACGGAGGCGGCGCGCGCGAGCAGTTGAATGGATGGCTCGAACTGTCTCTGCTCTCTCAATAGAGAGGCCTTGAGATCCATCACTTCACCCCGTGCCATGGGGTCGCCGGTACCGGAGCGGATGATCTTGTCCGCTCTGCTGAAGGCGGCGTCAGCGCCGCGGAAATCCGTCAGGACTCGTTTGGAGTTACCCAGGTAGGCCCAGCACTGGGCTAGAAGATCGTGCAGGATCGTCCGACTCTTGGTACCGGCCTCGAGTTGCTGGGTGATGGCCAGTGCGGATTCGGCGAGAGCTCTGGATTGGCGAGGATGTCGCGTCCACTCTGCCCGGCACTTGTCGAGAACGAGGCGCACCAGTGCGTATGAATGAAAACGAGTGGAGGAGGTGATTGCTTCCTCCCTCGCCGCCATTGGGAGCGCCACGAATTCGGCGAATAGATCCGCTTTGCGTGACTCGTCCACGGCCTCTCGCTGAGCTTCCTGGCGAAGAACGTGGCGCACCTGTTCGAAGGACTCTCGGTAGCTTGAGCTGGGTACCGGGGGTGCTTCGCTGCCGCCCAGCGAGTTGGCTAGCCTGCGGCCGGCGGTGGATAGACTGGCCAGTGCGGCCCTGCACCGGCCACACCTCGCGAGGTGCCAAACTGCTTTGGTGACCTGACTTTCCACCAACTGCTTGTTGAGCAGCTGGTGGAGTTGAGCCGGTTCCAGGTGGGTGATTGTCATGGCTTCTATTCGCTGTTGGCTGCTTCGGCTAAAACCCAGCACGGCCGAAGAGGTTGCTCGGCGCTGTGCTCCTAGCCGCCGTCGGGGTCGGAGCCGGAACCGGTCTCTCCGCCACCACAGGCCGGACAGGAACTACCGGCACCGCCGCCGCCACCACCACCGAAGGGCTGCGGCGGCGGATCGGGGTCTGGATTCGGCTTTGGCGCGGGACTGATCGGAAGTACGGCGCTGATCGGGGTGAGCGACATCTTGAGCTGGGTGAACAGGACGATCGCCCAGAGCTGTGGATTGATGATGCGAACGTGGCTTTCATCGGCTCTCTCGGTTGCTTCTCGCGACCCGGCCAGGACGCTACTCGCTGGCAGGAGCAGAATTCCCAAGAGAACGGCGACAACGGCAAGACGCAGACTCCTCTTTCGTGGCATATTGTCCCTCCTCGCACGCAGAACCGCTCCCGGCTTGCCGGTACTCAAGGCCCACATGCACAAATTATTTACAAATGCACACTTGTCGGTTGACCGTTAGGTGCTTCACCAACTAAGTGCCTCTCGGGGCCAAAACCGGGAAAGAAATTCCGATCAAAGGCAAAACAAATGAAGGTACTGCGGCAGTCTACATCAGAAGTCGTGCTTTTCGAGCCACGGTGGTACCGGGCCAACGGCCGGAGATCTCCGACCGCTGAACGGCGAAAAGGGGCTGTTTGCATGGAGCAAAGGGCCGGAAACTCCGATAAAGAGGAAGCTTGCATTGAGCCTGAGGTACCTTTCCCCGTATGCTCAGGCCACTGGAGTACCCGCGAAGGCTCATGGAGGTGCCACGGTCAATGACATTGTCGATAAACAAGGTCGAGATTCCAAGCGCAATCTGCGACCATATCCTTGAAACATTGGGTGACACGCCCTTGGTGCGGCTCTCCCGGTTCTCTCCCAGTGGAGCGCTGCTGGCGGCCAAGATCGAGTCCTTCAATCCCGGCTCCAGCGTCAAGGACCGAATCGGTCTGGCGCTGATCGAAGCGGGGGAGAAGGCGGGGCTGCTCAAACCAGGTGGGCTGATCGTCGAACCCACATCCGGCAACACCGGGATCGGTCTGGCAATGGCCGCGATCCTCAAGGGTTACCGGCTGATTTGCACCGCAGCTGACAAGATTCCACAGGAGAAGGTGACCTTGCTGGAGGCCTATGGAGTGGAGGTGCATTTGTGTCCCCGCGACGTCGCCCCGGACGATCCACGCTCGTACTACAAGGTCGCGGAACGGATTCGCGACGAACAGGGCGCCTACCTTCCCTACCAGTACTACAACCAAGCCAACCCGGAGGCGCATTACCAGACGACGGGTCCGGAGATCTGGCGCCAAACCGAAGGGCGGATCACTCACTGGGTCGCCGGTATTGGCACCGGTGGGACGATCAGCGGCACCGCCAAGTTCCTCAAGGAACAGAATCCGGCGATCCGCGTGATCGGTGTGGATACGGAAGGCAGTGTTTATGGCTACTACAGTGAGCACGGGGAGCTACCGCCCTCGGAGCAGCTCCACAGCTATCTGGTCGATGGTCTCGGCGAGGATTTCTTGCCCGATTCGGTCTGGTTCGATTACATCGACGAGGTGATTACCATCGACGACAAGACCGCCTACCGTGCCACCATGGAGTTGGCGCGAAAAGAGGCGATCTTCGGGGGAAGCTCGACCGGTTCGGCGGCTTCCGCCGCCCGTCAGGTGGCGGCCGGCCTCGGTGAGGACTCCCTCGTGGTCACTCTCTTTCCTGACTCCGGGGAGCGCTATCTGTCCAAGTTGAATCGCGCCTGGCTCAGTGAGAAGGGCTTACTCGAGTAGTTGCACATCCTGTGCAGAGATTTCACCGACTCCCGGAGACAAGCCCATGCCGATCTCTTCTGAAGCCTTCCGTGATGCCTTGCGCCACTTTCCTGCGGGCGTAACCCTTGTCACCGTGAAAGCGGGTGATCGTATCCACGGTTTGACCGTCTCGGCCTTCGCCTCGGTCTCACCTTCACCGCCGCTGATCGCCGTGATCATCGATCGGCGCAGCTCGGCCCACCAGATGCTCGAAGAGGAGGGCGCGGTCTTCGCGGTCAACATCCTGGCGGAAGACCAGGCGGAGTTGTCCAACCGTTTCGCCTGGCTCAAGGACGAAGATCGCTTCGCCGAGGGCCAATGGGCGACGGCGGTCACCGGAGCACCGATTCTCGAAGAGGCGGTCGCCTGGATGGACTGCACGATCCACAGCCGCTTGCAAGCGGGTACCCACACCATCTACCTCGGCGAGGTGCAGGCGAGCGGCCTGCCCCGCGCTGATGAGTCGCCGCTGGTCTACTGGAATCGCGGCTACCGCCGCTTGACGCGCAAGCCGCTGGAGGCGGGCGGTGGCAAGGAGTCGTCATGAAGAAGGTCCTGGAACCGCGTTGGTTGAAACTCGTGGGCGCCGCCCTGCTGAGCGTGGGGCTCGGTTTGGCCGGGGTGTCGGCGGCGAACGCTCAAGGGGATGACCTGGCCCTGCGCGCGCGCAGCCTGCTGGAAAAAGTGCCCTTGATCGATGGTCACAACGATCTACCGTGGACGCTGCGCCAGCAGGCTTCGAATCAACTGGAGCGGCTCGACATTGCCGGCGACACCAGTACGCTCGACGAACCGATGCACACCGACATCGCTCGGCTGAGGAAGGGTGGAGTCGGCGGCCAGTTCTGGTCGGTCTACGTGCCGGTCGATCTCGAGGGGCCGGCCGCGGTGGAGGCGCTCTTCGAGCAGATCGACGTGGTTCAGAGATTTACCCAGCGCTATCCCGAGACCTTTGAGATGGCCTACACGGCGGCCGATGTGGAGCGCATCCACCGCGCCGGCAAGATCGCTTCGCTGATCGGCATCGAAGGCGGCCACTCGATCGACAACTCGCTAGCGGTCTTGCGCCAGGCTTACCGGGTCGGCGCGCGCTACATGACGATCACCCACTGGAAGAGCACCGACTGGGCCGATGC
The DNA here is from genome assembly GCA_024277255.1 of Acidobacteriota bacterium. GTDB lineage: Bacteria > Acidobacteriota > Thermoanaerobaculia > Multivoradales > SZUA-115 > SZUA-115. The sequence continues at coordinate 45,291 of JAJRVQ010000193.1, read as the reverse complement.
CGCCACCTTCGATCCGCAGCACGGTGGTCTGACGCCCTTCGGCGAGGAGGTCGTGCGTGAGATGAACCGGCTGGGGATGCTGGTCGATCTTTCCCACGTCTCGGTGCAGACCATGGACGACGCGCTCGACGTGACCGCGGCGCCGGTGATCTTTTCGCATTCCTCGGCGCGGGCCCTCAACGGCCATCCGCGCAACGTCCCCGACGACGTGCTGGAGCGGCTGGCGGACAACGGCGGGGTGGTGATGGTCGACTTCGTGCCGGTCTTCCTCTCCGAAGAGCTGCGCCAGCACTTGGCGGTTGCTGCGGCGGAGAGAAAACGGCTCGAAGAGCTATGGATCGGTCAGCCCGAGAAGGCCGGCAGCGCTTACAAAGAGTGGAAAGAGGCCCACCCGGCGCCGGTGGCATCGATCGCCGATGTGGCCGACCACATCGACCACATCCGGCACAAGACGGGGATCGATCACATCGGCATCGGCTCCGATTTCGACGGTATCGGTTCGACGCCGGTCGGTCTGGAGGATGTCTCCACCTATCCGGCGCTGCTCGCCGAGTTGCTGCGCCGCGGTTACAGCGAAGAGGAGGTCGGCAAGATCGCCGGCCTCAACGTGCTGCGGGTGATGCGCCAATGCGAGAAGGTCGCCGCCCGCCTGCGCGCCGAACGCTCCCCTTCCGAGGCGCTGATCACCGACCTCGATGGCGCGGATAGCGTCGCTGAGGAGTCGAACTAGATCGACAGAGCGATCTTGCCGAAGTGCGAGCCGCCGGCCATCCACTCCAGGGCTCCGCGCGCTTCGGCGAGGGGGAAGCTGCGATCGATCACCGGCCGGATCTGGTGGACTTCGAGCAGTCGGTTGAGCGCCTCGAAGGAGTCGCGGTGGCCGACCATGATGCCCTGAATGCGCACTCGGCGCATGAGGATCGAGGTGAGTGCCAGTTCGCTGGTGACGCCGGAGAGGACACCGATGAGGGCGATGCGGCCACCGATGCGCACCGCCTTGAGCGACTGGGCGAGCGTGCCGGCTCCGCCTACCTCGACCACCAGATCGACGCCGTGGCTGCCGGTCAGCTCCAGCACCCGCTTTGCCCACCGAGGCTCTTGCCGGTAGTTGAGGCAAGCCCAGGCCCCAAGCTGACGTGCTCGCTCCAGCTTGGCTTCACTACTGGAGGTGATGATCGCCCGCGCTCCGAGCGCTCGGGCGATCTGTAGGGCGAAGATCGAAACGCCACCGGTGCCTTGCAGCAGGACGGTCTGGCCGGCGGTCAGGCCGCCTTCGGTGACCAGGGCGTTGTAGGCGGTGACTGCGGCGCAGGGCAGGCAGGCCGCTTCGAGATCGCTGAGGTGGGCGGGGGTGTGGACCAGCCCTTCCTGTGCGACGACGATTCGTTCGGCGAAGGTGCCGTCGAGCGGCCCACCGAGCGTCGAGCGAAGGCGCTGCCGATCGGGCTCGCCGGCGAGCCAGCGCTGGGCGAAGATCGGGCAAACCCGATCGCCGACGGTGACTCTGTTCACCCCGGGACCGATGGCCTCCACTGCACCGGCGCCGTCCGAGCCGGGAATCAGCGGTAGCGGCTGTCTAGGGTTGTACTGGCCGCGGACCATCAGCAGATCGCGGTAGTTCAGCGACGCCGCGCGCAGCCGGACCAGGACCTCGCCGGGGCCGGGCTGGGGATCGGGGCGCTCGCCGGCGATCAGATGATCGAGGCCAAAGCGGTCACGGATCTCGACGACGCGCATGAGTCCAGCCTAGTGGTCGCCGGGCTCCGCCGGGGCGCTGAACGGCTCCTCGAGTTCGGCGGCGCAGTAGGCGACCGTCGCGTAGGCGGCCACGTTTTGGCTCAGTCCCTCGCGGTCCACCGCGGCCAAAGTGTCGTTGGCCGTGTGGTGGACGTCGAAGTAGAAAGTGCCGTCTTGATAGAGGCCGAAGATGGGCAGCCCTTGCGGCCGCAGCGGCGACAGATCGGCGCCGCCGTGCGACTCGTTGCCACCCTGTTGGATACCCAGCGGGGCGAGCAGTTGGGCGATCGCCTCGATGGCCGGCAGCTGTCGCTCCGCGACGCGGGATTCGAACGACCACACCTTGCCGGCTCCGAAGTCGGCCTCCATGCCGCCGACGTGCAAGGCCACCTCACCGGCATGCGCCGCGGCGTAGGCGCGGGCTCCCGAGAGGCCGAACTCCTCGTTGGCGAAGAGGACGACGCGCAGCGTGCGGCGCTGCCGCTGGGGCAGCTGAGCGATCAGCCGCGCCGCTTCGGTGACGATGGCGCAACCGGCACCGTCGTCGATGGCGCCTTGGCCGAGATCCCAGGAGTCGAGATGGCAGGCGAGCAAGACGATCTCTTCCGGCTTCTCGCGGCCGAGAATCTCGCCGATGACGTTGGCCGATGGAACGTCGGCGTCGCGGCGGGTGGTGAGTTCGAGGTGAACGGTGACCGCCTGGTCGGCGCGAGTGGCCTGTTCGATGGCCAGAGCCAGAGTGTCGGCGTCCGGATTGGACAGGGCTGCGGCGGGGATCTTGGTGACTTCGCTGCTGTAGCGCATGGCGCCGGTGTGGGCGATGCGGTCGGTGTCGGTGCCGACGGAGCGGATCAGCACCGCGGCGGCGCCGCGCTGGGCGGCGCGGATGGCCCCCTGCGAACGGATCGGCACCGTCTTGCCGTAGCCGGAACCGTCCTTCTGGCGCTCCATCCGTAGGTCGATGAAGACGATCTTGCCGCGGGTTTCCTGCTCGGCGAGGTCGTCGACTCCATCGAGAGAAGTGACGCGCACCACTTCGGCGGTGAGGCCGCCGCCCGCGGGCGTGGCGACGCTGCCGCCGAGCGCCGTGACGACCATCGGCTGCGGGTAGGGGGAGACGATCTCGGCGACGGCAGTGCCGCGAACCCAGGCGGGGACCATCACCGGCTCGGTGCGTACCCGGTCGAAGCCCAGCTCGCGCAGTTTAGCCTCACCCCAGGCGACGGCGCGGCGGTCGCCCTCGCTGCCCGCAAAGCGCGGCCCGACCTCCACCACCAGCGATTCCACGAACTCGTAGGCTCGGTTGTCGACCAGCGCTCGGTCGCGCAGCCTTGCCGCTGTCGCTCCCACCTCGCCGAGAGGATTCTCTCCGCTGGGTGAGGGCGACGGCGGCGTGCAGGCAGTGAGCAGGCAACTCGCCGCGGCGGCGACGAGCAGGAAACGCAGGTGTGGCAGCGGGCGCGGCAGTGGCGTCATCATCGGATCCTCCGGAAGGCTACGATCGGTTCGAGGGCTGAGCATAGCTCGGACTTACCAACATCAACCACCCACACCCCTACGGGATGTGGTTATCAGCCGTTGGGCGCCAGGTGCGCGCTCATCGCCTCGGTCAACTCCTTGGCCCGTTCGCCATCCAGCTGGCCGGCGGGCCAGTTGATCCCCAACCCGCCGATCGCCGTCTTGGGGATGACGTGGAAGTGGACGTGCTTTACCACTTGGTGAGCCATGCCGCCGTTGTTCTGCAGGACGTTGTAGGCGCTGGCGCCGGTCGCCGCCAACACCGCGCGGCAGATGCGGGGCAGCACTCGACCGATCGCCGCCGCCGCTTCGTCGCTCAACTGGTCGAGCTGGGCCTTGCGCTCCTTGGGGATGACCAGGGTATGGCCGTCCGCAATCGGGCCGATGTCGAGAAAGGCGAGGACGTGGTCGTCTTCGTAGACTTTGTGGCAGAGAATCTCACCGTCGAGGATCTTGTCGAAGATAGTGCTCATGGCGTCAACTTTAACGCGAACCGGCACGCTGCCAACTCAGGCCGCCAAGTCAGCCCGTCAAGTCAGACTGCCAGGTCAGAAGGTGAGTCGCAGCCCCAGACTGACACCTCTGCCCGGCAACGGCACCCGGTCCTTGAGGAAAGAGGTATGCGAGCGGGCCTCGGCGTTGCTCAGGTTGGTGGCGCGGAGGAGAAGGTCATAGACCTGGTTCCCGGCGAAGAAGCGGTAACCGAAACTGGCGTTGATCAGGGTGTGGCCGTCGGTGGTGGTTTCATGGTCGGCGATCCGATCTTGATCCGTGGTGCGGTGGACCTCGGCGCGAGCGTGGAATCGTTGGTTGTGGAAATGGAGGCCGAGGCCGTAGCGGGCGGCGGGGATGCGGGGGAGGTTGGGGCCGCTGTCGAGTTCGGCGCGCACCAGGTCGCCGAAGAGACGCAGGTCCAGATGATTGCTGCCGGACTCGTAGAGGCCGAACCGCGACTGGAACTCGGCACCGTAGAAGGTGGCGTCGGCCTGGGTGGCGACGACGACGGGCAAGTTGTCTTCCTCCTCGCCGGTGAAGCGTTGGAAAATGAAATCGTCGAACCGGTTGAGGAAGAGGGTGAGTTCTCCATTGACGTGGCCGGAAGTCTTGCGCAGCGACAGATCGGCGCCGGTGCTGGTTTCCTTGCCGAGGTTCGGGTTGCCGAACTCGAAGGAGCGGGTGGCGACGTGGGCGCCGCGAGTGTAGAGCTCTTCGCTGTTGGGCAGCTTGGTGGAGCGGGCCAAAGAGGCGGCCACCGCGTAGCCTTCAAGCGGTCGCCAGACGGCGCCGAGGGAGCTGCTCACCCCGGAGAAACTGCGCTTCGGCAAGGTAACGTCGGCGGCGGCCACTCGGGCGCTGTTGTCTTGGCTCTCGTAGCGGAGGCCGAGCTGGAAGCTGAGGGAGGAGAACTCGACCTCCTGGAAGGCGAAGATGCTCAGGCTGGTGGTTTTATTCGGAGGAATGAAGGCCTCCTCGCCGATCGCTTCCAGCTCTCGTGAACGGAACTGAGCACCCCACGAGCCGCGCAGTTTGCCCCGTCTCTTCTGGACCAATTCGAGGCGCCCTTCCAGCGCGTTGTTGCGGAAGGTGGTACCCACCTCGCCGCCGGCCTCGATTTCGTCGTGGGCGTAGCGGCTCGACCCGAGGCGCAAACGTAAGCCCTGGAAGAGGCCGCACGGGCGGGTGATCTGGCCGTCCAGGTCGACGCGCCGTTGGGTTGAATCGATGCGGGAGTTGTCCCCTCCCGGAATGCCGTAGTTGCTGGACAAACCGCTGAAGGCGACACCGAGAAAGCCACGGTCGGCGGCGAAGTAGGTGACCCCGGCGCCGCCGCCCTGGGTCTTGACATCGCTGTTGGATAGCGTGCCGTGCTCCTGGGTCGTCGCTTCGGCCCCTGCTTCGGACTCTGCATTGGCCAACCGTAGAGCACGGCTTTGTGCGAAGCCGGGGATGTCGTAGTCGCCGGTCTTGCGCCCCAGCACGTCGGCGTGCCAGGCCCAGTTGCCGCTTCCGCCGTCGAGCTTGATCGCGCCTGAGCGCTCCTCGGCGACGCTACCGGTGCGCAGGTCCACCGTTCCACTGAGCCGGCTCTCAGCCCGCGATTGAGGAATGCGCTCGCTGAGTACGTTGACCACTCCGCCGATCGCGCTCGAACCGTAGAGCAGAGTCGAGGGGCCGCGTACCACCTCGATCCGTTCGGCGCTCAGCGGGTCGATGGCCACGGCGTGGTCCGGGCTGGTGCTCGATGCGTCCCCCACGCCAAGGCCGCTGTCAAGAATGCGGACTCGATCCCCGGTTATGCCTCGAACCACCGGGCGGCTGGCGCCGGGGCCGAAGTAGGTGGAGTTGATTCCCGGTTGCTGAGACAGCGTTTCGCCGAGCGAAGGCTGCATCTGCAATGCAAGCTCTTCACCGCTGACGATGGTGGTCGGGCTCGACAGTTCGAGCTGACTGCGAGCCTCGGCGCTGGCTGTGACCACGATCTCTTCGGTGTGTGTGCCGAGATCGATCACCAGGTCGACAGCCACTGTCTGGTGGCTCCCCAGCTCGACGCGCCGGACGGTCTTGCCGAAGCGGCGACTCTCGGCTTCGAGTAGGTAGCTGCCGGCGGCGAGCCCGGCGAAAGAGAAGGTGCCGTCCGCCGCGGTGTCGGCCGTGCGACGTAGATCGACCAGGCGCACTCGGGCGTCAGGGACGGTTTCGCCGCGGTGAGTGATCACCCTGCCCTCGATGGTGCCGGACGCGACCTGTTGCGCGACTGTCGAGCCGGCGAGGAGGACGAGGAGGAAGCTGGTTAGAACCGCCGGCAGGAGGAGGGCAGGTGAGGCGACCGATGACGTCGCAGCGGAGGAATTCATGGGTCTCTCCTAATTGGGATGAGGATGGCCCGGGGCCGGCCGGGCGCGAGTTCCGGTTCCTTCGCCAACTGCCGGCATGGCGGGCAGCCAGCGGTGGCCGGTGCTCACTCGAAGCCGAGTAGGCGCGGGACAGCCACCGAAATGGGGACTACCAGAGGATCAGGAGAGGTGTGGAGGGCCGCGCGAGAAGTGCGTAGAAGGCGATGCCGCCCCACCGCAAGAGGATGCGTCCGGAATGAAAGAAGCGATGAGGTCGGGGGTGGTGAGATGCAGGGCCTGGGACGGATCCGGAGCCCGGTCCGCCTGCAAGATCAGACAAAGAACGCAAGGGTGATAGTCGCCCTGTGGTCGCTCCATGTGGGTGCGGCTGCCGGGATGACATTCGCCCGCAACCCCGTGCGCGGCGTCGAACTTGGAGTCACTCCACAAGGGGTGAAAGTCGGTCGCCATGAACAGGCAACCGACGGCCAGGATCGTCGCCAGCCAACTGCGTCGGCGGTGGGTGCGCTTGGTGGTTGGTGAGTACAGCATGGCTAGGCCCAGCTGAATCCTATCGCACGCGGGTGACCCAGTTCTCGATGAATCTTCCCGTAGCCATACTCCGCAACGGCGTGGGAGTCTCACCGCCGGCCGCATGGTAGCTTCTTGCCGATGGAAGGATCTTGGTCATGAGCCCACCCGGCAAGAGACAGCCGCGCAGGACCCAGCAACGCTCGGCCATTCGCCAGGCGCTCAGCGAGGCCGACCGGCCGCTGAGCCCGCAAGAGATTCTCTCGGCGGCACGCAACGCGCTGCCCAGCCTGGGTATTGCCACCGTCTATCGCAATGTCCGCTGCCTGGTGGGAGAGGGCTGGCTGCGTGCGGTCGATCTTCCCGGCGCGGCCTCCCGCTACGAACTGGCGGGCAAGGTGCATCACCATCATTTTCATTGCCGGGCCTGCGATCGGGTTTTCGAGGTGGAAGGGTGTCCCGGCGATCTGCGCACCCTCGCCCCGAAAGGGTTCAAGCCCGAAGCCCACGAGGTCATCCTCTATGGCCTGTGCGCCGGCTGCCTCAGCTGAGACGCGTCCCGCTGGCCGCGGCTCGAAAGTTCGGCAGCACCGGCTTGTGAATCGCTTCGAAGAGGAGTGACGTCTCGATACTCGCGACTTCGGGGAGGGTGGTGAAGGTGTTCATCGTCAGCTCCCTGAGGTGATCCGCATCGACCACCGCGACGTGGAGGAGAAAGTCTCTGGCGCCCGTCAGATGATAGATGGCGGTGATCTCGGGGATGTGGAGGACATGGTGCCGGAAGGCCTCGACCTGGGGTTGGGCGTGTTGCTTGAGCCGTACCGAGATCATCGCTTGCAGGCCGATGCCCAGTGCCTTCGGATCTATCTTGGCGACGATGGCGCGGATGGTTCCCTCTGCATGAAGCCGGCGAACCCGCTCAAGACAGCTCGAAGCAGCGAGGCCGACACGGGCAGCGAGTTCCTTGTTGGAGAGTCGAGCATTATTCTGTAGAAGGTCGATTAATTCGCAGTCGATTCGGTCAAGCTCTCTCATAGGGGTCCTCTGGAGAATAGATTTCGGTTCCTATTGACTGGGATTGTCTCTTGAGCGAGCCTAAGGTTAGGAGGTCAGAGATCATGTGGTCAACCGTAAGCAACCTCGAATCAGATTCGGTTCACGCTGGCCGGGAAGATCTTCGTGACTTGGGAGTCCACGTCCCGCCGATCGACCTATCTACCACCTATCCGATCCACGACTTGTCGTTGGCGACCCAGTCGCTGGATGCGCTGGCCGAGGGAGACGCCGACACGGCCAACCCGATCTACGCGCGGCTGAGCAATCCGACCGTCCGCCGCTTTGAGACCGCTCTGGCTGAACTCGAAGGAGCTGCCGATGCGGTGGCGTTCAGTTCGGGGATGGCGGTGCTGACGGCCTGTCTCCTGGCTGCCCGCGCGGACGGCGGCCATGTGGTGGCGGTGCGCCCTCTCTACGGCGGCACGGACCACCTGCTGACTAGCGGTCTGCTGCCGCTCGACGTCACCTTCGCCGAAGCCGAAGGCATCGCGGCCGCCTGCCGCCCGGACACCTCCCTGGTGATCTTGGAGACGCCGGCCAACCCGACTCTCGCCCTGGTCGACATCGAAGATGTGGTGAGGCAGGCCGGCTCGGTGCCGGTGCTCGTCGACTCCACCTTCGCCACTCCGATTCTCCAACGTCCGCTCGAGCATGGAGCACGCCTGGTGGTGCACAGTGCCACCAAGTTCCTGGGCGGTCACGGGGATCTCATGGGTGGGGTGGTGGCGACGGATGAGGAGTGGGCGCACCGCTTGCGCAAGGTGCGGATCCTCACCGGCGCGGTGCTCTACCCGTTGGCCGGCTATTTGCTGCATCGCGGCTTGCAGACCCTGCCGGTGCGCGTCGAGCGTGCTCAGCGCTCGGCTCAACTGCTGGCGAGGCGGCTCGCCGACCATCCGGCGGTCAAGGGCGTCCTCTATCCCGGCCTTGCGGCAGGCGATCCGCAAAGGCTGGTCGGCCGGCAGATGAAGGGGCCTGGCAGCATGATCGCCTTCGAGGTCGAGGGTGGCTACGATGTGGCTGCCCGCATCGTGACGGAAGTGCGCATGCTGACCCCGGCGGTGAGCCTGGGGTCGGTGGACAGCCTGATTGAGCACCCCGCGGGGCTGACCCATCGCACGGTCGATCCCGAGATCCGGCGGCAACTCGGCATCACCGATGGCCTGCTGCGCATCTCGGTGGGTCTGGAGGCGCCTGAGGATCTGTGGTCGGATTTGAACGGCGCCATCGAGCGAGCTCGCAACCGCCCGAACGAGGCGCCGCCCCGCCATCTGCGCTCGGCCTGATCGCGGCCCTCGGATCCAGCTCCGCGGTTCGGTAGTAGCTCAGTTTGATGGCGGGACTCTCCGCGGTCTCCGCATCGGAGCTGTCGGGCCACGTCCGTTCTCGCTTCGCTATGGGTGGGCGCGGGAGCCATCCGTCTGCTACCCACCGTCAACCTGAGGCGCTACCGGTGAGTACACCCAGACGGCAGGTCTCTCATATTGTCTCTACCGCTCAGAACCTCGTTGGTCGAGCGTCGCCCAGAGGCACAGCTGGGCGGGGGCGGGATACTTGGTGGGAATCGAGGAAATGTCGAACGGTGCCGCCTCTATGGAATCCAGGGTGCGCTCCATCAGTTCGGCTCGCCTTGCGAGCTGTGTGGCGACCTTGAGATATCGACGAATGAGGAGCAGTGGCGGGAAGCGGTCGCCGTTGTGCCTGAACCACCAGGAGAGCATGTCGTTGTTGTGCTTTGAGCTATTGCATCGCCTGCAAGCCCAGACGCTGTTGTCCGCGGAATCGGGTCCCCCGGCGGAGCGGGGTATCAAGTGGTCGAGGGTCAGGGGGAGATCAGAACCGCAGTAGGCACACCCGCGGGGTGCTGTCATCTTGACTCGATCGTCATCCAGCAATGGCCGCATCTTCATGGAACCCGTGCGTAGACCTTTGTAGAGCTTGGCGCGAATCATGAAGTGAGTGCGGCCATAGTCGCTGCTTTCGTCCCTGAGGGCAGCGTGCGCCATCCCAAGGTTGGCGTAACTCCAGGCTAGGAGTTCACCGAGAGTCGAGGGCGTAGTCGCTGGCATCGCTCTTCTTGCTCCTCAGTCTTCTCTCCCCACAACGTACTCCGGTCGCTCTCGGCTCAGGTTCACCGTGGTGGTCCTTGTGCCGATCTTGAGCTGGAGGGTGTTGAGTTGGGTGGGTTCTTGATCGAAGAGGAAGCGGTTTTCGATGGTGCAGCCGGCGAGGTCGTGCGGTAAGGGGAACTCGAAGTAGAGCCAGGTCTCTCTGATCTCGATTTCCTTACCGATCCAAACCAAGGTGGGAGGGGAGGGGCCCGGGCAGTGGAGGCGAAAGACTTCCGCGAGGTAAAGGGCGATCTGTCGGTCGGCTTCTTCCAGGGGAAGGGCCTTCTTCTTGCCGAAGTGGTGGACCAGGGCTCGTTCAAGGTCGTGGGTGAGGACCTTGAAGGCGACTTCGAGGCTGCACGTCTTGGGGTTGTACTCGGCCTCGCTCAGACTCGCGTGGTACGGATGGGCGAGGGCCGGGCCAACCCAGAGGGCGCACCATGCCCAGGCGAACCCAAGACTTCGCCGCCAGGTCACCTGCGTAGCTCGCTGGGCTTCTTCTTTTTCTTCTTGCTCTTGCCCATTTCCTTGGCCTTTTCTTGCGCCTTTTCCTTGGCATCTTTGGCCTCTTGCATCGCGTTGGGTGGCCGCTTGCGTTTGAACAGTTGGAAGCGTGACTTGATCGGCTTTCTAGGCCAATAGTTGTTGTCGAGATCGGAGTCGGCCGTTTCGCGGTGTGGGTCCAGGGTGATCGAGGCGATGACCTTCTCGGTCATGATCAATTTGCCGACCTTCTCCGGGTCGTAGCGCCAGATCTCGGCCGGCAGGCGCAGCTCCTCGTGGCTGCCGTCGGTGTATTCGACTTCCAGGATGACCGGCATCACCAGGCCACCGAGGTTTTCGAGCTCGATGAGGAAGAAGTTGCGCTCGGTTTTCAGCAGGTATTCGTCGCCTTCGTCTTCCACCTTCAACCGCTCGATCAGTTTCTCGTATTCTTCGCGGTCCTGCTGGGTGACCGCGAACTCGTCATAGCGGTTGTAGAAGTCTTTGAGTTCCTCGTACTGGTCGACCCGTTTGGGCAGAGCTTTGTTGCGTTGCTCGCCGAGGGTCTCCGGCTCCTGCGCATCCTTTTGGCGGTCCTTGGCTTTTTCGATCTCGGGGTCGCGGCTGTCGAGTTCGAACTGGCGCACCTGGTTGATGGCGATGTCGACGTGGTCGGTGGTGTAAAACCAGCCGCGCCAGAACCAGTCGAGATCGATGCCGGAGGCGTCTTCCAGGGTGCGAAAGAAGTCGGCCGGCATCGGCCGTTTGAACTTCCACCGCCGGGCGTACTGCTGGAAGGCGAAGTCGAAGAGTTCTCGACCGAGGATCGACTCGCGCAGGATGTGCAGGGCGGTCGCCGGTTTGGCGTAGGCGTTGTTGCCGAATTGCAGCAGCGACTCCGAGTTGGTCATGATCGGCACTTGGTTTTCGCTCGTCATGTACTCGGCGATCCCCTGCGGCTCACCACGGCGCGAGGGGTAGTCCTCTTCCCATTCCGCTTCGCTGAGCGTTTGTAGGAAGGTATTGAGTCCCTCGTCCATCCAGGTCCACTGGCGCTCGTCCGAATTGACGATCATCGGGAAGTAGTTGTGGCCGACCTCGTGGATGATCACCGAGATCAGTCCGTACTTGGTGCGCTCGCGGTAGGTCTTGTCCTTCTCGGGGCGAGGCCCGTTGAAGCAGATCATCGGGTATTCCATCCCGCCGACCGGGCCGTTGACCGAGATCGCCACCGGGTAGGGGTAGTCGAAGGTGTAGCGCGAGTAGACGTTCAGGGTGTGGATGATGGCGTGGGTGGAGTAGCGGCTCCACAGCGGCTCGCCCTCCTTCGGGAAGAAGGACATGGCGAGCACCGGGTTGCCGCCAACGTTGTGGCCTTGGGCGTCCCAGATGAACTTGCGCGACGAGGCGAAGGCGAAGTCGCGGACGTTCTTGGCGTGGAAGGTCCAGGTTTTCTTGCCGTGTGGAGGGGTTGCCTCGTTGCCCAGCGCCTCTTCGGGAGTGACGATGAAGATCGGCCTCTCGGCCGTTGCCGCCTCATGCAAACGTAGCCGCTGGGCTTGGGTGAGCACCTCTTCCGGGTTCTGCAGCACACCGGTGGCGGCCACGATGTGGTCGTCCGGAACGGTGATGTTCACCTGGTAGTCGCCCAATTCCAGAGTGAACTCACCACGGCCGAGGAACTGCTTGTGCATCCAGCCGTTGACGTCGGTGTAGGCGGCCATGCGGGGGAACCACTGGGCGATTTCGTAGATGTAGTTGCCGTCCTCTTTGAAGAACTCCCAGCCGCTGCGGCCGCCGATGTCGTCGGCGTCGTTGACGGTGAACCACCAGTCGACCTCGAAGGTCAGCTGTTCGCCGGCGGCGAGCGGTTGCGGCAAATCGATGCGCATCATCGTCTTGACGATGGTGTAGGGCAGTGCGCCGCCGCTGCCGTCACGCACCGCTTCGACGGTGATCCCGCCGCCGAACTTCTCGAGCAGCAGCATGCGGCGCAGGGTGCCGTAGCCGAATTCTTCGAAGTCGGGTTCTCGCGGTACGGCGCGCCCGTCGGCGTCCGGCGCCCAGAGGTTGGGGTCGAGTTGCAGCCACAGGTAGCTCAGCGCGTCGGGTGAGCGGTTGTAGTAGGTGACCACCTCGGAACCGGTGATGCGCTGGCTCTCGTCGTCGAGTTCGACGTCGATGCGGTAGTCGGCCCGCTGCTGCCAGTAGCCGTGGCCCGGCGCACCGGAGGCGGTGCGGTAGGCGTTGGCGGTCGGCAGCAGCTCTTCCAGTTGGCGGAACTTGTCGCGGGAGAAGTCCTGCGACGAGACCGACCCGGCGAGGGTGAGCGCCAGGCCGGCCGAGATCCATGCTGTGGCTCGCAGACGGCTCATTCATCCTCCTCTCTTAGGGTGCCTTCACCGGCGGCGCGGGCCGCTGCGGCAGTTTACGCGGCTCTTGCTCGATCTTGGCCAGCAGGACGTCGACGCCCTTCTCCAACTGCTGGTCGCGGCCCTTGATCACTTCGGCGGGGTCGTTGTCGACCTCGATGTCGGGGGCGACACCGTAGCCTTCCATCACCCACTCGCCCTGCGGGTTGGTACTGCCGGCTTCGGGGATGCTGACCGCGCCGCCGTCCATCAGCGGCGGTCCGCCGTAGATGCCGACCACGCCGCCCCAGGAACGCTTGCCGATCAGCGGTCCCAGACCGGCTTCGCGGAAGACGTAGGAGAATTGATCGCCGTCGGAGGCGGTGTCTTCGTCGAGCAGGCAGACCATGTGGCCGGGAAAGACCACCGCCGGGTAGGTTTCGGGACCATCGACGTTGCGCTCGAAGTCGACCATCAGCAGCTTGCGGGCGAGACGCTCGATGATCATCTGTGAGACGTTGCCGCCGCCGTTGGATCGCACATCGATCACCAGCCCCTCCTTGCGCACCTGGGAGTAGAAATGCTTGATGAACTCGCGGATCCCGGCGGCGCCCATGTCCGGGATGTGCAGGTAGCCGAGCCGGCCGTCGCTGCGCTCTTCCACGTAGCGCCGATTACCCTCGATCCAGGCGAGGTAGATCAGGTCGTCTTCACTGTCGATGGACTCGACACTCACCCGGCGCGAGCCGTCGAAGGAAGGCTTCGAGTTCACCGTCAGCTCGACCGGTGCCGCTCCGGCATGGCGCAGCAACCGGTAGGGGTTGTCGTCCCCGGTCAACTCCTCGCCGTTGATCGCCAGCAGGTAGTCGCCGGCTGCAATGTTGACGCCGACCTCGGTCAGCGGTGAGCGGTAGGTGGTCTCGGCGTTGTCTCCCTGCATGATCTCGGAGATCCGGTAGCGGTTGTTGGCGGCATCGACTTCGAACCTCGCGCCGAGCAGGGCGGCGTGGGGGCGATCGGGCATCTCGTAGTCGCCGCCGGCGATGTAGGAGTGGGAGGTCGACAACTCGGAGATCATCTCGGTCAAGATGTAGGTGAGGTCGGAGCGATGCTCGACGTGTTCGAGCAGCGGCTCGTATTGCGCTCGCAGTGCCGGCCAGTCGTAGCCGTGCATGTTCTCGACGTAGAAGAAGTCGCGGAAGTGGCGCCAGACGGCATGGAAGATCTCCCTCCATTCCTCGGCGGGTACCCGGTCGACGCTCAAGCCGGCGGTCGAGACCGGTTTGCCGGAGTCTTTGCCGGCGGGAGAGGCGTCCATCAGTTGGAAGGAACCGTTGCTGCTGATCAGCATCTTGGAACCGTCGGGTGAGACGACCAGGCCGTTGATTCCGGAGGCGACGGTGGTTTCCTCGCGATCCTCGAACGAGAGGAAACGCAGTTCCACCGGTTGGTCGCTGCCACGGCCGTAATAAGGGCGCGAGCCGCGGATGATCAACAGATGGCTATCGAGGGCGACAAGGCCGGCGTAGTTGTCGGCCTCGCCCGGTACGCGGGCGACCCGCTGCGCCAGGCCGTCGAAGTCGATCTTGACGGTGACTCCAGCCTCTTTCTCGCTGTTCTCCTCAGCCTTCTTCTTGGCTTCGTGCCGCTTCTTTTGGGACTTCTTGTCCGACTTGTTGCCGGCGGGCAGATCGGCGTTGTCCTCTTCCTCGGGCTCGCCGACCTTCACTTCATCGCTGCGCGGCGGGAAGGGATGCGGCGCCTCCTTGCTCAAGGCCAGGGCGTAGATGTAGGTCTCGCGGTCGACCACGTACTCGGTGTCGAAGGAGCCGATCATCGGTTGATACATGCGATCGGAGAGGAAGTAGAGGTACTTGCCGTCACGACTCCAGCTGGGGGAGTACTCGTTGAACCGTTCGCTGGTCACCTTCCGGGTGGATCCGTCGGCGGCACTCCAGATGTGGATCGAGCCGAAGTCGTTGGGGTCGGCCAGAATCAGGGCCAGGTATTGGCTGTCCGGGCTCCAGGTGTACTCCAGCTGGAACTTGTTGATGTCGTCGGCGATCTCGGTTTGGCTGCCGCTGGTGACATCGACCACGTAGAGCTTTGAACTCTGATCGCGCAGGGCGATCTTCTTGCTGTCCGGCGACCAGGCGAGGCCGGTGAAGTAGGCGGTGTTGCCGTCGGTGAGCTGGCGCGGCGCGCTGCGGCCGTCTTGGGCCACCAGGTAGATCTCATCTTCACCGTCGAGGTCCGAGATGAAGGCGATCTGTTTGCCGTCGGGGGACCATTCGGGGGAGCGATCGTGGGCGCCCGGTGAGCGGGTGAGGTTGCGCACCGTGCCGTGCTCGGCCGGGACGGTGAGGATCTCACCGCGCGCCGCGAAGACGACCCGCTTGCCCTTGGGAGCCAGGGCGAAGCCCTCGATGTTGTCGGCGACGGAAATGCGCGCCGGCCGCTTGGCCAGCCCGTCGCTGGCGACGCGAATCGAGATCGGCCGCGATTGGCCGCTGGCGATGTCGTAGATGACCAACTCACCGTCCAGTTCATAGATGATGCGTCCGCCGGCCGGGTCGGCGCTCGGCCAACGTACATCCCACTTCTTTTCGTGGGTTAGTTGGGTGGTGGTACCGCTAGCTGGATCGAAGGAGTAGAGATTGAGCTTGTCGTCGCGGTCGGAGGAGAAGTAGATGGTGTCGCCGATCCACATCGGGTCGCGGTCGGAGCGCACGTGGTCGGTGATCTGGCGGGTCTCATGGCTGGCCAGATCGAAAATGTAGAGGTCTTGCGCCCAGCCGCCCTGGTACCGTTTCCAGTGGCGGAAATCACGGGCCAGGGGCGAATAGACGACCTTCTTGCCATCGGGAGAAAAGTCGCCACCGCCGGAGTAGGGCATGGCGAGGGCTTCAGGCAGACCGCCGTCCAGGGCGACCGTATGCAGGCGGGTGTCACCGAGGTCCCAGCCGTCGCGCATCGAGCGGAAGAGCACCCGCTCACCATCCGGGCTCCAGCCGTAAACCTGATGGTCAACGCCCCAGCGAGGAGGCAGGGGGCCGAGCGCGGGGTAGTAGGTCAGTTGGCGCGGCGCGCCGCCGGTGACCGGTACTACGTAGACCTGCTCGTCGCCGTCGTACTGGCCGGTGAAGGCGATCCAACGTCCGTCGGGGGAGAACTTGGCGAAGAGCTCTTGGCCGGGGTGGGCGGTCAGTCGCCGCGCTTGGCCACCGGTACTGGGGGCGAGCCACAGGTCTCCGGCGTAAGTGAAGACCACCTGGTCGCCGTGTAGATCGGGGAAGCGCAAGAGCTTGGTTTGTGCCTCGGTCGGCACTGCGACAGTCAGCACTGCGACGGTCAGCACTGCGACAGTCAGTCTGGCTGTCGCCATTGCGGCCGTCATCGCGGTTGAGATCCAACAAGAGCTGGCCTTGGCCAGCGCTCCACTGAGCATTGATTTGCCAGACATGGTTTCTCCCGGAAAGAGTCCCGATTTTATTGGGGCAGTAATTCGAAGTGTCGTCTCTACAAGAGATACATTCTATGACTATGGTTCCGACAGTTGTAGTAAAACCTACGCGGAGTCAGGAGAAAAGGTGGGGCCGGGAGAAGAGGGGGCTGTTATGCCCGCCGCTCCAACTGTGGGGCGTAGCCTCCATCGTTCTTCGCCAGCCAACCATCGAGGATCAGCAGGGCCCAGGTTTGCTCATTGTTGAGCTGTAGCGGTGTGACGCGGTCGATGATGCCGCTGGCCTGGAGCCGTCCCACCGCCGCCTTCCAGATTGCCGGCTGCTTGCGGATCCAGCGTGCGATGGGCAGGTTGAAACCTCGCTTAGGCAAGGCCAGATGGCCAGGTGGCAACCGGGGTTCGAGGATGGAGCGCAGTACGATCTTGCCGCGATCGGTCTTCGGATCTCTCTGCAGCGAGCGGTCGAAGCGGAATGCCAGCTCCACCAACCGGTGGTCGAGCAGCGGTGGGCGTACCTCTAAGGACCAGGCCATGCTCGCCCGATCGACTTTGGTCAGCAGTCCGTCCGGAAGATAGGTGTGCAGGTCGGCCCACTGCAGCCGCTGGTGCAGCGGCAGCTCGTCGCGCCAGTAGCGGCGAAAGTGCCAGAGCCGGTCTTCTTCTTCGAGCTCGGCGCGCAGCCAGGGTCCGAGTAGGTGGTCGGTCTGGCGCGGAGTGAAGACGCCGAGAAATGCCGCGTAGCGTTCCAAGCCGTGGAGAGATCGCCGCTGTTGAGAGCGGCCGAAACGCGACATGGTGGGTGCCAGTCTGGCGAGCAACGAGGAGATGGGGCTCGAGCGGCGAGTCATCGCCGAGCCGTACCAACGGTAGCCGCAGAAGACCTCGTCTCCACCTTCGCCGGAGAGCGCTACTTTGACGTGCCGGCGCACGAAGCGAGAGAGCAGCCAGACAGAGAGGGCGGCGGAGTCCCCGAAGGGTTCACCGAAAACCGAGACCATCTCGGCGACAGCTACCGCCAGATCCGGTGCGCTGGCCGTGGACTCGTGGTGAGTTGAGCCCATGAACTGCGCCAGCTTGCGAGCCGGGCCCGCCTCGTCGCGATGGCGATCGGCTTGACCCAGGGTGAAGGTCAGTGCGTTCGGCGGGCCGAGAGCGAGGATGGTGGAGGAGTCCAAGCCGCTGCTCAAGAAGAGCCCCACCGGCACGTCCGCCAAGGTGTGTTCTTCGATGGCGCGGCGCAGCAGATCTTCCGTTTCGGCGGCAGCCTCGGCGGCGTCGACGATTCCCTCCGAGGGTTCCGGCTGCCAGTAGCGCCGAATCGAAAGCTGCCCGTCGCGCCAGTGCAGGGTGTGGGCGGCGGGAAGCTTGAAGATCCCGTGCCATGCGGTCTTGGGGGTCGGTACGTAGCCGTACGTCAGGTAGTCGGCTAGCGCGCCACGGTCCATCTCCGGTCGTCCGAGTTCGAGCAGCGGGGCGATCTCGGAGGCGAAGGCGATTCCTCGCTCCAGCGGCCGGTAGTAGAACGGTTTGATGCCCAACCGGTCGCGCGCCGCGAACAGGGTCTTCGTCTCCTGGTCCCAGATGGCGAAAGCGAACATGCCGTTGAATTGGTCGACGCAGCCGGCGCCGAACTTCCTGCAGGCGTGGAGAACGACCTCGCTGTCGGTTTCGGAACGAAACGGGCCGTCGAGTTGCCGGCGCAGCTGGTGGAAGTTGTAGATCTCGCCGTTGTAGGTCAGCACCAGAGGACCCACTTGCATGGGCTGCTGACCTGCGGATGAGAGGTCCAGGATCGACAGCCGGGCGTGGCCGAAGTGCGCTTCGGCCGAATGCCACAGGCCCGAGTCGTCGGGGCCCCTGTGGTGCAGGAGTTCCGTCATTCGAGCGATTACCCGGCGATCGGGCAACGATGCGCCGACGATGCCGGCAATGCCGCACATTAGCCCTTCTCCTTCGATCGAGTGCACTGCTCGTTTTGGATTGGCCTGTTCACGAAGATGGGTGAGGGCAATGGGACAACGGTCGTCATCGATGGAGGGGTGACGAAGGATTGTACGGTGTGGTGGCTACAGCGGATCATAGCCTCTCCCGGGAACTCGACGACCTCAGTTCGGGCGACTCTCCGATCTGCCGCTCGGTAGCAGCCGTAGGCCTTGATGCAAAGGGGCGAGCCGCGCTAAGATTCCGGCCCCCATTTACACATCTGTACATGCCCAATATACTTCTGCGCATCTCGTAAGCTGTAGCTGGCACTAAGTACCCGGTTTTGAGTCCCCTGCGCTATCCGGCGGAGGGGGTGTCCATAGCGGAGGTAGGCACTCATTGTCTGCTGAGCAATAACGGGGGTGGGCAATCCAGCCCGCCAAAACGGAAGGGAGAACTTCCATGTTGACGACTATCCTTATTACCAGTATCACGGATCTCGTGGTGGCCTTGGTCGATTGGCATATGACCATCGACCCTGAAGGTGTCAGCAGGAGTTAGGAACAGTCGCCAGCTGTGCCAGCCGAGTTGCTGCCTGATTGGCGGGTGACGAGCTTGTGCTGGCGGTAGGTTTTCGCGGTTAACTTCGCGGAATGAGGGATTGGTGTATCTGAGACTTGCCAAACTCTGTGATGATCCCGTATGATCGTTAGTCTAATGGTTCCCAGCAAAGGTCTACGCAAGGATCGCGAGCAGGTTTTCGCCTTGGGCCAACGGCGGGCGATCAGCCCGTTGGATAAGCTCCTCTGCGAGTTGCGTCCCGATCTCAAGGATCTTTTCTTGCTGCATAGTGTGTCTCCAGTGGTCGCCGAGCGGTTGCTCGAGGAGACCTTGCGAGCCCTGGCATGGAAGTGGGACGAGGTGAGGAATCGTGAGGCTTGGCTGTTGACGATCCTGGACAGAAAGTGCTCCTGCTTGGCCGATAGCCGAGAACAGCAGCCCTGGGATGGACTGGGATGATTCGCTACCCCGACCTCCATTCTTCCGGCCTCCAGTCTGACCAGAGCGGAAGTTCGTACCCGGAATACAGCCTCGCCTTCGATAGGGTGACCGAGCAATTGCGACAGCACGAGGCTGTCGTGGCTGCGGAGAGGCACGCCGCTGAGGGTCGGCTGGCTGAACTTCTGGCGATGCCGGCTGGTCGGCGGAGGCTGCTCGCGGCCAACAGCGAACGGTTCAGGAGCCTCAGTCTTTGCCAGGCGCTGATTCGGGAAAGCCATCGTCAAGGTTTTGAAGACCGCACTGAATCGTTGGTGCTCGCTGAGATCGCGGTTGAGATTGCACAGCGGTTGGATTCCTCGCTCTACGGCGTGAGCTGCGTTGAAGATTTGCGGGGGCGCTGCTGGGGGCAACTGGGTAACGCCAGGCGGATTAACTCGGACCTCAGAGGCGCGGAGGAGGCCTTCCGCATCGCCGAGGTGCACATCGAGGCCGGCACCGGGGATAGCCTCGAACTCGGCCGGTTGCTCGATTTGGTGGCGACGTTGCGCAAGGTGCAGAACCGAGTCGGGGAGAGCAAGCGGCTTCAGCGGGCGGCCATCGATCTCTACCGAGAAATTGGTGACTGCCATCTGACCGGTCGCGGTTGGATCAAGATGGCGGCGTTGCACAACCTCGAAGGCGAGGCTGAACGAGCGTTGAGCTGTCTGGGCCAGGGGCTGGCACTCATCGATGCGCAGAGCGAGCCAGTTCTGGCTGCCGCCGCGGCTCAGGAGCTGACCGTCGCTCTCTTGGAAGCGGGCAGGTGCGACGAGGCACTGGATGCTATGCACCGTGCCCGGATGCTGCTCAATCGGCTTGAGAATCAGCAGGTTTCCCGCGTACGGTTCCGTTGCCTGGAAGGCCATATCGAAGAAAGATTGGGACGCCTCGACCGAGCGGAGGCAGCGCTGCGAGTTGCCCGCCAGGGGTTCCTTCGTCTTGGCTTGAGTGCCGAAGTGGCGGCGGTTTCGATGGATCTTGCTCGCATCTACTTGCGTCAAGGCCGAACCGCGGATCTCAAGCAGCTCGTGGCCGAGATGGTCCCCATCTTCGAGTCCCGCGATCTCCATGACGCCGCGATGGCGGCATTGCTGCTCTTCCGCCAGGCGGTGGAGACGGAGCGGGCGACTCTCGGACTGGTGGAAGAGGTTCGGGCTCGCCTGGAGAATCCCCGGAGCGCCGAGCGGTTGCTCTAACCTCGATCTCCTGCCGAGCGCGAAGTTCTCGCGAGGCTCTACTTGGCGGGTAGATCGATCGAGAAGACAGTCCCTTGTGGGTGATTGTCTTCGACGCGGATCGAGCCTTGGTGGTCGGCGATGATGCGGTGCACGATGGCGAGGCCCAGGCCGGTACCCCGCCCCTTGGTGGAGAAGTAGGGTAGGAAGAGCTTCTTCTTGGCGTCGGCCGGGATGCCTCGGCCGGTATCTGCCACATCGATGCGCAGCCGCCCGTTGTCGCGAGCGGCACTGAGGGTGACGGCGCCGGGAGGCTCGACCGCCTCGACCGCGTTGTCGAGTAGGTTGATCAACACTCGGCGGATTTGCTCCGGGTCGAGCCAGGCCTCGCGGGCCGCCTCGGTGACCTGCGCCGCGACGTCGACGCCGGGCTTGACGTCGCGATAGAGCTTGAGTGTTTCGTCGATCAAGTTGCCCAGATCGACCTGCACCGGCTGCGGCCTCGGCATGCGTGCGTAGCGGGAGAATTCATCGACCATCCCTTGCAGCGTGCGTACCTCGCGGGTGATCGTCTCTACACCCTCTTCCAAGGTCGGTCCGAGGTCCGAGTCGCCCTTCAGGTACTTGTAGAGGAGCCGTTCAGCGGACAACTTGATCGGCGTCAGCGGGTTCTTGATCTCGTGGGCGATCCGGCGTGCCGCCTCGCGCCAGGCTGCCAGCTGTTGTGCCTTGATCAACTCGGTCAGATCTTCCAGGACCATGACTCGTACCCTGGGGCGATCGCTGCCGCCGCGGATGGTGGTCAACTTGACCTCGAAAGTCTTCCATTCTCCGCCCAGGCTCAGGTGAACCTCTCGGCGGAGCCGCTCGCGTGCGGGGTCCTCGGTGAGCAAGGCGGCCAGCTTGGCTCGTTCGGAGTCGGCCCAGGCTTGTGCCATCGGCTTGCCCAGCACCTCCGTTTCGTCCTGGTCCAGCATGGCCAGCGCGGCGCCGTTGCAGGTGAAGATCCTGTCGCTGTCGTCAAAGGAGATGACCCCGGCGGCGACGTTGTCGAGGACCGTTCCGATCAAGGCACGCTCCTCGGCCAGCCGCAGGTTGGTGGTCGACAAGGTGCGGTTGCCCTGCTCGAGCAAGTCCTTACTCGCCTTGAGTTCGTCGGTCATGCGGTTGAACGAGTCGACCAGGACGCCCACCTCGTCGTCGGCGGCGACTTCGACCCGATAGTCCAGGTCACCCTCACTGATGCGGCGGGTTCCCTCCGCCAGCGCTTGGATCGGTACGGTCATTCGCTTGGCGAGGTAAAAACCGACCCAGGTCGTCGCCAGCAGGATGAGCAGGGTCATCATCAAGAACATCAGCCGGTAGCTAGTCTTCAGGTCGTCTTTCTGCACCACTAGCTGAAGGTGGGACTGATGGGCCTGGATCAGCTTCTCGACCGGAAGCGAGAGTTCCGGCGGCAGCAGCCGGCCGGCGACGACGACCAGGGCTGGCTCGTCCAGTTGCTGGGCTCCGAGGCTGCTGGCGCCCAGGAAGAGGGTGCCGTGAACCGGATCCGGCATCCGTTTCACCATGCTGCCATGGATCACCGCATCACTCAGGAAGGCCCGTCCAGGCTCGGGAAGATCGGCGATACCGGCCTGCGAGTTGACCACCGCCTGAACGAAGTTGCTGCCCAGGTAGATCCCGAGATAGTCGAGTTCGCGCTCGTCGAGCAGACTCTTCAATTGCCGGCCGAGCTGGCTACGCTGCCGCCGGTCGGCGAGATTCAGCGGGGTGAGCCGTTCCAGAGCCGCTTCGGCGCCGCGCAGGCTGTCTTGTTCCATGCGCCGCCCCAATTCCTGGGCCACCTGGTTCGACAAGGGGAGAATCTCGCTCAGCGGAGTGTTGAACCAGCGATCGATCGAGCCGCGCAGCAGTTGGTTGGAAATGACATAGAGCAACAGCACCGGGATCAGCGCCAGGCCGGCGTAGGTCATCACCAGCTTGACTTTGAACCGCGAACCGAGAATCCGGTGCCGCCGCTCGATCATCAGCTTGAAGGCATCGCGGGCGAGGACAAAGAGAATGGCCAGAATCAGCGTGACGTTGATGTACCAGAGCGCGAAGAGGAGTACGCGGTTGGTGACCAACGAGGGGTCGAGGTCGCGGCTGCGCTGCAGAAAATAGAAGCCGGCGGTGAAGGTCATCATCAGCAGCGCCAGGCCGATGACGATGAACTTGTTGTTCTTGCGGTAGCGCAGGATCTGCTGGCGCAGCTTGGCGACGCGATTCATCAATCCTCCACCAACTCGACGGGGGGCGGACGGAACTTGCGCGAATCGAACCAGTCGGTCCTGATCTTGGTGGGGATCAAGGACAAGATGTTGCGCGAACCCAGCTCGGCACGGGCGCGGACCAGGAGCCGCACGGAGTTGTCTTGCCCTTCGAGTGAGAAGGCGGCGAAGTGGTCGATATGGGTCATCGCCCGCTGCAGCGAGGCCAGATCCTTGATCACTCGGCTGTCGACGAGCCGGCCGTCCAGCTTGAAGTTCAGCAAGTACTCGCTGCGCACCGCGTCGTACATCGCGATCAGGGTCAGCCGGCAGCGGGCCAGCCCTTTGTCGAACCACTGCCGGTCGCGCGCCAGACGGAAGTCGTAGATCAATTCCGTAGGCAAACCGCTGGCCAGCCGCTCCACCCAGCGTTCGTCAAAGGCGTTGTCGAGGTCGACGGTGAGCAGAATCTGATCGCCGTCAAGGGCGACTTGCAGGTCGCGGATCTGTGCCGCTGTCTCCGCCGTGCTGGGTGGGGACAGGACGGCTAGAAAGAGCGCGAGAAATGGCGCTGGTAGACGCATGGCTACCGGAACTATACACACCTGGCCCCGCAGTGTGGGCAGTCAGGCGCTGGTCAGGCGGGCAGTAGGCCGAGAGCCATCGCCGGCTGCTCGACAGCAGGCTCTTGCCGTCTGCGCGGCTCGGGCCGTGGCGTGGCATGAGGTTGGCCGGTCGCCCAGGTCCAGCAATCGGTGCGGCTGCGCAGGGCTTCCGTCATCGAGTAGTGGAGCTGATGGCCGCCGCGCTCGACCTCGACGTGTCCCCATAGAGGAGCGCCGAGCAAGGACAGATCGCCGATCGCGTCCAGAGCCTTGTGCCGGACCGGCTCATCGGCGAAACGCAACGTGGTGTTGGCGGGGCCGTCGTCACCGAAAATCACGCAGTTGTCCTGGTGGCCTCCGAGGCCGAGGCCACGCTGGTGCAAGGCGGCGACATCTTGTTGCATGGCAAAGGTCCGAGCCGAGGCCAGCTCGCCCTCGAAACTCCGCCGGTCGATTTCGACATCGATCTGCTGATGGCCGATGGCGGCATGAGCGAAGTCGATGGAGTAGCTGACGCGCAGGCCGGGATAGGGAGAAACCCTGATCGATTTGCCGCCGAGATCGACACTCAACGGTGCGGTGACCACAAAGATGCGACGCGAGGCAGCTTGGTTGCGCAAACCGGTGGCCTCGATCAGGCGCATGAAAGGCAGAGCCGAGCCGTCCAAGATAGGAACTTCCGAGCCATCCAACTCGATGATGACGTTGTCGACATTGCAGATGCGCAACGCCGCCAGGAGGTGTTCGACGGTGGAGATCGTCACATCGTCGCGGCCGAGCGTGGTCGCCAACTCTACCGAGCTGACGTGGCTGGCCAGGGCTGGAATCTCCATTCCGCCGCAATCGGTGCGGCGGAAGACGACGCCGGTGTTCTCCGCTGCCGGCAATAGGCGCAGCTGAATGCGCTTGCCGGAGTGAATACCGATACCAGAGGTGGCTACGTCGCGCGAGAGGGTGTTTTGGCGGAACAACGCATTCATCTTATTCATCCCGAGCCGGCTCATAGCAAGCGCGATGCCAGATTCTCCTCTCCGCTCTTAACTGTTGGAAACAAAGGAATTGATCGAGTCTAGCGGACTTCGGGAGGTCTCCTCGAAGCTGCTGGAGGTACCGTCTGTGGTTTTTTAGCCGCACTCCTTGAGGCACCAACGACACAGTAAGGCTGCTAGGATTCGCTGCCCATGGCACAGCGCGCTCCAAAATCACTCGCCGAGAACCGCCGCGCCCGCCACGAGTACACCATCCTTGACACTTTCGAAGCGGGCCTCCAGCTGAAGGGGACCGAGGTCAAGGCGGCACGCAACGGCAAGGTGCAACTGCGGGATAGTTACGTCGAAGTTCGCAACGGCGAAGCCTGGCTGGTGGGAGCCCATATCGGTCCGTACACCCACGGTAACCGAGAGAATCACCAACCGGAACGGCCGCGCAAACTGCTCTTGCAGAGGCGGGAGCTGGACAAGATTCTCGGCCGGACCCAGCTCAAGGGATTGACCGCGATTCCGCTGAAGGTCTACCTCAAAGGTAACTGGATCAAGGTAGAGATCGCTCTCGCCCAGGGCAAGAAACTCCACGACAAACGGCAGGCCGAGAGGGAAAAAGAGCTAGACCGAGAAGCCAGGGCGGCCATCGATCGACGATAGCGGCGTCAGCTACCCGCGCTTGCTCTGCTTTTCGGCCCTGGATCGAGTCACACGCTCCTTACGTCCGCCCGTGTCCCGGATACGCTGCAGGGCGGTCTGACCGCCATACTGGGCGACGATACGGTCATCGTAGTCATCGGAAACGGTGGAGACGGTCGCCACCGCGTTGAGCAAGTTGCTGCGCTCGAGGGTGCGTCCGAATAGGGAGTAGGAGAAGAAGACGTCGCGCCCGCTGATCGAGAAGGCGCCGAACGAGAGTTCGTGGTTCAGCCCGAGGAGACCGGTCAGGAGCTCGTCGTCGACCTCAGCGCCCTGAACGCAGTAGGCCATGATGGTGACCACCGCCTCGTCCGGACCGTAGGGGTCGTTGGAGATCTCGATCACCGTCGAGCCGTAGCTGACGTAGAAATGGCCCTTGTCTTCGTCGAAGTACGGCTCTTCAAAGAGTTCGGGAAGGTACTCGTTCAGCCGCTCATGGGTTTCTTTCTGGACGGCATTGGTGAATTCCATAGGCTGACTCCTTAGCTCGCTACTGTAGCAGCAGGCGAGAACATTCGTCGCTGTTTTCTTCGCCCAACAATACGGCCGTGGGGTAGGGTTGACCTTTCCCAGGTGGTCCACTAACCTGCCTGGTCGACCCGTTCTATATTCAGAGTCAAAGTGCTACGCACACAAATAGGAGGAAGAGGGATGCGAAAGTCCGGCACCCTGCTGTTGTTCACCCTGGCGATTGTTCTGCTCGTGCTGATCGCTCCCACCGCTGTATCTGCTGCCGGATTCGGCATCTTTGAACAAGGTTCCAAGGCCATGGGCATGGCTGGTGCCTTCACCGCGCAAGCGGATGATCCTTCGGCCCTTTTTCACAACGTGGGCGGCCTGGCCTTCTTCGAGGAGCGGGAGATCGCGGTCGGTGCGACCTTCATCTCCCTGGGCAATTCCGATTTCACCGGTCTGGCGCCATTCCCCGGGCCGACCGCCAAGGGTACGCAAGAAGACCAGATCGTGATTCCGCCGCATATCTACTATGTGCAACCGCTGGGCGGCAACTGGACCTTCGGCTTGGGGCTCAACGCTCCGTTCGGCCTGGTCACCGAGTGGTCCAATCCCGACCAGTGGGTTGGACGCTTTCTGAGCAGTCGGGCGGAGTTGACGACCATCGACATCAACCCCTCTCTCGGCTGGAAGGCGACTCCCAACCTGGGGATCGGCTTCGGCATCACCGGTCGCTTCTCGACGGTGGAACTCGATCGTCGGGCGGCGCAGATTTCTCCGGTCACCTTCGCTCCGGTCGAGGTGGCCAAGGTGTCACTGGAAAGCGACATGGACAGCGGATTCGGCTGGAATGTCGGCATCCTGCACAAGGTGAACAATAGCTTCTCTTGGGGATTCTCCTACCGCAGCACGATCGAAATCGATTTCGGCGGCGATAGCCGTTTGACCCAGGTGTCGACCGGTATTCCGGCCTTCGATGCGGCGGTTGCCTCGGCCCTGCCCTTCGGAGTCGACCTGCCGATCAAGGCGACCTTGGAGTTCCCCGACATGGCGAGCCTCGGGTTCCTCTTCGCTCTGTCGCCCAACCTGCGGTTGGAGACCGATTTCAACTGGACCGGGTGGAGCACCTTCGACCAGCTGCAGATCAACTTCCCCACCGCGCCTTTGCTGACCCAGACGCTGAACCAGAACTGGGACGACGTCAACAACTACCGCGTCGGCCTGTCGTGGGACCGCACCTCGTCCTCGCAGTGGCGCTTCGGCTATGTCTTCGACGAGACGCCGCAGCCGGACGAGACGGTCAGCCCGCTGCTGCCGGACGCCGACCGCAACGCTTACACGATCGGCTATGGCCACACCGGCGCCAAGAGGTCGCTCGACGTCGCCTTCATGTACCTGATATTCGATGATCGGACCACCACGGTGCAAGAAAACAACTTCAACGGAACCTACGAGACCAGCGCCTACCTGCTGGGACTGACCGTTGGGTTCTAAGACAGACCAGGAGGTCGCACCTATGAAGATTCGAAACCAGCCGATCCACCTTGCACTCTGTCTGCTTCTACTGGGCTGTGTTCTGGCGGCGCCGGCAGGCGCCCAGGACACCGGCACGGCTAATTTCTCCAAGTACGTTTCCCTCGGCGACAGCTTGACCGCGGGCTTCGCCAGCGGCGGTTTGGTCGATGAGGCGCAGGCCAGTAGCTATCCGCTGCTCATCCAGCGCCAGGCGACCGGCTCGGCGGCCGGTTTCCAGCAACCGACGGTCAGCAAGCCCGGCTTGCCGCCGCTGCTCCAGCTGCGTTCCTTGGTGCCGTTGTCCATCACCACCGCGCAAGGGCGGGGCAACCCCACCAACCTGATGCTGGGGCGGCCTTACGACAACCTGGGTGTCCCCGGAGCCCGGGTCAGCGACACCCTGCGCACGATCAACGACAACGGTGGTTTGCACGACTTGATCCTGCGCAACCCGGCCTTCGGTAACACCACTGCCCTGCAGCAGGCTCTGCTGCAACGGCCGACCTTCGTCTCCCTGTGGATCGGCAACAACGATGTTCTGGCGGCGGCCACCTCCGGCATCGTGATCGATGGAGTCACCCTGACCACGGCGGCGCAGTTCGAGGCTGATTTCCGCGCCATCGTCGGTGCCATCTCGGCCTCCGGTGCGCAGATGGTCATCGCCAACATTCCGTCGGTGACCTCGATCCCCTTCGTCACCACCCTACCGCCGGTGTTGGTCGATCCCACGACGCAGCAGCCGGTGCTGGTCAATGGCGCTCCGGTACCGATCATCGGCCCGAATGGTCCGTTGGCGCCCACCGATCGCGTCCTCTTGCCGGCGAGCGGCGCCTTGGCGCTCGGTTTCGGTGTACCGGTGGCACTCGGTGGCAACGGTCAACCCTTGGGGACCGAGTTCTTCCTCGACGGCGCCGAGTTGGCCACCATCGCGGAGCGGGTCAATCAGTACAACCAGGTGATCAGGACCGTGGCCGGTGAGGTGGGCGCGGCGCTGGTCGACATCAACGCGATCTTCGCCGATGTCGCCGCCCACGGGATCAACTACGGTGGCATTACCTACAGCACGAGGTTCTTGACCGGCGGCCTGTTCTCCTATGACGGAGTGCATGCCACGCCATTCGGCTACGCATTCGTCGCCAACGAGTTCATCAAGGCGATCAACCAGACTTACGGCGCGGCGATTCCGCAGGTCGATCTCTTCGAGTTCAGCTTCGGGCCGGGGGCGAGCGGTGGAACTAATATCGATGCCTCGCAGGGCTTCCGCTTCACCCACAAGGCCGCGAGCCAGTTGCGGACTTGGTTGAACGTACCGCCGATCCGTGAACTCAAGCGACTGCTGGCCGAGATCGCTGCCGGCGGTGACGGGGGTGGTATCGAGGATCCGGGGACCGGCGGGCCGGGTGGCCCGACGACGCCGACGGTGATTCCCGAGCCCCTGCCACAACCGCCTATCGGTGGTCCGGGAGGTCTGCCCGGCAAGCCTTCCTTCCAGTAGGCAAGGCGGTCAATTCAGACTGTGCGGCGTGGGTCACGGGACCCGCGCCGTTTCCCTTTCTCGACCTCTCTTGCGACCTCTGGTCGAAGTTGGGACAGCCTGTCTGATAGGGTCTGCCGTTCTATGGACTGGATCGGCGTGCGCGGTGCTCGCGAGCACAACCTCAAGAACGTAAGCCTGGAGATTCCGCGCAATCGGCTGGTGGTGATTACCGGAGTTTCCGGCTCCGGCAAGTCGTCACTCGCTTTCGACACGCTGTTCGCCGAAGGTCAACGCCGGTATGTGGAGTCGCTCTCGGCCTACGCCCGGCAGTTTCTGCAGCAGATGGAGAAGCCGGATGTCGACGCCATCGAAGGGCTGTCGCCGGCGATTTCGATCGAGCAGAAATCGGTTTCCAAGAATCCGCGCTCGACGGTGGGCACGGTCACCGAGATTCACGACTACCTGCGCCTTCTCTATTCCTCGATCGGTGTGCCGCACTGCCCGGACTGCGGTCAGGTGATCCGGGCGCAGACCGTGCAGCAGATGGTCGATCGAGTGATGGCCTTGCCCGCGGGCAGCCGCCTGATCCTCTACGCCCCCTACGTGCGGGGGAAGAAGGGCGAGTACAAGAAGCAGCTGGCCCAGATGGCGCGCGAGGGTTTTGTCCGCGCCCGCATCGACGGCGAGACGATCGATCTATCCGGCACGCTGCCGGCGCTCGACAAACAGAAGAAGCACACCATCGACTTGGTGATCGACCGTCTGGTGATCAAGCCGGGGATCGAAGGGCGGTTGGCCAGCTCGATCGAGACGGCGGTCAAGGTCGGCGATGGCCTGGTGGTTCTGGCGCCCCACGGCGGCGAGGAAGAGACGCTGTCGCAGAGCTATGCCTGTGCCGACTGCGGCACCGGATTGGCGGAGATTGCGCCGCGCCTGTTTTCCTTCAACAGCCCCTACGGCGCCTGCCCAACCTGCTCAGGGTTGGGAAGCTTGATGGGAGTTGATGCCGAGAGGGTCGTTCCGGATCCTACCCGCTCGATCGAAGGGGGTGCCATCGCGCCCTGGCCCGAGAGTTCGAAATCCTGGCGTCGGAGAATGATCGCCACCCTGGCCGAGGCGATGGACTTCTCCCTCTCGACACCGTGGAATGAACTTCCCGAAGAGGTGCGGCGAGTGATCCTCTACGGCAGTGGGGATCAGGAGATGGTCTTCGCCTTTAGCGGCAAGAAGTCGAGCTATCAGTGGAAAGGCGCATACGAAGGGGTGGTCAAGGTGCTGGAGCGCCGTCACAAGGAGACGGACTCGGCGCGGGTGCGCGGTGAGATCGAGCGTTACATGTCGATCAACCGTTGCCCGGACTGTGACGGCCGGCGGTTGCGACCCGAAGCTCTGGCGGTGAAGGTGGCGGGGAATTCGATCGACGAACTGTCCCACCTCTCGGTCAGTCAGTTGCGTGGCTGGTCGGAAAGACTCAAGCTGGGCGTGCGTGAGAAGAAGATCGCATCCAAGGTGGTGCAAGAGGTCCGCGACCGGTTGAGTTTTCTGGACGACGTCGGGGTCGGTTACCTGTCGCTGGGCCGCGCTTCGGCGACCCTTTCAGGCGGCGAGAGCCAGCGCATCCGGCTCGCCACCCAGATCGGTAGCAAGCTGATGGGGGTCTTGTACGTGCTCGACGAGCCGTCGATCGGTCTCCACCAGCGCGACAACGCGCGGCTGATCTCGACGCTGCAGGGCATGCGAGACCTGGGCAACTCGGTGCTGGTGGTCGAGCATGACGAGGAGACCATCCGGGCGGCCGATTGGGTGGTGGATCTGGGGCCGGGCGCCGGTGTTCACGGCGGCGAGGTGGTGGCCCAGGGCACTCCGCAAGAGATTGAAGCCCACCCGAAGTCGCTGACCGGCCAGTACATGCGCGGTGAGCTGAGTGTCAGATTGCCGCAGGAGCGTCGCCAGCCGAATGGTTCCGCCATCGTCATCGAGGGGGCGCGGCAGAACAACCTCAAGGATCTGACGACGAACTTTCCCCTCGGCCTGTTCACCGTGGTGACGGGCGTTTCCGGTTCCGGCAAGAGTACGTTGGTCAACGAGATCCTCTACAAGGCCCTGGCGCACCATTTCTACCGGGCCTCGGCGCGACCGGGGGTCCACGACCGGATCTCAGGCCTCGATCTGCTGGACAAGGTCATCTCCATCGACCAAAGTCCGATCGGCCGCACGCCGCGCTCCAATCCGGCGACCTACACCAACGTTTTCAACCACATCCGCTCGCTGATGGCCAAGACGCCGGAGGCGCGGATGCGCGGCTACAAGCCGGGGCGGTTCAGTTTCAACGTCAAGGGCGGGCGTTGCGAGGCCTGCAAGGGCGATGGGCAGATCAAGATCGAGATGCACTTCCTGCCCGATATCTACGTCACCTGTGAGGTCTGCGGTGGCCGGCGCTACGACCGAGAGACCTTGTCGGTGCACTACAAGGGGCTCAACATCGCCGACATTCTCGACTTGCCGGTCGAGCAGGCGAGGGATGTTTTCTCGGTGATCCCACCAATCGAGCGGGTGCTGGCGACGCTGAACGAGGTCGGCTTGGGCTACATCCGGCTGGGCCAGCCGGCGACGACGCTGTCCGGGGGCGAGGCGCAACGGGTCAAGCTGGCCCGCGAGTTGTGCAAGCGGTCCACCGGCAAGACCCTCTACCTGCTGGATGAGCCGACCACCGGCCTCCACTTCGACGATGTGGGCAAGCTGCTCAAGCTGTTGCACCGACTGGTCGATCTGGGAAATACGGTGATCGTGATCGAGCACAACCTGGAGGTCATCAAGACCGCCGACTGGTTGATCGACCTCGGTCCCGAGGGCGGCGATGCTGGCGGTCAGCTGGTGGCCGAAGGCTCCCCGGAAGCGGTCGCCGAGGTCAGGGAGAGCTTCACCGGCCAGTTTCTCAAGGAGATCCTGCCGGGCGTGAAGAAGCGCCGCAAACGCCGCCGGGCCACCAAGAGCTGAACGCCCATTCTCGGGAGGTTTCGTGCCACGTTTCATCGACCTCGACCGCTGGAAGCGCAAGCAGCACTTCGACTTCTTCAAGGGCTTCGACAACCCCTTCTTCAACCTCTGCACCGACCTCGACGTCACCGCCCTCGTCGCCTGGTGCCGGCGAAAGGAGAGGCCCTCTTTCTTCTTGGCCTCCCTCTTCTGCTCGTTGACGGCGGCCAACCGGGTCGAAGAATTTCGCTACCGGATCCGCGGTGACCGGGTTCTCATCCACCCGGTGATTCACGGCGGTTCGACGGTCCTGATGGCGGACGACACCTTCCGCTTCGCCTACTTCGACTACCGGGACGACCTCGCGGCCTTTGCCGCCGCCGGCGAGCGCGAGCTGGAAGCGGTGCGTGGCGGCGACGGCCTGCTGCGTCCCCGGGTGGGACGCGACGACTTGATCCACCATTCGGTCATCCCCTGGGTCCGGTTCACCAGCTTTGCCCATGCACGCCGGGCGGATTCGACCGACTCGGTGCCCAAGATCGTCTTCGGCCGCTACAGCGAAAAATCCGGCCGCCAGACCATGCCGATTTCGGTCGCGGTTCACCACAGCCTGGCCGACGGCCTGCACGTCGGCCGGTTTCTCGACGGCTTCCAGGAATTGCTGGCGCGGCCCGACGAACTGTAAGCTGCTCATCGCTCCTCACCGACGACGATGCCGACCCTCTATGACATCAAACCCGCCTTCCAGCGTTTGCTGCGTCCGCTGGCCAGGGGGCTGGTTCGAGCCGGAGTGACCCCGAACGGGGTGACCTGGGCGGCGTTGGCCCTGTCGGTCGCGGTCGGCGCTCTGGTCCTCTGGTGGCCGCAAAGGTGGGTCCTGCTCTTGGTCCCGGGGGCGCTCTTTGTGCGCATGGCGCTCAATGCCCTCGACGGAATGATGGCGCGCGAGCATGGCATGGCGACACCGCTCGGTGCCCTGCTCAACGAGTTGGGAGATGTGGTTTCAGATGCTGCCCTCTATCTGCCGCTGGCGTACCGCCCAGGGTGGCCCTCGGCCTTGGTCGTGGTCATCGTGCTGCTGGCGGTGATCAGCGAGATGACCGGGGTGACGGCGCTGGCGATCGGAGCCTCCAGGCGCTATGACGGCCCCTTGGGCAAGAGCGATCGTGCTTTCCTGTTCGGAGCTCTTTGCCTGGCTTTCGGTTGTGGAGTGGCTGCCGGCCGCTGGCTGGCGCCGCTGCTGGCGGTCGTCGTGGGCTTGCTCGTGGTGACCATCGTCAACCGCGGGCGCAAGGCGCTCGCCGAGTTGCGGGGCGAGGTGGACGGGTGATGAGCCAGTTGATCGTCACCCCGGCATTCTGGACGATGATGGCGATTCTCGCCCTGCTGAGCGTGGCCAGCCTGATCCTGGCGGTATTGCGCCGCGCCCGCCCCGCTGTCGACTTGACCGAAGTGCGCCAGCGGGTGGCCAGCTGGTGGGGAATGGCCGGGGTCTTCCTGTTGGCGATCGGCGTGTCGCGCACCGTCTCTCTCTGCTTCTTCGGCCTGGTCAGCTTCCTCGCCTTCAAGGAATACCTGTCGATGATCCCGACCCGGCGCTCCGACCGCCGGGTGCTCATCTGGGCCTATTTGGCGATTCCGCTGCAGTACCTCTGGGTGGGAGTCTCCTGGTACGGCATGTTCTTGGTCTTTATCCCGGTCTATATGCTGCTTCTGCTTCCTTTGCGGATGGTCCTGATCGGCGATCCCAAGGGCTTCTTGCGGGCCGTGGGCACGCTGCACTGGGGGCTGATGATCACCGTGTTCAGCATCAGCCACCTGGCCTACTTGCTGATGTTTCCGGCGGTCAGCCAGCCGTCGGGGCGCGCTTCACCGGGGGGAGCCTCGCTGGTGCTTTTCCTGGTGGTGCTCACCCAACTCAACGATGTCTTCCAGTACCTCTGGGGCAAGGCGGTCGGCCGCGCCCGTGTGGTGCCGACGGTCAGCCCCAACAAGACCTACGGCGGTCTGCTCGGCGGCCTGCTCACCACCCTCGTTCTGTCGATCTTCTTGGCTCGTTGGTTGACCCCACTCGATCCGTTGCGCGCGGCGCAGGCGGGAGTCATCATCGGCTTGGGAGGGTTTGTCGGCGACGTAGTGATCTCGGCACTCAAACGTGATCTTGGGCTGAAAGACTCGGGGAGCATTCTGCCCGGCCACGGTGGGATCCTCGATCGTATCGATAGCCTCACCTACACCGCCCCTCTCTTCTTCCACTTCATCCATTATTACTACTATTGAGGGCTGAGAGGCATGACGCGCTGGCTCAGATTCGCCTTCTTTTGCCTCCTGGTGAGGCCGCTGGTGATGGTGGTTCTCGGACTCAACGTGCGTCACCGGGAGCGTCTGCCGGTGCGCGGTCCGGCGATCCTCACCGCCAACCACAACAGTCACCTCGACACGATGGTCATGGCTTCGCTCTTGCCGCTCTCCCTCTTGCCGCGCATCCGGCCGGCGGCGGCCGCCGACTACTTCCTCAAGAACCGGCTGCTGGCCTGGTTCGCGCGCGAGATCATCGGCATCATTCCGGTGCGCCGTGGTCGTAGCGGTCCCGACGACGACCCGCTGGCCGGAGTCTCGATGGCGATCGAGCGGGGTGACCTGGTGATCTTCTTTCCGGAAGGAACGCGCGGTGAGCCGGAAACGCTCTCCGTCTTCAAGAAAGGGCTGGCCCATCTGGCCCAACGCCACCCGGAGGCTGCCGTGGTGCCGATCTTCCTGCACGGCCTGGGTAAGTCGATGCCCAAGGGCGCCGCCTTGCCGGTGCCCTTCTTTTGCGATGTCTTCGTCGGTGAGCCGGTGGCATGGAGTGGTGATCGCGAGCGCTTCATGGAGGACTACACCCAGCGCATGCAAGGGTTGGCGGAAGAATGGGCGAGCGTCGCGGGAGCGGTGGCCGAGAGCGACTAGCCTTCTCTCATCCGCCCTGCAGCGCGGTAGTAATGGGGGGCTCCATAGACGAGAGGAGAGCCATATGCTACACTGTAGACAGTATGCGCTATTAGCCTGTCGTAAAGAAAGGAGAGTAAGCGCCATGGCGAAAGCATTGATCAAAGGGGTGCTCTTTGGATCTCTGTTCGGTGCAGCACTCGTGTTCAGTCTTGGAACGGCTCACGCAGGAACCACGCTCTACAAGGATGACTGTTATCAATGCAGGTACAAGAGCTTCATCGGAGTTCCCCAAGACACCTGCAGGAGCGCGTACCACGAAGAATGGGGCCATTTGAAGTGCCTGGAAGACTCCTTCGGGATTCAGAGTTTGTGCTGGTTAGATGGGGAGCCTTGTTTCAATATCATCGTCACGCCGGGAGGTGGTGGCGGCGGCGGGAGTGCAAGTTGTTCGCCTCCGGTAGGAGGCTATTGCCCCGTGAGCTGTTGGACGTGCTCGATCACGCCATCGTTTCGTCCAGTGCAACCGGTCACGGAGAATACCGAGTCGAGCCATCCCGAACGCAGGTAAGGCTGGACCTTGTTTGTCGCTGTCAAGGTAGGACTCTGTGTTCTTGCGCTGTGCTTGTCGCTACCTACCTACGGTGAAAGCGCATACCTGACCATTCAGGTGACGGACGAAGACGGTCGAATCCTGCTGGATCAGGCTCGCTATGTGGCGCTGATTGCACAAGGTACCTCTCTTGCGGAGCCGACTTTTGAGTTCTTGGCTGAGGCAGGCCAGGAATTGCCACCGATTACAGTCGAGCCGGGTCGCTACTGGGTGCTGTGTGGTGCTGCCGGCTTCGCCTTGGACCTTCAGCCGGGATGGTTGGAGATTCACGCTGGCCGATCGCAGAGGACTCTGTGCAGGCTGAAAGAACTGGTGACGGTTCAAGGACGGACTGTCCATGAGGTGAGCGGTCAGCCGATTCGCGGTGCGCGGATCATCGACGAAGCTGCGCTTCTACTGGCTCACTCATCGATGCTGAGTGCTAAAGCGCTAGAGGTTTCGCTAGAAAGTCGTAGTGCCACCTCTGACGAAACTGGAGCCTTCAAGTTATCCGGTGTTCCTGACAGCCGTACGTCGCTTCTGGTCACGGCGCCCGACTTGGCCCCGTATCGAGCCACTGGTGTAGTAATTTCTGCCCGGCGTGACCTCGGCCGCTTCGCACTATCTCCCGGGGGACGACTCGATGTCCGATTCGACGAACCCGAATCAAGCACCTCGACCGAACTCACCATCGTCTTGCGGAAGCCGTCGCTAGACTTGGCCAATGTCGAGAATTCCGCGCTCGACGACGTGGTGCTCTCCATCATGGCACAGCGCAGAGAAGAGAAATCGGGAAGGATAAGATTCTCTTGGAATTCATTGCCTTTAGGACCCTTGGAGGTGTGGGCCGAATCGAAGCAGCGAGCCACTGTCCGCTATGAGCCGGAACTACTTGCAGTGGTGGAAATTGGAGCCGGGAAGCTGAGCGAACTTTCGATCCCTGGGCCTGCTCTGGTACCGGCGCTCACCGCAGAGGAAGTCCAGCTACGAATCACAGTTTCACCTCGTTCCGGCGGGCCGAGTCTGCGCCTCGGAGAGTTGATCTTGACACCAGAGTCAAACGCAGGCGAAGTGATCAGGCACGCTCTGCGACTCGGTTGGCCAGTTCTGTTTTCGGTGCCGGCTGAGTCGCATTGGTCCGTGCGCGTCGAACTGCCGGGATACTGGGCGCCGATCGTGAACATTGATGCGGGTGCTCCCGGAGTAGTGCAGGTTCAGCAAATCACGGTGGCACCGTCGGGCACGGTGGTCGCGTCCGTCTCACTGGCTGAGAAAGGAGAGCCCCTTCCGGAATCTCTAACTGTGCACTTCGAATCCGCTGCTGGCGAGCTGAAGAAAGGACGACTACCTCCTGGCTCCTCCTCTTGCCCCATCGTTGCAGAGAAGATCAGTTGTTCATTGCCGGTGGGAAATCTGGATCTGACTCTCTCAACTGCAGGAATGATTCCTGTCTATCGGTGGAACGTGGCAGTCGTTGCTGAGCAAGTTCTCGATCTCGGCCAATTGAAGCTCGCCCGCGGTGCATCCGTTAGGGGTCTTGTCGAAGTGGAGGAAGGGGCCCTGAACTCTAGTACGTGCGTCGTTAGCCTCTTACCGCCGGAGGCTGGCCGCTCGATGGTCCCTTCTGGATCTCGCGTTGCGCGGACCGGTATCAGGACAAGTGTTTCCGAGAGGGGCTTCTTTCAGTTTACTGGTGTCAAACCCGGCAAGTATCTGCTCCGGGTGGAGCAGCCGGGATTCGCCGCCGCTGAGTTGTTCCCTGTGGATGTGTGGCGGGAGTCCGAGACTCGACTTCAAGAGCCATTGATCCTCCGACGCCCGGTGCAGATCCGAGTTCGCCTGGAGCCTGCCGTCGATTGGCTGCATCAACCGTGGCGGGTTGAGATTCTACGGCAGCTCGACTTTGGAGCCGGCTACGATTCCAAGCCGGTCTTCGATGGTGAGGTTCTCGAGGACGGGTGGGCAATTGTTGAAGAGCAACGGCCCGGCCGGTTTCGTCTCTCGGTGATGGACTCGGTTGGAGGACGGTGGTTCTCAGATTCAGATTGGGTGGTTTCTTCTTCGTCTGGAGAGCGGACGGTGACGCTCGGCATGGTCGATGTTTCCGGTCTGCTGCAATACGGGAAGGAGCGGGTCGCGGGAGAACTCTGGTTCGGGGGCCGATTTGGCGCTGAGCGAGTGCATTTCTCCTCCGCTGGAGATGGGATTTTTGAGGGGCCGCTACCCAGAGATGGTGACTGGCGGGTACAGATTGAGGTTCCTGAACTGGAACTCGAAACCTGGGTTCGTGTGCAGGTAGTAGCAAACCGCAGCAAGCGGGCTCGGCTTGAGATCAAGCTGCCGGCAACGGAGATATTCGGCCAGGTCATCGACAGCCAAGGTGCCACGGTGGGCGGAGCTCGAGTGAGTCTCAGCAGCGAGGCGGGTGTTATCGAAAGTCAAAGTGAAGAGGACGGAACATTCCTGGTTCGAGCAGCGCCTCCTGGAAATCTTGAAGTCTCAGCGAGTGATAGCAGCCCTACCGGCCCTAGATCCTCGGCTTCTGTTTTCTTCCAACTCCAGCCCGATCAAAGTCTGGGGCCAATGACTTTGACACTCGTCGCGAAACGGAGAGTAAGGGGGAGGGTGGTTTCACGCCACGGTCCTCTACCGGGCGCCCGAGTGCGAGTGACACCGATTCCTCAAAGCTCCTCGGAGGCGGAGGTCGCGGTGACGGATATCGACGGCGTATTCGAGATCCAAGTTCCCGAAGCCTCGTACGCGGTGGCGGTGACCCTGGCTACGCCGGGCTATGGATTCAAGCTCTCCGAACTCCCGATCGGTAGTGAGGGAATCTTGCCAACTCTGGAAGTTGAGTCCACATCGGGCAATCTCCGCCTGCATCCACCAGCACCTTTCAGAGAGTTGTTGGAGAAAGACTGGGCGATAGTGATCTTGCAGAATGGTCGCCCAATGCCTCTCTCCGAACTTGCGCGCTGGGCAACGGGGCAAGGAGTCTCGTTTTGGGACGTAGACGACCCTCAGCTACCGGGCTTGGCTCCTGGGGCCTACGAGGCTTGTTTGGGCCCCTCCGTGATCGCGCCGGCTGACGACTTGCACCGATGGAAGGCTCGATCAGCCTCGTGCAAGTCAGGTTTTCTCACTCCTGGTGGCAATCTTGATCTCAAGGTTGATGAACTGCCCTCTGTCGACTAGCCGACCTGAGTTGTAGGGCAAGAACCGCTCACTGGCCATAGAATGCACCGGTGAGCGTACCTGCCGCCAGCTTCGCGGAGAAGCGCCGTATCCTCCAACTGGAGACGCTCTACGATCTGGCTCTGTCGCTGCACGATCAGGGGTCGGAAGGGCAGTTGGTGCAGGAGTTGTTGGAGCGGGTCTGCGCGGTGCTCGATCCGGCGGTGGCGGTGGCGGTGACTCGCGAGTCTTACAGCGGCTCGCGGGCTCTCTCGCTGGTCGGCTGGGCCGAGCGGCCGCCGAGCGGGGAGCGTCTGCTGGAGGATCCTCTGTGGAGTGATCTGCTCAACGAAGGTGGGCTCATCGTGCGCCACCGTGGTGAGCTGGCCGGCCGCCCCTATCGCGAGCTGATCGCGGCGCCGCTGGCCTACCGTGGCGTCTTCCTCGGCTACATCGCGATTCTCGACAAGGAGGCTCGCGCCGGCGCGGCCGCCTCGTTCTCGGAAGGCGATCGACGGTTTCTCGACTCGGTGGCTGCTCTGGCCGGCGTTTCGCTCGACAACGCCCGTCAAGTGGAACGGTTGGAGACCCAGCGCGAGCGGCTGGAGGAGGAGAACAAGCTGCTCAAGAGCCAGTGGGGCGGCGAGGTCGGCGGACAGCGCATCGTGGCGCAGGCGGCTCCGATGCGACGCATTCTCGAGGTGGTGGAACGGGTTGCGCCGCGCGGGGTCAGCGTCTTGATCCGGGGCGAGAGTGGTACCGGCAAGGAGCTGATCGCCAAGCTGCTGCATCTGCACTCGCAGCGCACCGGTTCGCTGATAGCCCTCAACTGCGCCGCGTTGCCCGAGTCGCTCCTCGAAAGCGAACTCTTCGGCATCGAGGGCGGGGTGGCGACCGGCGTGACGGCTCGGGCCGGTAAGTTCGAGTTGGCTCACGGCGGCACCCTCTTTCTCGATGAGATCGGCGACATGCAGCCGGCGATTCAGGCCAAGCTCTTGAGGGTTTTGCAGGAGCGTGAGGTGGTGCGTCTGGGTGGGCAGCGTCCGGTCTCCGTGGACGTACGACTGGTGGCTGCCACCCATCGCGATGTCGAGGCCCTGGTCGCCGCCGGCCGTTTTCGCGAGGATCTCTACTACCGACTGAAAGGGGTCGACGTCGCCTTGCCGCCGCTTCGCGAGCGGCGCGAAGATATCCCTCACCTGGTCCACTACTTCCTGGAGGACTTCTGCCTTCGCGAGGGGATCGCGGTGCCTCGCCTCGCTCCGCAGGCTCTGGCCTTGCTGATCGCTCACGGCTATCCAGGTAATGTGCGCGAGTTGCGCAACCTGGTGGAAGCCGCGACCTCGTTGGCGGAAGGTTCGATCGCACCCGACCTCGTACGCTCCTTGCTCGGTAGCTCCGCCGAGGTGCCTGGGGGCGTGGAGGAGGAAGCTGAGATGGTCGACCTGGATACCCTCGAGCGCCGTCACATCGCCAGAGTGCTGAAAATGACCGGTGGCAACAAGAGCGCTGCAGCACGCGTTCTCGGCCTCGACCGGCGCACTTTGCTGCGCAAGGGGTTCTAGCCCCTTCATTCTCGGAGAATGAATCCGAGTGAGACATATTAGCCCGTTGGGACATTATTTCTCAGATGAGCGTAAATCATTGACCCTGATGACTTTATCTTCTACTGACTGGCGTTCGCCCCATTCTAGGGGCACAATGTCTCAGTACAGATTGAGGACCAGTCTGAAGCACCATCTGTTGCGTCATCGTAAGGCACTGATAATAAACGCTTTGTGCGGAATCTCCTGGGTTGACTCAAAGGTGGCAAGGGGCTTGCGAAGTCTTTCGTCACCTGAGGAGGGTCCCATGCTAGAATCCATCCGTAGACACGCCGCAATCCCACATGTGCCGACCCGGTGGTTACTATCCACCGGCACCGTGTTGAGCTTTGGCTGGCTCATGGCAAACGACCTGATTGATCCGATAGTTCTCTATCTCATGCAGCTGTACCTGGCCTTCTAGTTCCCTGATTGCCAAGAGCGCTGAAGCTGATGGCCGAGGACGGGATTATGCGGGAAGTTACTCTGACGCTTCCGATTGCCGCGGACATGGAGATCGCAGCTACCAAAACTGCGACCGCAATGGCCGAGTCGATGGGTATGGCGGCGGATAAGATTGATGAGGTCCGGATGGCGGTCGTGGAGGCATGCATCAACGCGTTCGAGCATAGTCATACGGAGGAAGGGAAGGTTTTCCTGACCTTCGCCGTACTGGGAGATGACGAGCCTGAATCGCTGAGAATTACCGTGCGCGACAGCGGACGCGGTTTTGTGCCGGAGGAGATCCCCGAATCCAACATCACGGAAAAACTCAAGGCGGCCAACAAGCGCGGCTGGGGGTTGCAGATCATGCGCGGGATGATGGACAAGGTCGAAATTCACTCTGGAAAAGACGGCACCCAAGTGGTGATGACCAAGGCGCGCTGACCATGGGGACTGGGCAATGACCGAGAGTTTGAAGCTCGAAGTAGAACGCAGGGACGGAGTCGCTGTGGTCTATACCGAGGGCTACATCAACAACCAAGGTGGGGAAGAGATCGCCCGCATGGCCGATTCCTTGATCAAGGATGGCCACAAGGTGCTGCTGCTCAACCTGGCGGGTACCAAGATCGTGAACTCGATCGGGATCTCGATCTTGATCGAGATCATCGAGCGAATGATCGAGATCGAAGGGCGACTCGCCTTCTGCAACCTGACGCCGACGATCGAAAAGACCTTCCACATCATGGGTTTGGCGCAGTACGCGGGCATTTTCTCCGACGAACCGGCAGCCCTGGCGGAACTGTCGAACTGATCGACTCACCGCGCACTCGAGTGGAGTGACCTCACCGATGGATGCTGGTGCCCAAGAAGCTACCTGGTCCGGCTTTCTCGATGCGGCTGCCGCGGGTACCGCGGACAGCGGCCTCGCCGCGCACTTGCTGGATCGTTGGTGCTGCGCCTCAGGGGCGGCCGGGGCGGCGCTCTACGTGGAGGAGGAAGGTCTCTTCGAGCGCGTGCGTAGCTGCGGCGAAGGCGACTTCCCCCGGTCCTTCAGCGGCGAGGCGGTCGCCCAACTGGACCCGCATCACCTGCCGGGCGGCATGCTGCTCTCTTCCCCGCAACCCGTCGGTGTGGCGGTCGCCAGCGGCCCGCAGCGGCAGCCGGCCGCGCCGCGACTCGACGGACCGATGGAAGTTCTCATGGCGATGGCCGTGCGCAACGCGCAGCTCGAGCGGCGGCTCAAGAAGTCCCGCTTCGCGGCGATGCATCGCAACGTCGAGCAGCAAGCTCTCTACGATGTCGGCCTGGCGATCACCTCGACCCTGGATCTCGAGGAAACCAGCGAAGCGATCCTGGCGTGGGCACTTTCGCTGCTCGATGCCCGGCGTTCGGCGCTGTATCTGCTCGACGACGAGTCCGCGGATCATCTCTACCGACTGACCCACGCCCTGGGCGGCGATGCTCGGCCGAGCTTTACCTGCGTCGATGACCATGTACCCGAGGATGTGCTTCCCGGGGCGGTTCACCTGCTGGCGGTACGGATCGATATCGATTCGGTACCACGCGGTTTTCTGGTGGTGGCGGACAAGGAAAGCCGCCACGGTGTCGGACCGTTTGGCGAGTCGGACCGCGCGACGCTGGAGCTGTTCGCCAACCAGGCGGCCATCGCGCTGGAAAACGCCCGCTTGCACACCCAAGCGCTGCAAGAGGAGCGGATGCAGCGCGAGATGGAGCTGGCCGCCGAGACGCAGAGCAAGTTGCTGCCCAAGGGTGTGCCGGCGGTCGATGGCTTCGAACTCGCCGGCTGGAATCGGCCGGCGCGGGAGGTTGGCGGGGACTACTACGACCTGCTGCTGCAAGATGACGGCCGGTTGGTGCTCACCCTGGGAGATGTCACCGGAAAAGGGATGCCCGCAGCGTTGATGGTCTCGACGCTGCACT
Source organism: Acidobacteriota bacterium (assembly GCA_024277255.1). Taxonomy (GTDB): domain Bacteria; phylum Acidobacteriota; class Thermoanaerobaculia; order Multivoradales; family SZUA-115; genus SZUA-115. The sequence continues at coordinate 3,449 of JAJRVQ010000193.1, read as the reverse complement.
CAGCGCTGCGGCTGATGCTCGATCGCTACGACGTTGGGCCGGAGCTCTTCGCGCTGCTCAACCGTCACATCTACGAGTCCAGTCCCGGCAACAAGTTCATCACCCTGCTGGTCGCCCAGATCGATCCACCCGCGGGCCGTTTTCAATACGTCAACGCGGGCCACAATCCGGCCGTGGTGCTCAGTGGCGACGGGTCGGTGCGCGAGCTACCGTCCGGCGGACCGCCGATCGGTTTGTTGCCGGGGATCAGCTACGAGGGGGATGGTTTCGACCTCGAGGTGGATGATCTGGTCTGCATCTACAGTGACGGGATCACCGAGTGCGCGGCTCCGGACGGCGAAGAGTACGAGCTGGATCGCTTGCTCGCCCTGCTGCAAGAGCACCGCACTGCCCCACTGACCGAGATTATCGCTGCCATCGACCAAGCCACTTGCCGGTTCGCCGGCGGGCAACCCCAGGGCGACGATCAGACCGTGGTCCTGCTACGCCGGGTGGGGTAGCCGGGCGATCAGCCGTGGCGCACACCGGGCGGTGCGATGAGCAGTGCCGGTGCCGAGACGCCCTGCGGTAGGCCGCCCTCGCGGGCTTGGGCCACCGTGGTTGCTCCCAGGGTCGCGACATCTCGGAAGACACGGTCCAGACTGTCCTCCCAGGTCGCGTCGGCGAGTGGCTCGCCCAACTCGCCGTTTTCGACCCGGCGCAGGCCGCGGGCCAGGGCGCGGAATCTCAACCGGGGCGGATCGTAGGCTTCGAGTCGCTCCAAGCGGTCGATTGCGATGCCGCCGGATGCCGCCGCCAGAAGATCCGCCGGCGATGCGGTGCCGGGACTGAGTACGAGGTGGCCCGGTCTCGCCTCGGCCGCCCCGAGATTGTGCGGTGTAGCGGAGAGGCCGAGCTCGAAAGCGAGTCGAGCATCGACGGCAGGGGTGGTCAGGACGCCGTTGGCGATCAACTCGACGGGGCGCTTCAGCAGCCCTTCGAGGTCGAAGGGGAAGGGCAGACAAGGGTGTCGCTGGCCATCGTCGAGGAGGAGAATCTGGCGCGAGAAGAGTGGTTTTCCCAGCCACTCGGCGAGGCGCGAACGGGTGGGCGTGTTGTAGAAGGCGTCCGCCGACAGGCCCACCTGGCCGAGCAGCCAGACCAGATCGCCGGTGGCTTCAGGGGAGAGAAGCAAGATCTGGCTGGCCGTAGAGACGCCGCACAGATCGATGGTGTCGATCTTCGTGTCGGGTGGCGAATTCGGTCGTGCCGATCGTGCATGCCGGCTTCGCGCTCGCTGAAAAACCGCCGGCGCGTCGAGTGCCTCCAGGCTCCGCGACGAAGCTCTGGCCGTGCCGCTGCCGGGAGCTGTGCCGCAGCACACATCCACCGTCACGGTGGTGGCTCTCGCCCGCTGCCGCAGGCCGCGGCTGTTGACGATGATGATTCGATCTTCGCTCCAGCGCAGCGTCGCGCTTTCGCCCTGGCGCGCCGAGCGTTGGAGCCACTGCTGCGCCCGAGGTGGGTCGAGCCGGGCCAGGCTGGGATCGTGGAGGGGGATGGTGTGCCGGCTGGGTAGCCTCTCTTGCTCGCCGAGGAGGCTGACCGGGTGTTTGGCCGGGCGATGCGCCCGTGAGTTGGCGATCGCCAGGCGGATCGCGTCCGCCACTTCCCCGAGGTCACAGTTGCCGGTGATGTAGCGACCCGTGCGGTCCGCGTCGATGACGCGGACTAGAAGCGATCGCGTGGTCGTGCCGCCCGGGCAGTCCGCGCTGTGTCGATGGCCGATCTGGGCACTCTGTTGGTCGCGCTCCAGCCACACCAACTCGGTCGAGTCTGGGGTCGAGTCGGCGACCAGCCGCTCCAGCCCTTCCCACAGCTGCTGCGGGTTCAGCGTGGCGGCGACCGGCGCTTCAGCGACGGCCATGGTCGTAGAGGTAGGCCTGTTCTTCGAGGCGCGCGCCGTTGTGGTCGGCGACGGCGAATCGGCCGCCACCCCAGATGGCGGCGCTGGCGTATCGCCCGGCCTTGTCGACCGCATAGAGGCGAAGGTTGAAGTTGGGTTTGCCGTCCGCGCGCAGCAGCCTGGGGTCGCGGGTCAGGTGTGCCACTCGCTCCAGGGTTTCGAGCAGAGCCTGCTGGGGTGGGCGCCCACCCCTCATGTGCTCGACGGCGGTGTGGCTGGCGTTGCTCAAGATCGCCGATTCGCCACGACCGGTGGCACCGGCCGATCCGACATCGTTGTCGCAATAGAGGCCGGCGCCGATCAGAGGGCTGTCACCGACCCGTCCTGGGACCTTGAAAAAGAGACCGGAAGTAGTGGTGCAGCACCCTACGTCGCCGCGCGGCGAGAGGGCGGAAAGGTGGATCGTGCCGGTGGGGCGAACGGTCTGGTTGGGGCGGAACATGCCGCGGTGGTCCTCGAGGAAGCGGCGCACGTCCGGGTCGAGCTTCTCTTCCGCCGGCTCGACCCAGTCGTCTTGGGTAGACAGGTTCTCTCGCCAGTAGAGCCACAGCTTGCGAGATAGCTCGGTGAGTAGATCCTCGTGCCGGTAACCGTGCATGGTGGCGAACCTGCGGGCACCTTCGCCGACCAAGAGCACGTGGTCGGTTCGATCCATCACCAGCTTGGCGACCTCGGAGGGGGTTTTGACTCCCTCGAGGGCGGCCACCGCCCCCGCCTTGCCGCTGGGGCCGTCCATCACCGCCGCGTCGAGCTGCACTACGCCATCGAAGTTGGGCAGGCCGCCATAGCCGACGGTGTAGTCCTTCGGGTCGAGTTCAACCACCCTCACTCCGCGCGTGGCGGCGTCGACCGGGCTGGCGCCGCGGCTCATCGCGTCGTAGGCCAGCTTGACCGCTTCCAAGCCATTGGCGCTGGCGATGGCTACCGGGTTGGTCGGGGGAGTCGGTCGCACTGTCGGCCGCACTGCGAGGCGGCGGGAGCGGCGGCGCGATTGCGCCTCAGCCCGCCGGGCCGAAAGCGGAACTGCCAGGCTGGCCATCAAGGCGCCCAAGAACGATCTTCGATCCATCTCACCCTCCCTCTTGGTCAACAAAGAAGGCTAGTCTAGCAGGGCAATCCGCGGTGCTGGTCCTCGTCACTGTAGCCCTGTTCGCCGTTGGCTGCCGGCCTGGCCCACGGATTGCAGTACTTAGCGGACGCGATGAGATGGAAACCCCAGATCTTGTACCGGAGCCGTCGGACCGAGGGTATTCGCCCTATGGGTGCGCTTTCCTACGTGCATACCAGGGACGCTCGCGACCTCTATGCCGATCGCTTTTGTGGGCTGCTGGTGCTGGCAGTGGCTGCTTTCTTGGTTCTGCTGACCCTATCTTCGAGCGCCTGCGCGATGAGTGACCATGGCCAGCCGGCGGAGCAAATGAGGATCGAGGAGCAGTTCACCGGGCTGCGTGAGAAGATGGTGGCGGAGCAACTGGTGGCCCGTGACATCACCCAGCCGGAAGTG
>JAJRVQ010000192.1 GCA_024277255.1 Acidobacteriota bacterium | reverse complement strand
CGACGCCGACGGCTTCTTCGATGGGGCCGCGGGAGGCGACGGCTTGCTCGGCACCGACGACGACGAGCCGGCGATCGGTGGCGTCACCGTCGACATCTATGTCGATAGCGACGCCGACGGCCAGCTCGATCCGGGTGAAGGGCGCATCGGCAGCACGACGACCCTGGGGACGCTCAGTACCACCGCGCCGCTGGGTAACGGTGCCAATCCGGGTAACTACCTCTTCGACTTTTTGCCGCCGGGCGACTACGTGATCGACGTCTCCGACCGTGATGGTGTTTTGGGCGGCTACTGGCATTCGCTCGGGGTCAGCAATGCCAACAACCAGAGCGATCCCGACCCGCAGGGCGAGTTGACCGACGCCAACCGGTTGCGGCGCCGCACCGACTTCGGCTACTACACCGAGCCGGGAGCGCTGGGCAACCGGGTGTTCAACGACTTTGATTCAGACGGCATTCAGAACGCCGGTGAGGCGGGAATCCCCGGCGTGCCGGTGACCCTGACCATCACCTACCCGGACGGCACCGTCTCGACGGTGGCCACCTTGACCGGGGCCGACGGCTCCTACAGCTTCGCCAACTTGCTGCTCGATGAGGACTACGACGGAACGGGCATCGCCGCCACTCCGGGTGTGGGCGGTGGCACCGAACCGCACTTCCTGATCAGCATCGCCACACCGCTGGGCATGACGCCGACCCTCATCGATCAAGGTGCCGGCGCCACGCAGGATCTGCTCGATTCCGATGACCACGCCGGTGTCCAGGGGTTGGCGACGCAAGGACTGACCGACACTACCCTGCAGGTCGATCCGACCACCGAGCCGACGCTGGCCTCCTACGACTTCGGTTTCCGCAGTGTCGACTTCGGCGACCTGCCGGCGCCCTATGCCACGACCCTGGCCGGTAACGGCGCGGTGCACGGTATTGCTCCGGGCGTCTACCTGGGCTCGGGCGTCGACGCCGAAACCGATGGCGTGCCGAGCGTCAACGCCGACGGCGACGACACCGATGTCGGCGGCGACGACGAGGACGGCATCATCTTCCAGACCTCGGTCCTCGCCGGTGCCTTCAACTCGTTGCAGGTGATCGCCAACAGCGACGGCTTCCTCAACGGCTGGGCCGACTACTTCGGCTTCGGCGGCCTCCAGCCGCTGACCTTGTTCAGCGTCGATGGTGTCCCCACGGGCGGCACCCTCACCGACCTGCCATTGACCGCCGGCACCCACGTCATCGTCTTCATCATTCCCAACACCACCGACCCGTTCCTGCCCCTCTACCACCGCTTCCGGTTCACCGCCAACGATCCGGCCTTTAGCCTCGGTATCGCCGGTGAGTGGCCCAACGGCGAGGTGGAGGACTACGTGGTGCGCAACCAGTTCGACTTCGGCGATGCGCCGGCCAGTTACGGCACCACCCGTGCCGCCAATGGCCCCACCCACGCGGTGACTCCCGGTTTCACTCTCGGTGCTCTCGTCGATGTGGATGCCGACGGCGTTCCCAACGCCGCCGCCTCGGGAGACGACCTGGATCTACAGGGCGATGACGAGGACGGAGTCGACTTCGGCCCCGGCGGAGGCGGTGCCGGTTCGACGGGCAACCCGCTGACGGTGACTCTGACCAACGTCGACGGCCGCCCGGCCTTCCTCGATGCGTGGATCGACTTCAACGGCAACGGCCTCTTCGACGCCAGCGAGAAGCTCTTCGGCGGTGCCAGCCAACCGCTGGTCGCCGGGGTCAACAACCTGACCTACGACATCCCCGCCGCCGCCGTGCCGGCGACCCTGACCTATGCCCGCTTCCGGCTCAGCTCGGCGGGCGGCAAAGGGCCGACCGATCCCTTCTTCCTGGCCGCGGACGGCGAGGTCGAGGACTACGCCTTCGACGCCTTCACCACGCCGGTAACCGTGGCGCACTTCCGCGCTGAGCGCAGTGGCAACTCGGTGCGCTTCGAGTGGTCGACGGCGACCGAGACCTCCAACCTCGGTTTCGACCTCTACGGCGAGACCTCGGCCGGCTGGCAGCGGCTCAACGAGCGGTTGATCCGCAGCCACCGCATCGACTCACTGGAGCCGCAGAGCTACTCCTACCGCGTGGGTGCGACCGACGCCGAGCGTTTCCTCATCGTCGATCTGGATATTCGCGGTCGCGAGCGGATGCACGGCCCCTTTGAAACGGGGCGCGATCATGGCCAGCCGATCGTCGCCGAGCCGATCGATTGGGCGAAGATTCGCTCCGCGGTGGCCTTCTCCGAGAACCTCCACAAGGCTGCGCGGGGTGAGGTGATCCCGGCCAAGAGCGGAGTCCCCCTGGTCGACTTCGGGGTCGAAGAGCGCGGTATCTACCGCGTTACCCACGAACAACTGGTGGCCGCCGGCCTCGACTTGACCGGGCAGGAGGTGAGTCGCATCGCCGTCACTCACCGCGGCAACCCACTGCCGATCTGGATCGAGGCCGCGGGTGAGTCGCGCCTCTTCGGTCCCGGCGCTTTCCTCGAATTCTTCGCCGAGCCGGAAGAGAGCCTCTACACCCAGCGGGCCGTCTACCGCCTGTGGCTCGACCCCGACCGCGTCAGGCGAATTGCGGCTGATCGCAATTCATCGACCGGGCGTGAGCCGATCACCAGCTACGTCGAAACGGTCGAGATCGACCGCAACCTCGTGTACAGCTTCGCCTCACCGACCGGCGACCCGTGGTACGAGACCGACCTCTTGGCCTTCACCACGCAGGTGTCGAAGAACTTCACCATCGACCTCGACGGTGTGGTGGCCGGCAAGCCGGCGAGCCTGACGCTCAATGTGTGGGGTGTGACCGACTGGCCGCAGGCTCCGGACCATCACCTCAAGGTGTCGGTCAACGGTCTACAAGTGGCCGACCTCACCTTCGACGGCTTGGTCGAAGTGCCGGTTTCGGCCAACCTACCCGTCGGCTTGGTGCACGACGGTGCCAACACTCTGACCCTGACCCTGCCCGGCGATACCGGTGCTGATTTCGATCTGGTCCACGTCGACAGCTACAGCGTGACCTTCGAGCGTGCCCTGAGGGCGCGCTCCAACCGCTTGATCTTCGAAGGCGTCGGTACGACCTTCGAGGTGGGCGGCCTGACCTCGACTCCGCTGGTCGCCTACCGGGCGCAGGCGGGACGATTGTTCCGCGTGTCGAATCCGCAGGTGGTCAATCAGGCGGGGGTGTTGACAGCGCTCTTGTACGCCAATGCCAACCGTCCTTCCATCCACGTGGTCAGTTCGGTCGCGGCGCTGTTGACTCCGGCGATCACCGCGTCGACCCCGACGGCAAGCCTGCTCAGCGGTGGCGTCGCCGACTACCTGGTGGTCAGCCACGCGAGCTTCATCGATCATCTCGGGCCGCTACTCAACCAGCGTCGCGACGAGGGCTATCGGGTGAAGGTGGTCGATATCGACGCCATCTACTCGCGCTACAGCGCCGGCGTCGTCGATCCGCTGGCCATCCAGGCCTACCTGCGCGACGCGCAGCGGCTGTTGCAGACGCGGATGGTTCTGCTGGTGGGGGCCGACAGCTACGACTACCACGACAACCTGGGGATCGGCTCGATCAGCTTCATCCCGACGATTTACGTGCAGACCCACCCGGTGGTGAGTTTTACCCCTTCGGATGCGCTGCTCGCCGATATCGACGGCGACGGACTGCAGGATCTGGCCATCGGCCGTTTCCCGGTACGTACGCCGGCGGAGCTAGAGTCGATGATCGACAAGACCCTCGACTACGCCAACGCCGACTATGCGCGGACCGGCCTCTTTGTCGCCGATCTGTCCGCCGACGGCCTGTCGTTTACCGCCATCAGCGACGATGTGATCGATTCCCTGCCGCCTGGTTGGTCTGCCTGGACCGCCTACTTGGACCAGGAGCCGATCGATCGGGCGCGTACTACCCTGCTCGGCCGGATGAACGAGGGAGTGGCCTTGACCCACTTCGTCGGTCACTCCGGACCGGTCGCATGGACCTTCGCCAACCTGTTCACTGCCTCGGATGCGGTCGGCTTGCGCAACGCCGGCCGGCCGACCGTGGTCTCGCAGTGGGGCTGCTGGAACACCTACCATGTGTCACCGCAGTTCGACACGCTGGGCCACAAGCTGCTGGCCAGCGGTGACCGCGGAGCGGCGGCGGTTCTCGGTTCGACGACACTGACCTCGTCGAACTCGACCGACCTGCTGGGTCGGCGGCTGATGGAGTGGATGCTCAGCTCTCGCCCGGTGGGCGAGGCGGTGCTCCAAGCCAAGCGAGAATTGGCGGCGCAGCACCCGGATCTTCTGGACGTTCTCTACGGCTGGACGCTACTTGGCGACCCGGCTCTTCGCGTGGTGCGCTGAGGTTGTCGGTGAATCGAATTACAATGTTGGATCTACCTTCTCGTTCCGTTGATCTATTGGCCTTGGAGGATAGCTCGTTGCAGAATTTCCGGAGGACACCACCCGATCGAGAGGACGGCAGCTGCGACTCTTCGAGCGCGGCGCCTACAACGGGCGGTAGACAGCCGTACAGTCAACCTCGGTTGACGACATTCGGAGATCTGAGAGGCTTGACCCTGGGCGGCTCGCCCGGGGTTGGAGAGAGCGGTATGCCCTTCAACTTCAAGCCGCTCGGCGCAGGCAGAGAACAGCCTTAGCAGCCACGCCCGCTATTTGGGCGCTACCGTTTCCCTGGTATCGGCCCGATGGTCGGGCGCGCAAGCGTTTCCCATCGGGCCCCTTTTATGGCCAAGCTGGCACGCGACTTGCTATTTGCCTATGTCAGTCAAGGAGGATAGAAGGATGACAAGTCGAAGGACTCGGATGGTCAAGTTCTGCGCCGCAATGGTGATGGTCTTGGGATGGCTGTTGCCCGGCACACCGGCGCTCGCCGGCGAGGTGGTGCTGACCATCTCGCCACGGACGGTGGTGCGCGAGATTCCACCGGGAGTGATCGGTTGGGGCGCCATGTGGAAGAGCGACCTGGTGTGGCCGGTGGCTCCCAAGAGCATGGACGACACCTCCCATGCGCAGTTCATTGAGGACCTGGGCCGGCAAAACGCACCGTTGGTTCAACGAGCTGACATGCGCAATATCAGCTGGCCGTGGGGAGTCAATTACTCCACCTGGGCGGTCAATTGGGAAAACAGCGCCAAGCCCTGGTCGCAGCGCAGCCCCGACTGTGTCTCGGTGCTCGGACGAGTGAGCACCTGGTGCGAGACCACCGTGGTGGGCGTCGGCGACCTGATGACCCTGGCCCGGATGTGGCATCTGGAAGCCCTCACCGTGGCGGTGCCGCTGGCGGTGGTCGATGGCAAGAACCCCCGCTGGGGGCCCGGCTTCTGCGACCACGTCTTCTCGGATGCGACAATCGAGCAGATCGCCGACCACGCCTACCGACTGATCGAGTACATGAAGCGCCAGCCGGGCTGGAATGAGCTGGGACGGGTCTATCTGTCAGCCGGCACGGAATGGCGCCACTACGGGCTGCACAATCCCTCCCCCGCCGTGCTGAGCTACGCGAAGCTGGTGCGGCGCATTCGCCAGAGGATCGTCGATCCCAAGGTGATCGTCGTCGCGTGCGCCTCGGACTCGACCGATATTCCGGGTGTGAAATACGAACAAGCCATCTCGTGGAACCGCTATCTGTACCGGGAGTTGCACGCGGTTCCGGGAGTTGCCATGGATCTGCATCGATACCGCGGCGTCGGAGGTATCACTGCCGGCGCGGACGGTCGCACACCGTTGACCGGACCCAACATCCGCAAAATGTTGGCGACCGGCTTGCGTCAGAGGAAGTATCTCACCGTCCAGCCCGCCGATTGGGGGGATACAGGTCCGGCGATGGCTTCGGTGCTACTGGAAAACGCCATTCAAGGCCACATGAACAACCACGCCACCCATTCGCAAGAGCCCAGACCGTGGCCCGTGGTGATGGCCCACGCCGACCTGGTGAGGGAGGCTTTGGCCAGCCCGGCTCTCACTTTCCTCGCTTGGACCTGGTTTCCGGAGGACCTGCCGGAAGAATGGCCTCACGGAGCCTTGCTGCCCGCTGGCCAGCTGAGCCGTCACGCGGCAGCGCAGGCTTTCCTGAGCCATTTTCATCGTGGCAAGTTGCTCAGCGCAACGATGAACGATGAGTCGTCGATTCGCGCCAACGCGGTGCGCGGCAGCAACGGGCAGCTGTTCATCTACGGCGGCAATTTCAGCCAGCAAGGGCGAAGTCTGCAAGTGATCTTGCAGGGCCTCGACGATGAGGATGGACGCCTCGAGATCATGACCGAGAGCGGGGTGGTGAGAAAGATCGTCAAGTTGCCATCCACCATCACCCTGCCGGCCATGTCCCTGTGGCGCTGGCAGCAGGCGGCGAAGTAACCGCGCCCGCTCCGTTCAGGAGGCTTCGAAGAGCGCCGCGACCGCTCCGGCCGGGTCTTGGATGACGCAGAAGCGTCCTTGCCCGGCTATCGTTCTTGCCGGCGCGATGACCTTGCCGCCGAGTTTCAGGCAGCTTGCGATACTGGTGTCGAGGTCGGCGACGTGGATGTAGAGGAGCCACTGCGCCGGCAAGCCGGCGTTGCCACCCTTCGCGTGGCAGATGCCGGCGACGGCAGTGCCGTCCTCGGCGCTCATCGCGAAGTCGTCATAGCCGTCCATATCCACGGGGCTCGCTTGCCAGCCGACGACTTGCTGGTAGAAAGCGCTCAAGGATTCGGCATCGTCGACGGTCAGGTCTCTCCAGCCGACGGTGCCGACCTTGGGGTGCTGGGTGTCGCTCATCGGGTGCTCCTTGGAGGTGGTGATGGATTGCTCGGGCGATGAAGGTAGCATGGCGAGCCATGGGAGCCGGCCCGAAACAGCGAAGCGACGCGGTCTATCCGGTGTTGCTCTTCGCCGGTCTGCTGGCCGTCTATGCGCTGGGGGCGAGCCGGACGATCTTCGTCGGTGACAGCGGAGAGCTGGTGACGGCGGCGGCTACTCTGGGGATTCCCCACCCGTCCGGCTATCCGCTCTATGTCCTGCTCGGCTGGCTGTGGATCCGGCTGGTGCCGCTCGGTTCGGTGGCGCTGCGCATGAGCCTGTTCAGCGCGGTCTGCGCGGCGGGTGCGACGAGCCTGCTCTTCGCCGTCGGGCGTCGCCTTGAGCTGAGCCGTCCGGTGGCCCTCTTCGTGGCGCTGATGGCCGCCTGGGCACCCAGCTTGTGGAGTCAGGCCAACATTCAGCGTGTCTATGCTCTCAACGCCCTTCTTCTCTGTGCCGCCCTGTGGGCGGCTCTGGCGGGCCGAAACCGGGAGAAGGCGGGGAGCACCAGACTCTGGCCGGCTTTCTTTCTCTGCGGTCTTGGCGCCAGCAACCACACCTTCATGGCGCTAGTCAGCGTGGCCTTGGTGGTCTTCGCGGTCGCCGAAGAGGGGGCTGCGGTCCTCAGAGTCAAGCGTTGGGCTGGCTGGCTGGCGGCCTTTGCCGCCGGCCTGACGCCGTATCTCTACCTGCCGCTGCGCTCGCGGATGAATCCACCTCTCGATTGGGGGGATCCACAGACGCCGGGCCGTTTTTTTGACGTCGTGTTGCGGCGGGATTTCTGGGACCGGTCATGGCTCGAAGGGCCGCGGGACTTGGTGCCGATCGGTGGGAACTTCCTGCTCGGCGTCGGTGAGGAAACGCTGTGGCTGGGCGGCGCGCTGGCGGTACTCGGTGTTGCGATGGCGTTGCGCAAGGACCGGCCGGTCGGCTCCAGGCGGCCGGCGACGCTATTGGCCCTGGTGGTGATCGCCGCCAACTTCGTGGCCATGGCATTCCACGGTTCGCGCAGCGATCTCTTCATCTGGCATCGCTACTACATTCCGGCCTACCTGATGGTGGCTTTGCTGGCCGGATTCGGCCTGCAAAGGGTGGTGGAGTGGGTGGCCAGGTCCAAGGTGGGAGCAGAACCGGTGAGGGGTCGCGCTCTTGGCGTAGCGCTCCTCGCCCTGTGCTTGCCGGCGGCCTTGTTGCTAGGAGGCTGGCGAGATTTCGACCGCAGCCGGTTTGAGATCGCCGACGCCTATAGCCGCACCCTGCTGGAGGGACTACCTCCGGGCGCCATCCTGGCGGCCAGCGATGACAACGTTCTGTTCGTCTTGCTCTATCTGCAGTGGGTCGAGAAGGTGCGTCCCGATGTTCACCTGGTCCCGCTGGGTGTCGGCGGCGCGGAGTTGCCGCCCCTGCACTTCGAACCGGATCGCGAACCTCTCTTCTTCAGCCATCACCCCAACTGGACCCTCGCGCAACTGGACTTGGTGGCGACCGGGCTGGCCTTCCAAGCTGTTCTCGCCGGAGCGGAACCGCAGCGGCCGCCGCCGCTTCCGCCGCGACTGCCCGGCGAAGAGGATCCCCGGGTACCGAAGGATTACCTGACCTCGAACCTGGTCGGCCAGTACCACTACATGCAGGGGGTCGCCGCTGAAAAGAGCGATTGGCCGCGGGCTCAACGTCAGTTCGCCGAGGCGATGCGGTGGGCGGCGAACAATGACGTGCTGTTCTACAACCTCGGGCTGATCTACCGGCGCGACGGATTGGTGGAGCGTTCCCTGGCGGCTTTCGAACGCTCCTACGAGATCAACCCCCGAAAGCTGGCCTCGGCGGGCAACGTTCGAGCGGGGGAGCGAGTCCTGGAGCTGAGAGAGGAGTTGGAGGAGCTGCGCCGCGTCGAGCGAAGCTTCGCCGATGTGCTCGGCTCTCTCGATGGTCAGGATGACGCACTGACGTATCGACAACGCATGGCCGATTCTCTCGACGCGGCCGGCCACTCTCGCTGGGCCGGCGGTTGGCGCCGGCTGGCTGAGGAGGCGGCAACCGGCCGGTGATGCTCCGGCGGGCGCAAAGCACAACTCACCCGCACAGCCACCGAGCGCGACCGCGGGACAAAGCAGACTCAGCCACCGGTCTGCCAGCCTTGGGCAGCCCGGTGCGGAGTCTGGGGGAGGGTTGGTTCCCGGCGCGATTCCCATGGGGAATAAGAACCGCGCCGGGCTGCCACGCCCGTCCCCCCTCTACGATCTTGGTATCTATCCAGGGAGGTGTCATGGGAGCCGTTGAGCGTGACAGAGATTTTGTAAGAAAAACTCGACGCTCAGTTGGCGCCTTGCCTTCCGTCGCTCAGCCGCCGGCGATTCAAGCCGGCGACGGTCGCCAGCAAAGCACCACCCGCGAGGTTGGCCGCGGTGAGCGGTACCGCGGTGGAGAGTTCAGGCCCGATGGGCAGAAGCAGGAGCAGGCCGGCCAGAATCAGCGCCAGCCGGGTGCCGTGGCGAAGGGGAGTGGACAGGTGTCCGACCACGGCGGCGGCCAGTGGAACGATGGCCAAGGCAGTGACTGCGGTGATCGTCGCGACGCGCAGTAACCCGGCTGTGCTCGTCGCCGCATCGCCGTCGGGAGCCAGTGCCAGGAGGGCCGGCCGGTAGATGAAAAGGAAGGGCAGAACGAATCCCAGCAGGGCAAAGCGGAAGGCGCTCACCGCGGTTCGTAGAACGCTGGTGCCGGCGATCGAGGCGGCGGCGTAGGCGGCGAGGGCGACCGGCGGAGTCACCATCGACATCAGGCCGAAGTAGAAGACGAAGAGGTGGGCGGCGAGAGGAATCACTCCCAGCTGAGAGAGCGCTGGCCCGATCAGGGTCGCCACCAACAGGTAGCAGACCGCCGATGGCAGCCCCATGCCGAGAATGACGGTCGAACCCATGATCAGCAGCAGCGCCAAGAAGAGGCTGTCTTGCGCCAAGGGCAAAACGAGCGCCGGCAGCTGCGTACCGATGCCGGTCAAGGTGACGACGCCGAGCAAGATGCCGACGCAGGCGGCGGCGCAGATCAGCGCGATCGAATCGTTGGCCGCCTTGGACAAGGCGGCGGCCAAACGGCGCCAGTTCAGAGGCTGCCGGGGAGCGAAGAAGCCGAGCCCGACGGCCACCGCCAAGGCGACGCTGACGGCGCGGAAGGGTGAATAGTGGGCTACCAACAAGACGATCAGGGTGAGCAGCGATAGGCCGAAGATCAGACCCGAAAACGGCGTTGCAGTGTCGCTTTCGGATTTGCCGTCAGGTAGGTCGTCAGGTGGGTCGTCCGGTGGTGAGCCGGTGCGTTCACCGTGGGCCCTGTTGTGGGCCGTATTGTTGCCACCGGCGGTGGAGGTCGCCTCGCTCTGCCGAGCTTGAAAGTGGACGACGAGGAACAGCGAGAGGTAATAGAGCAGGGCCGGGATGAGCGCCGCACGCATGATCGCCACATAGGTGACCTGGGGCTCGACCAGTTCCAACATCATGTAGGCGCCGGCGCCCATCACCGGTGGCATCAGGGCGCCGCCGGAGCTGGCCGCGGCCTCGATTCCGGCGGCGATGTGAGCGCGGAAGCCGGAGGCGCGCATCAGCGGAATGGTGAAGGTGCCCGTGGTCGCGGTATTGGCCACGGCACTGCCGGAGAGCGAGCCCATCAGGCCGCTGGCGAGGACCGCCACCTTGGCCGGCCCGCCGGTGCTGCGGCGCAGCAGCCGTTGGGCCAGTTTGAGAATGAAGCCGGTGGCGCCGGTCACTTCCAAAATGGCGCCGAAGACGACAAACAGGAAGACGTAGGAGAACATCACCGAAAGGGCGATGCCAAAGACCCCTTGGCCGTGGAGGAAGGTCTGGGCGGCGATGCGGTCGAAGTCGTAGCCGCGATGGGGCAGGAGCCAGCCGGGTAGGTGCGGCCCCAGCCGGGCGTAGAGCACGAAGACGGTGGCGAGCAGCGGAAGGGTCCAGCCGACGGCACGGCGAGCCCCTTCGAGCACCAGGATCAACCCCAGCAGGCCGACGGCGAGATCGAGGCTCGTTTCGCCTCCGGCGCGGTTGCCGAGCTCTTGCCCCCGCGCCCACCAGGAACGAAACAGTGGTTGGCTCTGGGTGACCAGGTAGCTGCTGACGCCCAAGGTGGCGGCGATCAACAGGCCGTCGACGATGCGTGCCGCCAGTGGCCGGCCGGTCGTCTTGGTGCCCAGGAAGGGGCGATTGAGGAAACAGAGAATCAGTCCGCAGGCGGTGAAGATGACCAGCTGCGATTGAGGTCGCAACCGCGGGTAGTTCACCTCGAGCAGTGTGAACAGGACCAGCGCCATCCCAAGCTTGCCGGTCACAAAGCCGGCCAGAGAATTTCGGGCGCCCGGCCGCGGCCTCATTCTTGTGGCCAGATTCCGATCTCGCGATAGAAGCGCACGGCACCGGGATGAAACTGAGTGCCGGTGTCGCGGATGACGTTCCTGGCGTTGATCGCCCGGCCGGCGGGATGACGTTCGCTCACCCCCTCACTGTTCTCGTAGAGGGCCTTGGTCACCTGATAGACCAGCTCCTCGTCGACACCGGCGGCGGTGATCAGATGCATCGAGCCGACGTCGAGCCCCTCGTAGGGCTGATCCTGGCCTCGGTAGGTGCCGGCGGGGATGGTCGCAGGGTTGAAGAAGAGGTAGTCGGCGCTCAACCGGGCCCGCGCCTGCGGGTCCAGGGGCACGAAGCGAATGTCCTGACTAGCTGCCGCCTGGGTGATCGAGGCGGTCGGCACGGCGCCGCCCAGAAAGACGGCGACGGCGGAGCCGTCGCTCAGCATGTCGACGGCGGCGGCCTGGGTGGCGTAGAAAACCTCGGTGAAATCCTCCCGGCTGACGCCGTGCGCCGCCAGCAGCGGCTCTTGGAAGAACTGGAAGCCGGCGCCGGCAGGGCCGACTGCGACCCGTTTGCCCGCCAAGTCGGCGATCGACTCGATGGCAGAGTCGCTCTTGGTGACGAAGAGCGCCACGTTGGGGGCCAGCGTCATCACGGCGCGCATCGGGTAGCTTTGATCCCATCCCCCTTCGCCGCGCACTGCGAAGTAGGTGATCGCCGAGTTGGCGAGGGCGAAATCCAACTCGCCGCGCAGCAGCCGCCGGATGTTCTCCTGCGAACCTTTGGTCGCTTCGGCGGTGAAGCGCAGATCCAGAGCCGGGGCGGACTTGTTGAGCACATCGGCCAAGGCTCCGCCGACGACGAAGAAGGCACCGCCTGGAGGAGCCGTGCCGATGCTGGCGAAGCGCTGTCCCGCCGGCTCCGATCCCGGGTCGCCTCCGCCGCATGCGTAGATGGCCGCGGCGAGGAAGAGCGACCCGATGAGCGTTCGATGACGACGGATCATGGCTTCACCCCATTATTACCGGCACAGTCTCGCCGCGTCGGCGGATCTCCTACAGTTGGCGGAGCATAGCAGAGGGAAACTGTGCTCCCGGAGCGATCGCCTGATACGATTTGCCTTCATGCTGCGCAAACTTGGCATCTTTCTCGCGGTGGCATTGCTCGCCGGGCTCTGTTGGTTGTTGCTGACGCCGGCGGCGATCGATCCCGCCCCTTTTCGCCCGGCGGAGCCACGGGCCATGGTCGGTGGCTTGATGGTCAATGAGGAGCTGGAACGGGCCTCGCTGCTGGGCAAGGGCAAACTAGCCGGTCCTGAAGATGTGGCGATCGACGGTGAGGGCCGGATCTATGCCGGTACGGACGATGGCCGTATTCTTCGCATCACTCTCGACCTGATCGGCAACGAAACGATCGAGACCTTCGCCGTGACCGGAGGTCGGCCCCTCGGCCTTCACTTCGACGCCGCGGGCCGGCTGGTCATCGCCGATGGCGAACGTGGGCTTCTGCGGGTGGACGATACGGCGAAAGTCGAGGTGCTGACCACTTCGGCCGAGGGAGTTCGCTTCCGCTTCACCAACGATCTCGACATTGCCTCGGACGGCTTCATCTACTTCACCGACGCCAGCGACCGCTTCGGGCCGCAGGAGTACTTGTTCGATCTGTTGGAAGCGCGGCCGCACGGCCGTCTTCTCGCCTACGATCCGGCGAGCCGTCAGACGGTGGTTCTGCTGGACGATCTGTACTTCGCCAACGGTGTGGCGCTGTCACAGAACGAAGATTTTGTTCTCGTTGCCGAGACTTACCGCTATCGCATCCGGCGCTACTGGTTGACCGGCCCTCACGCCGGCGAGGCCGAGATATTCATCGACGATCTGCCCGGTTTCCCCGATGGTGTGGCGGCGGATCGGCAGGGGACCTTCTGGGTCGCGCTGTTCACCGTGCGCAACCCGATGATGGACCTGTTGCACCCTCATCCGTGGTTGAAGCGAGCGCTGTCCAAGTTGCCGCGCGCGCTGTGGCCGAAGCCGCGACCCCATGGCTTCGCCATCGCGCTCGACGAGCGAGGACAGATCACGCGAAGTCTCCACGATACGGACGGCAAATGGCTCCGGGAGGTCACCTCGGCGCAGCCGCACGAGGGCGAACTCTACCTGGGAACCCTAGAGGGTGACCGGATCGGTCGCTATCCGCTAGACGAGTAGCTGCTTCCGAGAACTGCCCTCAAGGATCGTCCGGCGGCGTTGCAACTCCTGCACCGCTGACACGTTCCACTCACTGCGCGGCACATAACAACGGTGGTCCGAGTAGCATCCAATCCGAAGCACTCCGTGCATGCGTAGAGGAAAGCGATGAAAGCGAAACGCCCGTCGTCGGCCCTGTCCCTCCTGTTCATCCTCTTGTCGGCCGCCGGGCAACTCGCCTGCGGCCGAGAGGGGAAGATCGCTGCGCGCGAAACGGCGGCGTTGGGTGCTCGTGTCGAACGGATCGAGAACGGTTTGCTCCAGCCTTTTGCCGTGGCCGGCGTCGAAGCGGTGACGCTCGAAGAGCGCATGCGGTCTCTCAACGTGCCGGGCGTCGCCATCGCGGTGATCCAGAACTTCGAGGTGGCCTGGGCCAAGGGTTACGGTGTGGCGGCAGAGAACCGGCCGATGACGGCGGATACTCTGGTGCAGGCGGGGGCGTTGAGCCAAGCTCTCACCGCCGTGGGTGCTTTGAAGTTGGTCGAAGCGGGGAAGCTTTCCCTCGACGAGCCGATCCAGAACGCTCTAGCCACCTGGCGATTGCCCACCTACGACCTCGACGCGCAATCGGTGGTGAGTTTGCGCCGGCTACTGAGCTATTCCGGCGGTGTCTCGGTAGCGACTTTCCCCGGCTATCGGCCGGCGATGGCGATACCCACGTTGAGGCAGGTTGAACTCGGCGAGCCACCGGCTCGCAGTCGCCCCATCGATCTGATGATCGCGCCGCAAAGTTTGGTGGCGACCTCGGCCGGCGGTTACGTGGTGGTCCAGCAAGCGATGATGGATCGCAGCGGCACCTCCTTCGAGTCGTGGATGAAGGAGCAGGTGCTGGAGCCGTTCGGAATGTCTCTCAGCACCTTCGAACAGCCACTTTCCGAGGATCATCGCGAGCAGGCCGCGGCCGGCCATTACGTGGACGGCTCGCCGGTCGACGGTGGCTTCTTGGTCTACCCAGAGCTGGCGGCGGATGGTCTGTGGGCGACGGCCGGCGATCTGGCTCGCTTCGGGGCCGGCCTGCTGCGAGCCATCCGCGGTAGCCAGGAGGGCGCTCTCGGCACGGAACTGGCGAAGTCACTGGCGACGGATCAGATGGGAGGCCAGGGGCTCGGCTTTTTCTTGGCCAAGCGGGGCCGTTCAACCTATTTGCAGCGCAACGGTGCCAATGCCGGTTTCTACGTGCGGCTCCTTCTCCATCGCGACAATGGATACGGGTTGGTCTTCGTCGCTAACTCGCAGAGCGCCAACCAGCTGGCTGCGGAGGTGGAGAGAACGGTGGCGCAAGAGTATGCGTGGGAGGGCTTTCCCCGGCAGCCGGTGGCCTGGACCCCGCTGCCGGCCGAACGGCTCGTGGCCTTCGCCGGCCGCTATGACCTGGGTGGCGATCGAATCCTCAGCCTTACTCCCGAGGGTGACCACCTGGTGGCCAGAGAGACGATTCGGGAGTTCACCGATTTGCTCTACCCGCAGGCCGACGACACGCTCTACCGGCAGCTGTTCAATATTGCACTGACTTTTCAGTTCGGGGAGGATGGGCGAGCGGTTTCTTTCAGCTTCCCTGGGCCGAACAACAGTGTCATCGTGCGCCAACGCATCCCCGATGACGACGTACGACCAGCGGAGCTGCTGCTCGACGGAAAGCGCGAGAACGCCATCGCGGCCTACCGTCAGGCGGGGTTGAGCGGTCCGCAGAGGCTCAACGCATTCGGCTACCAGCTACTGGCGCGCCGGCGGCTCCTGGATGCGGTGGCGATCTTCGAACTCAACACGGAACTCTTCCCGACCTCTCCCAACCAATGGGACAGCCTCGGCGAGGCCTATGTCGAAGTTGGAGAGCGATCCCGAGCCGTGGAGGCTTACCGGCGCGCGCTGGCCACCATCGAGGGCTCAAAACTGACGGCCAGTGGGCGGGAGTTCGTCGCCGGCCATGCCCGGCGAGAGATAGGATGGCTGGAGGCGCAACCTTGAAAAAGCGGTGCGAGTGGGTAGGTCCGGAGTCTCTCTACGTCGAGTATCACGACGAAGAGTGGGGAGTGCCGGCCCGTGACGAGCGTCACCTCTTCGAGATGCTGACTCTGGAAGGGGCGCAGGCCGGTCTGAGTTGGATCACCATCCTCAAGAAGCGAGAGGGCTACCGGCGTGCTTTCGACGGCTTCGACATCGAGAAGGTCGCCCGCTACACCGACGAGGACAAGGCGCGGCTGGTGGCCGATGCCGGGATCGTGCGCAACCGAGCCAAGATCGCCTCGACCATCGGCAATGCGCAGGCGGTGCTCGATGTGCAGGAAGAGCTAGGCTCGTTCTCGGACTACCTGTGGCAGTTCGTCGACGGCGAGCCGATACAGAACAGCTGGCGGTCGTTGGCCGAGTTGCCGGCGCAAACGGCACAGTCACAGGCGATGTCGAAGGCGCTCAAGAGACGCGGCTTCCGATTCGTCGGGCCGACGATTTGCTACGCCCTCATGCAGGCGGTCGGCATGGTCAACGACCACACCGTCGACTGCTTCCGGTATCGCCAACTCGCCCGCGCAGCGAGCTGACGAGAGGCTGGCCGCTACTGCCGCAGCGCTGTCGAGATCGGCAAGCGAGCGGCCCGCCAGGCGGGGAGAAGGCCGCCGAAGAAGCCGATGGCGAGGGCGTAGACGATCCCTTGGATGAACAGTCGGGGGGTTACCCGGAACTGGAAGGCGACCTGACTGAAGCTCTGGAAATTCAGCGTCGAAACGCTGTAGCCGTTGAAGATCAGGAAGGCGATGATACCGCCGGCGAGGCCGCCGAGCGCACCGAGTAGGAGAGCCTCGGTGAGCACCGAGGCGATCACCGACCCGCCCTTGAAACCGAGGGCTCGCAAGGTGGCGATCTCGCGGGTACGGGCGGAGACGGCGGTATACATCGTGTTGAAGGCGGCGAAGATCGCGGCCAGGGCCATGATCGATCCGACGACAAGGCCCAGGACGGTGATCAACGTGGTCATCGCTTGGGACTGTTGCGCGTAGTAGTCGGCCTCGCGCAAGACCTTGACCTTGAAGCGCTGGGGTGACCTGCATGAGCGTGCATGCGCCACACAGGTCTCTCCCGGTTACCGGTCCTCTTGAGGCTCATAGTTGGCAGCGGCATGCGGAGCAAGTGGAAGAAGAGGTTTGATAGCCCGTGGGGAGACCAACTGCGGCCACGAGTTTGCCTCTGACCGTGACCTCGCGTTGTTAGGTTCTCGACGAACATTAGCTTCGCCTCCGATCTCGGGCTTTGATACTCGGGCAAGCTCCATGCTTCCACTGGCGTTCTACTCCCCATACTGGTTGCCAGATGCACTAGCGATCAAGTTGCGTGAACGCCCAGAGAATGACAGTATGTGAAAACATCAGTTTCGAGCTGTTTCACTATTCGGTGCTGGTATCTGGAGTTCTACATAAGGAGAATCGAATGGGTAGACGAGTATTGACGATTTTCGTATTGCTGATGTTTCCAGCGGTAGTCTCTTTTGCAGCTGGGTCTGCCGGGACTGCCACAGCGATCAACGGAGAAAGCAAGGGCGCTGCAGCGACAGTGGTTGCTTCGCCGAGAGAGGAAGCCAACAACCCTTCGCCTGAACCGGAACTTAGTATTGGCACCAATGATGCATGCCTGGAGCGTTGCTATAATGGTTGTGCGACCGCTCTCAGTCACTGCCAGTTTGGCTGCGCCTTCATCCTTCCGTACCCTGGGACGCAGAATCCTCTGTGCTTGCTCAAGTGCGACCTCAAGCACTTCTTTTGTCGCGGAGATTGCACCAGCTTCTGCACGATTCAGATCCGTTCGGCTGCTGAAGATCGAGACGACTAGTAGCCATTGGTGAAACTCGCCCCGCCTGCGAACTAGTTTTTGCCCGTTACGCAGTCTTGCGAGATTCTCGTCGAGCCTTGGGTTTGCGCTCGATGTCCCCGAGTGCGCCACGGGCAAAGGCCACGTTCTCACCGGCGGGAGGGTTTCACCATGGGCCTCTTCGGTCCACCGCTCGGGATCTTCCAGGGTCAGCCAACGGCTTTGTTTGCTTCCGCAGCGCAAACTTCTGGCGAATGAATCTAGACGATTGGGACGGCTACTGGTGCGGTGGCATCAGGTGTCGAAGGAGGCTTGATCGGCGTCCAGCTGAGCTTGCGTCGCCACCTCGGCGGCGAGCAGATTGCGCGTGCGACCTAGATTGCGCTCGGCCTCCTCGCGGCGCACCTTCACCTCGGCGAGCGTGCTGCGCGTGGCTTCGAGCTGGGCTTGAGCCAGCGCCAGCTGACGGCGCAGCAGGGCGTCGTCGAGGCGGGCCAACAGTTGCCCCTTCTTGATCCGCATCCCTTCCTCGACCCGGAGCTCGACGATTTTGCCGGTCCGCTTGGCCGAGACCGTGGCCTTGCGCCGCGCGGTGACGTACCCGGAGGCTTCCAGCACCGAGGCGCTACGGTGACCGGGGCCGAGTTGTTCTTGGCGTACCGTGGCGGTGGCCACCTCCATGGAGCTGCCGGCGCGCAGCAGCCACCAAACCACCAGGGCGCCGGCAGCCAGCAAGACCACCAACAGCCAGGGCCAGCGCCGGCGACCGGGCTCGCCGCGAGCTTGGCGGTCGATGCGCAGGTTATCGAGGTTGGGCTTTGATTCCGGTATCGTCATGGCGGCTGAGAATGGTGTACGGGAGAATCGCTTGTGGGTTGCTAGCGACGTTGGAAACGGCAGCGGGTGTAGTTGAGTAGCTCGACCACCGGTAGTGCGGCGGCGACCGCCTCCCAGTTGCCATCGTGGGCCAGACTGGCCAGTTCGGCGAGCGCATCGGCGACGGCCTTCTGCACCGCCTTTTCGACCCCGCTGAGGGCCAGGAGCTGATCGGTCACGGCTGGACATTCAGTCGCGGGAGCCAAGTCGGGTGCGGGGGAGCCGGGATGTTCGGCAGTAGCGGTCGCCTTCGCGCCGGCCCGGCAAATCGCCATGTGGAGCGGCGGCAAGGTGTGGAACAGCTCGCCGACGAGCACCCAGTCGCCGGCTCGCGCCGAGCTGGCCAGGTCAGCAAGAAGCTGGACTTCGGCGGTCTGAAGCTGTTGCAGAATGCGCTTGTGCGGCGGTGGGTTGCGCACGGTTTTCGAGTTTGCGCCGTGATCAGTGCTCATCGCTCTTCTCCAGGGTGATCGGTAGAGCGAGTCTATCCCTTCCTTCTCACCGAAGTTCTACTCCAACGCCGTATGCACCTATATCTGCGGCGTCATCAGCCTTTTCTGCTCCTCGCCGTACTTCGAGTACGGCTGCGTCGCGACAAAGCCAGATTCCTTGCATCTACAGGTACCTACGCCGTTTCGTAACGAAATCGGTGAGAAGAAAGGGCGATGCGAGGACAAGCCCTCTGTGGGGTGGATCAGCGATTCCATCCGGTGCGCGGCACACTCTTCGCCGTGTGCTATTTTGCGCTTTGAGAAGTGATAGGTCAGACCGGCCCGGACGGACTCGCAGGGCTGCTGGCCTGTGGGATCTCACCGCATCGGTGCCGCAGCGATCCCTCTCGTTCGATTCAAATGGGCTTTAAGAAACCACGCCTCGGACTGCAACTGATGCGGGCCGCGGAAGACCCCACCTTTTTCGACCAGGTGCACGTCATCTTTGGCGGCACCGGGGCGGTGGGCGGAGCTACCGCCTTTCATTTGATCAGCCTGTTCGAGGAAGCGGCGCGGCGCCGGCCCCAGGCGGCGGCGGGCCGCGCCCCGCGGATCGTCGTCACCGGTCGCACCAAGCAGGAGGTACGACAGTTCACCAGCCTGCTCTTCGGCTTGCAGAAACGGGATCACGGCAAGAAACCTGAACACCTCGAAGGCAGGGGCTATCGAACCGTCGGCGGGGTCGTCGTTGAACTCGAGATCTTCGGTGTCGATCCCACCGTACCGGAGTTGGCCGACTTC
The DNA here is from genome assembly GCA_024277255.1 of Acidobacteriota bacterium. Taxonomy (GTDB): domain Bacteria; phylum Acidobacteriota; class Thermoanaerobaculia; order Multivoradales; family SZUA-115; genus SZUA-115. Next base: position 27,015 of record JAJRVQ010000192.1, on the reverse strand, counting down.
GGCCGGCTCGATGCGAGGGGGCGCCGCGCCGCGTTGGACGCCCTCCTGGCACACGGCGGCCTCGACGCCGAGTCCCCGGCGGAGGAACGTGCGCAGCTTCTCGAACGGGCGGTCGCAGAGCGCGTCGGTACTCCCTTCGCGGATTTCCTGCGCGCCTACCTGGAGCGGGGGCTGCCGGGCGACGGCACGCGCTTGCGCTCGGTGATCGTGGGTATTCCCCTGGCCAGTGTCGCCACCTACAAGCTCGGTGACATCGAGGCGGCGGCGCCCGGTTTTGGTATCGCTGCCGGCAGCCAGCGCATGGACCATCTCAAGGCCAAGTACCTGGAGGCGATTCGCGACGATCTGGCCCATGTCGCCGACGATCTGGCCGATGAGGTGCTCGCCGCCCACACCACCGCGGTCGGTGGGATGTACGACGAAGAGGGCGAGGGCGAGCGGGTAATTCGGGTCGGCTTCGCCCACAGTGCGTTGGGCGACAAGCTGCGCGAGAAGCAGCTCTTCGCCGAAACGCTGGCGCAACTCTATTCGGAGCGCGGGATCAAGATGCTGGTCACCGCCGCCGCCATTGGGGTCGACGCCGTCCTCATGCACAAGGCTCCGCCGATCAACGGCGCCATTCGCCGGGCGCTCAACGGCGCCGAGGCCGACGGCACGCCGGTGATCCCGACCGCCGACTTGCGGGCCGGGGTGGTGCGCAGTTATCCGCCCGAGCGGCTCAAACTACTGGGCGAGGAGTCCCGGCGGCTGACCTTCTCGCACGGCATGCCGATCCTCATGGACTACGTGTTGAAGAGCGGGGAGAACGGGTTCTTTACCGTCTCCAATACCGATGCTCTCTACCGGGTGATGCGGGTGACCTCGAGCAGCGAGTTGGGCCTGGTCTTGGCCCGCACCGCGATCTTCGGTGACGATCCACGCTGCCCGTCGTTCATCAACAATGTCTGCTACTACACCGAGACGGATAACAGCCGGCAGGTCTTCGACCTTCTCGCTCAGCCTCCGCTCAAGCGGGCGCAGGTCGACGGCCTGGGCGTCAAGGCGTTGCAGGATCTGGGGTCAGCCAAGCACCAGGCGGAGCTGCATCTGATCGGTTTGTTGATTCTGCTCTACCGGATGAGGACGTTGGATCTCGACGCCATTCCAGCCGGTGGTGAGCTGAGCGGGTTCGATCCGCGCGCTTACTTCGAGCAGCACTCACGGGTTCTGACCCTCGAACGTTGTGTCGGCCTGCGGCCCGAAGGGCTGGCTAGAGATCTCGTCACGCTGGCCACGGCGAGAGTCGAGGCGGACCTCGAAGCGCTCCAGTCTTTCTTCCAGCCCGACCCGCGGCGTCAAGAGGCGGCCCACCGGATCTTTCATGCCGTCTTGCGCACCGTGTGGTCGATTCCCTCGCTGGGCAGCCCGATCCTCTTCGAGGAGGCCGGTGAGCGCTGGGTGATGAGCGGGCCGTACGCGGCGCCTCTCGACAGTGTAGTCACCCATCGCGACAGCCTCGGCGGCTACCTGGAGCGCCGCTTTGTTGATCTGCACGGTACGGAGTTCGACGAGGCGAGCGGTGACCGGGTGGCCTTTGACCGCTTCGTCGAGTTCCACATCGCCAACTTCGGTTTCGTCGATCTGCGACCGCTGGCGGTCCTGGTGACGGCGCGCTCCGCCGAGGAAGATCTGGCGGGCAAGGTGCAGGTTTTCCGCCAAGAGGAGCCCTTTCTCGAAGCGCTGGAACAACTCGAGCCCTATAGCTACTTCGCCACCAGCGGCCTGCTGGCCTTCCTGGTGCGCTTGCGCGGGCTCAACCGCAGGGCGCAAGAGCTGGATCTGCGCTTCGGAACCGCCAACGAGTTCCGCACCCACTTTCAGTTTGACGACTCCGGACGGACGATTCTGGTTCCCGGAATTGTCGAGGCCTTCCGCATGGTTTCAGAAGGGCTGAGTAAGAACACCGGAGCCGACCGTCTCGATGGTCGATGGGGCTACGGTGTTTCCCCGACCAAGAACTAAAGGAACACCGTGAAACGCTCGATCCGCAGTTGGCATTCGCTCCTCTCGACACCACTTCATCTTCTCGGCCTCGGATTCGCTCTCACCCTTGGTCTTGCTCTCGGTCTCGGCTGTGCCTCGGCGCCGGATGCGGCGCCGCCCGCAACCGCCGTCAGCACCCGTCCGGTGGTCGCGCCGCCCGTGCCGCCCGTGCCGCCCGCGTCGGTCGAGGTCGCCGACAGGTTGGATCCGGCCACGGCACCGTTGACCGCCTCGCTGCCGATCGACCCGGCGGTGCGCACCGGCAAACTCGACAACGGCTTCACCTACTTTCTGCGCCACAACACGCGGCCCCGCGAGCGGGCGCAAATGTGGCTGGTGGTCAACGCCGGCTCGGTCCTGGAAGATGACGACCAGCAGGGTCTGGCCCACTTCGTCGAGCACATGGCCTTCAACGGCACGCGGCGCTTCGCCAAACAGGAGTTGGTCGAGTATCTAGAGTCGATCGGTATGCGCTTCGGACCCGACCTGAACGCCTATACCAGCTTTGATGAGACGGTCTACGTGCTACAAGTGCCGACCGATAGCGACGAGATCCTCGAACGCGCCTTCGACATCCTCGAGGATTGGGCCGGTGGCCTCACCTTCGAGGAGGAGGAGATCGACAAGGAGCGGGGAGTGGTGATGGAGGAGTGGCGGCTTTCCCGCGGTGCCGGCGCTCGCCTCTTCGATCGTCAGTATCCGGTGCTTCTCGCCGGCTCGAAGTATGCCGAGCGGCTGCCGATCGGCCAGACCGAAGTGCTGCAGACTGCGCCCTACGAGGCACTGCGGCGCTTCTACCGTGACTGGTACCGGCCCGAGTTGATGGCGCTGGTGGCGGTGGGCGACTTTGACGTCGACCGCTTCGAGTCCCTGGCGCGCGACCATTTCTCCTCCCTGTCGAACCCAGCCCAGCCGCGACCGCGAGTGCAGGTGCCGGTCCCCCTCGATGGAGAGCGCAGGATCAGCATTGAGAGCGATCCCGAGGCGACGCGGACTTCGTTGGCGATCTACCACAAGCAACCCCGCTCCGGCGACGCCACGGTCGGTTCCTATCGCCAGGAGATGGTGGAGGTTCTGTACTCGTGGATCGTCAACGCGCGGCTGGGCGAGGTGGCTCAGCAGGCCGATCCGCCGTTCATTGGTGCCGGCCAGGGGAGCAGCGACTTCGGTCGTTCGATCAAGTTTGAGACCTCATCCACCTCGGTCGAGCAAGGTGGGGTTCTGCGCGGCTTGGAGGCGTTGTTGACCGAAGGCCAGCGGGTGAGTCGCCACGGGCTGACCGAGAGCGAACTGGCACGCGCCAAGAAAGACCTGCTGCGCAGCTTCGAGCAGGCGGCGCAAGAGCAAGACAAAATGGATTCACGGGGCTTCGCCGGCGAGTACGTGCAGTATTTTCTGACCGGGGAGCCGACCCCCGGCGTCGCCTTCGAAGTGGGTTTGGCGCGGCGGTTCGTGCCGCAGATCACTCTGCAAGAGGTCGAGGCGGTCCACGCCAAACTTGCCGAAGGCAGCGAGGTGATCCTGCTCAGTGGTCCCAGCGAGCAGATCGCCGCCTTGCCGGCCGAGGAGGAACTGCTGGCGGTCTTCGACACGGTCGCCGACAAGCCGGTCGAGCCCTACGTCGATCGGGTTCTCGACCAGCCGCTTCTCGCGGAAATGCCACGCGCAGGTGAGATCGTTGCCGAGTCGACGCTCGAAGAGTTGAAACTGACCGAATGGACCCTCTCCAACGGCGTGCGCGTCATGCTGAGGCCGACCGACTTCCAGAACGATCAGGTGATCTTGGCCGGCTACAGCCCGGGTGGCCATTCGCTCGCCGCCGACGCGGATCATGCCTCGGCGCTCTTCGCCACCACCGTGCTCGGCGAAGGGGGGCTCGGCGACTTCGACCAGATCGAATTGGGCAAGGCATTGGCCGGCAAGGTGGCGATGGTCCGTCCCTACATCGAGGAACTGGAGGAAGGGATTACCGGTTTTGCCTCTCCCGAGGATCTGGAGACGCTCTTCCAGTTGCTCTATCTGACTTTCACCCAGCCGCGTCGCGACCCGAGCGCCTTCCAGTCGTTCATCCAGCGGGCCTCGGCGATGATCGCCAACCGCTCGGCCAATCCCGATGTGGTCTTCGGCGACAAGTTTGCCGAAGTCGTCTCCCAGGGTCACCGCCGCCGCCGCCCTTTGTCACCCGAGCTTCTGGCTGAGGTGGATCTGGATCGCGGCCTCGCCGTCTACCGGGATCGCTTCGCCGATGCCGGCGATTTCACCTTTATCCTCGTCGGCAACCTCGATCTCGAAAAGATCCGGCCGCTGGTCGAGACCTATCTCGGCGGCCTTCCGACCACCGGCCGCGAGGAGAGCTGGCGCGATGTCGGAGTGGATACACCTGCCGAGGTGATCGAGTTTGAAGTCCGCGAAGGGCTGGAACCGAAGAGCCGGGTGAGCTTGCTCTACAGCGGCGAGGCCGAGTTCAGCCGAGATCAGCTGCACGCTCTGACCACCTTCGCCCGGGTGCTCAACAACCGGCTGCGTGAAGTGCTGCGCGAGGACCTCGGCGGCACCTATGGAGTCTCTGTTTCCGCCACCCTGTCGCAGAAGCCCCGGCAGCGCTATTCGCTCTCCATCTCCTTCGGTTGTGCCCCGGAGAAGGCAGAAATGCTCAAGCAAAGGGTGTTCACCGAGATTGCCCAGGTGCGCGACCACGGGCTGGATCCCAAGTATCTACAGAAGGTCGAAGAGGCGCAGGTTCGCTCCCGTGAGACCAGCCTGCGGCAAAACGGCTTCTGGCTTGGACTGCTCAAGAACTACGACTCATCCGGTTTCGACAAGCGGCTGATCCTACAATTCCAGCCGCTGGTCGATGGCTTCACCGACGAAGACGTCCAAACTGCCGCCCGCCGCTATCTCAACCCCGAGAGGTATGTGCTGGGCGTGCTCTACCCGGAGAACGGTCCCGGGGAGGCTGCGGCGCAGTAAGCTGCTGAACCACCATCTCTGGGCCACTCAGCTGGACAGGAAGGTCTCGGCGAAGGCGAGGAAGGCCTCGACATCGGCGAAGGTGCTGACCAACCCCAGGGAGATGCGCACGGCGCCGGTGGACTCGGCGTCGACGCAGCGCCGGAAGTCGTCGTAGGTCATGCAGCGGTCGGTGCCGTCGAGGCAGGTGACGATCTGTTCGCGGGTGAGCCCCAGGGCCATCTCTCCCGCTCCTGGATTGCAGAAGCAGCCGGTGCGGATCGAGATCTTCCTCTCCGCTGCCTGATCTTCGATCAGCTGATGGTCGACTACGTGGCCCGCCCGGTCGCGGAAGTTGACCGTCACCGTGCCGCCTCGCCGGGAGGTCGTGCGCGGACCGTAGAGGTGCACCAGCGGCTCCCCGTTGCCGTGGCGCAGGGCCAGCAGGCCGTCGATCAGCCAGGCGGTGAGCGACTGTACGCGCTGGTGAATTCGTTGGATGCCGACCGTGTCCAAGAGGTCGAGTCCGATATCGACCGCCGGCAGGCTGGTGTAGTTCAACGTGCCGTCCTCGAAGGCCTCGGAGCCGGGTGCCAGCACGTGGCGGTCGGCCTGCACGGAGGCGACGGAAATGGTACCGCCGGCGAACCAGGGCCGGTGCAGCTTGGCCAGCGCCTGGTGGCGGGCGATCAGCGCGCCGACGCCGGTCGGATAGCCGAACATCTTGTAGAAGGAGAGGGCCACATAGTCGGGGTGGACGGCGCTGAGATCCAAGCGGTTGGTGGGTACGAAGGCGGCGGCGTCGAGCAGGACGTCCCAGCCGCGCGCCTGAGCTCGCTCGATCCAGGCTAGCGGATGCTGCACTCCTGAAAAGTTGGACTGGGCGGGAAAGGCGAAGAGGTTGTTGGCCTCGGGTGTCGCCATCGCCAGGTGGCGATCCAGCGTTTCCTCGTCCACCCGCAGGTCGGGTGGAATGACCGGTAGGTAGGTGGTTTGCGCACCGCGAGCGCGGTCGAACTCGCGAATCCCGTTGACCGAATTGTGGTTGTCGAAGGTGAGCAGGAAGCGGTCGCCCGGTCCGAACGGATAGGATTCACCCACCAGCTTGAGGGCGTGGCTGGCGTTGGCCGTGAAGACGACGGCGTACTCCTCGGGCGAGGCGCGAAAGAAATCGAGTACGTGCCGGCGGCAACTCTCCACCATCGCCGTGGTGGCCGCCGAGGTCGGATTCGACGAGTGGGGATTGCCCAGCACCTGGCGGCGCAGCAGCGCCATGTGCTGATCGATCTGGCGATCGGCATAGAGACCGCCGCCGGTGTAGTCGAGGTAGACGTGGCCTTCGTCCTCGAGACGGCTGAATTCAGCCTCCCGCAAGCGATCCAGAGTCGCCGTTTCGCGATAGTCGGGATTCGCCTCACAAAAGGCCTCCCAACGTGTCGCCGAAGCAACCTCGCCGGAGGCTCTGCGGTCGCACGATGGCGATTCGAGGCCTTTCCTGTCCCTGACGATCATTGGTGCTTCCCCCTACCGTCTCGTTGTTCGACCCGCCGCCTCGTTCTCCACCCGTCGATGCAGTTTTACACATCTCAGGGCCGCCAAACCACGGCCGGGGCCGCTATGCCGAGAGTCAGGGCGCGGCGACTTCGATCGTCGGTTCGACCACGATCTCGGAGCGGATCGATCGCGAGATCAGACAGACCTCATCGGACTTGGCGATCAGCCGCTCGGCCTTGGCGCGGTCTTTCTCCGCCGCGATGGTCAAGCGTGGCATCAGTCGGACACGCTCGATGGTGTAGCGCCGATCCTCGCCGCGCACCAAGCTCCCGGTGGCTGGAATCTCGAGGCTTTCGATCTCCAGTTTCGAGTTTCCGGCGATGGCCAGGAAGGTGGTCATGAAGCAAGAGGCCACCGAAGCGACGAACAGATGCTCCGGACTCCACTGGTTGGAGGGGCCCCCGAACTCAGGCGGCGAGGTCACCACCAGCGCCGGTAACTGGTCCCGACTCTCGGCGACGCCCCGGTTGGTATCGGTCCAGCGAATGGTCACAGGATAGTCATGGTGGTCGATCATGGTCCATCTCCTTTCACCCGTTGAGAGACACGAGGGAGCGAATCGGTTTCGCTGGTCTCCTCTACGAGTCTAGCTCGCGCTTCTCAAGGGTTGGAGAGCCGAGTCGTGCTCCCACTCCCGGCCGGCCGGTAGATCCTGCTCACTCTCCAAGAGAACCGCCAGAACATCGAGCGCGGAGTAGTCTCGGCCGAACTGCCGCAGGCACGTCCTCACCAGCTTGAAGTCCTCGCCGATGGTCACCAAGGCTCTTTCCACGCCCCCGAATTTTTGGTGTTGAGCCATGTCCGCATTGGCCATCAGGCCATTGCACAGACACTGGCGGCCGACCGTATCCGCTTCCTCTCCTCCCTTGCGTTCGAACGCGGCCAGCGGCTCGGAAGGACAGCGAAAACCGATCTTTCCACCCTCGGTACGGTACGGCGTGCGCAGGTAACCCAGGTCGCAGATGCGAGTCCGCCGGCGGGAGATCTCCCCTTCGCTCAGGGTGCCCTCGAGGTGGGCCAGCTTGAACGGGAAACCGGTGGGCGAGGACCGTGCATCGGTACGAATATCCAGCGTGTCGTCGATCGCTTGCTCGATCAGTTTGGACTTGATCGAGGAGGCCATGCCGGATTCCCGGCAGAGGGCGAAGGCGGTGCCCAGCTGAATGCCCACTCCCCCCATTGCCTTCACTTCGCGCAAGCAGTCAGGGTTTCCACTCGATCCCGCCAGCCAGAAGGGTCGTCCGATCTGGCGGATTTGCTCCAAGTCCACCACGTCGCGTGGACCGTAGATCGGTTCGCCGTTCTCGTCGAGTTGGAGTTTGCCCCGCGGCGGGGCGTTGTGGCCGCCGGCGGTGGGCCGTTCGATGACGAAACCATTGACGTAGCCGTTGGCTTTGCGCGCCAGGGTCCGCGCCAGGGTGACGGAAGCCACGATGGCGAGGAAGTAGGGCCGCTTGAGGGCCGGGAGGGCAGCACCCAAGAGGACCTTTGGATCGAGACGGAACTTCGCGGGATCGAAGCCGCGGTTGCCCTCAACGTGGATGGTCAACGTAGCGGTCTCCCCCTTCGACAGCGCGTCGAGGGCACCTGGGATCTCCCGAGGGATACCCGCTCCCATCAACACATAGTCGACCCCAGCCAGCATGGCGCCCAAGAGGCTGGCCAGGGTGGGGAGTTGTATCTTCTCCAAAAGGTTGAATCCCACCAGCCCCGCATGGCCCTCCTTGGCCAACCACACTTCCACGAAGGCCGCCAGCGCCACGAGGAGAGACTGCTCCCTCGTGGGGTGAAAGTTGGGTTTGGTGAGTAGAGGGTAGGCGGCCGATTCGGCCTTCCCACCCTCGACGAAGTATCGATCCAGAGTTTCTCGGGAAAAGTCGCGGAGGGGAAAGGCGGCCATGGCACGGCGGATTGAACCGTCGCCGTCGCCATCCTGGAGCCGGCGCAGCAGGATGGTGTCGAGACCGACACCGGAAACGACTCCCAACTGCCCTGCCTGCGAAACGGTACGCGCCAATCTCCAATTGGAGATCGCCACACCCATACCCCCTTGAATGATCTGTGGATGTCTCATGGTCTCCTCGCGAGTTGCGGCCTGAGCGCCGCAGTCAGGTGCGAGTCTGCCAGGAAGCGGCGGCTTTCGTTGTCAGGGGTCCGTCAGGTCTTTGTCTGACTGTGTGCCGGCTTGCAGAAAGTGCTGTGCCACAGGTGCTGAGATGGGTGCTGAGAAAGGTGCCACCCGATTCGTAAGTGGTGCTGAGATGGGTGCTGAGAAAGGTGCCACCCGATTCGTAAGTCTCTGAAAACAAGGAATTTGCGAGACGAGTCTCACTCTATTTGTCGCTTAGGGAGTTGGTGCCCCGAAGCGAATTCGCGACAGCCAGGCGCCGCCTTGGGGTGGGAGGGTGACGAGGAAAAGGTCGTCGTACTCGTTGTCTTCGAGGGCGAGGGAGTCGGCGGAGGTGATGCCGAGGGCGCGGATGAGGTCGGGGGTTGTGTTGCTGTGGCCGACGACCAGGATCGTTCGGCCGGCGTAGTCGGAACGGATCCTCTCGGCGAGCGCCGTGGCGTAGTCTTCGCCGATCGGAGTGATGGTGACCGCCAGGCCGCTCTGTTCGGCGAGGGGCGCCGCGGTTTCGCGGGTGCGGTGAAAGGGGGTGGAGAAGAGGGTGTCGATGCCGGCTTCGCCGAGGACGCGTGCCAGCTCCCGGGCGCGGGCTTGGCCGGCTGCGGTGAGGTGCGGATCCTTGGGATCTTCGCTGATCTCGGGAGCGGCCTTCTCGGCGTGACGCACCAGGTAGACGAGGGTGACGAGGGTGGCGCTGGTGGTCTGCTCGGCTACCGGTTCGGCGACTTCTTCGGTGGCGCTCGGTGTGCGCGCCGTCAGGGGAAACGCCAGCAGGGCAAGGAGAAGAGAGGTGAGAAGTGTCGCTCGTCGCATCGGTGGTTCCTCGTTGTCGATGGTCTATGGCGGTGGGCTCGACTTTACCCTCTGGTAGCCTGCCGCAAACCTGGGCAGCTCGCGAGGAGTATCGGCGATGGCAACAGCTTCCTTCAAACGCACCGTTTCGCGTTGGCAGATTGTCGGTTTGGCGCTCAACGATGTGATCGGTAGCGGCATCTACCTGCTGCCTGCGGCGGCCACGGCCCTGCTCGGTCCGGTCAGTCTGTGGGCGGTGGTCCTGGCCGGGATTGCGGTGCTGTTGATCGTCCTCTGCTTTGCCGAGGCGGGTAGTTACTTCGACCAACCGGGTAGCGCCTACCTCTACGCCGGAACCGCCTTCGGCCCTCTCGCCGGATTCTCCGTCGGCTGGATGACCTGGCTGACCCGCGTCGCTTCGCAAGCCTCGCTGGCGGTGGGCTTTTCTCAGGCCCTCACCTACCTGTGGCCGGCGGCGGAGGCCGGCTGGGCGCGCGCCTTGGCCATTGTGCTGCCGGTCTTGGTGTTGACGGCGATCAACTACGTCGGTGTCGAGTCCGGCGTGCGCACTGCCGTCTTTTTGGTGATCACCAAGGCGGTGCCGCTATTGCTGTTTGTCGCCGCGGGGATCTTTTTCTTCTCGGGCGATCTGATGAGTCGCCAGGTGGCGACGCAGGGCGGCTCCGGCAACCTGGGGCAAGCCGCCCTGCTCCTGCTCTTCGCCTACGCCGGGTTTGAGAATACGGCGGCAGCGGCGGGCGAGTACAAGAACCCGCGCCGCGACGTGCCCTTCGCCCTCATCACGCAGATCGTGCTGGTGACCGTGCTCTACGCCGGAGTCCAGTGGGTTGCTCTGGGCACCCTGCCCAACCTTGCCGGCTCAGCCACTCCGTTGGCCGACGCGGCGAATCTATTCTTGGGTTCCTGGGCCGGTTCCTTGCTCACTGTCGGCGCCGTGCTGTCGATCTTGGGCACCAACGGCAACACCGTCTTCGCCGGTCCCCGCTACCTCTATGCCTTGGCCGCGGACGGTTATGGTCCCAAGACTCTCGCCAAGATTCACCCGCGCTACCGCACCCCGGCCAACGCGCTGCTGTTTCACACCGCGCTGACCATCCCGCTGGCGCTCAGCGGCTCCTTCGTGGGTTTGGCCGCCCTCTCGGTGGTCGCTCGCCTGGCGACCTACCTGGGGACCATCGCGGCGGTTCCCGTTCTGCGCCGCCGGTTCTCCGATCTAAAGGAGACTGTCCGTTTGCCCGGCGGCCCGGTCATCCCGATTCTGGCCGGCCTGCTGACTCTCGGCCTGGCGGCCAGCGCCACGCGGGCGAATCTGATCGCGGCGGCGGTAGCTCTGGCCGTCGGGCTGGTGGTCTACGCGCTGCGCCGCCGTTCGCCGGCCTAACTCGGGGGCTTGGCTACACCGGTTTGTAGAGCACCAGGTAGGCGGCGAGGGAGCCGAGGAGCGGCAAGACGATCCACAGCAGCTTGGCCCACTCGGGCTTCTTGCGGATGAGGACGATGATGCCGGCGAAGAGAAGCCAGAGAACCAGCTTGCCGGCCAGCCACATGGGGAAGCCGCCCCCTTCGCCGAAGCCCAGCTTGGCCAGGGCGCCGAAGCCGGTAATGAGAATCAGGATCAGCGCTGCGCCGTGGGTCATCCCCGCCAGCTTGCGACCGGCCTCGCTGGTGTCGCCGCTCAGGGCGCGGTAGACCATGCCGCCGAGGGCGGTGAAGAGGAGGAGCACGCTGAAGATATGGACCACCTTGTAGGCGGCTAGGGTGAAAGCGATCAGGGTCATGGTGGCCTCTCCCGCGCCCTCAGGCGCGACGGGTTGTTTTTTCTGAGTTGGGTGTCGGAGTGACTCTCGTGCCGTCTTCGTCGTAGTGATAAACGCCCTTGCCGACCTTTCGCCCCAGCCGCCCGGCGCGCACATACTGCACGATCAAGTTGTTGGGGCGGTAGGCCTCACCGAGGCTCCGGTGCAGAAATTCGAGGATGGAGAGTCGCACATCGAGGCCGACCAGGTCGACCATCTCGAAGGGGCCCATCGGGTGGTTGAGGCCGAGCTTGAGGGCGGTGTCGATATCCTCGGCGCTGGCCACCCCTTCTTGCAGCATGCGGAAGGCCTCGTTGCCGATCAGCGCGTTGATCCGGCTGGTGACGAAGCCGGGCGACTCGTTGACCAAGACGGTCTGCTTACCCATGCGTTCAGCCACCGCTTCGATGACGCCGATCGTCTCCGCCGAGGTTTCGAGGCCGCGCACGATCTCCACCAGCCGCATGAGGTGGACCGGGTTGAAGAAATGCATGCCGACGAAGCGTTTAGGCCGCCCGGAGTTGGCGCCCATTTCGGTGATCGAAAGGGCCGAGGTGTTGGAGGCGAAGATCGCCTCCTGGGGTGCGTGTTGGGCGACCTTGTGGAAGATCTCGATCTTGAGCTGCATCGATTCAGGGACCGCCTCGATGACCAGGTCGCTGCCGTCCACCGTCGCGGCGAGATCGGTGCTCCGGCTGAGAGAACTCTTGGCCTTCTCGGCGGCAGCGGAATCCACCTTGCCGAGTTGGACCCCTTTGTCGAGGTTCTTGCGAATGCGCGCCTCGGCCGCGGCAAGAGCGTCGGCGGAGACATCGAACAGGCGGGTGGTGTAGCCGCCGAGGGCGGCGACGTGGGCGATGCCGCGCCCCATGGTGCCGGTGCCGAGAACGGCGATGGTGTGGATGGGAGCGTTCATAGTAATCCTCGGCGTAGTCCTCGGCGGTGAGCCAAGTCGGTGAACTACCCGGCTGGAGAGCCAGCAGGTATTAGGAGACCGGGAGAGCGGGCAATCCCGTCGATTTCTCGAACAGGGTACGCAGCTCGTCGGCGATGGCCAGCGTGTTGCGCACCGCGCCGGCGGCGAGTTGCTGAAGCTCGGGCGTGGTGGCGTACTTTTCGAGCACCTCGCGACCCATCTTGTGGTGGTGCACCTCTTCAGGCTGGATGACGTCGCGGTAGAGGCGCGCCGTTTCGCTGTCGCCGACCCTCTCGCAATAGTCGATGAATTGCCGGTTGCGCACCTCGGCGATCGCCTCGCTGGCGAACGGTCCACCGGCGATGCGCTCGACTGTCGTGGTCAGGTTGCGCTGATATTGAAACAGCGGGGTGTAGCCTTCGGCGAGCGCGTCGAAATCGCTCAGGTCTTCGCCCAGCTCTGCGAGGCGTAGGCCGATCAGGTGGTAGTGGCGCATCTCGTCGCCCACCTGCTGAGCCAGGGTCAGCTTGGCGTCGTGCTCCGGGGTGGTCGGCAGCCAGTGGGCGGCCAGCTCGCTGGCTTCGAGCTCGCTGGTCATCGCCAGTTTGAGCAGGGTGATGATCTCTACCTGCCCGCCCGATTCGGACTCCAGCGTCTCCATCTCGCCTAGATCGGCGAAGAGCTGCTGCATCTCTTCGACCAAGTCGGCAACGAATTGCTTGCTGTCCACGGGCTGCGCTCCTCGAATGACGTCCGACGAAGCGATCATCCTACCGCAGGGTGAGCGAGCGCGGCGAGGGCTGGTTTTAGCGCTGAGCGGTCAGGCCGGCGGTGAGCGAGGAAGCCGCGATGGTGTCGGTGGATGGCTCCTCGACTTCGTCCTCATCGATTTCCTCAAAATCTTCATCCAGTTCACCATTCACCAGCCCTTCGGCGATTTGGTCGCCGTAGAGGGCGAGACCGTCGGCGATGATGCGCTCGAGATGGCCCTTGAACCGAACCAGCACCATGTTCTCTTCATTGAGCGTGAAGACGTAGACGTTGCGGATTTCGTCGCCCTTCATCTTGAAGAAGACTGCGCTGGCCGCACCGTCGTCTCGCACTTGCGCTGCAGGAACCCAACCGCGCCGCATTCCCAGCTCGGACATGTAGTCCGACCAGCGCTCGGAGCCGCCGGCAAGCAGAGATTCGGTCTCGTAGATCGCCACTTCAACGCCCTTGACATGGCGCATCAGGTTGATGAGTTCCTCTTCTTCGGCGTCGCCTTCGTCCATGGCTAGCCGGGTGATGCCCTTGACCAGTCCGAGGGACATCCGCCCGAGGTGGAGGTGAATCTGGGGTTCCAGCACCACTCCGGGGATTCGTGCCTCCATGTCGTGGCGCACCGGGTCGAGGTGGGGCGCGGAGAGCAGACAGCCGGAAAGCAACACGGTGCCGAGGGTTAGGGTGAGAAATCGCAAGGTGCGCAACGGGGTGGTCATGGGGACTCTCCTGGTTTGGCAGCAGTCTGGTCTTCGTCGGTGGATGGCGTGGCACGCTCGGTCCCCAGCTGGCGCTGCGCTTGTTCCAGAACGTCGATCTCGAAGCGCTGGCCGATTCTTCCCAGCTGGGCCGGGTCGATCTCGCCGGCCAGGTTGATCAAGCCGAAGTTGTCGTCTTCCTTTTGCAGAAACATCACCGTTAGGCCGTAGATCTGGTTACCCTGCATCAGCAAATGCAGGTAGCTGAGAACGCCGTCTTGTTGAATTCGCACGATCCGTTGCCAGCCTCGGTCCTCCAACCGATCCGCCAAGGCGCGGGCACGCTGGCTGGCGTCGGCACGTTGCGCCGCCGGAATGTGGACCATCTGGAAGTGGATGGAGCGAATCTTGGCCAGTGCGTCGGCCAACTCGGGGTCGGAAGGGCGCATTGCCTCGGTGACGAAGGCGAGTACGGCATCCTGCAGGTTGACCTCGATCTTGACCTCTTCGTTCGCGGTGTTCAGCCCCAGCTCCTTGAAGTCGAGGTAGCCCGGATAGTCGGGGGTGTTGACGGGCGGCTCGGCGGCCGAGCTCGGTGCCGCGGCGAGGCAGAGGGCCAGCAGGCCGGCGGCCAGCAGCTTGGCTGGAATCTTGATTGACAAGGATGAGGAGTGGAGCGTTGGCAGTCTCATCGTGGTCTCCGGCGGGCTTCGCGTACGGGGCTGTTCATCGCAGCGCTCGGTGGGTGGGAGCGAAGATGTTTTCGACCATTTCATCGCGGACGGTGAGGCCGGCTTCGCGTCCGACTTCGGCGATGTAGGCGAGAGTGAGCTTCAGTTCGATTTCGGCCTCGGCGATTTCTCGAGCGCTCAGCCGGACCGTTTCCGTGCTCTGTGTGGGCGGCACAGAGCGTGGATAGAAGAAGAGGGCGCTGCCGACAGCGGCGGCGATCAACGCGGCGGCCAACGCCGGACGCCAGCGCACGGGTTGGTGGGTGGGAAACTCGTGCACCGTGGCGGATTCGGTCTCTTGCGCCCTCGCCGGCCTTTGCGCATGTTCCGCGGCGGCTTGCGCCAGCACCGCCCGGGTCACTTGCGGCGGGCAGGCCAACTCGGGAAGGCTGCGCAGGGACAGCGCGATCTGAATCGCCTCCGCGTGAGCGGCGGTGCACGGCGCGCAGGTGGCGAGATGTCGCCGCATCGCCGCTTCCACGGGCTGTGCTAGCTCACCGTCCACTAGCGCTTCCAGATGTTGGTGGACCCGCTCACAGGCGGCCGGGCCGCCGGCGGGGTCGATCTTGTCGGAGAAGTCAGGATGTTGTGGCATAGGAGTGCACCTCCCGCAGTTGTTTGCGCAGCGTTCGCCGTGCTCTGTGAAGGTAGGTCTTGACCGTGTTGAGCGGAATCTCCAGCAACTCGGCGATCTCGACGTACTTCATCCCTTGGATCTCGCGCAGAATGACGATCGAGCGATGGGGCTCGGCGATCTCGGCCAGCGCTTGGCGCAGGTGACGTTGGACGTCCCAGGCGTTGGTCCTAGCTTCGGGGTTGTCGTCCAATGCCGTGGTGGCAGGTTCGATTCCGGGAGCGTCGAGGCTGGTGGCAAAGATCCGATTGTGGCTGCGGCGCCGGCGCAGGCGGTCGAAACAGGCATTGCGGGTGACCCGCGAGAGCCAGCTGCCGGCTACCTCTCTGTGCACTGTCTCGATGTTCTTCCACAGCCGCAACAGAACCTCCTGCGTCACGTCCTCGGCCTCCTCCTTGCTGCCCAACAGGTAGTAGGCGAAGGAGTAGACCCGGTTTTGATGCGCGTCGACGAGCTCACTGAATCCTTCCAGCATCGCCCTCTACAACGAAGCGGGTCGGCGAATGGTTACAGATCCGTGGCAACAAACTCCCCTCTCGGGCGTAGTTCGTAGCGTAGTACGACAGCCGTGGTAGGGTTTCACGACTTTGTCGTAGGCTACTTGAGACAAGGAGGACAGAGTGGTCCTTAGAACCAAATCGAACAGAGGTGTCCGTCTGACTCGTTTCGAACTCGAGGTGATGGAACAGTTGTGGAAACTGGGCCGGGCATCGGTTCGCGAATTACTCGAAACGCTGCCGGCGAAGAAACAACCGGCCTATACCACCGTACAGACGATAGTCCGGCGGTTGGAAGAGAAAGGGGCGGTGAGCCAGGTTCGCAAGATCGGCAACGCCCACATCTACGAGCCGCTGGTCAGCCGTCAAGCTGCCTACCGGCGATTGGTCACGGAATTCCTCGATCTGTTCGGCGGCTCCGCTCGTCCGATCATGGCGCATCTGGCGGAGGCCGGGCAGCTCAGTCTCGAAGATGTGCAAGAGCTCGAACGGTTGATCGCGGCACCCGGCAGAGAAGAGTTTGAATAGGGCAGAGTAAGCAGATCGCGGCGACGTCTGAAGTGGCGCTGCGATGAAGACTCGAAGCCACTGAGCGGAGGTGGAGGCGATGATGAATCTTCAGGCAGGACTGGCGAGTTGGTCGGCCGACCTGTGGCCGTCACTGTTGGCTCACCTCTGGCAGTCGACCCTCTTTGCCCTGGTCTTGATGCCGGTGCTCTTGCTTCTGCGACGCGCTCCGGCCCGACTTCGCTACTCGATTTGGCTGGTGGCTTCGCTCAAGTTTGTCCTCCCTTCGGCCGTGCTCGCCGCGCTCGCCGACCGCCTCTTCGCCGTTCCTGATGTCCACCTGTCGGCTTCGACCTTCGGACTGGCCGGTTTGCTGGAACTGGCTCGGTCGTTGCTCAACGGTCCGGTTGCCGTGATCAGTACCGCCTTTGCGGGCCGGCAGTCGCTGCTGGTGGCGGTGACCGCCATCTGGTTGGCCGGCACGCTGGCCTGTGCCGGTCTCTGGTACCTTCGCCGCCGCAGATTCGCCAGCACCCTGAGTGTTGCGGTGCTGACCACCCACGGTCCCGCGGCACGGATGCTGGAGAAGGCTCGCCGGCGCCTCTCGATCCGCCGACCGGTGGGGCTCGCCCTGATGCCGGGCACCGTCGAGCCGGGTGTGTGGCGGATTTGGCGGCCCCTGCTGGTGCTTCCGGCGCAGATGCCCAAACATTTGAGCGAGGCGGAGCTGGAGGCGATTCTCCTCCACGAGTTGATTCACATCCGTCGCTGGGACAACCTGGTGGCCAGTCTCCATATGGCTTTGTGCTGCCTGTTCTGGTTCCATCCGGTGGTCTGGTTGCTGGATCGGCGGCTGCTCGCCGCGCGCGAGGAGGCCTGTGACGAACGCGTCGTCGAGCTGTGCGGCCGTCCGGAACCGTACGTCAGCGGCTTGCTCAAGGCGATGCGCTTCGGTGTTGGGCTGCGCCTTGCCGGGGTCTCCTCGGCCCATGCTTCGAACTTTCGGCGGCGCATCGAACGCATTCTCTCCGGTGAACGGCAAGCCGGCTCGGCGGCTCTGCGCCGGCCGCTCATCCAGCGTGCTTGCCTGGCCGCGGGTGTTCTCCTACTGGTCGCCTTTTCGTTGGGGGTCAGTGCCGGTTCGTTGGCCGGCCGGGCCGCTCCGGCGCAGCAAGAGAAGGGTTGTTCGAAGACCGAGGCGAGGCAACGTGCGGCGAAGGTCGCACAAGCTCGGGCCGCGAAGATCGAGAAACGGCAGACCGCGGCCGCCGCGACCAGCGAGTGCCTGGAAGCGAAGCGGAACAATCCGCGAGCCGGCAGCTTCAGCGATTCTCCGCGCCGCGCCGCACGCTAAGAGGACACTACACCGCCTCGATGCAGCGCGGTGAGTCGTTCTGCGGGCGGTTGACGAAGCGGCTAACCGGGTAGATCTCCATCGCGTCGGGGTCGTAGGGCTGGAGAAGCGCTTCGAGACGGGCGCGGTCGGTCTGCTTGGGGTTCAACCAAAGATCGCGTTGCTCGCGGCCGAGGATCACCGGCATGCGGTTGTGGACCTGTTCGGCCAGCGCATTGGCCGCGGTGGTGATCAGGGTGAAGGACTCGAGCGGCGGCTCCTGCGGATCCTCGCTGCGCCACCGTTCCCAAAGACCAGCGATGGCGAACGGCCGGTGGTTCTTGAGACGCAAGTGAAAAGGCTGCTTGGTTCCGTCGGGTTGCTTCTGCCATTCGTAGAAGCCATCGGCCGGCACCAGGCACCGCCGCCGCTTGAAGGCGGCACGGAAGGACGGTTTCTCCGCCACCGTCTCAGCCCGCGCGTTGATCATCCGATTGCCGATCGACGGGTCTTTGGCCCAGCTTGGGACCAATCCCCAGCGTAGTTGAGCCAGTTCTCGGCCGGCAGGCGTGGCACGAACGATGGCCGCCTCCTGCGTGGGCGCGATGTTGTAGCGAGCGTCGAGCTCGGGTTCTTCGTTGAGATCGAACTCCTCGACCAGGGCATCGCCCGAGGCGGTGAGTGTGTAGCGACCGCACATCTAGGGCCTCCTTAGCCTTGGAGTCTAGAGGCAAAGCGGGCCATCGGCCAGCGTGGTGTGCCACCGGTTCCCGGCGTTGTGGGGCTAGAGATATTTGGCGATTTGACTCTCCGGCGGGGCCGAGGTGTAATCAAAGATCAGATACGATTTGTTCCTTTCCCAACCCGACCGCGAAACCTCGAACAGCGAAGTAGAAGAGACGATGCCAAGGTTCTTGAGCCCGGATGAGCGTAGGAGACATCGGCGCTTCGACGTCGATGGCGTTCGCGGCAGCCTGAAAGTGTCGATGGATGCCAACGTGTTGAATTTGAGTTTGACTGGGATGGCGATCGAGACCGCCAACAAGCTCACACCAGGGGCGGAGTACGCACTATGCCTGCCGACCGGCGACGAGCCGATGAGCCTGCCGGTGGAAGCCCGATGGTGCAATCTGGCCCGCACGATCAAACGCCCCAACGGCGATGTGGTGCCGATTTATCGAGTAGGGCTGCGCTTCTCCGAGGTGTTGACTGAGCAAGCGCGCGAGCTACTGCATTTCATGGAAGATCACATCGTGGTCGAGCCCCATACGCGGGTTTTCGGCCGCTTCGACGCCGGCGGTATCGAACCGGTCAACCTCGAGGAGCAGCGCAGCTTCTCGGTCAAACGGTTGAGCATGTCCGGCATGTTGATCGAAAGCTTGGTCGAAATGGCGATCGACTCCCGCTTCGATCTCTCGTTTCAGCCAGGAGAGAAACAGATTGAGACCCCGGGCCGGGTGACCTACGTGCGACCCAAACCGCACAGCCCGGAACCGCGCTGGAACATCGGCGTTCAGTTCCTCGATATGGCCGAGTCGGAGATGGCGAAGCTGGAGGATTTTATCGAGACGCTCATCGAGTAGGTTCCTCGTTCCCGCGGCGCTCCCCGGGGGGGCTCCTCGTTCCCGCGGCGCTCCCCGGTCGCCCGCGGCTGGATGCCTGCACTCCGTGTCGGCTCTCTTCGCGCTCCGGCGCAACTCGCCCTAAAGGGCTCAAACATTCACCTCCGCTTTGCGAAGAGAGCCGATCCGTGCACTCGGCTGGCTGTAGCCCGCGGGCTCAGGGTCGCTTCAGCGGGAACTCGTCGCTGGACGTTTTCTGGACGCCTCGCGTCTCGCTTTGCTCGACTCTTGCTTCGGTCCTGCTTGAGTCATCTCGACCTCGCCGCTTCGCGTCTCGTGGTTGACGCCTCGCGTCTCGCTTTGCTCGACTCTCGGCTTTGTCCAGTTCCGGCCATCTCGACCTCGCCGCTTCGCGTCTCGTGGTTGACGCCTCGCGTCTCGCTTTGCTCGACTCTTGCTTCGGTCCTGCTTGAGTCATCTCGATCTCGCCGCTTCGCGTCTTGGGGGGCACGACGCTGAGCACAGCGCGTGAGCCCGGAGGGCGAACCCGGCCGAAGGTTGGCCTCCTCAGGGGTGAGCGCGAAAAATCGCATTTTTTCGCGTGAGGGGATCTCGGAGAGAGATCCCCATAAAAGAAGGGCGGGGGGCGGTCGGGCGGTATAGGATCCCCCTTCGCTGGCCGATTGAGCCGGCAGGGAGAGTTGACTTCATGGAATCGACGCGTAATTTTTGCATCATCGCCCACATCGACCACGGCAAGTCGACGCTGGCGGATCGGTTGATTCAGAGCTGTGGTGGGGTGGATGAGCGGGATCTGCGGGCTCAGGTGTTGGACTCGATGGATATCGAGCGCGAGCGCGGCATCACCATCAAGAGCAACACCATCTCTCTGCCCTACACGGCGCGCGATGGCAAGGACTATCGGCTCAATCTGATCGACACGCCGGGCCACGTTGATTTCTCGCACGAGGTACGCCGTTCGTTGATGGCCTGTGAGGGGGCGCTGTTGTTGGTGGATGCGGCGCAAGGGGTGGAGGCGCAGACGGTGGCCAACCTCTACTTGGCGCTGGAATATGACTTGGAGATCATTCCGGTGATCAACAAGATCGATCTGCCGTCGGCCGATATTGATCGGGTGCAGGAGGAGATCGATGCCGACCTCGGTCTCGATCCGTTTGAAGCGGTCGAGTGCTCGGCGAAGACCGGCCAGGGGATCGACGAGGTCCTGGAGGCGATCGTCACCCGCCTGCCGGCACCTTCCGGTGACGGCGAGGCGCCGCTCAAGGCGTTGTTGTTCGATGCGCAGTACGATCCGTACCGCGGGGCGATCCTGCTGGTGCGGGTGGTGGACGGCCTGCTGCACGCCGGTCAGACATTGCGCTTCATGCACTCTGAAAAGGAGCACGAGGTCGAGGAGGTCGGTACGCTGGCCTTGAAGCGGGTTCCCGGCAAGGAGCTGGCGAGCGGGCAGGTCGGCTACGTGATCGCCGGCATCAAGTCGCTCTCGGGGTTGGCGATCGGCGATACCTTGACCGACGCCGAGCGCCCTGCCGCCGAACCGTTGCCGGGCTACAAGGAGGCCAAGCCGGTGGTCTTCTCGTCGCTCTATCCGATCTCGACCGATGACTACGGCGATCTCACCAAGGCGATGGAGAAGCTCAAGCTCAACGACGCGGCGCTGAGTTATCAGAAGGACTCCTCCACGGCCCTGGGCTACGGCTTCCGCTGCGGTTTTCTTGGTCTTCTGCACCTCGATGTAGTGCAGGAGCGGCTGGAGCGGGAATACGACCTGTCGCTCATCCTCTCGGCCCCCTCGGTGCGCTACGAGGTGTCTCTCACCGACGGCACCGAGCTGGAGGTGGACAACCCGAGCCTCTACCCCGATCCGGCGCGTATCGACAGCACCGCCGAGCCCTATATCAAGGCGGCGATCATGCTCCCCGAGCGCTACGTGGGGGCGGTGATGGAGCTGTGCCGTGAGCGACGGGGCGAGGGCACGACCTTCACCTACCTCTCCGCGGGCCGCATCGAGCTGACCAGCGAGTTGCCGCTCGGTGAGGTGATGTTCGACTTCTACGACCGGCTCAAGACCATCACCCAGGGCTACGGCTCGTTCGACTACGAGATCCTCGACTACCGCAAGAGCGATCTGGTGAAGGTCGATATCTTGGTCAACGGCGAGCAGGTTGACGCGCTTTCCTTCCTCGCCCACCGCGACAAGGCCCGCCAGCGGGCCTTGCAGTATTGCGAGCGGCTGGCGGAGACGATCCCGCGCCAACAGTTCAAGATCGCCATCCAGGGGGTGATCGGCGGCTCGATCATCGCCCGCACTACCATCAACGCCTACCGCAAAGACGTCACCGCCAAGTGCTACGGCGGCGACATCAGCCGCAAGCGTAAACTGCTCGACAAGCAGCGCGAAGGCAAGAAGCGGATGAAGCAGGTCGGCAACGTCGAAATCCCCCAGTCGGCGTTCGTCGCGGTGCTGAGATCGAACGACGGCTGATCCACATGGCCACCTCATCTCCCGGCCTCTACCTCCACGTCCCCTTCTGTTCGGCGATCTGCCCCTACTGTGACTTCGCGGTGGTCAAGTCGAGCGGGCGGCAGCAGCGTTCGTTTGCGGAGCTGATCGCTGCCGAGGCGGAGTGGGTGGCTGGCTCGGGCCAGTGGCCGGTCGACGCGGCTGGGTTTGGGACGATCTACTTCGGGGGCGGTACGCCGTCGTTGTTGGCGCTGGGCGAGTTGCGGCGGATCCTGGATGCGGTGGGGGAGAACTTCGCGATCGATCCCGAGGTCTGGATTCAGCTGGAGGCCAATCCGGAGGATGTCGACGAGGAGAGGCTGGCCGGCTGGCGGGCGCTGGGGGTGCGCAGCCTGAGTCTCGGTGTGCAGTCGTTCGACGCGGCGGAGTTGGCCTTTCTCGGCCGGCGCCACTCGCCGGAGGAGGCGGTGCGGGCGGTCGAGTTGGCGCTCGGTGCCGGTTTTGACAGTGTCTCGCTCGATCTGATCTATGCCCTGCCGGGCCAGACGGTGGAGGGCTGGCGGCGCAACTTGGAGCAGGCGGTGCGGCTGGCGCCCGGCCATCTCTCCTGCTACGAGTTGACGGTGCATGAGCGCACTCTGTTCGGCAAACTGCGGCGGCGGGGAGAATTGATCGAGGTGGGCGAGGAGCGGCGCGTTGCGTTGTTTGAGCTGACCCACCGCTTTCTGCGCGACGCCGGCTGGCCGGGATACGAGGTGTCGAACTTCGCGCGCGCACCGGCCCAACGCTCGCGCCATAACCGGAAGTACTGGAACCACACGCCCTACCTGGGGCTCGGCCCTTCGGCTCACTCGTTCGATGGCGGTGATCGCCGGTGGTGGAATGAGCCGCGCCTCGGTGGCTACCGGCGGCGAATGGCCACTGGGCAAGGGCCGGTGGCGGGCGAGGAGCGGTTGAACCGGGCCGCGCTGCGGCTGGAGGCGGTGATGCTCGCCCTGCGCACCGTCGAAGGGATCGATCGCGTGAACTTCAAGCGCCGCTTCGGGATCGACCCGGCGACCGTGCGGGTGGTGCCCCAGCGGTTGGACGAAGGGATGCTCCGGCTCGACGAGCACCGGCTGAGAACGACCCTCGCTGGCTGGGCGCTGGCCGACGGCCTGGCGCTGGAGTTGGATATGGAGATGGCCATGGTGGTGGGGGAGTGAGTTCGGCGCTCTGCTTCAGATAAGATCCCGCCCGCGGCATCCGCCTATTCATCCACCATCGAGCACTGATGACGACCTACGACGCCTCCGCCATCGAAGTCCTGACCGGCCTCGAACCGGTCCGCCGCCGGCCGGGAATGTACACCCTCACCGAGCGGCCGAACCACCTGGCGCAGGAGGTGATCGACAACGCGGTGGACGAGGCGGTGGCCGGATATTGTCGGTCGATTCTGGTCACCTTGTGGAAGGACGGCTCCCTGTCGGTGGCGGATGACGGCCGCGGCATGCCGGTCGATCGCCACAAGGGCGAGAAGGTCTCCGGGGTCGAGGTCATCCTCACCCGGCTGCATGCGGGCGCCAAGTTCTCGAACAAGAACTACCGCTTCTCGGGCGGACTGCACGGGGTCGGGGTCTCGGTGGTCAACGCGCTGTCGAGCAAGCTCGAGGTCAAGGTCAAGCGCGGGGGCAAGGAACACCAGATGACCTTCGCCGACGGCGAGAAGCTCTCCGAGTTGAAGGTGATCGGCGAGGTGGGCCAGCGCAACACCGGGACCACGGTTCGCTTTTGGCCCGATGCGCAGTTTTTCGACACGCCGAAGTTCAACCTGCGTCTGCTCAAGCGCGGTCTCAAGGCGAAGGCGGTGCTTTGCCCCGGCCTCGAGGTCGAGTTGGTGGTCGAGGAGAAGCCGGAGGAGAGCGAGCAGTGGTGCTACGCGGACGGCCTCTCGGACTACCTGCTCGACGAGCTGGCCGAGGTCACGCGGGTTCCGGAGTCACCCTTCCTCGGCCGCCACAAGGGCGAGGAGGCGGAGGTCGAGTGGGCGGTGTTGTGGCTGCCCGAAGAGGGTGAGGTGGTTGCCGAGAGTTACGTCAACCTGATTCCGACACCGCAGGGCGGTACCCACGTCAACGGCTTCCGCTCCGGCCTCACCGAGGCGATTCGCGAGTTCTGCGAGTTCCGCGGTCTGCTGCCGCGCGGGGTGAAGATCGCGCCGGAGGATGTGTGGGGCCGTTGTTCGTTCATCCTCTCGGCTCGCCTGCACGAGCCGCTGTTCACCGGTCAGACCAAAGAGCGGCTGGCCTCGCGCGAGGCCAGTGCACTGGTCTCGTCCGCCGCCAAGGACGCCTTCAGCCTGTGGCTCAACCAGCACACGGCGGAGGCCGAGACCATCGCCGCCCTGGCCATCGACAGCGCCACGGCACGGCTCAAAGCGGGCAAGAAGGTCAAACGCAAGAAGGTGACCTCCGGGCCGGCCTTGCCCGGCAAGCTGGCCGACTGCACCAGCGGGGTGCTGGAGCGCACCGAGCTGTTCCTGGTCGAAGGCGATTCGGCCGGTGGTTCGGCCAAGCAGGCGCGAAGCCGCGAGTTCCAGGCCATCCTGCCTCTGCGCGGCAAGATCTTGAACACCTGGGAGGTCGAGTCGACGCAGGTGCTCGGTTCGCAAGAGGTCCACGACATTGCGGTCGCCGTCGGCGTCGATCCGGGCTCGGAGAATCTCAAGGGGCTGCGTTACGGAAAGGTCTGCATTCTCGCCGACGCTGACTCCGATGGCGCCCACATCGCCTCCCTCCTCTGCGCCCTCTTTCTGCGCCACTTCCCGGCGCTGGTCAAGGAGGGCCGGGTCCACGTCGCCATGCCGCCCCTCTACCGCATCGACGTCGGCAAGCAGGTCTTCTACGCCCTCGACGACGGCGAGCAGGCGGCGATCTTGCGCCGCATCGAGGAGAAGAAACTCAAGGGCAAGGTGAACGTTCAGCGCTTCAAAGGGCTGGGCGAGATGAACCCCTCGCAACTCAGAGAGACCACCATGGCCCCGGAAACCCGCCGCCTGGTTCAGTTGACTCTGGAGTCTCCCAAGGAGGCGACCCGGATGCTCGACATGCTGCTGGCCAAGGGCCGTGCACAGGATCGGAAGCGGTGGTTGACCCGCAAGGGGAATCTGGCTGAGGTCTAGCGGTGGGGAGGCGGCGCGGAGTTCCCGCGGCGCTCCCGGGCGCCGGCGGGGGCAGGATGGTCGGACTGCGTGTCGGCTCGCTACGGGCGGGCGCGCAACTCGTCGCTACGCTCCTTAGACAATCACGCCCGCTTTTCCTCCGCGAGCCGATCCGAACCCTGCCACGGTCCGTGCCCGCCGGCTTAGGTCGCTAGGCGGGAACTCCGCGCCTTGGTGGTGTGTGGTGTGTGGTGGGTGGTGGGTGACGATGTGCTTTCGGCGGTCTTTTCTGTCGGTTTGAACGTCGGCTTCGGCGGGCAAGCTCGGTGAGAGGCAAGGTCTAGGATCTGCTGATGGGTGATGCCGTTTTCAATCGTCCGGAGAGGATCAGCCCACCGATCAAGAAGCAAATGGGGATGAGGGTCCACCGCTCGATAGCGGTGCGGCTCTCGTCCGCGATCTCGAAGAGGAAGCGGTGGATATCGGCGTTGAAACCGATGTGGAGGAGAAGGCCGGTCAGCAGGTAGGTGCCGCGGGGTAGGGAGAGTGCGACGATCAAGATGGAGAGGCCGGTGAGCAGGGCGAGGAAGTAGGCGACGGCGCTCAGGGTGATCGGCTGGCCGCTGATCGATGTGCCGGCCGGGGCGAAGAAGAGCGGAATATGCCACAGGGTCCAGGCCAGGCCGAGCAGCAGACCGGTGGTCAGCGGGCTGTATTTCTGGAGTAGCCGAGGCTGGGCGAAACCGCGCCATCCGAGTTCTTCGGCCAGCGGCCCGAAGGGAACTGCCGCGAGCAGCGCCAGCGGAATCAGCGCGAACCGCGCCGGCGAGAGGCTGAGCGCCTGCGGCTTCAGTATGGCGAAGAGGCCGAGGGCTGCCAGGGAGAGAAGCGAGGGCAGGAGAAGAGCGAGCAGCAACCTGCGCCCGTTTCCGCGCCACCGCGTGAAGCCGGCCAGCAGCTCGCGAATCGCGGCCCGCCCGCCCGCCCGGCCGGTCAGCGCCACCGCCATGAGACTCGGACCGTAGGAGCCAACCAAGAGCGCCGCCAGCGCCCACGGACTCGCGTCGCTCAGCCCCTCTCTGCGCAGCGAGGGAAGAGCCAAGGCGAAGAAGAACCACGACCAGGCAAAGGTGGCCAGGAAGAAGGTCGAGAGGCGTGGTTGTGGGCTGGGTTGCATGACTTTGTTCTACGACCGATCCGAGTTGCGGGTTTCGGCTTGGATGCCGGCAGCCTTCCTTTCTTGCTGGCCCTTTCTTCTCTCCGGTTTTGCAGAGGAATCGGTGAGAAAGTAGGTCTGGGGTTTGGCCGTGAGTCTGGCCGGCGCGGAGTTCCCGCTACGCTCCCGGGCGCCGGCGGGGCTGGATGGTCGGGCTGCGTGTCGGCTCGCTACGGGCGGGCGCGCAACTCGTCGCTACGCTCCTCAGACAATCACGCCCGCTTTTCCTCCGCGAGCCGATTCGTGCACTGCCACGGTCCGTGGTCGCCGGCTTAGGTCGCTAGGCGGGAATTCCGCGCCTTGGTGGTGTTGGTGGGGGTGGAGGCCTCGCGCCTTCGGCTCTCGGCTTTGTCCTGGTGGGGGAGCAGCGGCAGAATCTGCCGGAGTTTGAGTGATATCTCGGGAGTTAGAGGTCTTAGCCGGGTGGGACGCTCTTGCGGCATACAGTCTTCGACGCGTTTACGCACCTCCGCTACTCATCGTCGCCGTGTAGTTGTTGCAGTGCCTCTTGGATCTCTGCCAGAAGCTCGCGGTCGGGCTTGGCTCCTACGGCCTTGGCATGGAGGAGGTAGTTCCGAACACACAAACCCATCCGCTTCGCGAAAGCCCTTGGAAGTTTCAAGAAGAACGGTGCCAACAGGCGCACTGCTTCTTTGGCGCTTACAATCGCCTCTTCGTGCTTTCCCAGGTCGCTCTGCCGATTGCCGAGGTTGTTGAGGCTCATGGCGAGGTTTGGAAGGAATGCGTCGGGCCGTGATTTTGCCAGTCGTCTTCGGATGTGGACGGCCTCGGTTGTTGCTTGGAGCGCCTTCTCGTACTTTCCCAGGTCGCTGTGTGTCTCGCCGAGGTTGTTGAGGCTTATGGCGAGGTTTGGAAGGAACGCGTCGGGTCGCGAACTTGCCAGTCGTCTTCGGATGTGGACGGCCTCAGTAGTTGCTTGGAGCGCCTTGTCGTGCAGTCCCAGGTCGCTCTGCATCGTGCCGAGGTTGTTGAGGCTCATGGCGAGGTTTGGAAGGAATGCGTCGGGTCGCAATTTTGCCAGTCGTCGATAGATGTCGGCGGCCTCAGTAGTTGCTTGGAGGGCCTTGTCGTGCAGTCCCAGGTCGCTGTGTGTCTCGCCGAGGTTGTTGAGGCTCATGGCGAGGTCTGGAAGGAATGCGTCGGGTCGCAGATTTGCCAGTCGTCGATAGATGTCGGTGGCCTCAGTTGTTGTTTGGAGCGCCTTGTCGTGCAGTCCCAGGTCGCTCTGCATCGTGCCGAGGTTGTTGAGGCT
>JAJRVQ010000191.1 GCA_024277255.1 Acidobacteriota bacterium | reverse complement strand
CCTGCGGCGCCACCAGTCGGCGATCCACCGGGGCGAGCAGGTCGGTCACGGTCTCCACCAGCCGCTCGGTCTCCGGCCGCGGGATGAACACGCCGGCCTCCACCTTGAACTCCCGCGAGTAGAAGCCCGTGGTGCCGATGATGGTCTGCAGCGGCTCACCCGCGCCCCGGCGCCGAACCAGGTCGCGGTATCGCGCCAGTTCGGCGCCGGCCACGGGGCGATCGGCCTGCAGGTACAGCTCGATGCGGGCGAGCGAGAGCACGTCGCCGAGCAACCGTTCGGCGTTGAGGCGCCCCGATTCGACACCCTTGCCGGTGAGGTAATCACCGGAGAGAACGATGAGTTCACGAATTGTCTTCAAACGGCCTTCCGATCAGCAGATGATTGCCGCATGATGGCATTGCAGTTGTGGTGGGTCAACCAGACGGGTAGGATGGATTTCGACCGCGGGGATCTCCAGCGAAAAAAGGACGGCACCATGCCCCATCGCGCCAAGCACATGTTTCCGGCCGGCACCGTTCTCGCCGTCTTCCTGGTCACTGCGAACGTCGCCGCAGCCCAGGACCTCGAGCCGCGCGCCTTCGCGCCGGCGCCCAAGGGCCTCAATTTCGCGGTCGTGGCTTACGGTTACTCCGCCGGCAACATCCTCTTCGACCCCGTTCTGCCCATCTCGGGCGCCGAGGGCAAGGTCCACTCAGCCACCCTGGCCTACGTGCGTACTCTAGCGCTCTTCGGCAAGAGCGCCAAGCTGGCCGCCATCGCGCCCTACGCGTGGGGCGACTGGTCAGGCGACATCGACGGCCAGCGGCGCACCCGCAGCGCGACCGGCCTCGCCGACCCCGCACTGCAACTCACCGTGAATTTCGTGGGCGCGCCGGCGTTCAGCTCGCGCGAGATGGTCAGCTACACCGAGGGCACCATCGTGGGCATGAGCCTGCTGGTGAAGCTGCCGCTGGGCCAGTACGACCCCGACCGCCTGGTCAACCTCGGCTCCAACCGCTGGGTCCTGGCGCCCCGACTCGGCATTTCCCACCGCCTGGACCAGTGGACCTTCGAGGCCATCGGCAGCGTCCACTTCTACTCCGACAACAACGACGCCTTCCAGGACACCGAACTCTCCCAGACGCCGCTCTGGGGACTGGTTCTGGACAGCATCTACCAGTTCCGCCGCGGCATGTGGTTCGGCTTCGGCGGCGGTGTGGGCGCCGGCGCCCGCACCACCATCAGCGGCGTGCCCAAGGACACCTACCAGCGCAACATCAGGGTGGGTTTCACTTTCGCCTACCCGCTGAGCCCGCGCACCAGCCTCAAGATCGTGTACGTACACAGCCCGAAGACCGAACGCGGCGCCGACTTCGACACCCTGTCGCTGGCCTGGCAGATGCGCTGGGGCGGGGGGATCTAGCGGTCGTCACCCCGGCCGGCGGCCAACGCCTCGTTGCGACGATACTCCTGGATGGCCGCCACCACGCCATCAAGTTCCCCCTGCATGATCGCATCGAGGTTGTGCACCGTCAGGCCGATCCGGTGATCAGTGACCCGGCTCTGGGGATAGTTGTAGGTGCGGATCTTGGCCGAGCGATCACCGGTGCCCACCTGACTCTTGCGCTCGGCGGCGATCTTCGCTTCCTGCTCGGCGATGGCCTGCTCCAGCAACCGCGACCGCAGCACCTGCATGGCCTTGGCCTTGTTCTTGTGCTGCGATTTTTCGTCCTGGCACTGGACCACCAACCCCGTGGGCACATGAGTGATGCGCACAGCGCTGTCGGTGGTGTTGACGGACTGGCCGCCCGGACCGCGGGCGCGATAGACATCGATGCGCAGATCCGACTCGTTCACTTCCACGTCGACCTCTTCGGCCTCCGGCAGCACGGCCACCGAAGCAGCGGAGGTATGGACGCGACCCTGGCTCTCGGTGGCCGGCACCCGCTGCACCCGGTGCACACCGCTTTCCCAGCGGAGCATGCCGAAGGCGCCCTCGCCACGCACGGCGTAGATCACTTCCTTGAAGCCGCCGACGGTGCCCTCGGTGGCGTCGATCAACTCGGTCTTCCAGCCCTGGCGTTCGGCGTAACGCAGATACATGCGCACGAGGTCCTCGGCGAAGAGCGCAGCCTCGTCGCCGCCGGTGCCGGCGCGGACCTCGAGGATGGCGTCACGATCATCGTTGGGGTCGTGGGGCAAGAGCGCGGTCTCGAAGGCAGCGGCGGCGGCTTCGAGCTGCGGTTCCAGTTCGCCCAGTTCCTCCCTGGCCATCTCCACGAACTCGGGATCCTTTTCCGTCTTGAGGATCTCCTGACTACCCTCGACCTGCTCCTGGAGGTCGAGCCAGCGCTCGCCGGCGGCAAGTTGTCTCTCCACGTGACGATGCTCGCGGGCCAGACCACGATAGCGCTTCTGGTCCTTGAAGACATCGCCGTCGCTCAGCTCTGCGGTGAGTTCCTCGTAGCGCCGACGCAATGCCTCGACATTGCCCTTCACGCGTCGCCTCCGGACTCGCTCACCGGCTGGGCCGACGAGTCGTCCTCGCCTGCGCCTTCGTCTTCGGGCAGGTCATAGTAGACCCGGGTCTTGAAGCCCTCGGCCTCGGGCGTGAGCACGGCCCGCAGGGCGGCCATGGCCACCTCGAGTTGTTCGTCATCGGGCTCACTGGTGGTGATCTTCTGGAGCCAGAGGCCGGGCTGGATGGCCGGTTTGAGCCACCAGGCACCGCTGAACTTGCCGGAGAGCTTGATGGCCTCGTAAGCCAGACCCCCGATCAGCGGCACGAAGCAAAGGCGCAGCAACCGGTCGGGGACGGTGTGCGGCTTGCCCAGGAAGACGAACACCAGGATCGAGATGATCATCACGAAGAACAGGAAACTGGTGCCGCAGCGCGGGTGCAGGGTCGTGAAGGGACGCGCACCAGCGGCGTCGAGGCTGCGACCGTTCTCGAACGCGTGGATCGACTTGTGCTCGGCCCCGTGGTATTCGAAGACCCGCGCCATGTCCTTCATCAAGCTGATGGCCCAGAGGTACAACACGAAGAGGATCACCCGGATGACCCCGTCCACCGCGTTGAACAGGAACGAACCCTCGACACCCAGCCATTCGGTGACCATGAGCGGCAGGTAGAAGAACAGGCCCATGCTCAGGGCGAAGGCCACCACTACCGTGCCCCACATCCAGAGCTGGTCTTTGAACGACGTCTTCTTGTCCTCGACGCGATCCTCGCTCACGGCCTGGTCGGCCGAGAACATGAGGGCGTCGATGCCCAGGCCCATGGTCTCGATGAGATGCACGCCGCCGCGCAGCACGGGGATGTTGAGCCACTTGTGCCGCGCCACCACGCCGTGGAAGGGCTTCTTCCGGATGATGATGCGCCCCTCGGGATTGCGCACCGCCGTGGCGATGGCCGTGGGGCTGCGCATCATCACGCCCTCGATGACGGCCTGACCGCCCACAGCGAGGTCCAGCTGGCGAGCTTCCTCGAGACCGGACCCGGCCGGAGCGTTGGCGGAGTCGATGCTGGTCGTGTCGCTCATTGTCACTCTCCGGGCCGGGTTCCGGCAGCCGTCAGCGAGCCGCCTCGCTGCGATCGTATCCGGCATAGAAACGAGGGCACCCGGTCGACGGCCCGGCGCCCTCGCGATCATTCGTCAGGCGAACGGCAGTCCAGTTCCCGAAGAAACCCGGGACCTACTTCTTGCCGCCGTACTTGACCCCATCGTACCGCCTGCGGAAACGCTCCACGCGACCAGCGGTGTCGATGATCTTCTGCTGGCCCGTGAAGAACGGGTGGCAGTTGGAGCAGATCTCGACGTTCAGCTTGGGCCGGGTGGACCTGGTGGCGATCACGTTACCACACAGGCAAGTGATCTCGCAGTCGACGTACTTGGGGTGAATTTTCTTCTTCATCGTCCAAACCTCGTTGCGGACCTGATCATTCAGGAGTGCAACAAACAAATATACTGGACCCGCCGGGGCAAGGTTGAAATTTAATCAAGGACCGCCGAAGCCGCCGGTCAGGCGTTCATCGCCGACAGGAACTGCTTGTTGTCCTTGGTCTTGCCGAGCTTGTCGAGCAGGAACTCCATGGCCTCGATGGGCGAGTAGTCGCTGAGGTACTTGCGCAGGACCCAGATCTTGCTGAGATCCTTCGCATCCAGCAGCAGGTCTTCCTTGCGGGTGCCGCTCTTGAAGATGTCCACCGCCGGGTAGATCCGGCGATCGGCGATCTTGCGGTCCAGCACCAGCTCCATGTTGCCGGTGCCCTTGAACTCCTCGAAGAT
>JAJRVQ010000190.1 GCA_024277255.1 Acidobacteriota bacterium | reverse complement strand
GCCGTCCGGATCGGCCGCCAGGTTGATCACCGAGTTGCTGTTCTCATCACCGTTGTTGTCGATTCCGTCATCGTCGGGGTCGGCGGTGTTGACCAGACCGGCGGGCAGCATCGAGGTATCGACGGTGACGATGTAGGTACCGGCCGGGTTGAGGCCGCCGAAGCTGTAGTTGCCGTTCTCGTCGGTGGTGGTGATGACCACGTTGCCCATCCCGTCGTCGAGCATCACCGTGACCCCCTCGATACCTTCACCCGGATCGGGCTGGCCGTCGGCGTCGACGTCGAGGAAGATCGTGTCGCCGATCAGACCGGTGACCGGGCCGTGGCCGGCCGGTGCGTAGCCGAAGTCCTGAGCCTGGTTCGACACCGCGGCCGGGTTGGTGCCGGCCGAATCGAGATCGACCGTGCTGCGATTGTCGAGGGTCGCGTCCGGATCGCCGGTCTGCGCCAGTTCGCCGAGCACGTTGTCGGTGTCGTTGACCCAGATCTGATAGGTCCCATCGGGCAGGCCGCTGAACTGGTAGTTGCCGTTGACGTCGGTGGTCGTGGTGGCGATGACATCGCCCGTTGCATTCAACAGAGAGACGGTGACGCCGGGGATTCCGCTCTCGCCCGGGTCTTCCACCCCGTCACCGTCGGCGTCGAACCAGACTGTATCGCCGACGCTGTTGTTCTGCGCCGCCGGCGGCTGATAGCCGAAGTCGGCGTTCAGATAGACATCGCCGGGGCCGAGGACCACCGGAGCAGTGGTCAGGTTGTCGGGGGCGCTCGCCACCATCCCCGGATCATCCGGGTCGCCGGTCTGCGTGTAGCCGGCCAGCGGGCCGCCGGCCGTCACCACCTGCACCTGATAGGCGGCCGGCGTCAGACCATCGAAGATGTAGTTGCCGTTGGCATCGGTGGTGGTGGTTCCGACCACCGTGTAGACGCCGTCGCCGTCCGCGTCGGAGAGGAGGTTGACCGTCACCCCGGCGGCACCGATCTCGTTCGGATCTTGCACCCCGTCGCCGTCGGCATCGATCCAGATCCGGTCACCGAGCGCGGCGGTCGGGCTGCCCCCCGGATTGTTGACGTCGCCCGCCGGATTCCAGTTGTAGCCGAAATCGCCGGTCAGGTTCTCCTGTCCCGGACCGAGGGTGATCGAATAGCCGTTGCCTGCGTGGTCCTGGTTGCCGAAGTCGGCGCCGGTGAAGGTCGAGGGCGGCGTCTGGGTCAACCCGGCGATCAAGGTGGTTTCATCCACGTCGACGAAGTAGGTCCCCGGCGCCAGGTCGCGGAACAGATAACCGCCGTTGGCGTCGGTCACCGTCTGGCTGATCTGGATACCCCCCGAGTCGCGCAGCAGGATGCGCACGTTGGCAATCCCCACCTCACCGGCGTCCTGCACGCCGTCGCTGTTCTCGTCCAGCCAGAGATAGTTGCCCAGCGCGGCGCGGGCTCCGGTGGCGACGACACCCGCGTCGATATCGTCGCGCGCCCCGCCGGCGGTGACCGTCACCGTCGGCGTCAGACCGGTCAGCGGATCGGCATCACTGCCGGTCGCCGCCGTACCCTGGCCCGCCAGGGTGAACTGGAAACCGGTCGGCAGCACGAAGCCGATCCGGTAATCCCCCGGCGGCAAGCCGGGGAACTGATACAGGCCACTGCCATCGGTGACGGTGGTGATCGGGTTGCCCAAAGCATCGTTGACCGCAACGCCGGCGCTGTCCAAGAGCTGCACGGTGATTCCCGGCACGCCCGGCTCGGTGCCGTTCTGGATGCCGTCGCCGGTCACGCCGCCGCCGCTGCCGTCGTCCAGCCAGACACGGTCACCGATCGCGCCCAGCGCGAAGTCTTCCACCTCACCGCTCGACGCTCGCCCGGTGGGGCCAAAGCCGGCCAGGTCGGCGTCGAAACCGAAGCGGAAGCGGCTGTAGATCACGCCGGTCGCATCGGCCGGTACGTTGACGGTGAAGGTCTGCGCGCTGGCTCCAGCCGTGTTGACCGCCACGTTGATCACCAAGTCGGTCGGTTCGAAGGTGCCGTTGGCGTTGAAATCGATGAAACCGAGAAGACGTCCGGTGGTCGCCGGCGGCAAGGTGGTCGTCACCTGGATGCGAGCCGGACGGCCCGGCATCAACGGATCGAGGAAGACGACTCCGGTCTCGTCGTCGAAACCGTTGGTGTCATCCCCGTCGGCGGCCGCCGTCGGCTGCCCATCGAGTTCGTCATCGGCCGTCGTGCCCAACGTCAGGCCGGCGACGATCGCGTGCCGGGGGCCGTTGCTGGCGATCAGCGTGGCGTAGGGACCCTCGGGCAGATCACCGTAGTCGACCAAGACCTCGACAAAACCGCCGTCCGCATTGTGGTCGCTCTGACCGGGGCCGCCGGTGGTCAAGACGATGGTCGAGAAACCGGGATTGAGCGCTCCGGTATCTCCATCGCTGTCATGGAGGTCGCCGTTGCCGGTGTTGCCGTTGTAGTCCTGGATGGTGGGAATCAACGACGCCGACAGATCCGGATCCGACAGATCGATACGCACCTGGTAGGCGGTATTGGGCTCCACCGCCTCACCGCCGAACATGCCGGCGTTACTCAAGCCGCCGAAGATGTAGCTGCCGTCGGCAGCGGTCTGCGTCGCGCCGACCTGCAAGAAGATACCGTTGCCGTTGGCATCGGCCCACAGCTGCACCGAGACGTTGGGAATGCCCACTTCGGCCGGGTCCTGGATCCCGTTGTTGTTGCTGTCGAGCCACAAGCGGTTGCCGATCTCCTGGGGCGCGGCGAGGCAGAAGGCCTCCACATCGCCCAAGCCGTTCGCTTTGCCGTAGAAGGGTCCACCGACGGACTGTGCCGTGGTGAAGACCTGATAGACCTGATCCTCGTTACCGGTGGTGTTGTCGAACCAGGAGATGCCCCCGGAAAAGGCGGCGGCATCGGCGTTGTACGGATCGTAGACGGCGGTGACCACCTCGATATGGCCGGGCACCTGCGCCAGGCCACCCAGTGTCGTTTCCTGGTGGAAGAAGTTGGGGCTGAACCAGCCGTCCTCGGGGTAGAACTCGCCACCGCCGGGCCCCTGACCGTTGACCGCATTGCTGGCGCAGCCGGGACTACCCTCGAGAACAAAACCACCGCCCGAGGCACACAGCCGTACCGTCTCGCCGGCCGCGTCGCCGGTATGTTGGCCAGCCGAGGTGGTGTCGGTCGATAGCTGCTGGAAGCCGAACTGGTCGCCGGAACGGTCGCGAATGCCGAGAATCATGCTGCCGCGGTCGAATTCGATGTCCACCAGCATCGGCTGCGGGTAGCCGCGCTCGCCGCCGGTGAGGTCCAGGTAGGTGAAGACCGGGACCCAGGGCTGCCAGTTGGCGAAACCGTTGCAGGCCGCCGGCTGGAAACCAAAGATGCAGCCGCGGGCGTAGTTGAGCTGAAAATTGACCTCCTGGGTGAAGGTCGTGCCGTCGAAGGAGTAGACATATGCACGCAGCGCAGCCCGGTTGCCCGGCGCCGTTCCACCCGTCACCCGGCCGCCGGTGAAGCCCACCGGAACGGTCGACTCCGCCGAACAGACCATGCCGATCCAAACCTGATCCCGGTGATACCCCAGGGCGAAGGGCCGCAGGTCGGCGGTGACGCAGTCGCCGGGCAGCGGCGTGGCGAAGGAAGTGATGTCGGCCAAGGTCACCGGATTCGACTGCACCGGTACGCGGTAGAGCCGGCGGTCGAACAGGTTGATCGTCCACAAGGCCGTCAAGTCCGTCGAGATCTCGAGATCGCCGAATCCGATCTTGCCCACCGCATCCCAGGAGTTGGTGTCGTGGAGCCAGCAGTTGAGGTTGTCGTTGTTGCCATTGGCCGCGGAGGTGCAGGTATCGGTGATCTGAGGGTGGGTGTCGGTGCCGGTGTCGATGCCTAGAGCGTCGAAGTCGACATACGGCGTCACCGTCGTCGCCCCGGTCGAGGCGCCGCTGATGGCGTAGATAACGCCGGTCTCACCGAAGTTACGGAAACCGGAATGGCGCTTCATGAACGCGGAGGCGTAGAGGGTGTCGGAGACCGGCTGGTAGGCCAGACCCCAAGTCGTGCCTGCTTCCTGCGCCTGGGCGACGTGCGTCGGCGCCGGAGTGCCGAAGCCTCCGACCTCACCCGCATCGGTGCAATCGCCGTCGCCGTTGAAGTTGTCGCAACCCGCGTTGAATGGGAAGGTGATCAGCACATCGTCGATGCTGGTGCTCTGCTCGTACTCGATGTAGCAGCTGGCCGCCAGCGGTGGACTTACCTGGCAGAACTCGCCCGGCTCATTGACCGCGAAGGAGACACCGGCCGAGGGATCTGTCGCGAAGACCACCGCGGTGTTGCCGCTGGCGGCCAGACTCGCGCCGGTCTTGAGAAAACTCTGCGCCGCCGGGATGTTGAGTTCCAGCCGCACCTGCGCACCACCGAGACCGGTCAGCGTATAGAGGCCCGAAGCTAGAGTGGTGGCAGTGGCGCCGAGTTGACTATTGGTAGCGTCGAAGGCACGGACTTCAATCCCGCCCACTCCGACCTCGCCACCATCCTGCACGCCGTTGGCGTTGAGGTCGGCAAAGACGGTACCGGTGATGTCGGCCGTCGCCGGAAGCGCCAGCGAGAGGCCAAATGCAGCCACCACCAAAACAACAGAAGATACAGACGAACTGGACGATAGCCAGAATCGCAATCTCATGAAACTAACCCTCAATACCTGAAGTGGGAGCAAATTAGCATCCTGTGGGAACCAGCGGGGAAAACCGATGCAGACTGCAAGGTAGGACGATAACGACTGTTTCGGTCGCAACA
Organism: Acidobacteriota bacterium; assembly: GCA_024277255.1. Taxonomy (GTDB): domain Bacteria; phylum Acidobacteriota; class Thermoanaerobaculia; order Multivoradales; family SZUA-115; genus SZUA-115. Next base: position 6,141 of record JAJRVQ010000190.1, on the reverse strand, counting down.
ACCTATCATCAAACTGTCTTAGCACGGGCCTCTCCGCCAGAGTTGAACAGAATTAACCTTTTCGACATGAGTACAATTGCCGCCCTGTTCCACCGTCAAGAAGGGAGCCATTTCCCTTCTTCGGCTCGTCTATCTCCACCGCAGGAGCCATCGAAAGCTGCGCACGGGTGGCGCACCATCGAGGCCAAAGCCGCCATCTTGCAGTACCGCTCGAAGTACCGCCATCTTCACGCCGCGCCGGCCGAAAACGACGAAGAGCAACCCCTGCGCGACCCGCATACCGGCAGCTGGATCTGCTTCGATGGCCGCCTGGACAACCGGCAGGATCTCTGCTCGCAGCTCTCCTGCTCGGAGGAAGACTCAGATGCGCGACTCGTCCTCGCGGCGCATCGCAAATGGGGTGATGACTGCTTCGGCAAGCTCCTTGGCGCCTTTGCCGTAGTGCTTTTCGCCCCCGACCACCACCGGCTGACCCTGGCGCGTGACCCGATGGGAAGCCGTACTCTCTTCTTCCACCTCAGCGACCGGCTGGCGGTGGTCGGTTCACAGGAAAGCACCGTCTTGGCACACCCGCAGGTCGCCGACACCTTGAACGAAGGCCGCGTCGCCTCCTTCCTGGCGGTCGCCGACCTGGTGGACGGCGCCACCTTCTTTCGCCAAGTGCAAGAACTACTACCCGGCCAGCGAATCACGGTGACGCCCGAGGGCTGCGAAGAACACCGTTTCGCTTTGCTGCGACCGGATCCAAACGCCGCTCTGGGGGATGACCGCGAGCGAGCCGAGCGGCTGCTCGCAACCCTCGACGCGGCCGTGCGCTGCCGCCTGCACGGCGTCGATCGGCCGGCGGTGATGATGAGCGGCGGCCTCGACTCAACTTCCATCGCCGCCCTGGCGGCGCAAGTCAGCGACGGGCCCGTACGCGCCGTATCCTGGGTCTTCGACGAGTTTTCCAGCTGCGACGAACGACGCTACATCGCCCCTATGGTCGAGCGTCACCAGCTCGAACCGATCCAGTTCCTCGGCGACGACGCCTGGCCGCTCTTCGCCCTCGAGTCCTGGCCCTTCAACCCCAATACACCCGAGGAGAACCTCTACCGCCGACTGACCGATGGTGCCTACGCCACCGCCCGAGAGGCCGGCTCGCCGGTGATGCTCACCGGCATGTTCGCCGACCACCTCTACACCGGAAACCGCCACTGGCTCGGCGATCTACTGCGACGACGACGCTTTGCGACGGCTCTTTCGGACCTCGCCTGGCACCTGGCGCGGCGATCGGCCTGGTCCAAATTGCGCCAAACGCTGGCCCCCCTTCTCCGCGGCCATTCCATCGCCTCCAATGGCAGCCAAAACTCGCCCGCCGAGTGGCTAACGCCACAAGGGCGATCCCTATTACGACAGGCCGACGACCGAGATCAGCACCTCACCGGCGCCCACTGCCCCCGCCCCGAGCAATATCGCCGTGTCCTCGGCCTGCTAGCCGCGCACGGCGTCTCGGCCGAGATCTTTCACACCGACCGCCATGGGATCGAACTGCGCAACCCTTACCGCGACCGGCGCCTCGTCGAACTCCTCCTCGGCTTGCCCGCCTTCGATCTCTATCGCCGCGGTCGCTTCAAGCCGATCCTGCGACGGGCAATGGCTGGCCGGCTGCCCAGCCCGATCCTCGACCGTACCCGACCCACTGCCCTGACCCCCCTCTACCGGCGCGGCATCGAGGAGCGTCGGGAGGGTCCGGTGATGGCCCTGCTCAACCGCCCGTCGGCGATCTGGCACCACTTCGTGCGCTCCGACTGGCTGCTCGCCCCAGCCTCTTCGGCCATCGCACGCGGACGGCGCGGCACCGCCGGCGAGCTGGTTCTGTGGGCCTGTGTCTGCCTTGAGCTGTGGTTGATGCGGCGCCAAGAGGGCCGCTGCCCATGATCCGCATCTGGTTCGAGCCCAGCCAACGCCGCCAGCGCCACCTCTACCACCTCGCCGGCGAGCAGGCGGTCAGCGTCGATCGGCGACTGCCCGCCTTGGAGCCGTTTCTCGTCGCACAAGGCCTGCCGCCGGAGCTACCGCCCACCGCCTCCCCCAGCGACCTCTTTGCCGCTGGCCGACAGAGTCACACCACCTACGACGGCCAGGCATGGCTAGGCGGTGCCCAACGCCGCGTCGAGGCCAAATCCGGCAACGGTGGCTCTCTACTGCACATCGAGGGAGGGGATGAGTACGAGCTGTTCAAGTCCGGCGAGATCGTCCGTCGAGGTGCCAGTGACCGCCCGGACGGCGATGAGGCTGCTGTGACACTGGCAGCGGAGGTCCTCTTCGGGCCAGCCCTCCTGCTCCAGCTGGCCTGGCGCAGCCGCTTCGCCCTCCATGCCAGCGCCATCGACCGCGGCGGGCGGACCGTCGCCTTCATCGGCGATTCCGCGGCCGGAAAGTCCACCGTCGCCGCCGCCTGTCATCAACCCAGCAGCCGCCGGCAAGGCGGCTGGCAGCGAGTCGCCGACGACATCCTCCCCGTGGTCTGGGCCGCTGGACCTCTAGCGGCGCCGCACTTTCCACAGTTCAAGCTGCCGGCTGAACACCAGTACCCAAGATCTGAACCCCCGCTGCGCGCGTTGGCCGCCGTCTACCTTCTCGCCCCGCCGCCGCAAGGCTCCTCGATCACCCATCCCGTCGCCGAACCCTTGGGGCGCAAAGAGAGCCTCCTCACCCTGGTGCGTCACACGGTAGCCAGCAGGCTCTTCGACGCTCGGTTGCAGACGCTCCTCTTCGACACTCTCGCTCAAGCCACCGCCGACCTGCCCGTATACCGGCTGCTCTACCCACACACCGCCGCGTCTCTCGCCGAGGTACCGGACCGGGTTGAAGAGGGGTTGCGCAGCGACCGGTATCGAGAAAGCTGACCGGAAGGCCCAGTGGAAGGCCCAGCGGAAGAACCCGACGGAAAATCAAAGCGCCGTAGGAGCGCTCCTACAGTCCCCCGCGCTCCTCCTACCTCCCGTCGCGACACCCTCCGGCAGACGGCCACCGGGCCAGCCCCTACACTTCCCCACAGTCGACAGGGTGGTTCGCACAACTTGACTGCCCTCGAGATCCCACAAAGCTGTGGCGCCCTGATTCAACAACAGAGCCCATAGCCCCTCTGTGACGCGGTGCGGTCCAAGGCACCCCAAGCCCTTGGACCGCACTCCTTTTTTCCTGCCGCGCCAAACTCTACGGCGGCGTCTCGTTGAGACTCAGGGCTCCGAGGCTATCCACCCGCGCCGTCTCGTTCCAAACATAGACCCGCACCCAGTCCACCTCGAGTTCCCTCGGCCGAGGAATATCGAAAGTCGGCGCCGTGACAACCATCTCGCGACTCTCCACCACCTTGTCGCCAGCCACCCACTCGACCAGTGCCTGACCGGTGAAATCAGGGTAAGCCACCGTCGCCCGCAAATCGCCGCCGGCCAATCTCTCGAACGTCACGCCGTTGGCCGGAGTCGCCATGGGGACCGCCGGATCCCCGAACAGATTGTAGATCTCCACCAGCAGCTGGCGCTGACCCTGCTTGGCCTGGCGAAAGGCGTCCCCAATGCGGCCCGGCCGGCTCAACTCACGCACCAGCGCCTCGCTCAGTCTCGGCGCCGGCCCGTTGCGCCACGAAGCTGCCACCACCGCGATCGCTCCCCGTCCTTCCAAGCGGATGAACTTCTCACCGATGGAATCGGCGCTCGGATGGTCGAACGGACCGGAATGGCAGGTCATCGAGAGAATCACCGGCAGCCGGTTCGAGGGCGGCAGCCGATCGAGGTGTTCGAGGGTGAACAGGTCGTGGTTCTTGCGAATGTCCGGCGGTCCCGTGCGCCAGATCAACCGTCCTCCGTGGCCGAGGAAGTGCACCAGTAGCTGCCCCTCGGCAAAGGCCCGCATCAACGTCTCCTGGTGTTCAGCGTTGTCCGCTTCCTCTTTGGATGGGTAGACCTTCAGGCTCGCAAAGCCATGTTCTCCCAACGAACTGGCGAAACGGTCGGAGCGGCGCTGGTAGCCACGATTCTCGTTGGTGATCCAGAGAACCCGGCGACGCCACGGACCGACCTCCGGCTGGCGCATGTAGCGCAGCGTCTTGTCAACGATGGCGGTGACCTCCTCCGGCTCCACCACCGGGAAGCGCCCGATGGCCAAGTCCGGATAGAAGTCCTCACCATCCACCGCCACGAAGTAGTTGTCGCTCGCAGCGTGGCCTTGCGGGGTGTGGAAACTGGCGGTGGGAATCAGGTTGCGGTCGTTGGTGCTGCCCGCCGGAGGCAGGCCGGTCTTGACCTTGAAGCGCTGCCCCCCTCGGGTCAGCGCGCGATCCGACCAGTTGGCGTAGTTGGCGTCGTCCACCGTCTCGTTCTTGCTGTCCCAGCTGGCATCGCCGACCAGCAACACGTAGCGCGGTGCCGGGGCTCTCCACGAGTGATACGCAAAGGAGATGAAATCGCGCAATGCCCGTGGATCGAGAATCCCGAAGTTGAACTCGTCAAAGACATCCTGGATCTCGACCACTTCGACGGCCAGGCCACTTTGCCGGTGGTACTCGACCAGCGGCTCCACCGCCTGGCGCAGGCTGGGGTGGGTGATCACCAGATAGTCGGCCTGGTTGTCGGCACCGCGCAGGTTGGAGGCCTTGTCGAACTCGATGTGGTGGACCGAGCGCAGACGACCGGCCGGCACCAACCACCAGCTCCGCTCGCCCCCTGCACGATCAAGATCCGCAGCCTCGAAACCGCCCGCGGTCGCCGGCACCTCGATGCGGCTGCCCCCGGCGCCGTAAGCAACCAGGTCGAAAGCGGACTGTGCTCGCACGAAGGTACCTGCCTCGGGTTCGCTCTCGCTCAACCTGATCTCGACCGCCGAATCGCCGACCAGGCCGTTGAACGGGTAATTCACCTCGACCCAGTTGACCATCACCACATCGACGATCGGGTCGGAACCGCCCTCCGGCACCCGCCGGGGCAGCCGGATGGTCAACCGCTCACCGCTGGCCCGCAGATCGGCGGCGGCAACCGGCGGCAGTTCCACCGTGTGCACCCCCTTGCCGTCCCAGCTGTCCTTGCCCAACACCCTCTCCTCCAGGGCCAGCTGGACCTCGTGATCGAAGAGCTGAACCGCCTCTACCTCCGCCTTGTCTCCAGCCAACTTGGCCCGCCGCGAAGGCTGCGAAATACCCCGAAACTGGGCGCTCATCCGCACCGGCGACGGGGAAGCGAGGTCGAGACTTGGTAGATCGAGCGGGATCGAGAAGGGATCGCGGTCGATGTGGGTCAGCTTCGACCAGTACCAGAGTTCCGGATCGCCCTCGTCCTTCACCTCGCGACCGGAAAGGCGGATCAGCAGCCGATCCTCCTCGAAATGGAGGGTGCGCCGGGTAGGGAGAAATGCAGGGAGAGATGCCTCCTCACCGTGGCGAGAGACTTCGCGCCGCTGCATCCGCCGCCCCGGACCTCGATCAAAACGCACCTGGTAGACATTGCGCGCCGCGTAGGGATGAAAATAGGACTGCTCCCCCGCCAACCGCTCGGCCACCAACTCAAAGCGATCCCCCGGACCGAAAACTGCATCCCCGCCATCCTCGACCCAGATCGCCACCGGCTCACCGAGATTCCACACCGAAAGGCTGTCGCTCGCCACCGGCCCGGCAAGCCCCGCCGCCGCCAACTCCTCGTAGACAACCTGAGTCGCCCCCGCCTGCGTCGTGTAGAGCCGAAACGCCGGCTGCGCCTGCGCCGTGGCTGGGAGCGTCAAGATCGCACCGAGAACCAGGCAAGCGCAGGAACTACGCGGAAATCTTGGATCTGGCGTGGTCATCTTGTGCTCCGGTCAAGAGAGGATCGGGAATCGCCGCAAGCCACGCAGCATAACAAGCGCTTCCTCGATGAAAAGGAATGACCTGCCAGGGCAGCTGACGCGGCCGTTGCCGCTCAGGCCCAGCTCCGGGTGCTCTTCCCACAGTAGGAAGCCGCGGTTGTCGTAGGTGAAGCGGCGCCTCTGGCTCCCTTGCAGCACCGTCTTGAGCCGGTTGCCCACGTCGTAGCGGTAGTCGGTGTTGACCTCACCGCTGGCCGAGGAGCTGTCGCGCAGGCGCACCAGCCGGCCCAAGGCGTCGTAGAGTTCCCGCGTGCGGTAGCT
>JAJRVQ010000189.1 GCA_024277255.1 Acidobacteriota bacterium | reverse complement strand
TCAAGGCCCTCGGCAAAACGAGTTGGTCGATGAACCACATTCTTCGCCTCCTCCAGCTCAACTTGTTCGAACGAAGGCAGCTCGGACAGCTCCTCAGACCGCCTGATCCCGTCGCAACGGATATTCCTCTTCAGCTCCACCTCGGGATTGCATGAAAGTTAGTGGGACAGCAGTGTGACGACAAGTATGCCGGGGAGATCCTACGGAGCCGCCGCAAGGCATACGCACTGACTTCAGCCGAAGAGACCTACCTACCGATCACCGTCAGGTGCTTCACTCATCTCTACCACCTCCTAGCAGGAAACATTCGGAGCACCATGGGGCAAGCAGCGAACTACTGCATTGACTGCGCTAAGTCCAGCACGCGGCTGAGCGGTGATGCAGAGAGGGAGACGCTTTACCTCGAATGGCTCGATGGCCATAGCCGAGCACTTCTTAAGGCAGTCGACTCTGAGCTTACCCCTCGGTCCTGGGAGATTTTTGACATTGCGATGTTTGAGTTCGCTGGGCTGTTTGATCCAAGTGTCTATGCCAGCTTTGGCTGCAAGTCGGCGAAGACCTTGAGCCCGCATCTCAGGACACTCGAGCGCAGTGGTGTCGTAGCAAGTTTCCGTGATGAGTCGGATAAGAGACGCAAGACTATTCAGGTTACTCCGAAGGGCCATCTCGTTCATTATGCCCGGCAAGATCCAATGGCGCGGCTTGCACTGGAGGAATTGGAGTCCCCTTGAGCCTACCCCGGTTTCGTGGGCTCTTGCTTAACAGCCCGTGGTGAACTCGTCCTGGCTCCGAACGGGTCTCAGCTTCACTAAGTGCCCGGCACTCCTCTTGGGCTGCACTCATCGGGCAAAGGGTCGAGCCGAGAAGGCGGCTGAGCTCCCGCCACCAGAGGTGGGAGCATCGCCGCCAGGGCGAAAAGGACGCCGATCCACCGACGACCCAAGGCTAGCTTGCACCCGATCATCGCAGCCTCACCGTCAGGCCGAGAAAGCTGCCGAAGTCCCAGCCTTTCGTGGTGGGAACCTCATTGAGACCCGTGGGCACGTCGGCGCCGAGCGCGAAACCGTCGGCCAGCTCCCGCACCCGTCGCCCCTCCGCACCGAGGGTCACGAACAAGCGTCGGCCCACCGAGAGGCTGAGGCCGAGCACGTACCCGACGCGGTCGCCCTCCAGCGAGTCGCCCAAGTTCAGTAGGGTTCCAGCGCTGAGGTAGAAACCGTAGCTGCGCTGGCTGCCGAAGGAGAGGAGGCGGGCGTTGATGAGAGCCAGAGCCGCGATGTTGCGCTCGCTGTCGCTGGTGAGGCCGATCGTGTTCTTGACGCCGCCCGTGCCGTCGGAGGCCTGCACGAAGCCGAACTCCCGCTCGGCTACCTTGCCAAGGCCGATACCGGCGCTGACGGTCAAGGTTGGCAGGCAGGTCACCTGCGCCACGGTGGAGACCGACAGAGCCTCGGAAGGATCGTTCTGCAGCCGGTCGATGCGCACGATCTTGTAGTTGTACTCCCGCTTCTTGACCAGGGGAAAATCGCAACGTTGCTGCCGCTGAATCTCGAAACTATCCGCTCGGACTTGGGCAAGGACCGTCCGCCATGCTCGGAGCCAGGCGTCGAGCCCGTCGGCCTCCTTGCGCAGGGCGCCCTGCTTCTCCAGCGGCTTGAGCTGGCTCTGCAGGGCCGTGAGCCCCTCCTCCAGATCCCGCACGCGGCTGCTGTTGCGGGTATGCACCTGCCAGCCCGACCAACCATCCATTTGCAGGAGGCTCCGCAGCTTTTTCTCGATCTGGCCGATCCCCTCGAGCAGCGGTACGGGCGACTTCGGCTTGCAGGCCAGCGCATTCTTAGCGTCCTCACCCAATTCTCTTGCCGTCTTGACGACTTCGCTCCGGCCGTCGCCGGTCGTGATCAGGAAATCGGAGTGGCGCACTAGCTCTTCGATTGCTTCTCGGACACTCTGCTTGGATCTCAGGCTGGCTTCCGAGTCGGCGAGGGCGGTGGCAATTTTTGTCTGGAGCTCATTGAACTTCTTTGCGCTTTCGCGGAGCCGACTCTCGATCTCTTTCTCTTTCTCTTTCTGCTCCTTGCCCTCACTCTGCGGCTGCTTGGCCACGGCCGCCAAGTTCCTCGAGATTTGTACCACTCCGCTGGCGGCCTGGATCTTTTTCATGGTTTCCGCATCGGTCGAAGACAGCTCCGCACTCTTTCCTTCGCCGCCGGAAGCCGCGACTGCCGACAGCGCTGGAATCAGCCCGACCTTCGACAAGTCAAACCCGTCGAGTTCGTTGCTGTCGAAGGTGACGGTGACGGCGTAGCGCAGTGGGTTGACGTTGTCGAACACCAGTGTGACGGCGTCGAGAACCTTGACCGGATCCTCGTGCTGGACGCTCAGGTCGATCCGGCGCGTTCGGGAGGGGCTGGCGTCGGCGGGTGTCACAGAGATGACCGCCAGCGCGAGCAGCAGGGCGCACCACGGCCGTCGGCGCCGTGGGCTCCTCAGTGGGCGGAAGCGGTCTTCAGCCGGACAAGGGAGGTGGTTCATGGCGGGCAGTCCTTTCGCTTCGGGCGTACGGTGGGCGCTGCACCGCAGAAGAGAAGCGGGTTTGCCACTCTCAGCCTTCGGGTCGCGCCGAGACCCGCTCCTGCGTACAGCGAAGTAACCTCTTCGCTGTACATAGACGGCCCCCGGCTGGCGGATTCCCACCTCCGCCGGTTGGAATGTGTGTTGGAGGGGAGCAAGGCTAAGGTCTTGGAGCAGGTCGAGCAGCTCAAAGCGATGAAGGAGCTGGAACCAGCAAGTCGGTCTTACGACTTCGTCTACCTCGAAGGAGAACTGCCCTACTGTGTGACGGCCACCAAGTCGGCGCGGATCGAAAAACCTGTTCTCCTAGTATTCTCTGGCGATGGAAGCCAGGCCGGTCATCGAAGCTCGGGATCTGACCAAGCACTACGGCGCCACCGTGGGTCTCGAAGGATTGAACCTGGAGGTCGCGCGCGGCGAAGTGTTCGGTTTCCTGGGGCCCAACGGCGCCGGCAAGACCACGATGATCCGCTTGCTGCTGGATCTGATCCGCCCGACCCGGGGCACGGCTCGGCTGTTCGGTTGCCCGGCTAGCGATCCCGGAGTTCGTGGCCGGGTTGGCTACCTTCCCGGCGAGCTGGTGCTCGATGCTCGTTTGACCGGCAACCGGACTTTGCGCTTCTTCGACTCCCTCCGGCCCGCCGCATCCGGAGCGCGCACGGTGCGGCGGCGTGGCGAACTGTGCGAACGGTTGGGCCTTGGCGCGGGTGAACTCGGCCGTCGGGTGCGCGACTATTCGCGCGGCATGAAGCAGAAGCTCGGGCTGATCGCCGCGCTGCAGCACGATCCCGACCTGCTGGTGCTCGACGAGCCGACCAGCGGCCTGGATCCGCTGGTCCGAGAGACGGTCTTCGAGCTGATGGGCGAAACCCGTCGCCGCGGCAAGACGGTGTTTCACTCCTCTCACGTGCTTAGCGAGGTGGACCGAACCTGCTCGCGGGTCGGCCTGGTGCGCGATGGCAAGTTGCTCCAACTGCTGCGTATCGATGACGTTCGCCGGACCTCGCGGCGGCGCATGGTGGTGCGCTTTGCCGGCCTGGCGCCGACAGCGGAACTCGACCTGCCGGGAGTTGAGCTGGTGGAGCAAGACGGCGGCCGGGTGGAGCTGCGGATTTCGGGTGAGCTCGACCCCCTGCTCGCCGTGCTGGCCCGGCATTCGGTCCACGACCTGACCTTTCCCGAACCCAATCTCGAAGAAGCGTTCATCGAGCTCTACCGCCCCGAAGCCGGAGGAGCGCCATGATCGGTACGCTGCTGGCGCGCAATCTGCGCCGTCATCGAATACTGACGCTGGCCTTGTTCGGCGGCCTGGTCGGCCTGGAGGCCTTCGTGGTTTATGTTGCGTCGCGGTTGCGGACCGGTCCCGATCTGATCTCGCTGATCCGCCAGCTAATACCGCCGTCGATGGCCGACTGGATCGCCTCCCAGGTTGGTTTGACCTTCGGCGGTATGGTCGCCTTCGGTTTTCAACATCCGATTGTTCTGGTGGGTTCAATCGGCTTGACAATCCTGGTGGCAACGACCCCCGCGGCGGAGCGGGAATCGGGCTTTCTAGACCTGATCCTCGCCCGTCCGCTGCGTCGCCGGCATTATCTTCTGGCCATCTTGATCCAGATCGTGTTCTGCGCCCTGATTTTGCCGGCGGCCCTGGTGCTCGGAGTCGCTATCGGCCTACAGTTGGTGGAAGTCGCCGAGGAAGTGCGGTGGCTTCGCTTCGCCGGCGCCGGAGCCGGGTTGTCGGCGTTGCTGCTCTCTATCGGTGGATACACGCTGTTGTTCGCCAGCGTGGTCCGCCGCCGGGGTGCGGCGGTGGCGCTCTCGGTCGGCTTGACCCTGGTTTTCTTCTGGCTCGACGTCACCGCCCAGCTGTGGGCCCCGCTGCGCAAGATTCAATGGCTAAGCCCATTCAGCCATTTCGAGCCGAGTCAAGCTCCGGTGACTGGAATGCTCATCCTGTTGGCGGTGTTCGCGGTTGCCGTCGCCTTGGCCTTTGTGAGTTTCGAGCGCCAAGACCTCTAAGCCCACGCTATTTCACTGCCACTGAGTCGACCCATTGAGATTCTCCTTGTTGATCTTCCTCGGATTTCGTGGGGGACAATCTCTTGGTCGTGGGCACTCCGCCAACGCCACCTGCCAACGAGTCGCCGCTGCCCGACTGGGTCATCACCGTCGAACTGAAGGCAGAACGGCATGGTGATGGGGACCGCATCTACACCATCGCTCTGCTCTGCACCGATTCCTCAGGGAACCAGGCAACCGGGGCAGGAACGGTGATTGTTCCGCACCATCGTTAGCTCTTCTCGGCGGCGATAGGGTTGCGGAGGAGCACCGGGTGGGGGAGGGGATCGCCTTCCTCGCTCGTGCCTCCTCTGAGGTTCGGCGGTCGGGTGCGAGTTTGTGGGACGTTCGAGCCGATTACCATAACCTGCGGATTGTTCTTCCAGCTTGATCTGTCTTGCTCGGAGTTCTTGGGACCTGGGATAGCGTTAGGGATCCAGGGATCCCAAGGAGGACGAGCGATGGGTAGAAAGAGCGGACTGTCGGTTGGTGAGCGAGAGGAGGCGATCCTGCGGTGCCTTCGCAAGGAAGAGC
>JAJRVQ010000188.1 GCA_024277255.1 Acidobacteriota bacterium | reverse complement strand
CTAAGAGGCTCGATAGCCTCCATGGAATCGCAAAGATAAAACGCAAACCGTCTGCCAGCCCGCTCAGCTCTGCCAGCCAGTGGAAAACAACAACCTGGATCTATCCTTAATGGACCGGGTTTCCGGCCGGACCTCTAGAGGCCCGGCCGGACCTCTTGAGCTATCGGATTAGCTCCACGGCCACGCCGAGGTCGAGCACCTTCCATTGGCGGTCGGCGGTTAGCGCCACAGTGTTGAACTCGGCAGCCAAGGCTAAACAGGCTCGGTCAGCGAGCGACAAACCCGACGTGCGAGTGAGGTCGCGAAGCCTCGCGACATGGACCGCTTGCCGCGCCCCGAAAGGTTCGATGCGAAGGGCCGCTTCCAGAGCGCTCCGGTCCAAGAGTCTCGCCGCGGTGGCATCCGCCTCTTCGCCTCGATCTACCAGCTTGGAGAGAACTTCGGCCCAATTGACGGCACTCATCAGTGCACCGCGATCCAGGCTCTCTTCCACCCGGCTTGCACCTGGCTCATCGAGCAGGAAGGCGAGGAAAGCGGAAGCGTCCAGAACCTCAGCCCTTGGGTGCGAACCGACCAAATCTCTAGCTTTTCTGTTCGCGACGTGCCTCGGCGCGACGCTCTTCGATCAGTTCTTCGACCATCCCTGGTCCGAGATGAGAAAAACTACCGCGCAGCCTTCGCAGGGCTAGCCGGCGGCTCTCCAGCCGCATTGCGCCGTCTTCCGCAACCGTCAGGGTCAGCTTGTCACCGGGATGAAGATTCAGCCGCCGGCGAACCGGGGCGGGCAGCACCAAGCGACCTCGCTCTCCGATCGCTAGGTCGAAGTGTGCTTCCGACTTGAGGTGGGCAATTTTTTCTGTGTGGGCCATTAAGGCACTATACCTCTTTTCGTCTTAGATCCCACAGTTCACGGTTGACCATCAGCCACAGATTCCACTTCGCTGAGGTCGAGGATTGTCGATCGGCGGAAGCTGATCGACGCTCGCCGTGGCATCGATCTTGAAACCAGACCGGCCAGCAGAATCGTTCCAGCGCAACAGCCATTGAGGAGAGTTCCATGCAACGCCGCTCCTTCGCCGTTCTCACCTTGGCCCTTCTGTCTAGTCTTGGCAGCGTCGCTCAAGGGCAAGAGGAGACCTTCGAGGACAGTACCTCGGTGGTCATGGTGGAGGTGCCGGTGCGAGTGATTCGCAATGGCAAGCCGGTCGGCGGATTGACGGTGGACGACTTTCAGCTCTTTGACCGGGGCAAACCGGTCGATCATTTCGGTTTGGACGTTCTCGATTTCTCGCCCCAGGGAGCCAAGGTGGCCCATCCCGCGGCGGCGGTGGAGCACCATCCCTGGTATCAGGGCCGCACCTACCTCTTCGTCTACGATTTTCCGCTCAACTACAACCGGCGGATGCTTTACGGAGTCTCCGCCGGGGTACGGGAAATGCTGGATCGCCGTTTCGGCCCCAAAGACCGGGTGGCCATCGCCCTCTTTCGAGGTCATCCAGAGCTGATCTACCTGCTCGACTACAGCAATGACCGCGACGAGATCTTGGCCGCGCTCGATGTCGTCGATGAGATTCTCCGTGGTGACTTCTACGCCGCCCGCGACGCGCTGGCGCTGTTGCGCACCAAAACGGTGGAGATCGATCCACGAAGAGCTTTCGCGACGGGTTGGGGCACCGAGCCGGTTCTGGCCCGGCGCGCGCGACGATTCATGCAGCTCGACGAGATTCCGAACGACCGCTTGACTGGCGAGACGCTGGCCTTGTTCGACTACCGTTTCATCTCGGAGCGCAAGCTGATCCTCAACTTCACCCGCGCTCTGGTCGGTGTGACCGAGACCACCCACGACCTCCAGGGGCAGAAGCACCTCATCCTCTTCTCGAGCGGTTGGCCAGATATCCTCCTCTTCGGCAGTCGCAACAACGTTGCCACGCTGAATGTCGTGCGCAAGATCATTCGTGCCTTTCGCCGGGAGAACTGGGCGCTACAAGGAGTCAACACCGGACTGTTGTGGAGCAACGAGCACAGCGCGGTGCTCTCTCACTTGGCCTATGACACCGGGGGAGAGATCTTTTCGAGCTCCAACAACGTTGGCGAGCTGCTGGACGACATGTTCCAGCGCACCGAGAGGGTCTATCTGCTCTCCTTCCAACCGAGCGAGTTGAAGCACGACGGGCGCTACCACCGCATCAAGGTGAAGGTCGAGGGCGACACCTTCTTCACCCAGGTGATTCACCGGCCGGGATATCGGGCGCCTCAATCCCCTCCATAGGGTAAGCTGAGGGCTCGTCGGCGGCTGGATCTACCGCGTCCGCACCGGCGTTGGGTCAGCACCTTCAACTTCGGTCGCGGTGTCGGCTTCGTGGTGACTACACTCGATTCTCCGATCCGCCTTTTGCTGGTGACGCACTCGCTTTCGGGCGGTGGAGCGGAACGGTTCGCCAGCGCTCTGGCGACGAACCTTGACTCGGCTCTCTTTACCGTGGCGATCGCCACGGCGATCGATCGGGTGAGTTACTCCGTGCCGCCGGAGACGACGCTGTTCGCTCTTGGCTTCCGCGGCCTGGCCTCCCTGCCGCGGACGATAGGCAAGCTAGCGGCGGTGATCGACGAGTGGCGACCGGATCTGGTGCTCAGCAATGTGCTGTCGACCAATTGCTTGGTCGGCGCCGCCCTACGTCGGAGTTCGCATCAGCCGCCCTGGGTAGCTCGCGTCGGTAACGCTCCTGAACTCTCCGAGCCGCGGCTCCAGAGGTGGTGGGCACGCAAGAGCTACCCGCGAGCCGCACTCTTGGTCAGTAACTCAGAGCGCATGCGCGACGCCGTGGCGGCTCACTACCCGGCGCTGGCCGAGCGCTGTGTCAGCCTCGCCACCCCGACCGACTTCGCCAGGATCGATCGGCTGGCCGGAGAGGAAGCGACGGTGCGAAGACCTCTCGAGGGCGCCACCGCCCTCTGGGTCGGCCGGCTGAGCCGCCAGAAACGGCCGGAGCTGGCTCTCGCCGCCGTGGCGCAAGCGAGGAAGCGGGTGGATCTTCGCCTCAGAATCTGTGGCGAGGGCGCGCTGCGCGGCAAGGTCGAGCGGGAGATCGGCCGGCTCGGGCTCACCGGCGTGGTCGAGTTGCTCGGTTTCTGCGACAATCCCTTTGCGCTGATGGCGCAGGCGGACTACATACTGATGACCAGTGATTACGAAGGACTCCCCAACGCGTTGATCGAAGCTCAAGGGCTCGGCCTGCCCGCGGTGTCGACGGCCTGTCCCTACGGCCCCGACGAGATCGTCGCCCAGGGCGAGACGGGTATTCTCGTCGCTCCCGGTGACGGCACGGCTGCCGGCGAGGCGCTGGCCCGATTGACCGAGGATCCGCCACTCACCGCCAAAATGGGTGTCGCCGCGCGGCGCCGGGCCCGCCGGCTCTTCGCGCTCGAACGGCTGCTGCCGCTGTGGCAGGCGCGGCTGCTCGCAGCCGCGGGGAGGGGCTAGCCGGATGTGTGGGATCGCCGGCCTGGTGGTGGCGCCGGGCGAGCAGGTGGAGCGCGCCGTGCTGGGGCGGATGATCGGTAGCCTGGCCCACCGCGGGCCGGACTCCGAGGGGCTCCTGGTCGAGGGCAACGTCGGTCTCGGCCACCGCCGGTTGACCATCATCGATACCTCCGAGGCGGCCAACCAGCCGTTTGAAGATGGTACCGGCCAGATCGCCATGAGCTTCAACGGCGAGGTCTACAACTTCAAAGAACTGGCCGAGACACTGCGCTCGCGAGGCCACACCTTCCGCACCTGTAGCGACACCGAGGTGGTGATCGAAGCGTGGAAAGAGTTCGGTCCGCGAATGGTCGACCACTTCCGAGGCATGTTCGCCCTGGCGCTCTTCGACCGCAGGAAGCGCCAGCTCTTCCTCGCTCGTGACCCCTTCGGCAAGAAGCCTCTCTACTATTGCCACAGCCGCTCCGGCCTGATCTTCGGCTCCGAGATCAAGGCACTTCTGGCGCAGCCGGGAGTGTCGCGCGATCTTGACCTGCGCGCTATCGGCGAGTACATGGCCTTCGGCTGTACGGTGGGTGAGCGCACCGTCTATGGCCAGGTTCGCGCTCTGCTGCCGGGCCATACTTTGCTGTTGAGCACCGATCAGCCCAACCTCGATCCGGTCGTCGAGTGCTTCTGGGACTACCAGCCAGACCCGGCGGCCGCCAACGGCAGGGCGCCGGATAGCGCGGCGCTGCTGGAGGAACTCGACGTCAATCTGCGCCAGGCGGTGCGCTTGCGGATGATCAGCGATGTTCCGCTGGGAGCCTTCTTGAGTGGCGGGATCGACTCCAGCTTGATCGTCGCCTACATGACGCAGCTGAGCAGCGAGCCGGTCAAGAGCTACAGCATCGGCTTTCGCGAGGAGGGCTGGGATGAGTCGGGCCACGCGCAAGCGGTGGCCGATCACTTGAACACCGATCATCTCAATGAGATGGTGACACCGGACGCGCTCGAGGTGCTCCCGGCCCTGGTCGAAGCCTACGATCAACCATTCGCCGACGCCTCGGCGATTCCCACCTGGTACCTCAGCCGGCTGGCCCGCCGCCACGTCAAGGTGGCGCTGTCGGGAGACGGCGGCGATGAGTTGTTCTATGGCTACCATCGCTACCCCAGCGCGGCGACACTCGATCGGCTGGGCCGGGCGATCACGCCGCTGGGCAGGCTGACCGCCCGCGGTCTCTCTCATTTGATGCCACAGGGTTCCTACGTCCGACGCGGCCTCGATCGCGTCTCACAGCGCGGGATGGTGCAGTACCTGCACGCCCTGGGCTTCTCCGGGGTTTTCTTGCGCCTGCTTCGCCCTGAGGTTCTCGCCGCCCTCGGACCGGTGGAGGAGCAGGAGGCGGCGCGCGACTTCATTCGAGCGCCCGACCTCTCCCTCTTGCAGCGCTGCCAGTACACTGATATTCGCCGCTTCCTGGCCGATCAGATCCTGGTCAAGGTAGATCGCGCCTCGATGGCTCACGGGCTGGAGGTGCGCAGCCCCATCCTCGACAAGGAGGTGGCGGCGGTCGCAGCGCGAATCTCACCGGCGGCGCAGCTGGGGCGGGGAGAGCAGAAGCTCTTGCTGCGGCAGCTCGCCTACCGCTACGTGCCAAGGGCCATGCTGGAGCGACCGAAGCAGGGCTTCTCGGTGCCCCTGGTGCGTTGGTTCCGCAATGAGTTGGAACCGGAGATTCGCCGTGCGATCGACGACGAGAGCAGCCCCATGTGGCAGTTCTTCGATCGCAAGGAAGCGCGGCGCCGGCTCGATGGTCACCTTGCCGGGCGCGCCAACGCCGAACACGTTCTCTGGCGGTTGCTCTTCTTCTCAGCCTGGTGCGAGCGCCACCTACGATGAGTTCGCCGGCGACAGAACCGAGCGCGGCGACCGGCACCCCGCGCGTCGCGGCGATCGTGCTCAACTACAACGGGCGCGAGGTGACCCTCCTGGCGCTCAAGAGTCTGACCCGGATGGACTATCCGACCTATGACGTTCTGGTGGTCGACAACGGTTCGACCGACGGGTCGCACGCGGCCATCGCCGCCGCTTCTCCCGAAGTCTTCCAGGTGCGCACCGAGGAGAACCTGGGGCCCGCCGGTGGCGGCAACCTGGGGATTCGCTGGGCGCTCGAACGGGAGTACGACTACCTCTTGATCCTCAACAATGACATCGAGGTGGCGCCCACCATGCTGAGCGAGATGGTGGCCACTGCCGAGAGCGATCCGACGATCGGTTGCGTCGGTCCCAAGGCCTACTACTACGAGGATCGAAATCGGATCTGGTCGGCCGGTGGAAAACTGCGCTTCCGCGAGGCGGTGACCGACGAACGTGGCCAGGGGGAGATCGACCGAGGGCAGTGGGACCGGGATGCGGAGGTGGACTACGTCAACGGCTGCGCCATGCTGGTGCGCAGAGAAGCCTGCTTGTCGGCCGGGGTTTGGGACGAGACCTTTTTTCTCGGGGTGGAAGACGCCGATTTCTGTGTCCGGGTCAAGCAGCAGGGCTATCGCTGTGTCTATGCCCACCGCGCCAAGCTGTGGCACATGGTTTCGGTCACCGCCGGCGGCTATGTGGCCGGGCGTACCTATCACGGCGGTCGTAACACCGCTCTCTTCGTGCGGCGTCACGGCACCTTCGGCCAACAGCTGGCCTCCGTGGTCGCTATGTCGATCGCGGCGCCCGTGGCCTTTGCGCGCGAGCTGCGCAAGGGCAACCAAGGGGCGGTCACGGCCAAAATTCGCGGCTACTGGGCCGGCTGGCGTGAGCCTCTACCGCCGTCGCCGGAGCCGGTACGAGAGCTCAAGCCCAAGGAGAGCGCCAATGTTCCCTAACCTGGAGCAGGATGCTGCTCGCCTACGTTCCGAAGGCGCCTCTTCGACCTACCTACTTGAAGCCCTGCTGTTCAACAACGGCTTTCAAGCGGTGCTCTTCTACCGGCTGGCACGCTGGTTCAAGAAAAACGGCATCCCTCTTCTCGGCCCGGCCGTCGCCCGCCTCGGGCTGTTTTTCACCGGCGTCGAGATCAGCCACGCGGCCGAGATCGGTCCGGGATTGATGATCTCCCACGGCACCGGCATCGTCATCGGTGGCTTCGCCAAGATCGGCTCCGGGGTCACCCTCCTGCACCAGGTCACCCTCGGTTCGCCCAGCGCCGCGCGGCTGGAAGAAATGCCCACCGTAGAGGATAGTGTCTTCGTCGGCGCCGGCGCCAAACTGATCGGCAAGATCACCATCGGCGAAGGCGCCTTCATCGGAGTCAACGCCGTGGTCACCCGTGACATCGCCCCGGGCAGCAAGGTGCTGGTCAGCCAGAAGCTCCACATCAAGCGGCCGGCGGAGGGTGGAGAAGCGAACCGCGACTCACTCGGCTGAGAAAGGGTCTTGGAGGCCACTTGGCAGCCGCGGGGCCGGATCCGCGTTGAATCTATCTCTGGCGCTCCAAGAAGCGATCGAGTTGCACCATCGCCTGCTTGCTGACGGCGTCTCGCACCGGCGGTAGCCAGCCGAGAAGGCGGCCCTTGAGGCCCAGTGCTTGCGAAGCCCAGCGCCAGAAGTTGAAATGGTCGTCGTGTTTGACGATCAGGCCGTCGGCGAACTCGAAGGTGGCGTCGATGATGTTGTGGACCTGGTGGCCGGTGGCCGAGAAGGTGTAGTGCGCCTCCCAGTGGGCCTTGCCGCGCTGCTCGTCGGCTTCGATCCGTGAGAAGTCGATGCGCAGATCTTTACCGCGTTCGGTCAACATGCGCCACATCCCCGCCGCCCGCTCTCCACGGAGTTGTTGGAAGACGGGGTCGGAGAACTGGACTTGCGGGTGATAGCAGCGGGCCATCCCTTCGGCGTCGCGCTCGGCGAAGGCGGCGTAGAAGCGCTCGATCAGCTGCGCGTGGGGATGCATGGCGAGGATCTCCTCACTTGAGGTGGGGGCGCACCATCAAGTCGGTCAGTTCGGCGGTGGGTGGCAGGCAGAGCGCGTGCACGATGTTGGCGGCGACATCCGCAGGCTGCAACAGGCGGCTGGGGTCGTAGGGCAGCCCTTCCAGCTGGCGCACCCGTTGCTGCATGGGCGAGGCGGTCCGCCCCGGAAAGATCGACAAGACGCGCACTCCAGCCTCGTTGACCTCATCCCGTAAGCTGTCGGCGAAGGCCTTCAATGCGTGCTTGGTAGCGCCGTATGCACTGGCTCCACCGCGAACCTGCAGCAGCCCGGAGGTGGAATTGACCAAGACGATCTGGCCTCGCCGCCGGCGCAGGCTGGGGAGCAACCGTTGGGTCAGCAGGTAGGGGAGACGCAGGTTGACTCGGTACTGGCGATCCAGCTCTTCCACCGCCGCCTGCTCGACCGGTCCCATGTGGAAGTAGCCGGCGCAGTGGATCAGCATATCGACACCGCCGAAGCGGCCGAGAGCGTGATCCACGGCTTTGAAGAGCGACTCGTCCACGGTCAGATCGGTGGCATGGGTTTCGACTTGTGCGGATTGGCTCCGGCAGCGATCCGCGGTGGCCTGCAAGCGAGTCTCATCGCGACCGCTGAGGAAGAGTCGAGTGCCGGCAGGGACGAGCGCGGTGGCGACCGCGGCGCCAATTCCGCTGCTGGCGCCGGTGATGAAGGCGACGCGGTTGGCGAGGGGGCTCATGGCGACTCCTGGTCTCTCTCGACGGAGACGGGGCGTAGCAGATCGGCGGCGAGGAGCGCCTCGGCCGCAGCCACGATGGAGTTGAACGGAAGGGCCGAGCGCTCAGCGATGGCAAGCAGATCGTGGTCACCGTCGGACAGGTTGAGCACCCAGAGCATCGCCAGCTCCTTCTCGCGCCCATCCTCGCCACCGCCGATGGCGCGGTAGAGACCCCGTCGCCCCAGCTGAGGCTCGCAGTGAGGCTTCAGGTTCAGGTAGCGCCGGTTGCTCTCGATCAGGCCGAAGGCGGCGGCGTAGAGGCGCAACGACTCAGCCAGGTATTGTCCCTGCACAAAGGTCGGATTGTCGGCCGAGGTGTGGTACTCGGCGTAGCGTCCCCAGGGAGTCCTGGTCAAGGATCCGACCGCCAGGTTGAAACCGGGAGAGCAGTACTGCCGCTCGTCGTAACCGAAGGGGACGAAGTCCTCCAGCTGGTGCGGCCGGCCGGAGTCTCTCAGCAGCAGCGCCACGGCACGATCGATCACCGCATCGCCCTGGCGGCTGCGCTTGTAGTGGAAGTCGCCCGCGTCGCCCAGGTTGGCGGCCACCAAGCCGTGGTCGATACGTTCCGCCGCCTCTCGGTTCCTGGCCAGCCAGGTGATCGAGCCGATGGTGCCCGGAATCCACAGGAAACGGTAGCTGTAGCGCGGGGAGCGCCCGGCCTCGATCTCGGCCGCGAGGGCGCGAGCCAGAAAGAGGCTGACCACCAGGCTGGAGAGGTTGTCGTTGGCCAGCGAGGGGTGGCAGATGTGGCAGGAGAGGAGGATCTCGCGCGAACTCTCACCGCGCAGGAGAAGCTCACCGTAGGTCAGCGAGCCTGCCGCCAGAGAGGAATCGATGCGTACCCTGTAGTCACCTTGCGGCAACTGCTGGCGCAGGTTGTGGGGGAGACAGAAGCCCCAGTTCCGGCGGTAGTAGCTGGTGCGGTAGGGGATCAGATCCGGCTGGTCGGGCAGCGAGTGGAGGTGCTCTTGGAGTTCTTCCAGGGCCATCACCTCATCGACCGGCACGCTGTAGCTCATCAGGTGCAGGTTGTGGTCGGCGAAATCGACCAGCCGCTCGCCATCTGGTCCCTCGATCCAGGCTGCGCGTACATTCCACTCGTCGGGCACCGTCCAGTCGAAGACTCGAGTGCCGCTGGCCACCTCATGCACCTCGATCGGCAGGTACTCACGCGCCATCGACAGGGTCCGGCGAACGCCGTCGCCGGTGATGCTGCGGCAGATCGGGTAGAGGCGACTGAGCAACTCGTGCATCTGCCGCCCGTCATCGGTGGCGGAATCGTCGAGCCGGGCGAGGATCCGCTCGAAAGGGCGAGGAGGGCGGCGCTCGGGTTCAGCCACGATTCTCCCCCTCGGCGGTGTAAGGCGGGAGGGTTCGATCCCGGTCTGAGATCACGCTCACCGGTAGCGGCCAGTCGATGGCCAGCGCCGGGTCATCCCAGCGGCAGCCGCGCGCGCTTTGGGGCGCGTGGAAGGCGGAGAGGTGGTAGTGAATCTGCGTCGCGTCGCGCAACGTCTGGAAGCCGTGGGCGAAGCCGCGCGGGATGTAGAGCTGATGGCCATTGTCGGCGCTGAGTTCGGCGCTGAACCAGCGGCCATGAGTCGCAGAACCCGGGCGCATGTCGACGATCACGTCGAACAGCGCGCCGCGAGCGCAGCGCACCAGCTTGGCCTCCGCGTGGGGGGATGCTTGCCAGTGGAGGCCGCGTAGGGTTCCGCGTAGATGGTTGAAGGAGACGGCCTCCTGCGGATACTCGGTTTCCAGACCATGATCCGCGAACTCTTGACGACAGAAAGTGCGGGCGAAAAAGCCGCGCTCGTCGCTCATCCGCTCCGCTTCGAGCAACCAGGCGCCGTCGAGACCGGTGGGCGAGAAGATCACGGGTTGATCTCGAGTTTGGGGATGGCGACGACGAAGCGGCCGCCCCAGCTGGTGATGTCGGACATTTGCCGCCGGATCTCCGCTTCCAGGTTCCACGGCAGGATCAGAAGATAGTCGGGCCGGGTACGCCGAATCTCATCCGGGGAGTGAATCGGAATGCGCGTGCCGGGGAGGTAGCGACCTTGTTTGTGCGGGCTGCGATCCACCGTATAGCTGAGCAGGTCGGCCTTGATGCCACAGTAATTGAGCAGTGTGTTGCCCTTGGCCGGGGCGCCGTAACCGACGACCGTCTTGCCCTCTTCGCGCGCATCGAGCAGGAAGCGCAGCAGGTCCCGTTTGATTCTCTCGATCCGGTGGACGAATCCGCTGTAGGTGGCCGGATCACCGAGACCGGCCTCTTCCTCGCGGGCCAAGAGCTGGTGAACTCGCTCTTCCACCGGCTTGCCGGCGTCTGCCTCGTGGCGGCAGAAGATGCGCAGCGACCCACCGTGGGTGGGCAGCTCTTCGACATCGAAGAGGGTCAACCGGTGGCGGGCGAAGACCTTGCGGACGGTGGCCAGCGAAAAGTAGGAGTAGTGTTCGTGATAGATAGTGTCGAATTCGCCACCCTCGATCAGCCGCAGGAGATGGGGAAACTCGAAGGTACACACTCCGTCCGCGGCCAAGAGAATCCTGAAGCCTTCGACAAAGTCATTCAGCTGTGGCACATGGGCCAGCACGTTGTTGGCCACCATTAAATCGGCGCCACGGGCTGCCAGGGGACCGCTTCCGGCGCGCAAATCCGTGGCCAACTGTGTGCCGAAGAAACGGACCAGCGTCGGCACACCCACTTTCTCGGCCGCGGCGGCGACGTTGCCCGCCGGCTCGATTCCCTGCACGCCAATCCCCTGCTCGGCGAAGAAGCGCAAGAGATAGCCGTCGTTGCTGGCCACCTCGACGACCAGACTCTCGGCCGTAAGACTGAAGCGTTGGGCGGCCATGCGGGCATAGGCCTCCGCGTGGCGCAGCCAGCTATCGGAATAGGAAGAGAAGTAGGCGTAGTCCGAAAAGATCTTCTCCGGCCGCTCCACCTCCGGAAGTTGCACCAGGTAGCAGTCGGTGCACAGGTAGGCGTGGAGGGGAAAGAAGATCTCCCCCTGGTCCAACGCCTCCGCCTCGACGTAGGAGTTGGAGAGGGGGGAAGTGCCAAGATCGGCGAAGGTCACGCTCAGCGGGCTGGCGCAGAACCGGCAGCGGTGAGAACTCATCGCGGACTCTTGCCTACCAGCTCTTCCAAGCCGGATCTCGCTTCCACAGTTCATTGAGGTGCAGGTAGTCACGGTAGGTGTCCATCGGATGCCAGAAGCCTTCGTGCTGGTAGACCGAAAGCTCTTCGTCGCGGGCCAGCTTTTGCAGTGGTTTCGCCTCCAGCATGTGGCGATGGTCGTCCAGCAGGTAGTCGAAAATCCCTCGCTCGAAGATAAAGAAGCCACCGCTGACCAACCCTTCCGCCATGGTCGGTTTCTCGTTGAATTCGACGACCTGCGCACCGCTGACGTGCATCTCGCCGTAGCGGGAGGTGGGGTGAACACCGGTTACCGTGGCGATGCGGCCTTGCGACCGGTGGTGGTCGAGCGAGGCGGCGATGTCGACGGCACCCACCGCGTCCCCGTAGGTGAAGAAGAAGGTGGAAGTGTCGATGAACTCGCGCACCTTGCTCAATCTTCCGCCGGTGCCGCTGTCAGCCCCGGTTTCAGCGCAGGTGACCTGCCAGGCTTCGTCGACCGACTTGCCGTGAAAGCTGGGTTGGGAGTCGCCGTCGAGAGTCAGCGTGAAGGTGCGCCGCATCTCGTTGTAGCGCAGGAAGTACTGCTTGATCTCCCAGCCCTTGTAGCCCAGGCAAAGAATGAAACGACGGATGCCGAACTGGCTGTAGATTTTCATGATGTGCCAGAGAATCGGTTGGTCACCGATTTCGACCAGCGGCTTCGGCCGGTATTCGGTCTGCTCGCGCAGACGGGTTCCCTGGCCGCCACAGAGGATGACGACAGGTAGATCGCTGATCGGCGGGCGATGGGTCATCGCGGAGGCCTCCGGGTGAGGGCTGCTTGCATGGCTCTCGTAGGGATGAATTCGGGGTGCTGTTGTCGGTCGGTTGGCGCCACGGATTGTAACCCATTGGGATGGGGTAGGATCCGCCGCGTCCACCCTTGACCTGGAGAACCCACATGCGAAGTATGACCGGCTTTGGCCAAGCTCGAAGCGAAGATGACCACCACAGCATCGCGGTGAGCCTGCGCAGCGTGAACGGTCGCTTTCTCGACCTTAAACTTCGCCTGCGCGAGGAATACCGTTGCGTCGAACCGGCCCTGCGCGAAGTGCTGACCGGGCAGTTGGCGCGCGGCCGTGTGGACGGCACCTTCGAGATCCGCCCGCTGGGCGAGCGGCGGGTCAAGGTACAGGTCCACAAGCAGGTGGTACGCAAGATTCATCGAGCGATGGGCTCGCTGGCTCAGGAGGGATTACTCTCCGCCAACCTGTCTGCGGCGGACGTCCTGCGCTTGCCGGATGCCTTCGAGCTGTTGCCCACCGAGCGTGGCTGGCGCGACAACGACAACGCACTGCTGCACAGAGTCTTGACCAGCGCTCTCGACCAGTTGGTCGAATCCCGGTCGGTCGAAGGCGGCAAGCTGGCCAGCCTGCTCGACGAGCATCTTGCCGCGCTGGAAGCGGTGATCGCTCGGCTGGGCAAACTCACCACCGGGGCTCAGCAAGAGGCTGCCGAGAACCTCGAGCGCCGCTTGGAGGAGCTACTGGGAGACAGCAAGCTCGACGAGGCCAGGTTGGCGCAGGAGGTCGCGCTCCTCGCCGATCGAGCCGATGTGCGCGAAGAGCTGGACCGTCTACAGGTGCACATCGAACATTTCCGCGAGATCGCCGATCAGCAGGGAGCGATCGGCAAGAGGCTCGACTTCCTGACTCAGGAGATCTTCCGAGAGCTCAACACGCTGGGTTCGAAGAGTCGCAACGCGGCGGTCACCCAGGAGTTGGTGGAGGCCAAGAACATCGCCGAGCAGATCCGCGAGCAGGTACAGAACGTCGAGTAGCCCTGCTACAATCCGCCGCCTGATGGAATCTGGCGATCTCTTTATCCTCTCGGCTCCATCCGGCGCCGGCAAGACGACGTTGATCCAGCGGATGTTCGACCAGGAACGCGCCGACGGAGCGCGGATGGTCTTCTCCGTCAGCCACACCACCCGTGCACCGCGCATGGGGGAGGTCGATGGGCGCGATTACCATTTTGTCGATGGCGACACTTTCCGCGAATTGGTGGCGGCGGACGGTTTTCTCGAGTGGGCCGAGGTGCACGGCAATCTCTACGGCACCTCACGCCAAGCGGTGGAGGAGCAGCTGGAAGCCGGCGTGGACGTGATGCTCGACATCGATGTCCAGGGTGCCGAGCAGGTCCTCGCTCGGCGACCGGATGCGGTGAGCATCTTCGTTTTGCCACCGAGCTACCAGGCGCTTCGCGATCGACTG
The DNA here is from genome assembly GCA_024277255.1 of Acidobacteriota bacterium. GTDB lineage: Bacteria > Acidobacteriota > Thermoanaerobaculia > Multivoradales > SZUA-115 > SZUA-115. The sequence goes on along the minus strand of JAJRVQ010000188.1, from coordinate 14,666 downwards.
ACCCGCAGGGGGCTGGATGACGAGGCCACCATCGAACGCCGGCTGGCCGTATCTCTCTCCGAAATCGAGTGTTACGAGCAGTACCAATATGTTATCGTCAACGAGGATGTCGACAAGGCTAGCGCGGCGCTGGCTGCGATTGTCGTCGAAAAACGACACCGTCTGGTGCGCATGCGGGATCGAGTGAAGAGCGTCTTGGAAGCCTTCGACAGCAAGATCCCAGGTTGATCGCTCGATCAGGGCGAACCAGCCCATCTAAACCAACAAACCACCCAACCAAACCACTTCGACCCGAAATCCCTCTGACCGACCCGTACAGGAATGCGTGCGCTGGTGGCGCCTCATTCATTGACGGCAAGGCTGGCGCTAGAGAGCGAGGGGAACAGATCGGGTCTTTGGAGGTAGCTTCACTTGGACATTTTTCCCGATCGGATCGACAGTAAGTTTCGTTACGTGCTGATTGCAGCCAGCCGCGCCGAGCAGTTGATGCGCGGTGCCCGCCCGAAGATTGACGCCCCGACGGTCAAGCGCACGACGCTGGCGACCGACGAGGTGAGAAATGACCTTGTAGCCTGGGAGATGGGACCGGCTCCGCAGCCGGCGGTGGAGGAGACAGCAGAGGTCGCCGTCGAGGAATCGGCGGACACCGCTTCCAGCGACGACGAGTAGATATCACTCAGGGAATGACTCGGGAAATCACACGGGGAGTGGCTCGGTGACGGAGCAGCCGCTGGCTTCTCTCCTCGACTATCTCGCCGAGGTGGGCTACGGCGAGGTCTACCTCAATTCAGCCGGCAATTCAGCCGGCGAAGCGGATGGGCGCACTGGCCAAACGGCCCCAGCCGGAGGCCAAAGAGCCGCTGCCGAACCAACCTCGCGCGGTGCTGAACCATCCGCCGGCGAGACCGCGGAGGCGCAGGCCCACGCTTCGCTCAGCGATCGCGCCGCCGCGCTGGCCGCGCTAGCCGGCGAAGCCCGGAGTTGCCAGCGGTGCCGGCTGTGCGAGAAACGGCAGACAGTCGTTTTCGGCTCCGGCAACGTGGGGGCCGAGCTGATGTTCATCGGTGAAGGTCCCGGGGCGCAGGAGGACCGTCAAGGGCTGCCTTTCGTCGGGCCGGCCGGCGCCCTGCTGACCAAGATCATCGCCGCGATCGACCTGACTCGCGATGAGGTCTACATCGCCAACATCGTCAAGTGCCGGCCGCCGGGCAATCGAGATCCCCGTCCCGACGAAGTCGTCGCCTGCCGGGGCTATCTCGAAAAGCAAATCGAGTGGGTGGCGCCCAAGGTGATCGTCGCCCTGGGCCGTGTCGCCGCCCAGACCTTGCTCGGTAACGACTTTTCACTCGGCAGGATGAGAAACCAGTGGTACCAGCTGCACGGCGTCGATCTGCTGGTGACCTACCACCCGGCGGCCCTGTTGCGTAACTCCGGCTACAAGCGACCGACCTGGGAAGACATGCAAAAGGTGCGCGATCGATTGCGCGGCACCGGTTAGCGGCGCCGGTTAGAAGAAGAGCATGATGGCGCCGGCTGCCATCAGTGCCAGGTCGACCAGCATGTGGCTGAGCCAGGCGCCACTCAGGCTGCCGTAGCGCTCGAGCAGTGCGCACCACAGGAGGCCGCCGACGCCGACCGCGGCAGCGGCAGGGGCGGCGTGGCTCCAAAAGAGCTCGACGGGCACGAAGCTGGCCAGAACGATGACGTGGTGGGAGGCAAAGGCGACGCTGCCGATCACCGCGGCGACCGTGCTCGGCAGATAGACGCGGAGCCTCTGGTAGACAAACCAGCGCCAGTAGAACTCCTCCAACAGCGAGTGGAGGCAAGAGAGGGCGAGAGCCATGCCGAGGTAGCCCAAAGGCGTCTCGATACGGAAGTCGGCGAGCTTGGCCTGGATCTTCGGCACGGCGATCTGAGCGACCGTCGTGTCCTGCACCCGCCAGTACCAGATCAGCAGGAGCGTCGCGCCCATGACCAGTCCGCTGAGCAAGCCGGCAGCGATACCGCGTTTGTCGAGCAGTGCGCGCGGTTTCCTCCGCGTCCAGACGATCCACAGGAGAGGAATGGTGAATTGCACCACCTTGCTGGCGATGTAGGCCGGCCGAGCCAGCGCGCTGCCTTCGAGATGGACGAAGTAGTACCAGGCCCCGAGAGTCGGGAAGAACATCGCCAGCAGTACCAGAAGGTCGGCGCGCAGAGAGGAGCGAGTGTCGGCCATGCGGCGAATGATAGCCGGTTGCTGGGTCGCTCGTCATAGACTCCCCGGGTGACGCCGAATCCCCAGTTGCCTCCCCACAGTGGTCGGATCCTCGACCGGTTGCATCGCCTTGAAACACCGGTGGTGCAGCTCTGGGGGTGGCCGGGCAGTGGCAAGGGGGCGATTCTGCGTGCGCTCGCCGCGCAGCAAGGCGAAGATGCGCTCTGGCTGGACTCTGCCCAACTCGCGGCTGACGGTGGAGAACTGCCCAAGGGCCGGTGGTTGCTGGTCGAAGTCGAAGCTCGGCAGCTGCCGAGTGTCCACCAGCTTTCAAGCCGGCTGGGCGCCGGGCAGAGGTTGGTCATCGCGGCGCAGGAGCGCTGCGCTCCACCGAGTGCTCGCCTCGGTCTCATCGAACCGTGGGAACTGCTGCTGACCAGTGAGGAGGTCGGCTCACTCCTCGCCGATGGTAGGGAGGCGGAGCCGCCAATTGAGGGGCAGATCAAGGAACGAGCCAGCCAGCTGCTCAAGGCCACCGACGGTTGGTACGAGCCGCTGCGGATCATCCTCGACCGCGAGCTGGAAGGCGTGGCCGGAGGCACGCCAAGCCTTCGGGAACTCGGATCCTCGGACCCTCTCTACTCCTTCATCTCGCGCCGGCTTCTCGCTCTCCTGACGCCCGAACTCCTCGCCGCCCTGCTGGAGCTGTCCCTGGCCGACTCGCTGAGCCCGGAGATCTGGCGCGAGGTCTGGTGTGGCTCGCCTTCGCGGCTGAGGGGCTGGAAGTCGATCGATGAGGATTGGGGTCTTTCATCGATCCGCAGCGGAGGAGAGCGGCTGCCGAGGCTGCTGGTGGCAGCTTGCCGGCGATGGCTGAGCGATTCATGGCCGGCCTCGCGGGTCCGGGAGCGGTGCCGGCGGCTGGCCCTCGTCTGTTACGGGCAGGACCGCGCCGAAGCCGCGCTGCAAGCTCTGCTCTTCGCCGGCGACTTCGAGCGCGCCACCACCCTGGCGCAACTGAGCTGGTTGCGCGTGTGGAGCGCGGTGAGGGTTTCCGTCGTGCGCCGAATCGTCGAGCAGACCGACACTGCCACCGCTCCCGAGTTCGCCCTCCTGCGTTGGTCGCTGGCGGCCATCGAAGGTGACCAGGGTGCGGCCAGGGCCGGCCTTGAAGGTCTCGCCGCTCGCCAGCGTAGCCACCCGCTGGTCGCCGCCGCCGCCGCCCTCGCCCTGGCTGTCCTCGACCCAACACCTGCCGCCGCGGCGGCGGCGCGCACCGCCAGACGCGAACTCAATGAAAGTGGCGAAACGCAGCGCGGGGAGCTGCGTACGCTGCTGCAAGTGGTCGAGTTCGGCCAGTGGAACGGGGTGGACGCCACCGAGGTCGAGTCGCTGGCCGGCCGGCTGGCCCGGCTGCGCTTTGCCAGGACTCGACATACGCCCCTCGCCAGCGTTGCTCCCGCCGATCCCACCGCTTCACCCTCTCCCCGGGGCGCTTCAGCCGAGAGCGCTTTCGAGGTGCAGTTGCTGGGCGTTCCCCGGGTGGGAAGGCTGAGCGGGCTCGGCACCGGCGAGCCGAGGAGCGAAGAGATTCAATGGAGTCTGCGGCGTGCCTTCCTGATCTTCGCCTTTCTCGCTTCGACCCCGGAAGCTCGGGCCAGCCGCGAGGCGATCGTGGAGGCCGCATGGCCATCGGCCGACGAGTCGATGGTCGAACGCAACTTTCACCCCACCTTGAGCCATCTGCGGCGGGCGCTGCGCAGGAAGACCGGGAGCCCTGCCTGCCTCGAATATGTCAACGGCATCTATCAGCTGAATCCTCGCATCGACTGGCGGATCGACAGCCGAGAGTTCAACCGCTTGGCCAAGGTCGGGCGCCAGCGAGCGGAGGCTGGCGAGACCGAGGCCGCGGTGATCGCCTACGAGTCGGCCTGGCGGCTTTACCGGGGTCCGTTCCTGGAGGGTTTCTACGAGTCGTGGGTCGAAGAGCGGCGCGAGGCACTGACGGCGATTCACCTCGACTCTCTGCGCCGCCTCGGTGAACTGCACTTGGCGCTGGGCAATGCGGAGCGGGCGATCGACGGATTTCGCGCCGTCCTGGTGGCCGATCCGCTCCAGGAGGGGGTCCATCTCTCCATCATGCGGATCTACGCGCAGCAAGGTCGGCGTGATCTGGTGCGCAGGCAGTATGATCGCCTCACCCAACTGCTGCGCGACGAGTTGCTGGTCGAACCGATGGAAGAGACGACCAGCGAATATCAGCGTCTGATGGGTTGATGGCAGGTAGAATGTCGGCCACGATTGCCCACCACTCTCGAACACCACCGTGACTCTTCAAGCCGTTACCACCATCGACACCTCCCCTGACAACGACCCTGCAACCGTGGCTGCAGCGACGCTGGATGTCACGGTCTTGGTGCCGGTACTCGACGAAGCGGACACCGTCGTCGAACTGGCCGGCCGGGTGGCCGCGGTCTTGGAAGAGATGGATCGCACTTTCGAGATCATCTTCATCGACGACGGCTCCCGAGACGGAACCGGCAGCCGGGTTCGACAAGCTCACGACGAGGATCCGCGCGTGCGACTGGTGCGTTTGCGCCGAAACTTCGGCAAGGCCGCCGCGCTGTCGGCCGGTTTCGACCACTCGCGCGGCCGGATCCTGATCACCATGGACGGCGATCTTCAGGATGACCCCGAGGAGATTCCTCGCCTGCTGGCCAAACTCGAAGAGGAGAATCTCGATCTGGTCTCCGGCTGGAAGAAGAATCGCCAAGATCCGCTGACCAAACGCTTTCCCTCCCGCCTGTTCAATTGGGTGACCAGCGCCATCGCCAGCGTCGACCTGCACGACTTCAACTGTGGCTTCAAGGCCTACCGGCGCGAAGTGCTGGAGGAGATTTCGGTCTACGGCGAATTGCACCGCTACATTCCGGTGCTGGCCAGCCGGCAAGGTTTCTCCATCGGCGAGATCGAAGTGCGCCACCACCCGCGCCGCCACGGGGTCAGCAAGTACGGTTGGGATCGCTTGTACAAAGGGCTGCTCGACCTGATCACGGTGCTCTTCATTACGCGTTATACTCGGCGCCCGCTGCACCTCTTCGGGGTCATCGGTCTCCTCTTCCTGGGGGGTGGCTTCGCCGTCAACCTCTACCTGGCGGCTCTGTGGACCTTCAAGAACGTCCACCTGTCGAACCGGCCGTTGCTCTTTCTAGGAGTCTTGTTGATGGTGATAGGCATTCAGATGATCACCACCGGCTTGCTCGGCGAGATGATCACCTTCAAGAGTTTCAAGCGTCGCGACAGCTATTCCGTGCGTGAAGTCATCGGGTGAACAAGGCTAACGACAAGCGCTGGGCGCGCCGGCTGATCTGCAGTCGAACCGGCGAGCCGGGAGAGCTGGATCAACCCGCATTCTTGTCGCCCGCAGGAGCGCCCTGGCTGGTCGAGTATGAACTGGACCCGTCAGCCGGAGAGGGCTGGAAGCGATCGCTGGCTCACCGTGGCTGGAGCTTGTGGCGATATCGCGAGCTTCTGCCCATCGCCGACTTCGCCTCGCGCATCGACCTGGGAGAGGGTGCGACGCCTCTGATCCCGCTGCGCCGCTCGGCACCGGCCGGCGTCGAGGTGCTGATCAAGGAGGAGACGGGCAATCCCACCGGATCGTTCAAGGCCCGCGGCCTTTCCCTGGCAGTCAACCGAGCGCGGGAGCTGGGGGCGCCGGGAGTGGAGCTGACCAGCGCCGGCAATGCCGCCCTGGCGATGTCGGCCTATGCCGCCGCAGCCGGTTTGCCGGCACGAGTGGCGATGCCGGAAGATACCCCGGCCACCGTGCCGGAGCGCTGCCGCCAGCTCGGCGCCGAAGTGCTCACCAGGCCCGGGACGCTGATCGATGCCGGGGCGCACCTGGCCACCCTCGGCGGGGGGTACTGGAATCTCTCGACCTTGAAGGAGCCCTACCGCGTCGAGGGCAAGAAAACGATGGGGCTCGAGTTGGCCGAGCAGTTGGGCTGGGAGCTTCCCGATTGGATCGTCTACCCGACCGGCGGCGGCACCGGCATCGTCGGCATGCACAAAGCCTTCGCCGAACTCGAAGCGCTGGGATTGCTCTCCAGCAAACGGCCCCGCTTCGTCGTCGTCCAGATGGCCGGCTGCGCCCCGCTGGTGCGCGCCTTTGAGCGCGGCGAGGAGAGCGCCGAGCCCTGGGCAAACGCCGACACCCGTGTCTGGGGGCTGCGCGTGCCGAAAGCCATCGGCGACTTCCTGGTCCTGCGCGCCCTGCGCGAGACCGCCGGCACCGCCGTTGCGGTGGAGGAGGCGAAGCTGCCGGAAGTGACGGCGCGTATGGCGCGCAGCGAAGGCCTCCGGCTCGGCCCTGAGGGCGCCGCCTGCATGGTGGCACTCGAAGAGCTGGCCGCTGCCGGGACGATCAGTGAGGGCGAGCGGGTGGTGCTCTTCCAGACTGGCGATCCGGCGAACTATGGCTAGCGGTGACGGCCGGCTCGATCTCCCACTTTCTACGCTTATCGAAAGGGCGGTCAGCGGTGGCCTCTACACCGCCCTGGTAGCTCTGGTCGGCGATGCGAGCGGCATCGAGCGCGTCGTCGCCGCCGGTTCGGCCCGGCCGGGGAAGGCGGTCGCCGTCGGTGAGAGGACCCTCTTCGACCTGGCCTCCTTGACCAAGACCTTCACCGCCGGCCTGGCGTTGACCCTCGACGGCTCGGGCGAGCTACCGTTGGCCCTGCCGATCGGTGAGGCGATCGATGGTGCTCCCCCCGCCCTGGCCGACCGCGAACTGGCCGATCTCCTGCGCCATCGGGCCGGGTTCCTCCCCTGGACACCGCTCTACGCCCGCTGTGGGGATCGTCAAGAGGCCCGCCAGCTACTTCTCGACGGCACCCTCCTCGGCGCTTCCGCTGGTACCTACAGCGATCTCGGATTCATCCTCTGGGGGCTGATCGCCGAGCAGCGGTGCGGGATGGCGCTGGGCGAATTGATGAGGCAGCGACTCCTCAGACCGCTGGGCCTCTCCGGCGTTCGAGAACAGCCTGACAACATTGACCAAGTAGCCGCGTGCCGGATCGACGGTGCCAAGGAGAGCGAGCTGGCGGCGGGTTTGGGTCTAGAACTCGCCACTCCTTCCGCTCCCTCGATCGGCATGGCCCAAGACAGCAACGCCCGCTTTCTCGGCGGCCTGGCGGGCCACGCCGGCCTCTTCGCCAACGCCGGGCAGCTCTGGCGCTACGCTCGCGAGTGGCTCGCTCCCGGCAATCTTCTCGATCCGCAGCAGGTCGCCGAAGCTCTCGCCGGTCCGGGCCCCTTCCTCCTCGGCTGGGGGCGGCCCGGAGGCTGGACCAGCACCAGAGCCGTGGCGGGCCCGGGCTCTTTCGGCGCACTCGGTTTCACCGGAGGCAGTGTGTGGATCGAGCCGGAAAGGGGCCGTATCGCCCTCCTCCTCGGCCACCGCAGCTCGCCGCTCTCCGACCTTGCCCCCTTCCGCCGCGCCTTCCACGCCGCGGCGTGGAAGATGGCGGGATAGCTCAACGCGACCCTCACCGCCGGGTATCATGGTGAGGCTTCGTACCCCCAAGAATCGCACTCAGCTGTAACCGCACCGAAACCACACCCAAACCACACCGACGGAGGTTCTTCTCTGCGATGGAAATCCAGGATCTAGTCTTACTCGATGGCACCCGTACCGCGATGGCGGATCTGAACGGCCCCTTTTCGACTGTCACGGCGATCGATCTCGCCGTGCATGCCGCCAAAGCGGTCTTTGAACGTACCGGCGTCGAGCCGAGCGAGATCGACCACACGGTGGTCGGCAACGCCATGCAAACCTCGGCCGACGCGATTTACGGCGCCCGGCACGTCGCCTTGAAGGCAGGCGTGCCGATCGAGACTCCGGCGCTGACCGTCAACCGGCTGTGCGGCTCGGGAATCCAGTCGATCATCTCGGCTTCGCTGATGATGCTGGCTGGAGAGGCCGAGACCTGCCTGGTGGGCGGAATGGAAAACATGACCCAGGCACCGCACGTCATTCGCGGCGCCCGGCGCGGCTTTCGCTTCGGCCACGGCAAGTTTGAAGATCTGCTGATGGAATCGTTGATCGATCCCTACTGCGGCTGCTACATGGCGCAGACCTCGAACAACCTGGCCCGCGACTACGCCATCAGCCGTGAGGAGCAGGACCGGTTCGCCTTGCAGAGTCAGCAGCGGGCGGCGGCGGCCTGGGAATCCGGCCGGTTGGCGGAAGAGGTCGTGGCGGTGGAGGTGGGCAAGGGCAAGCGGGCCAAGACCATCGACCGCGATGAACACTTCCGCGCCGACACCACCCTCGAAGGGCTGGCCAAGCTACGCCCCGCCTTCGACGACAACGGCTTCGTCACCGCGGGCAACGCTTCCGGCATTGTCGACGGCGCTGCCATGATGGTGCTCGAAACCGCCGATCGCGCCAAGGCACGCGGCATCGAGCCATTGGGCCGACTCCGTTCCTGGGCGACGGTCGGCGTCGATCCGACGCGGATGGGAATCGGCCCGGCACCGGCGATTCGCCAGGCCTTGTCCAAGGCGGGCATGGAACTGAGCGACCTCGACCTGATCGAGATCAACGAGGCCTTCGCCGGGCAGATTCTGGCCTGCATCAAGGAGTTGGAGCTGGACACCGACAAGCTCAATGTCAACGGCGGCGCCATCGCCCTGGGCCATCCGCTCGGAGCGACCGGCACCCGCATCACTTTGACCTTGCTCAAGGAACTCAAACGGCGCGGTGGCGGCGTCGGCGTGGCTTCGGCCTGTATCGGCGGCGGTCAGGGGATTGCGCTGATCGTGGAGTCGATCTAGGTGATCGATCTCAGCGGGCAGCGGGTGCTGGTGACCGGCGCTTCCAGTGGGATCGGCGCCGCCACCAGCCGCCTGTTCGCTCGCGCCGGGGCGGCGGTGCTGGTGTGCTATCGCAACGGCCGGGCGCGGGCCGAAGCGTTGCTCGACGAGCTGCGTCAGATCTCGGCTCAGCCCCATCAAGCCTTCGGTGCCGACCTGGCCTCGTCATCGGAAGTCGATGAACTCTTTCGCCACGTCGAGAGGCACTGGGGAAGGCTCGATTGTCTGGTCAACAACGCCGGGATCTGGCGACCCAACCCGATCGACCAACTCGACGAGGCCGAACTCGTCGCGCTGCTGGATGCCAACGTGCGGGCCTGCTTTCTCACCGTCGCCCGTGCTGTGGCATTGCTGCGTGAATCCCCGCACGGCAACATTGTCAACATCACTTCGACCGCCGGCCAGCGGGGTGAGGCCGGCTACAGCCCTTACGCCGCCAGCAAGGGTGCGATGATCGCCGCCACCAAGTCCTGGTCGACCGAATTGGCGCCGAAGGTCCGGGTCAATTCGGTGGCTCCCGGCTGGGTCGAGACTCCGATGAACGTCCAGCCCTTCGCCGGCGGTGGCCGTGATCGAATCGCCGCCGAGATTCCGCTCGGCCGCATTGCCACGGCGGACGAGATCGCCGGACCGATCCTTTTCCTCGCCTCACCACTGGCCAGCGACATCACCGGAGAGATTCTGAACGTCAATGGAGGCTCGGTTCTCTGCGGTTAGTTTCCCTCCTACGCCCGTGGTAGCATCCGTCAGATTTTTCATAGATCGCTGAATTGCAACGAACTTTCGGGAGGCAGTAATGCTGCAGTGGATCGAAGGTATCGCTCAGAGTGTTTCCAACTTTGTGAGCGACGTGCTCCTTGGCCCGGCGAAGTTTATGGAGCACTACGTGTGGTCGTGGCCGCAGCCGATATCACTGCTGGTCTTCGTGCTCGTCGGCTCCGGCTTGTTCGTCACCATTCGCCTCGGTTTCATCCAGATCCGTGGTTTCCGCCATGCCATCAACATCGTGCGGGGCAAATTCGACAACCCCGAAGACGAAGGCGACCTCAAGCACTTCCAAGCGCTGACCACGGCCCTTTCGGCGACGGTCGGCATCGGCAACATCGCCGGCGTCGCCATCGCCATCCGCATGGGTGGTCCGGGTGCTCTCTTCTGGATGTGGGTGACTGCCTTCTTCGGCATGGCGCTCAAGTTCGTCGAGTGCACCCTCGCCATGGTCTACCGCAAGATCCACAAAGACGGCTCCGTCTCCGGCGGCCCGATGTACTACATCGAGATCGGGATGAAAAAGAGGCTGGGCGGCAACTGGAAGTGGATGGGAATCCTCTTCGCCATCTTTGCCGTCATTTGCTCCTTCTGCTCGGGCAACATGAACCAGTCGAACACCATGGCGGACCAGATGCACGACACCTTCGGCATCGCGCCGGTGTGGACGGCGCTGGTCTTCGCCGTGGTCGTCGGCTTCGTGATCATCGGCGGTATCAAGCGAATCGGCAAGGTGACTTCGTTCCTCGCTCCCTTCATGGCCGCCATTTACGTACTGGGCGCGACCATCGTGCTCTTGCTCCACGCCGGTGATCTGCCCGGTAGCTTCGCCCTCATCATCCAGCAAGCCCTCCACCCCGAGGCACTCGTCGGCGGCGGTGCCGCGTCCGTTCTATTGACCTTGATGTGGGGCGTGCGTCGCGGCCTGTTCAGCAACGAGGCGGGGCAGGGCAGCGCCCCCATCGCCCACGCCACGGCCAAGACCAAGGAGCCCATCCGCGAAGGGATGGTCGCCTCGCTCGGGCCGTTCATCGACACGCTGGTCATCTGCTCGATGACCGGCCTGGTCATCCTGGTCAGCGGCGCCTGGCAGAACAAGGTGGAGCAGAGCTACGAGTTGGGAGCGCTGGAAGCCGTGCCGGCAATCATGCAAAGCGACGCCGATCTGCTGCGCCTGCGTGAGGACCGCGATCGAGCGGACAGCGACCAACAGGTGGATGTGGTGGCGGGCGTGGCCAGCGGCGTCAGCTTCGCGGCGCTCGACTCCTTCATCGTAAGCCCGCGCTTGATCGACGCCGCAGGCAATCCCTGGTCGGGCAGCTTGACCATCTCCGCGGCGGGCGCGGTGAGCGCCGGCGGCGGGGGCACCGCACCTCAGCTCAAGGGGCAAGGGCTATTGACCGGCGCCCCGCTCACCGCTCGCGGTTTCTCGGTGGGCTTACCCGGCGAGCAAGGCAACTTGATCGTCGCCTTCGCCGTCCTCCTCTTTGCCATTTCGACCGCGATCTCCTGGTCCTACTACGGCGATCGCGCCACCGAGTATCTCTTCGGTGCCGGTGCCATCCCGATCTACCGCTGGATCTACTGCGGCTTCTTCTTCCTCGGCGCCATCCTGCCGCTGCAAGCCGTCTGGATCATCGGCGACGTGGCACTAGGGCTGATGACCTTCCCCAACCTGATCGCAGTGCTGGCGCTCTCCGGCGTCGTGGTCAAACTGGCCAAGGACTACATGGGACGCGAGCACACGCCGTACAAGTAGCGGTTCGCTGAACGACCGGCGCTCACTCCAACAGGGATGAGCGCTGGTCACAGCAGTCGAAACGGTCTCTGCCACCCAGACGGCATGACAGGGTATACTTGCCATATGAGCACGCAAGTGGCAAAGCTGGGTGGATCTGGCAGATTGGTCATTCCGGCGGAGATCCGGCGCGCGATGAATTTGGAGGCTGGTGACGAGGTGGTCTTGCATCTCGGGCCCGAGGGCTTGCTGGTGTCAACGGCGGCGCAGGCGATCGAGCGCGCCCAGCGCTATGTGAGTCGTCTCAGACAGGAAGGCACCGATCCCTTGGCCGATCTTCTCGCCGAGCGCCGTAGCGAAGCCGCAGCAGAAGAATGAGGGCCGCGATATGGGATGCCTCAGCTCTGCTTGCCGTTCTCTTGCGGGAGCGCGGCTGGCAGCGTCACGCTAGCGAGATGGTTGCAGGCTCGATCAACGCGGTCAATCTGTCAGAAGTGGCCACTCGGCTGATGGCTCTGGGAGGTTCCAGCACGTCAGTGCGCGAGGTGCTCGGTGGCCTGCCTTTGCGCGTCTGTCCGTTCAGCGAAGAGATCGCCTATCGAGCCGCGAGCCTGCGCGCGAGCACTGCCCCTCTTGGCTTATCGCTAGGGGATCGCGCCTGTCTGGCGCAAGCCCTGGAGTTAGACCTTCCAGCGTTGACCGCGGATCGGATTTGGTCACGGCTCGAACTCGGCATTGAAGTGGTGCTCATCCGTTGACCAGCGGGAGTCACGACTTCACCGCACTGCTGCGCTGAATCGCTCAGCTTGCGCCAAATACCCCAAACACTTATAAATCAGTTTCGCGGCCAGGAAGTCGCTCGCCGGGTGGCCAGGGATGGGCGCTAGTTCTACCAGGTCCATGGCGACGACTTTCTTGTGCTGGAAGAGGAGGCGCAGGAGGTTGAGGGCGGGGTACCAGCTGCCGCCGCCGGGTTCTACGGTGCCGGTGGCGGGAACGAGGGCGGGGTCGAAGTAGTCGATGTCGAAGGTGAGGTAGATCTCCTCGGGCAACTCGGCGAGTTGGTCGAGGAAGCGGCTTTCGGTCTGGCTGGGGTGGCGGGCCATCTCGTGGGCCCAGAGGATGGGTAGGGATTTGCGCTCGGCGAATTCGGCCTCGCGCGGCGAGAGGGAGCGCAGACCGATGGCCAGGGTGGGGAAGTCGTCTTCGACCAGCCGGCGCATGACGCAGGCGTGGGAGTAGGGGGTGCCCATGTACCGGTTGCGCAGGTCGGCGTGGGCGTCGAATTGCACGACTCCCATTGGGCGGCCGGTGGCTCGGCGGGCGGCGCGGGCGATGGCGCTGGTCAGGGTGTGTTCGCCTCCCAGGGTGACGAGGAACTTACCCTCTTGCAATGGGGCGAGGGCGGCGCTCTCGATCTCGGACAGGGCGGCGGCGAGATCCTCGTCTCTGGGATCGCAGGCGGGAAGGGTGGCGATTCCCGCCAGGGAGGGATCGATTCCCAACTCTTCATCCCAGGTTTCCAGATAGGCGGAGGCTTCGATGATCGCCTCCGGGCCGCGGCTGGTGCCCTGGCCGTAGGAGGTGGTGCGCTCGAAGGGAACGGGTAGGATGGCGGTGCGGCTGGCGTCGTAGCGGGTCCGTTCCGGCTTCAGCCGCATGAAGCCGTTGCGCGGCTCGGCGTTGTGGCTCATGGTGGGAGGGGGCTCACGGCAAGAGGACGGCCGCCGAGATCACCGTCGTCCACCGACCCGCCTTGTCGCCGACCGCGGTTTGAGTGATGGCTCGGGTGCGCACAATCTGGCCGGAGATCCGCCAGAGTTCCCGCTTCTCGTCGTAGGAGGTGGCTGGATCGAAGTCGACACCCTGGGTGGTGGCCAGCATCTCCGCCGCCAGGTCCTCGGCGTAGTCCCCCGCCTTGCGGCTGGTTTCACCGTAAGAGTGGTGTTCTGAAAGATAGCCGTGCTGGCTGGTGTCGCGCGGCTGCGCCACGCCGACTGAAGCGGCGATGAGCCGGTTCGGTTCATCGGTCGCCGCTTCCGCCACCACGCAGTGGACGATGGCGCCGGCGGGTATCTCTTTGAGCCCCTTGCTCTTGGCAATGATCGTGCAGCCGGGCGGAAAGATGCTGGAGACGCGCACGATGTTGATGGCGGCGATGCCGGCGTGGCGCAGGGCCATCTCGAAGCTGGTGAGCTTCTCGGAGTGGCGGCCGACGCCTTTGGTGAGGAAGAGTCTTGACGGGACCCACATGGTCGTCTCCTTTGGCTGGTCTCTGCTGCGGCGGGTTCTACCAGTGGCCCGGCGAGAAAGTCAACGTGTTGGCAGTCATCGGTTCCTTTGCCGGCGGGAACGACAGAATCCGCTCCTTCCTTGCGTCAAGGAGAGGTGAGGAGGTACACAGTGTCATCGAATTGCATGATCCGTGAGTTGGTGCCGCAAGAAAGGCCGCGCGAGCGGTTACTCGAGATGGGTGGGAGCACGTTGACCGACGTCGAACTGCTCGCCGTCTTGTTGCGTACCGGTTGCCCGGGGATGAGCGTCGTCGAATTGGCCCGCGTGCTGCTCCTGGAAGTCGGCAGCCTGGCCGCCCTGCGCGATGCATCCTGCGAAACGCTACGCCGCCGCGGGCTCGGCAAGGCGAAAGCAGCGACGCTGCTGGCGGCAATCGAGATCGGCCGGCGGCTGGCCAGGGCCGAACTACCCGAGCGGCAACCCATGTCACACCCCGCCGAGGTGGCGCAGTACTTGATTCTGCGCTACGGCCGGTTCGATCAGGAGATGTTGGGCGCGATCTTCCTCGACACCAGGAATCGGCTGATTCGCGACCGCGAATTCTACCGCGGCACCTTGCACCGAGCCGCCGTCGAGCCTCGCGCGGTGCTCAAGGAGGGGCTGTTGTGCAACGCGGCGGGATTCCTCCTCTTTCACACCCACCCCAGCGGCGATCCTTCACCCAGCGGCGACGATGTCGCCTTCACCCAACGCATGGCGCAGGCGGGCGAGTTGGTGGGCATCCGCCTGCTCGACCACATGGTGCTGGGCGGTGCCGGAAGGTGGGTGTCGTTGCGCGAACGGGGTGCGTGG
>JAJRVQ010000187.1 GCA_024277255.1 Acidobacteriota bacterium | reverse complement strand
ATCCAGATAATGATTCAGATGATGATTCAGATGATGATGATTCAGATAATAATTCAGATGATGATTAAGATGATGATTCAGATGATAATTCAGATGATGATTCAGATGATAATTCAGATGATGATTCAGATGATGATGATTCAGATAATGATGATTCAGATGATGATTCAGATGATTCAGATGATGATGATGGTGATGATTCAGATGATGATGATGGTGATTCAGATAATGATTCAGATGATGATTCAGATGATAATTCAGATGATGATTCAAATGATGATTCAGATGCTGATTCAGATGCTGATTCAGATTTAGATGATAATTTAGATGATGATTCAGATGATGATTTAAATGCTGATTCAGATGATGATGATGATGATGTAGATGATGATGACGATGATGATGATGACGATGACGACGACGATGATGACGATGACGACGACGATGACGACGATGACGACGACGATGATGACGACGACGATGACGACGACGACGATGACGACGGCGGCGGCGGCGGCGGTGGTGGCGGCGGCGGTGGTGGCGGCGGCGGCGGCGGTGGTGGTGGTGGCGGCGGCGGTGGTGGTGGCGGAGTGGTCTTCTAAGCCTCGCTCGAAAACCGCCGTTCTCTACTTGAAGCGAGCGGAGGGAAAACGCTATGGCCGGTTCGGCGCAATGCTGGGCTGGCCCTTTTTTTGGGTTGAACCGATACTCTTGTCGTGAAAAACATCTGCAAGTGCACATCTATCCTCTTCACCTTGACGTTTTCCTGACGGCCCGTTGAGAAGATCGCAGACGGGTGGACGTGCTAGCTGGACGTGTTAGCTGGAAGAGAGACGGTTTGGCCAGCAGTACCAGGGGAAGTGAGTGGCGGCTGATTCATCCCTGCGCAGCGACTATCACGAACACCGGTATTGAATGGGGGCGAGAGCATGAATGCGAGCCAAGACGAGCCGGCAGAAAGCTCAGAGAACGCCAAGACGGATCGAGCCGCCTCCTACCTGGTCCGCATCTGGAAAGAGCCCGGAGGCCCGTCCGGAAAGTCGACACTGCGCGGCTACTTCCGCAATCTGAAGAGTGGAGAGGAGCGCTACGTCGCAGATCCCCAGGCCCTCCTCGCGGCGCTGCAGGTGGAGCAACCGCCTACCGGCGAACTCAATATCCGTGAAGTTGCCGCCGCTGCCGCCGAAAGCAAGCGACAAAGGAAGCAGCCTTCCGCCTAGTAGACAGTCCTTGTCGGTTTCGCGGTATCCTCCGTATCAGGTCTTGGCACGATGATCTCGATGCAAACTCGGGTAGCTCCCGCCAAATCGGTACTCTTCCGCGACCTCGATGGCGAGGCGGTGATCCTGGAGTTGGAGAGTGGGACTTATTTCGGTCTTGACGAGGTCGGTACCCGCTTCTGGCACGTGTTGACAGCCCACGGCCAGCTGGAGGAGGCGTTGAGCGCACTGCACGAGGAGTTTGACGTCGGCCTCGAACCGTTGCGCCGAGATCTTTGCGAGTTCGTGGAGAGTCTGCTCGCCTGCCGGTTGGTGCGAGTCGATGCTGCGTAAACTCAAGGCGGTGTTGGCTTTGCCGCTGCGCGAGCAACTCACCTTGCTCCATGCTTGGGTGGCTCTCCTGGTGATCGATGGGGGGCTGCGCTGCCTGTCGTTGCAGCGCTTGGAGCGCTGGCTGCGTCGCGGGCCAGGGCGCCGCGGGCGCGAGGAGCAGGAAGTTGTGGTCAAGCGGCTGCACGCGCTCGTCGCCATCGCGGCCCGCCATCATCTGATCTCGGCCTACTGCCTCCATCGTTCCCTGGCTTTGCTCTATCTCTTGCATCGACGAGCGATTCCGGTGCAGCTTCGTCTCGGTGTTCGCCGGGATGAGAGCAACCTCGAAGCCCACGCCTGGCTGGAATGGCAAGGGCAGCCAGTGGGCGAGATGGCGCCCAGTTTCGCGGCACTCGAAGAGCATCCCGCGGCGGGATGAGTACGCTGGTCGGCGTCCTGGCGCTGGACGGCAAGCGCGTCGAGGCTGGTTGCTTGGCGCCGGCAATCGGCGAGAGCGGTAGTCGCCGCACGAGCGAATGGCATCGTTGGAACCAAGGACCGATCGCTCTGGCGGACTCCGTTGCCCTCACCGAGAACGCCCAGAGTGGAGTTGGTGAGGCTCGTGCCGGCTGTGTTCTGGTTGGCGATGTCCGGCTGGACAATCGTCAGGAGCTGTCGGATTCGCTGGCTTCGCAGGGCTGCGCCGCAAGTCGCCTGGTCGGCGACAGCGCTCTTCTCCTCGCCGCCTATCGGCGATGGGGAGTGGATTGCTGGTCACGATTGGTAGGCGATTTTTCTTTCGCTATTTGGGATTCGGCTCGCGCCACTCTCCTGTGCGTGCGCGATCCGCTGGGTACTCGCCAGCTGACCTATAGCATCGATGACCGGCGCCTTCTGTTCGGGACCCGCGCCGCGGCGGTGGCGGTGGCGCGGCATGGTGCGGTGAGGCCGCGCCGGGAATTGCTGCGCGATCTGCTCTTCAAACGCTATGACCGCTGGGTGGACGAGACGGCCTTCGAAGCGGTTTCGCGCCTCCCTGCCGGCCACTACCTGACGGCGCACGACGGCACGGTGAAGGTCAGCAGGTATTGGCCCGTAGCGGGTCGAGGTGCTCAAGGCGAGCGAGAGCCGGGCGAACACGCACAACGGTTCGGTGAACTTCTGGATGGGGCGGTCACAGCGAGGTTGCAGGATTGCGAGGCTGCCGGGCTGTTGCTGAGCGGAGGGCTGGACTCTTCCTCGATCGCCTGCTTGGCCGAGCGCAGTCGTGCGGGGAGCGGCCGTCTGATGGCCTACACGGCGATCTATCCGCGCAGCCCCGCGGCGGATGAACGCGAACACCTGCGGACGGTGGTCGCCCACTGCTCAACCCTGCGCAGTTCTACGATCGACGGTGATGATTGCCCGGTGGCGGCGGATATCACGGGCGAGCCGGAGTGGCTCCCGGATGAACCGCTGGTCGATGCCGGAAGTCCGCTGCTGCGTACTTTGCTGAGGCGCGCGCGCGAGGACGGCTGCAAGGTGGTCTTGGCGGGTAGCGGAGCGGATCAAGCACTTCTCGGAGAGGCCTACTACGCCAGCGGCTTGGTGCGCGACATTCCTTGGTCACGGTTGCTCGCCGAACTGCCACAGTTCGATCGCCGCTCGCCCTTCTCGCGGTGGCAACTTTGGGCAGCCGCTACGGTGGGAAGGTTCTTGCCCGACCCCTGGTTTCATTGGCTCAGCGGGAGCGCCAGCCTCCAACCTAACGGCAGGGCGGGATCGGTCGAGGTTCCAACGCTCCCCTCGAGGTCAGCGCGGTTGATCTGGCGAGAGCTATTCGGCGGACTTGCGGCGGCCCGATCGGCGACGCTGGATCAACTGGCTCACGACGAAGGGCTCGAATGGCGGTTTCCATTCCTGGACAGCCGGGTGGTGCAGCTCTGCCTGGATCTGCCGGCTGGTCTTCATTTCAAGGATGGATTCGACAAAGCCCTGTTGCGCGGCGCGATGTTGGGTATTCTCCCCGAGTCGATCCGCAGTAGAACCCGACCGGCCCATTTTTCCGAACCGCTCCAGCGCGCTCTGGCGGGCTGGAGCCGTGATAAAGTCTGGGTTGAGTTGTGCGAAACTCTCGTGGTTCGATACGGCCTGCTCAGCGCTGCGGAGTGGGAGAAGGTCGAGAGTCTTCAGGGTGCTGGCGTGCGAGGAGAGTTTGACTTTCGTCGCTTTCTCCTGCTGCTGGCGACCGCGACCTGGCTTCGTCAAGGTGAGGCCAGGTTCGGTTCGCGCTGGAGTTGGGGGATAGGAGGGTTATGATGATTTCTGATGGGCAGTGGGGAAGGCGGAGTTCGCAAGTCACTGGTGAGCCACGGCCGAAGAAGTCGGTTCCCAAGAGCTATTCGGCTCCGACCCTGGTGAAATGGGGGAAGCTGGTGGAGATAACGCAAGGACCGTTTGGCGCCTTGACAGATGCTCCGTTCAACGGATCGCGCAACGCCGAGTGAACTACCGCCTCGTCGTTCTGAAGCTGCATCCTTTCGAGCTTGAGAACTACCGGGCGGCGATCGGTTCAGCCACCCCGGAAACGGCGTTTCGGGCTTTGGCTCAGGCCTTGTGCGCCGGGCTCAGCGGGCAAGGGAAAATCCCGTTCCGGGTGCGTTTACGCCTGGCACCAACCCCGGTTTTGGGTTTCTTCGGGGAGATTGACGAGGAACGAATTCGGCTGCTGAAGGCGCAGAGCGAAGCGCTGCGACACGCCTGTCGAACGTTGCACTACGTGGGGTTGGAGCGAGCGCGGCAAGACTGCTTGCGGCTGGCGCAGCGGTTGGTCGAGAGGATCGGGAGCGAAACCCTCGCCACCTGCAAGTTTGTCGCCGTGCCGCGGGGAGGGCTGGTGGTGCTGGGGATGCTCTCCTACGCCCTGGGTTTGCAGCGCGAGCAACTGGAACCCGGCGAGAGCGTTGACACTGCGCTGGTCGTGGTCGACGACTGCTGTCTTTCAGGAGTTCGCTGCGCCGAGGCGGTGGAGCGCTACTCCGAAAGCCAGCTCATCTTCGCTCACCTCTACTCCCACCCCGAACTGAGATCCGAGGTGGAAAAGGAGGACTCGGTCCTGGCCTGCGTAGCGGCTCACGAGCTGCACGACTTTGGCCCTACCCTTCTCGGCGATCGCTTTGCGCAATGGCGGCGCGATTGGTGTAGCCGACTCGAAGGGCGACGTTTCTGGGTCGGTGTTCCGGAGGCTCTGGGATTTTTCTGGTCCGAGCCGGATCGTTCCGTCTACGTTTCGGAAACGCATCCCATGGAGAGGGCATGGAAGGTGGTGCCCCCCGACCTGTGCATCGACAACCGGTGGATGGACGCGCAGGCCCCAGCGCTGAGTGAACAACCACGCGGGGTTGGCCCTATTCGGCCGAGCGACAAGGTTCTGTTTGTGGAGCGGGGCGAGACGCTGGTCGTCGGAGATCTGGAGAGCGGAGACTGTCTGGAACTTGGAGGGTCGGCACCGCGGATTTGGACCCATCTGGTCGACCTGGGGACAGTCGAGGCGGCCGCGAGGGCGGTCGCCAAGGACTGTGACGTGACACTGGAGCGAGCGCTTCACGACACTGAGGAGCTGTGGCGGCAGCTCGCCGAACGCGGGCTTCTGGTTCGAGATGGTTGAACTCGTAGAACCACAGATGCCGGCACCTCGATTCTCGGCCTTTGGCCAGACGATCGAGAGCCGCTTCCCTTTTCACACCGCCTTGCTCGGATCGCAAGCCGTACCAACCCTTCGTTTCGAACTGCGCGAGGAGTTGACCAGCCAGCTCACCGCGGCGCCGGTCTTCTATCAGAGCCGCCGGCGTCGTGGTGATGGCTGCGTGGTGCAACTGCATCGGCCGGTGCAAGGGGTGGGAATCCGGCTCGCGGACGGGGTTGACTTCTCAATCCAGCCTGAGGTGCTGAGCTATGCGGCGGCGGGAACCGCTGGCCAGGATGAGGTTGAGATCGATTTCTTTGGCGTGGCGCTGCCGCTGTGGTTGGAGATGCGGGGTGTCTTGGTCTTCCACGCTGCTTGCGTGGCGAGCGACCAGTACTCTATCGGCCTGCTGGCGGACTGCGGAGGTGGCAAGACCACCTTGGCGATGGAACTGATGCGGCGAGGGTTTTCGCTGCTGACCGACGACCATCTAGCCGTCAACGCCGAGGGTCAACGGACGATGGCACTACCGGCGGTACCCGAGATCAGGCTGTGGCCGGAGCAGGCCGAGCGGTACTTCAATTCGGTTCAGGGATTTCGCCCGGTCGGCCGATCCGTGCCGAAGCTTCGAGTGCCGCTCGGCGAGAGCGGTGGATCCTTCGCCGCCTCTCCCCGCCGGTTGTCGGCCCTCTACCTGGTCGAGCGAACGGCGCAGGTCGAGCAAGTCACCATCGAGCCGCTTTCTCTCCGCGATGCGCTCCACGCCTTGCTGCGCTACTCCGCGACCCCCCTCTTGTGCGAGGCGGTCGGGTTGCGGACGCAGCGGCTGGATCGACTCAGCCGCCTGGTGGCCAGCGTGCCGATTCGCCGGCTTCGCTGCCCTGACGGCTTGGAGCATCTGGCCGCCACGGTGGCCGTGCTGCAAGAAGAGTTGTCTCGATCTTAGTCGGTCCGGCTAAGATCTCAAGCTTTTCTCTTGACAGTCGCTCGGTCAGTGGCTATCCTGTTAGCACTCTCGGTCGGTGAGTGCTAATCACCGGCCCTAAACCACTTAAAATCAGCTAGTTGACTCAACAAGGAGGACTTGAGCTGTGAAAATTCGTCCACTTCATGACCGCGTGCTGGTCCAGCGGATGGAAGCGGAAGAGCAGATGCGCGGAGGCATCTTCATTCCGGACACCGCCAAAGAGAAGCCGCAAGAGGCCACAGTGATCGCTGTCGGACCCGGCAAAGTCGGTGACGACGGAACCCGTTCGCCGATGGATGTCAAGAAAGGCGATCGGATCCTGTTGGGCAAGTACTCGGGCAGCGAGATCAAGATTGACGACAAAGACTACGTCATTCTGCGCGAGGACGAGATCCTCGGCGTCGTTGAATAACGACCCTACTCTCGAGTACCCGGAAGCGCTGAATCCAAGAGAACAAAGCTACGAAAACCACGGCTCTTCATGAGCCTTGCTGGAGGTTAGAAGCGAATGGCTAAGCAGATTACCTACTCCGAGGACGCGCGTGGCGCCATCCTGCGGGGTGTGACCAAGCTCGCCGACGCGGTCAAGGTCACTCTCGGGCCCAAAGGCCGTAACGTCGTCATTGAGAAGAAGTTCGGTTCACCGACGATCACCAAGGACGGCGTCACCGTCGCCAAGGAGATCGAGCTGGCGGATCCGATGGAAAACATGGGCGCCCAGATGGTGCGCGAAGTGGCCGCGAAGACTTCGGATGTGGCCGGTGACGGAACCACCACCGCAACGGTGTTGGCCCAGGCCATCTTCCGCGAGGGAACCAAGGTGGTGTCGGCCGGCGCCAACCCGATGGAAGTCAAGCACGGTATCGAAGTGGCGGTCAACGCCGCGATCGGTTGCATCGACGATCTGGCCAAGCCGGTCCGCGGCAAGGATATTGCCCACATCGGCACTATCTCCGCCAACAACGACGCCGAGATCGGCCGCATCATCGCCGAGGCGATGGACAAGGTTGGCAAAGACGGCGTGATCACCGTTGAGGAAGCCAAGGGGCTCGAGACGACCCTCGAGGTTGTCGAGGGGATGCAGTTTGACCGCGGCTATCTGTCGCCCTACTTCGTCACCGATGCCGAGCGCATGGAAACGGTTCTCGAGAACGCCAAGATCCTTCTCCATGAGAAGAAGATCAGCTCGATGAAGGATCTTCTCCCGGTGCTCGAGCAGACCGCCAAGCAGGGCCGTCCGCTGCTCATCCTCGCCGAAGACGTCGATGGCGAGGCGTTGGCCACTTTGGTGGTCAACAAATTGCGCGGCACCTTGAACGTCGCCGCGGTGAAGGCTCCGGGCTTCGGCGATCGTCGCAAGGCGATGCTCGAAGACATCGCCATCCTTACCGGTGGCAAGGTGATCACCGAGGATCTCGGCATCAAGCTGGAGAACGTGCAGTGGTCCGATCTTGGCGATGCCAAGAAGGTCACCCTGACCAAGGATGACACCACTCTGATGACCGATACCGGCAAGAAGGATCGCCGTGAGGCGATCGCCGGCCGTGTCAAGCAGATCCGCAATCAGGTCGAGGAGACTTCCTCCGACTACGATCGCGAGAAGCTGCAAGAGCGGTTGGCCAAGCTGGTCGGCGGTGTGGCGGTGATCCGTGTCGGCGCCGCTACCGAGACCGAGATGAAAGAGAAGAAGGCCCGCGTCGAGGACGCGATGCACGCCACCAAGGCGGCGGTTGAAGAGGGCGTTGTCGCCGGCGGCGGCCTGGCTCTCCTGCGTTCCTTGCCGGCGGTGGACAAGGCTCGGGGCAAGGTCTCCGGCGACGCCAAGATCGGCGTCGACATCGTCCGTCGCGCCCTTGAGGCACCGACCCGTCGGATCGCCGCCAACGCGGGTGAAGAGGGCTCGGTCATCGTCCGCGACATCATGAGCACCAAGGACGCCGTCGGCTACAACGCGGCCAACGGCAAGATGGAAGACCTGATCGCTGCTGGCGTGATGGACCCGGCCAAGGTGACCAAGACGGCCTTGCTCAACGCTGCTTCGATCGCCGGTCTGATGCTGACCACCGAAGCTCTCATCTCCGAGATCAAGGAAGAAGAGAAGGAGGGCGGCCACGCCCACGGCGGCGGCATGCCCGGCGGCATGGGCGGCATGGGCGGCATGGACTTCTAAGAGATACCGCTACAGTTTCCTTTCAACGCCGGTACCGGGTCTCCCGGTGCCGGCGTTTCTTTGTTCGGGAGGCGGCGTTCAGGCGGCGGCGTTCAGGCGGCTGAGCGGCGGCCGACCGCGGCCAGATACTCGCCTTGGCCCAACCAGCGGTCGAGGGTGCGGAAGGTCCCCTTGTAGAGTCGCCAGTGCAGGCTCTCGCGCCGTGGCCTGCGGTGAAAGGCGTTGACGCGGACCCTGTCGCAGCCCGCCTTGACGAGCATCTGCTGAAGGTGTTTGGCGCGAAAGACGAAGGTGTGGTCGGTCGAGGTGTGGAAGGGCGGTACTCTGCCGCGCAGCCGTGCCTGCAGCCGGGCCCAGCCAGCCTGGCTGTACCAGCCGTTGTCGGTGATGACGGCGACCAGGCCGCCGGGCCGCACCAGGCGGACCAATTCGTCTGCCAGTGCTTGCGGATCGGCGAGGTGTTCAATCACATGGAGGGAGGCCGCCAGGTCGAAGCTTTGTGCTTCAAACGGAGCCTGCGGTATCTTGCCCACCTGCACATCGAGGCCTCGATTGTGGCACTCTTCGATCGAGTGCGGGCTCGGGTCGCAGCCTTGTACGGCGAAGCCCTCGTCAGTGAGGGCGCCCAGGAAGGCGCCATAACCACAGCCGATCTCCACCGCCTCTCCCCGCGCCGGAGGTGGCCATTTTGCCCACAATCGCTTGAGCAAGGGCAGCTCACAGCGGCGGTAGGCGGCACTATTTTCAGCCCAGACCGCGTCCGGGTCGGTCCACACCTCTTGGTAGTAGACCTCGCGGTAGTAGCGGTCCATCTCGTCGAGCGAAGCCTGGGGCTGGGAGATCAGCAGGTCGCAATCGCGGCAGCGCACCTGAGCGAAATGGAGGGTGCGCTCGGTGCGGGTGCACGCACCATGCGGGGCCAACCGGGTGCTGTCGCACAGAGGGCAACGTTCGACTTCCTGCACCTGGATTGTCGTCTCGCTGCTAGCCAACCTTGGTGGCGGGTTCGCTGTCGCCTTTGGCCCTGCTTTCGGCCAGCCGGCGGGCGGCGGCGGCCATGCCTTGGCGGCGGATGAAGAAGACGACGAGAAACTGGCTGACGACGATGGCGATTCCGAGCCCCAGGTTGCGTCGGGTAGCGATCAGGAGGCTGGCCAGGCAGAAGAGCAGCACCACTCCGTAGATCGCGGTGACCACTCGCCTGCGGCTGGCATCGAGGTGGCCCATCAAGTGATGCAGGTGATTGCGGTCGGCCTGGAACATTTGCAGGAAGCGGTTGGACAGCGGCAGCGGCACATGACTGCGACGCAGGAAGCGTACCGACATCACCAGCAGGGTGTCGATGACCGGAATGCCCAGGGCCAGCAGCGGGACCAAGATGGCCAGCGTGGCCGGTGTCTTGAGTGCCGAGTGCACGCTGACGGCGGCGAGCAGGAAGCCGAGGGTCAGCGAGCCTGAATCCCCCATGAAGATTTTCGCCGGCTCCCAGTTGTGGCGCAGGAAGCCGATGCAGGCGCCCGCCGTGGCGCCCATCAGCAGCACCGTCCCGCCTTGATCTTGCAGCACGGCGTAGGTGAGCAGTGAGATCGAGATGATCGCCACCACGCCGCCGGCGAGGCCGTCGAGGCCGTCGAGGAGGTTGATCGCGTTGGTGACGCCGACGATCCACAGGACGCTGACCACGCCGTTGAAAATGCCCAGCTGCACCTCGCCCAAACCGAAGAGCTGCACCACCTGGAAAGACCAACCGACACTGACCAGGAGGATCGCAGCGCAGGTCTCCATGAAGAACTTCTTACCGGAGGAGACTCCGATCAAGTCGTCGGCGACGCCCACCAAGAAGACCATCAGCGTACCGATCATCAGCGCCATCAGATCCGAACGATCGGCGTTGGCCAGCACACGGCTCCACTCGATGGCGGCGACGCTTCCGACGCCGAGGATGATCCCGATCAAGATGGCAACGCCGCCGAGGCGGGGCACTGCGTGGGGCTGCTGCTTGCGTCCACCTGGTACGGGGTGGTCGATGGCGTGCAGCAGTACGGCGAGGCGGGCGACGATCGGCACCAACAGATGGGTCGTCACAGCCGCAATCACCGCTGCGAGCACAACGTAGAACAAAGGATGAAATCTCACCGACCGCTCCTCTCACCGAGAACTGGTCGCCCGCGTGACGCTTCCAGGTCGCACAAACCTGGCCCCAACGTATTCTGCCTCAAAACCAGCTGGGCTGCACCGTGTTGATCGGCAAACCACTCTATACCTCTGCTGCTGATTCGGCTCCGGGCAGCGCCAAGATCTCGTCGGTCTCCGCCGGATTCTCACCACCGAAGGCCCGCAGTGTATAGCCGGCAGCCGCCAACAGAGAGCAGCAGGACCGATGGACTTCGGCGCCGTGTGTGGCGAGGAAAAGCAGGGGCCGATGGCGTGCCAGGCACTCTCCAGCGCCCGAGAGCAGCCGATATTCCGCCCCTTCGACATCGATCTTGATGCAGTCGGGAGCCGGCAGCCGACCGGCGGAGAGGAGATGGTCGATCACTTCGACACGAACTTGCACCTCGCCGTGGCCGCCGGCAATCTTCGAAGCGTCGTCGCCGGCGAGTGAGCCCATAGAGTTGTCCGCGGCGGGGGCGAAGGCGGCCGTGCCGGCGCGGTCGCTGACCGCCGCCTCGATCACCTCGACATTGCTCACCCGGTTGATCCGCAAGTGCCGGTGCAGGATCTCGAGGTTGGCGGGTAGCGGCTCAAAGGCGAAGACGCGCCCCTGCGGTCCCACCAGGATCGAAGCGAGAAGGGTGTAGTAGCCCACGTGGGCGCCGATGTCGTAGACGACGTCGCCGGGCTGGACGCGCCGGCTGAACTCGTTGACCTTCTCCTGTTCGTAGCTACCCAACCAACAGCCGTGGTTGCTCGATCCGGCGATCCAGCGTTTGCCGGCGAGCGGTCCCTGCAAGATGGGCAGGCGGGCGTTGCGCGGGATCAGTTTCAGGGGAAGGCGCAGCAAGCGTCCGAGCCAACTTTGGTGGGAGATTTTCGAGAAATTCATCGCGCGGTCGCCGCGGGGCGCTCTACAAGTTCATCCAGCAGCCGGATCCAGGCTGCCGTCGAACGACTTCGAGAGTACCGTGCTTCGAAGGCGGCCCTGCCGTCACGCCCCATTTGGACCAGCGCCGGGCGGTTGCCGAGGGCCTCGACAATCGCCTCGTAGACCGCCGGTGCATGGTGAGGGCAGACCCATCCCAGCTTGCGTTGGCCGATTTCTTGGTGCAGATCGGTGCCCTGGCCACCCACCAGCAGGACCGGCTTGCCGGCGGCGACACAGGCGGCATACTTCGAGGGTACGAGAAGCCCCGAGATCTCGTCGCGCAAGGTGACCAGGTGCAGATCGGCGGCACTGTAGAGGGCGCCGAGCCGTTCGCGCGGTTGGTAGGGCAGGAAGCGGACGGTGGCCAGGCTGGCCGTGGCTCGTCGCACCTCATCCAAGCGCACCCCGGCGCCGACAAAGAGAAAGAGCACTCGCTTGTGCTTCACCGCCAGCGCGTGCGCCGCCGCGATCACGGCGTCGAAACGGTGGGCCATCCCCAGGTTGCCGGAGTAGAGGACGACGAAGTGGTCTTGGCTGAGCCCTTCCTGCCGGCGCAACTGCTTGCCGGCTTCCGGGTCGGGTCGAATGGCCTCGCCGTCGGCCCAGTTGGGAATCACCTCCACCCGGCGGGCGCCGCTTGCTATCAAGCTGCCCGCCATCGCCGAGTCGAGAGCGACGGCGGCGTCAGCCCCGGCGAGGACTCTACCGGCCAGGGTACGCAGAACGGCGGTGAGCGGCGAGCGCGGGCGCAAGGCGCCGAGAGCGACGGCGACGTCGGGGTAGAGATCCTCGACCTTGTAGATGAAGCGGCTACCGCGCCGGCGGGCCAGAAGGCCGAGGATGGCGACCAGCGGTGGAGTCGACAGGCAGACCACCGCATCGTGGCGCGGGCCGAAGAGGACCTCCTTGGCGGCGCTCAGCAAGTAGGTGGCGTAATCGACAATGCGGCGCAGCTTGCTGCCACGACCGAGATCGGTCGACCAGACGCGGCGGATGTCGATCCCGCGCCAGCTCTCGCGCCGCGGCAGCTGCCCGTCGCGCCCCGGTGCGTAGCCGCCCCTTCCGGGCAGGGCGGCGACCTCCCACCCCGCCGTGACCAGATCCTCCGCCAGGTCGCTGAGCAACTGCGCGGTGGCGGCCATGTCGGGCCAGAAGTACTGGTTGACCAGCAGTACCCGCGGTCGCTGTGTCACCTCTTGCGCCGGACGACTCGGTCGCCGAGGACGATGCGGTCCATCTTGGTGCGCAGGAAGCAGGCCAGCGCTTCTTCGGGCGTGTTGACGATCGGCTCGTTCTCGTTGAACGAGGTGTTGAGGATCAGGGGCACGCCGGTCTTGCCTTCGAAGGCTTTGATCAAGCTCCAGTAGCGAGGGTTGGTCTGTCGCGAGACGGTCTGCAGCCGGCCGCTGCCGTCGACGTGAGTGACGGCTGGAATCTCGGCCCGCTTGTGCGGCTGAATCGGGTAGACCTTGATCATGAACGGGTCGGGATAGTCGCAAGTGAACCAGTCACCGGTTCGCTCTTCGAGGATCGACGGAGCGAAGGGGCGGAAAGACTCGCGGCGCTTGATCTTGAGGTTGAGCAGGTCGCGCATGTCGCCGCGCCGCGGGTCGGCGACGATCGAGCGGTTGCCCAGCGCTCGCGGTCCCCATTCGCTGCGTCCCTGGTACCAGCCGACCACCTCGCCGTCGGCGATCGCCTGCGCCGTTTGATCGCTCAGTCGCCCCTCATCGGCGATCGTCTCGATGAGGAACTCGCCGAAGTCGCCATCCTCGCCGCCGCAGGCGGCAATACCGTCGGCGAGCGCGCGGCTGACGGCGGCTTCGCCGTACTTGGGTCCCCAATAGCTGTGCTCCATGACGAACTCGCGCGGCTTGCCGAGAATCGAGTGCTGGACGAACAGCGCGGCGCCGAGCGCGGTTCCGGCATCGCCGGCCGCTGACTGAATCCACACCTCTTCGATCGGAGTCTCGTCGAACAACCGGCCGTTGGCCAGCGAGTTCATGCCGCAGCCGCCGGCCAGGGTCAGCCGTTTGAGGCCGGTGCGCCGGGAAAGCTCCCGCACCAGGGAGAAGAAACGCTCCTCGTAAACCCGCTGCAGCGAGGCGGCGAGGTCCATGTGACGCTGTTCAAGGGCACTGCCGGGAAGGCGGGCTGGGCCGAGGAGTCTTTCGAGGGCCAGGCTGAAGACGGTGCCCAGCTGGGGTTCGCCACCCTCCCAGGTCATGTCGACGCCCTCGCGCAGGTGGCGGAAATAGCGTAGGTCGAGACGGAAAGTGCCGTCGGCCATCCGCGGTGCGACGCGGTGTAGCGCTGCGACGAACTTGGGCTCGCCGTAGGCGGCGAGGCCCATCACCTTGTACTCGTCGCCGTACTTCGGGAAGCCGAGATACTGGGTGATCGCGGTGTAGAAAAGGCCCAGAGAGTGGGGGTAGTGGACCCGCTGCAAGACCTCGATCCGGGTGCCTCGCCCCACCGCAAGCATGGTGGAAACGAAGTCGCCGAAGCCGTCCACGGTGAGGCACATCGCCTCCTCCCACGGGCAGCAAAAAAAGGCTGAGGCGATGTGCGCCAGGTGGTGTTCGACCGGGTAGAGGCGCGGCGCCGTGGAGCCGAACCGTTCGCCCAGCTGCTCGGCCAACGAACCGACTTGAGAGAGGTTGCGGGCGCGAGCGAGGGCGCGACCGAGGCTGCGTGGGTGGCGCAGCGCCAGCGCCGCCTTGCGGGCTAGGTAGGCCTTGGGTTGGCGGGAGACGGCGAAGCCGTCGACGCCCGCCAGATCGCCGCCTGCTACCTCCGCCAGGCAGTGGCGAATCGCCTGCTCCGGCAGGCCGGCCCAGTGCTTGACGCGGGTGAACCTCTCCTCCTCGGTACCGACCCGGAAGCGACCGCCGGCCACCGCCGCGGCGGCGGAATCACCGTGGAATGCATTGAGCCCGATCAGCGTGGGAAAGCCGTTCTCTGACACTAGAGTTGTACCATTCTGCTTGGGCGGTGACCGTCTTGACTGGGCCGTTGTCTTGTCGAGATGAACGGTGGGGGAACCGGTGGCGTGGGTTGCCCATTCTATCTCGGGAGCCACTACCGGGTAAGGTTGCCAAGGTGGGAATGCGAGGCACACCGGGAACGTAGCATGTTGAAACAACCGTGGACGGAGAGGAGGCCTGATGAGTGGAGGTGGTGGCACGGCGGCGATACTGGGAGTGATCGCAGCCAAGAGACGCGAAGATATTTTCCGGCGGTTTCGTGAACGAGCGGCGCTCTCGGCCTCCAGTGCGCTGACGCTGGAAGAGTTGAGCCTGCCCAAACGGGGGATGTTTCGTATGCAGACTCTGAAGGGCGCGGTGGTGGAGGTCGACGTGGGCAGGTACTACCTGGACGAAGATGTCGTCGAGCGGCAGCAGCAGATTCGTCGCTTCGTCGTTCTTGGCCTGCTGGGGCTGATGGCCGTGGCGCTACTCTTCTTCTGGCTAGCCGGCTAGCCGTTCAGTTGTCGCTGAAGGCGCTAACATCGGCACCGCCTGCTCGAAATCTTGGCAGGCGTTGACCTATTCTTCCGTCATCGCGGTGACGACCGGCTAGTATCCTAGGCAGATGAAGCCCTTCGAGATTCTCGGCCGGTTTACCACTCCCGACGGGCAGGAACTCACCTTCCATCGCCGGGACGAGGACTTCTTCGTCTATCTCGACGGGGAAGAGCTGATGTCGAGCCGGGCGCCCGGCTCGGAAATAGCGTTGGCTGACCTGGCGTGCGGCCAGCTTGGGCCGCGGGCTCGGGTCCTCATCGGAGGGTTGGGTCTCGGCTTTACCCTGCGCGCGGCGCTCGATGTTCTGCCGCCCGGCGCCACGGTCGTGGTGGCGGAGATCTTCCCCAGCGTTATCGAGTTCAACCGTACTTACCTGCGAGCCTTGCAGCGCGGGGCGCTCGACGATCGTCGGACAACGATCATTGAACAGGACGTGTGGCGAGTGCTCTTTGACCGCGGTCCCTGGGACGCGGTGATGCTCGACGTCGACAACGGGCCGGTGGCCTGCTGCCTGGACGCGAACCGCCGCCTCTACGACAAGGCCGGCCTGTTGCAGATTCAGACGGCGTTGAAGGTGGGCGGCCTGCTCACCGTCTGGTCTGCTCAGCCCGACCCCCGCTTCGTGAAACTACTGCGCAAGAGCGGCTTCGACGCTCGCAGCCATATCGTTCGCGCCGCTGGGAGCAAGGGGATCCGCCACTGCGTTTTCGTGGCACGGCGGACGGCGTGAGCTGAACGAACGGACTGCTACGGCACGGTCGCCGACCAGGCGGCGGTATCGCTGGACTCGAAACCATCGGCGAAGATCATTCCCCCGATGTAGGCGGGGAAGACAGTAAAGCGGAAAACTTGCGACACCGCATCGGCATCTCCGTTATTGGTGGCGGTGACATACCAGCGGCCGAACCACTCGTTGTTGAGCAAGGCCAAATCATTGGGGATGGCCAAACTCACCGAGCCGTAGCCATTGCCCGCCCCGCTGCCGGAGAGAGTGATGGTCTCGAAGGCAAAGTCAGCGGACGCCGGAGGTGACAGCCCGGGATCGACATCATCGATCACCAGCAGGGCTTGCGCCCCTCCCAGAGCCTCGTAGACGCCGACCGTAAAGCTTGGGTTGCCGAGGAGGGGAGGTTCGATGGCGACCACCTTGGGGACGAAGCCGCCCGGCCCCGGCGCACCGGTGCCCTCGACCACCGGCACGCGGTCTGATTCCGTGTAGAGAAGTGGCCGGTCGAAGGGTGGCAGTTCGGCAGCCACGCGGGGGTCGGTCAACGGCCGGGTCAGGAAGGCTTCGAGCGCCAGCCTCTGCTGCGGGGTGAGCGAGAGTGGGTGGATGAAAGGGCTCTTGTTCGGCGCGTCGAAGTCGCCGCCGCGGTTGTAGAACTGAATGACTTCGCGAATCGTCGCCATTCGCCCGTTGCGCATGTAGGGGGCGCGCAACTCCAGATTACGCAGGCTGGGCGTGCGGACCTTTCCGATGTCGTTGGGGTCCAGGGTCACTGCGAAGCGCCCCACGTCTTCGCCCGCCGGCCGCAGGCCGAGGTAGTGGAAATCGTGGTCACTGAGGATGGCCGAGGGATGGCAGACGCTGCAGTGGTTCTGGTTGAACACGTCGAGCCCTGCCAGCTCTTGCGCCGTTAACGCCCCCGGCACATTGGCCAGGAAGTCGTCGTAGGGCGTCTGGTTGGCGAGCAGCGTCCGCTCGTAGGTGGCGATGGCCATCGCGGCGCCGGAAGCGGTGACCTGAGCCGTTCCGAAGGCCTCCTCAAAGAGCTCCGGATAGGTGCGCCCGGCGATCCAGGTGGAGAGTTCCAGCGGCACTTGCGTGGCCAGAGCGAGCGGTGTCGAAGCGGTGAGCCGGGCCTCGATGTCGGTCCAGTCGCGACCGACGTGGGCCATTTCGGCGTTGCTGACCGGTGGCCCGACGGCCTGGCTCTCCAAGGCGGCTCCGCTGGGCAGGACCACCTGGTTGGTGATCGGGTCGCGGAACTCATTGGCGGCCCGACCATCCCAGAACAGCTCGGGCGAGTAGCCGGCATTGATCGCCGCCGGTGCCCGCCGCCCGGTCGCCTGCTCGGTCAGACCGAAGAGCTCGCTCCAGTGATAGAGGCCATCGCTGTCGCTCAGTGGTACCCCGGGCGATCCGAGGACATCGTCGTCGGTGCCGAAGAGAGCGTCGGGGCCGGGGTTGACGGCCAGCGGGCTGGTCAACGATCGCGGGTCGGAGCCACCGGCGCTCAGAATGTGGCAGCTGGCGCAAGCGACCGTCCGCGGCGAGGAGAGTTGCTCGTCCCAGAAGAGGACCTTGCCGAGCCTCGCCTTGCTGAGGGTCACCGGGTTGCCGGGTGGCTCCGGCGGCGGTCCCAGCTGGGCGTACAGCGCGGTGGCAAGGAGCGATGCAGCGAGAGACAGGGCCACCAGTGCAGCCCTCGATTGCCACCGCGAGAGTCGAAATGAAGGACGGTACTTGGAATCGAGCATCAGGCAAATCCTCCCCGCCGCGACGCTACTCAAAGCCGCTGCGCCACGCACCACCCCGATGGACGGGATGTGCTTCACTTTTTTCTTAAGCGCGCGGTGTGTGCTTTCGTGCTCTCTGGCTATCCCGTGAGAGTTCCAACAGCGTTTGGATGGTCTCAGCGACCCTGAAGCCGACAAGGTTGGTTTTGGTCAAATGGGGGTAGTTTGGGGGCCAAATTACCCCTTCTATCCCTTGTTACCCCTATTTCGTTACCCCTATTGCAGGCTACCGCCGCATGTCGGCCACCGAGAAGCTGGAGCGCGTCACCGTCCTGACCCAAGCCGTCCAACAGCTTGCCCTGCTCGACATCCGCCGCCGTCACCCGGATGCCGGCTGGTAGGATCAGCCGGTGAGCGACGACCCCACCCGCGACACCCATCCCGCCATCGAAGCGCTGCTCATCGAGGGGTACCGCCGCATGTCGGCCACCGAGAAGCTCGAACGCGTCACCGCCTTGACGCAAGCCGTCCAACAGCTAGCTCTCCTCGACATCCGCCGCCGCCACCCGGATGCCGATGAACGCGAGCTGTCGTTGCGCCTGGCCTCGCGCTGGATCGAGCCCGAACTGATGAAACGGGCCTTCGGTTGGGATGTGGACGAAGCCGGGTACTGATGCTCTCCGAGCCTCTCCGCGTCGTCGCCAGGTTGGCGACCACCTTCGACAGCCTCTCGATCCCCTATGTGATTTGTGGCTCGCTGGCCAGTTCCCTCTATGGGATTCCGCGCTCGACGCAGGATGTGGATCTTGTCGCCGATATCCAGCCGTCGCAGGTGGAGGCCTTGGTCGCGTCGCTGGGCGAGGAGTTCTACGCCGACGCGGAGATGATCCGGGACGCGATCCGGCGGCGCTCCTCATTCAACGTGATTCATCTGGCGACGATGTTCAAGGCCGATATCTTCTCTCTCCAAGAGGACGCCTGGTCGCAAACAGAGATGAGCCGAGCCAAGCTGCAACCGGTGGAGGCACAAGGCAAGAGCCAGGCTCTCCGATTCGCCACCCCGGAGGATACGCTGCTGCACAAACTCGTCTGGTACCAGCTGGGCAACCAAAGCTCCGATCGCCAGTGGGGCGACATTCTTGGCATTCTCCAGATCCAAGGCGACCTGCTCGACGCGGAGTACTTGAACCGGTGGACTCGCCACCTCGACGTCGCCGAACTCCTGCGCCGCGCGCGAGAGTCTTGATGGCTTGCCGCCGCTGATTGATGGCCGGCGACTTCGCTCTTGTCATCTAGCACCGTCGAACCCTTGAGACAGCGGAATTCTCGGGTTGCTGATCGAAGTGGTCTGTCTGTGCTACGTAAGAGATTGTGGTGCGAATCGTTGAGATACGGTACGATTCACATGAGTAAGCATGGAAGATCGTTACGGAAAAGCACATCGCTTTGGAGGCGAGTGGACGTCCGCGAAGCTTGAGGTGCTCGCGGGCTATTTGGCGAGCTACACGACAGCGCTCAAAGACAAACCGACCGCGAAGCGGCCCTTCAAGAAGGCGTACATCGACGCTTTTGCTGGAAGCGGGTACCGAGTACCGAGCGGGGAGGATTCGACAACCTCATCGGAACAGAGTTACTTGTTTCCTGATCTCGCCGGAAACGAACCACAAGCCCTGCTGGATGGCTCAGCGCGCCTGGCTCTAAAGACGGAGCCCTCTTTCGACAGATACATTTTCATCGAGAAAGATGCCCAACGGTGCGCTGATCTCGAAGCACTCAGAGGGGAGTTCCCAGGGTTGGCCGATGGGATAGTCGTCCGCCACGGTGATGCGAATAGAGAAATCCAGAAGCTTTGTGACACGAACTGGCGTTCCCACCGAGCTGTCTTGTTTTTGGATCCCTACGGGATGCAGGTTGAGTGGGAAACCATCGAAGCTATCGCGAGCACCAAGGCTATTGACCTGTGGCTTCTCTTCCCGCTTTGGATTGCCGTCAATCGCCTGCTTACGAAGTCTGGTGAGATTCCTGAATCATGGCGAAAGAGACTCAATCTCCTCCTTGGAACTGAGGACTGGTACGATGAGTTCTACGAAAGACAGCTCATTCCCGACCTCTTTGGCAACGAGCAAGAACTTGTCGTGAAAGCGACCATGGACACCATTGGCACCTACTTCAACAACCGGCTGAAGGGAATTTTTGCCGGTGCAGTGGAACAACCGGGCATTCTGCGAAACTCCGCTGGCAACCCGCTGTACCTTTTATGCTTTGCTGTGGGGAACAAGCGCGGAAAATCCATCGCTTTGCGGATCGCAAGACACCTGCTCAGGGAGCTGCGTTGATGGCCAAGGGCTCGACCATCGAGTGGACCGAGGCCACTTGGAATCCGGTCACCGGATGCACGAAGGTCAGCCCTGGCTGCAAACACTGCTATGCGGAGCGCATGGCCGAGCGGCTTCAGGCGATGGGGCAAGCCAACTATGCGAACGGTTTTCGTCTTACCCTGCAATCACACATGCTGGAACGCCCGCTGAGTTGGAAGAAACCGCAGACGATCTTCGTCAACTCGATGAGCGATTTGTTTCACGAGGAGGTACCGCTCGCCTTCATCCAGAGAGTCTTCGACACCATGCGTCGAGCTCACTGGCATCGCTTCCAAGTTCTGACCAAACGTTCGCTTCGCCTTACTCAGCTGGCCACAAGCCTTGAGTGGGCGCCGAATATCTGGATGGGCGTTAGCGTTGAAACCGAGGACTATCGCTCGCGGATTGACGATCTTCGCAGAACCGGCGCCCGACTCAAATTCCTCTCCCTCGAACCACTCCTCGGGCCACTGCCGAACCTAGATCTAAGGGGCATTGACTGGGTCATCGTGGGTGGTGAGTCCGGCCCGAGTGCTCGGCCGATGGATGCGGCTTGGGTGAATGACTTGCGGGACCAGTGCTGCCGAGTCCAGGTGCCGTTCTTCTTCAAACAGTGGGGTGGCAAGAACAAGAAGAGAACTGGCAGATTGCTAGACGGGCGAACTTGGGACAGTCTGCCTCCAGACCCAGCCACCTCCGCGCCGGCTCGTCATCGAGAGGTCCCTGTGGCCTTGGCTACCTGATCGAAGTGTCGATCCAGCTTCTTCAGTTGGATTGTCGCCAGGTTGGTGACCACCTTCGCCAGCCTTTCCATTTCCAATGCGATTGGCCTCCCGAGTAGGGGCCGGACCAGCTTCGCTCGTTACAACTGCGCAAACCACCCCAACATCCTGCCCGCTAAGGCCTCCCAGCCGAACTCTTCTTCCATCCACTTTCGTCCCCGTTTGCCCATCTCGTCGCGCTCTTCCGGCGAGAGTTTGGCGACCTCTTGGATGCTCTCGGCGAGGGCCTGCGCCGAGGTCTCGGGCCACCAGCCGCAGCGGTGTTCTTCTAGGCCCTGCCAGGGGGCCGATTGGGTGACGATCGCGGGGGTTTGGTGGGCTAGCGCTTCGGCGACGCTCATGCCGAAGTTTTCGGACTTGGAGGCCAGCAGGAGGGCGGTGGCGTGGGTGAGGAGGTGGGCTTTGGCTTGGCCGGTGAGGGCGGGTTCGATGTGGATTCTCGATTCCAGGCCGGCGGCTTGGGCTTGGGCTTGGAGTTGGTGGCGGAGGGTCTCTTGGCCGGGGCCCACCAGGCGGAGGTGGAGGGTTTGGTACTCGGGATGAGCGGTGGCCCAGGTGGCGAAGGCTTGGAGGATCAGTTCGGGCTGCTTGTGGGGGTGGAGCCTGCCCAAGTAGAGGAGGTAGGGCGGGTGGTCGGGTTGGGAGGCTTTAAGGGCGGCCAAGGTCTCGGTGGTCGGGATGTCGACGCCGTTGGGGATCAGAACCTTCTCGGCCTTGGGGAAGATCTCCTGGAGGTGGTCGGCCTCGGGTTGGGAGGTGAGGTGGAAGGCGGCGCGGCTTAGGCCGGTGAGCTTGGCCAGCCGCAGGAAGGCTCGTTTCTTGCCTCCCTTGCTGGCCAGGGCCTCGGGCAGGGCCATGCCGCGGGGGGAGACGACGAGCGGTTTGCTGAGTAGCGCCGCCGCGGGGGCGAGGAGGGGGAGGAGCCAGACGAAGAGACCGGAGAGGTAGATCAGATCGGCCTTGGCCAGTTCGCGGAGGGCGGCGGAGAGCATGGCTGGGGCGATGAGGCCCCGGCCGATGCGGCGGCAGTAGCGCACTTCGAGGTTGGGGGCCAGTTCTTGCCAGCCTCGATCGACGGCCAGCCGCTCGTCACCGTCGGCGTCGGTGGTCAGCACCCGCACCTGGGCGCCGGCCTTGGCAAGGTGGCGCGACAGGCTCCAGGTGGAGGCCACCGGGCCACCGTAGTGGCGCGCCGGGTGGAAGTAGAGGCTGAGGAAGAGGAGACGCATTCACGCCCAGGGTGGGGGTGGGAATCGAGGGGGTGACTCGGCGGCGGGGTCGGCGGTGGTCTCGGTGGCCGTCTTGTTGTCCCATTTGGGGGCGGCCCTGTCCCAGGACTCATCCCAGATTTCAACCCAACTCTCGCTCTTGCCAGTGGCACCGGTAGCGATCGGCAAGGCGATTCTCCCCGGCTTGCCGGTCAGTGCCGCCAGTTCCTTGAGCAGGACGGAGCGGTCGTGGGCCGGTCTTTGACGATAGTTCCACAACAGCCGGTCGAGGACGAAGACGGCGCTGCCGAGGAAGATCATCATGGTGAACGACGATCCCAACCATTTCACCCAGGAGCGCTCGAAAAGATAAAGGCTGAACCAGAAAATAACGCTAACCAACGCCACCGCCAGTTCGCGGTGCCAGATGAGCCGCAGGAAGAGGCGGTAGAGCAGCCCCATCAACAGGCCGAAGAGGAGGATCGGCAGGAACATCAACGGCACGCCGAAGTCGACGTAGGATTCCGCCGCGTAGCCGAAGGCGATACTGGTGTTGGACTCGACTCCCGCTACCCAGACGCCCGAATAGGTGCGCACCAACTCGCTGTCGGAGGCGAGCACCGCCTTGTCGCGGAAGAAGAGGCGCGGAGTGAAGATGTGCTTGACGGCGGCGCCGAGGATCCGCCCATCCTCGTGAGGCAGGATCGAGGGGACCCGCTTCAAGGCCAGGGCGGGGTAGTAGATCGCCCACAACCGGTGGACGAAGTAGTCGGTATCGGCGAGAATTTTCTCGGGCCCTCGTTGCAGCCAATCGCCGGAAAGCGAGGCGACCCGCTCGGCGCGGTCGACGCGCGAGGAGCTGAGGTTTTCGAGGCGGATGTCGGCGCGGTAGGTGGTACGAATTCCTAGCCATAGGAGGCCCAGGAAGAGCGTGCCGGTGGCGAGCGCGCCGACCCGAAGCCAGTCGCGCAATTTGCGGCTGTCGAACTGTTCGAGCAAGACCAGAGCGAGGAACATCAGCGGTTCGCGAAAGCTGGCGAAGTAGCCGGTGAAGCCGAGTATCATCTCCAGTGCCAGCAGGACGCCGATTTTGGGCCACTGGAAGTGCGGTGCACTGAAACGGCGAAACAGTAGGTAGAGCAGCACGTAGCGGATCGCACTCAGCGCCAAGATGCCCTGGGTGAGGAAGCTGAATCGCCAGGCCAAGGACTGCACCAGGCCGATGCCGGCGGTGGTGATGAGGTAGCTGAGGAGCAGTGGAGAGAGAGTACTGGCGAAGGCGGGACGCCCTTGCCGCCGGCTGGCGGGGCCGAAGCGGATACCAAGGGTGAGGCCGGCGGTCAGGGCGAGCAGGCAGCCCAAGCCGATCAAGACCATGGGGCGGTAGTCCGACAGCAGTACCGCTTCGACGGCGCGGCCGGTGAAGCCGTAGTAGAGCAGACCGGAGGTCACTTGCAGCCACTGGAAGGTCAGCGCCAGCGCCAGCACCGGCGGCCCTTCGTCGCCGCGCAGGTAGTGCCAGATCAGCGCCAAGACCAGGATGCAGGCAGCGGCGATCCAGTCCCCGCACAGGAGCCAGGCGAGCAGGGCGGCGGGAATCGCCACCGTCAGCAATTTGGAGCGGGCGAGCGTGCTCACCGTCGTCATGCCGGCGCGGTCGCGTAGGGGGCGTAAGGCTGCGGTGGTCATCGGGCGTGCTGGGTCATGAAGCTTGCCGGGGTCGAGTCAGGCGAAGCCAGCGCAAGAGGTGCTCGCCGCGCGGCAGTTGCGCCAGGACTCCGGCCAGGTAGCCGGGAAAGAGGCCGCGCAGGGCGACAGCGGCCGCCAGGCAATAGGCCGGCGCAGTGACCGCCAGTCTACCCGGCGGCGAGGGGAGTTCGAAGGCATGGCGCACCGCCCACCAGCCGGCGGTGGCGACCGCGGCGGTGGTGATCGGTACCAGGAGGGCCGCCCGCGCCCACCCAGGTCGCAGGTATTTGGAGGCGAGGCCGAGCGCTGTGGCGGCGGCCGCGAGCTGGCCGGCGGCGAGAGCCCAGGCGTAGCCTTGGAGGCCCCCGCCGTAGGCGGCGACGGCGACCATCGGGAGCCCCAGGGCAGCGGTCAGCAGGTTGAGTAGGAAGACTTTGCGCAGCCGGCTTTGCGCCAGGATGACGCTAGAGGCGGCGGTGAAGGTGACCAGGGCGAGGCCGATCAGTGCTCCCGGCCAGAGGAGTGGATCGGCCGCTGCCCAGCGCTGGCTGTAGAGCACGCGCGATACCGTCTGCCCTTCCAGCCCCAGGTAGACCGCACCGCCAATCGAGAGCAGCAGCACCGCCTGGATGAGGGCGGTGGAGTAGGTGGCGAAGCGCTTCTCGTCGTTGGCGAAGCGGGGTAGCAACGGGTAGGCGGTGTCCACCAAGACCGACATCACACGGCCGACCGAGGCGTTGAACAGGGCGATGGCGCGGTTGAGCAGCCCCATGGCGCCGTAGCCGAGCAGCGCCGGCAAGAATGCCGCTTCGAGGGCGATGCGCGACACCCGCAGACCGGTCGAGCCTGCCTGCTGGATGCCGAAGGCGAGGGCCGGTCTGTAGCGCTTCCAGGCTGGCCAGCGCCACCAGCTGGGTCCGGGACGCCAGCCCGCGAAAAAGAGACCCTCCACGGTCAGCGGGATGGCCAAGACGACGTTGTTGGCCAGTACGATGGCCCAGGCGCCACCGCCCGCCAGGCCGACGGCGAGGCTGGTGGAGACCCCGGCCAGGGTCCCCACCACGTGGGCGATTCGCAGCCGCCGGAAGTCCATCTCGCGGCGCAGCATGGCGGTGCGCAGTTGACCGGGCCAATCGATCAGTAGCCCGAGGGCGCCGACGTGCAGTAGCGGCGCCATCGGCCGGTAGGTGGGCAGGAACCAGCACAGGCCGGCCAGGCCGTGGGTCAGCAGGCTGAGCCCGCCTTGAATCCACAGGCCGGCGGAGAAGTGGAGCCGCCAGTCGGGCTCGACGCCCTCGGGTAGTTGCAGCGCCTGGGCCATGAAGGCAGAACAGGAGAGGGCGTTGATCAACCCCAGGATGCCGGCCACCGCGGCCGCCCGCCCATACTCGGCCGGCGGGATGACGCGCACCAAGACCAGCATGGCGCCGAAGGTGATGAGCGTCTGAATCACCTGGAAGGAGGAGTTCCAGAAGATCCCCCTACCCACCAGGGAGCGGTAGCTCTTTGCTTGGCTCACCCGGCGGTGTCCGCGCTGGTGGCGACTCTCTCGACCACCGTCAGGCTGTCGACGGCGTCGATCTGGAGGAAGTGAGGATCGGTGAGAATCACCTCGGTGGTGAAGCGCACACTGTCGAGATCCGGCCGTTCGCCGACGCTGCGCGAGTCGTGCAGGGCGACCAGCCCTCCGCGCTCTATGCGGGGGCTCCAGTCTCGCCAGTCCCGCGCGATGCCGTCCCAGGAGTGGTCGCCGTCGATGAACAGGAAGTCGATGGCGCGGTGCCCCCACTCGGCGGCGGCCTGGTAGCTCATCTGGCGCAGCAACCGGGCTTTGCCTCGGCGGTGGCGGGCCAGCTCGGCGAGAGCGATCCGGCGCTCGAAGCTGATGCCGAGCCGGCCGCGCGGGTGGGGGTCGATGCCGGTCAGCTCGCCCTCGGGGTGCATCACCGAACGCAGCAGGCCGGTGTTGACTCCGTGCATGACGCCGATTTCGACCAGCGAGCGGCGGCCCGCGGCGTGGCGCGCCAGGCAGTCGCGCTCGGCGGTGGTGGTCTGCGTGTCGGCGGCGCGCAGGCCGAGCCGATAAAGCACGAAGCGGGCGGCGCTGCCCTGCAAGAACCGCATGCCGGTCAGCCTTGCCCGCGAGCGCTGAGGAAAGAGGGCAGGTCGCGGTGGTAGACCTCGTAGACGTAGAGGGCGGCGAGCACCTGCACCGGGCCGATGCCGCGATCCAGCCAGCCTTCGACCGCGGCGGTGACCGCCTCACGGCCGAGGATATCGCAACACAGCGAGTCGGGCGCCAGGATCACCCCTTCGATGCGCCGCCGCGCATCCGGCTTGCGCCAATGGGTCTCCTCGTCGAAGTAGGCGCGGATTCGGGGCGGTAGATCGACTCCGATGCGGGATAACCACGGATGCGCCTTGCGGGCGCTCCAGCGCCGTGCCCGCTCGGCCTGTACCCTCCACCTGGCCGTCAAGATGGGCAGTCCTGTGGTCTGCTCCGGGATGGTGAAGAGGGACGGGTAGCTGGCCTGCAACATCCGGTGATAGAGGTCGATCCGAGTCGCGCCATCGAAGCCGGCGAAGAAGGCGAAGAGCTGATAGTCGAGAAAGGGAGTGCGCAGGCGCATCCAGGGCAGGTAGGCCTGAAAGATCCGGTGGATCGCCTGCGGCAGCTTGTGGTCGAACATGGTGAAGTATCCGGGAGTGCCGGCGAGTCGGCTCAGCTGGTCGCGGGCCCAGTTTTGGGCGCGCTCCACCGTCCAGCCCAGCGGCGAGCCGCTGAAAGGCAGAGCGGCCAGCAGGCTGGCGCCATCGCGCACGGCGTCGAAGGTGTTACCGCAGACCATGTCGCCGAGATAGCCCGAAAGGTGGAGATCGAGCTGGCGCAGCGCTGGGAGGCACTCCATATGCATCAGGTCGGTCAACTGGATCAGGCCGTCGGTCGCCTGAATGTGGACGCTGCGCCGATCCAGCCAGTCGGGCGGCTGCTCCTCGTAGAGGGGGACGAACTTCCAGGCGGCACCGGCGGCTTGCGCGGCCTGCCGAGCGTAGAGTGCATCGTCACAGCCTTCGAGACCGTAGGTCACCGCCGTCCACCGTGCGCCCTGGGCCACCGCTTCGGCCATGATCGCTCGGCTGTCGAGGCCGCCGGAGAGCGTCTGGCCGGGGTGGTCGGCACCACTCAGTCGGCGAGCCACCGCTTGCCGCCAGAGCGCATGAGCCTGCTCGATCCGTTCGGCGCGGTCATCCGGGGAGTTCCCTTTCTGTACATTGGACAAGTTAGGCCAGCGCACCGTTCTACGCTGTGAGAGGTCGCCGTCTTGGAGGACCACCATCGAGCCGCCGGCGACCATCTCGACACCGACCACGTTGGTGCGCCCGGCGAGCCGGAAGCCGCCGAAGCTGACCGCTTCGCGCAGCGCCTCGGGATCGGGGGCGGCGTCGATACCGGGAGCCATCAGCACTCCGCGCACGCCGCCAGCGAAGGCCAACCCGTCACGGCTGCTGCCGAGGTAGAGAGGTAGCGAGCCGAAGCGATCGTTGAGCAAAGTCAACCGTCGCTCCTCGCCGTCCCACAAGGCGATCTGGAAGGCGCCGTCGAGCCGGTCGATCGCCTGTGGGCCGTGGTCGAGCAGGGCGCTGAGCAGCCGTTGCCGGAAGGCGAGAGTGCGGCTCTGCTCGGCGCTCTCCACTTCGATCCAGCCATCGCTGGCGTAGGCCTCGCCGGCCATCCACAGGTAGTGGCGCCCGACGCCGGCCACGGCGGGCTCGGCTGCGCGCTGCGCGCTGCGCTTGCCGCCGCGATCGCCGGAAGGAAGATCGACCACCCCGATGGTCACCCCCTCGAGGTGGAAGGCGGCCCAGCTCTGACCGGAGTGGACGGTGAGCGCGCGCCCCATCGCCGCCACCACCGACTCCGCATGGCCGGCGGCGCCGAGATGGGCCGGTACCCAACCGCAAAGCGAGCTCATCGCATGGCCACCGCGGTGCCGCTCCCGTTCTTTTGGAGTACCGCGAGCTGGGTCATGAAGAGGCGTGGGCGCACTTTGAGCCAGCTCAGGGCGTTGACCTTGCCGTAGATCGAGAGCAGGTTGCAGATCAGCCGGAAGAGCGGCATCCGCAAGAAGAGAGGCGGCCGCCAGAAGTAGGCCTCGACGGCGGCGACCGGAATGATCTCTTCATGGTGGAGAAGTTCCAGCGGCCCGTCGGCCAGCATCTCGGCGAACTGGCGTGGGAACCACTCCTGGACGTGGTTGGGGTCCTCGGGTTCTTCGCTGAGCCGGATCGGCGTGGTGACCAC
Source organism: Acidobacteriota bacterium (assembly GCA_024277255.1). Taxonomy (GTDB): domain Bacteria; phylum Acidobacteriota; class Thermoanaerobaculia; order Multivoradales; family SZUA-115; genus SZUA-115. The sequence continues at coordinate 27,126 of JAJRVQ010000187.1, read as the reverse complement.
CGCCCTGCCTCCCGGCTTGAGGCAGCGGTGGAGGTGGTCGAGCAAGCCGCCGACATCGTGGACGTGCTCGATCACCTCGGCGCAGACGATGGCGTCGAAGTGGTTGTCGGCCATCTCTTCCGGCTTGGCGTGGAGGGTGGCGGCGAGGCGGTGACGGTCGAGCATGTGCTTTGCCAGCCGCAGCGCATCGGCGCTGACGTCGAGGCCGTGCGCCTCGCCCTCGCTACCCACAGCGCGGCAGATCTGGCCGAGCAGCGCGCCGTCGCCGCAGCCGTAGTCGAGCACCCGCAGCCCGGCCAGCGGCCCGAGGGTCGCCAGCGTGCGCCGGTAGCGTTCGGCGGTGAAGGCGTGGTGGTGAATCCAGTGGCCGCCGATCTCCCGCCAGTGGTAGGCGCCCGATGCGGCGTACTTGGCGAAGTCGGCGTCGAGAGTACGCTCGATCACCGGCGGCTCCACGCCCCGCACCTGCTCTGGTTGTCCGCTCACCGCTGTATCCTACCTAGTGGGACCAGAAACAGGGTCTGCCAGTCGCGGCTGTAGCGCGCCGCGGAGTAGGGACCCTCTTCGCCGCCGAAGTGGGCTCGGGCCCGTTTGCCGGTCTGCCGCAGCCGCTCGCCATCGGCCAGCGCCTCTTCGAGGGAAGCGAGGAGGCCATCGAGGGTGGGAGCGCCGACGATCCAACCGGTCACCCCGTCCTCGACCAACTCCGGCAGACCCCCGCGCGGGAAGACCACGGCGGGCAGGGCGCAGGTCGCCGCTTCGAGGACGACGTTGCCGAAGGTCTCCTCCTGGAGGATCGGTGCCACCAGCAGCGCGCTGTGGCGCATGATGGCGGCGACGTGCTGGCACTCGCCGGCGAAGTGGATTCGGTCTTGCCGGCCGGACGCCGCGACTTTGGCCTCGAGCGCTTGGGTGTAGTCGACCAACTCGGGCGGCCATTGTGGCTTTCGGCCGACGATGACCGCTTGCAGATCATGGCCACGGCGCAATAGTTCGAGCGCCGCTTCGACCGCCAGATGGGTGCCCTTGAAGGGGGCGATCTGGCCGACCGCCAGCAGGGTTGTCCGGGTGCGCGCCAGCTCGACAAGTTCACCTTCCATGTCATCCGTGAGATCCCGCCGGGCGACCCGGTTGCGGATTAGTGCCGTCTGAGCCGGCGGTACACCGGCCTGGCGCAGCCGCAGCCAGCCGAAGCGGGAATTGGCGACGGCGAGATCTACCAGGCGGGGCACCACTCGGCTCCACAGAAAACGGTAGAAACGGCCGCGCTCGGGTGCGTTGCCGACGCGCAGGATTACTCGCACTCCCCGGTGGCGCAGCCGGTGCAGGGCCGGCGCGGCGCGCAGCAGCGCACCCAGTTCGGGAATGAGAATGTGGGTGGGGCGAAAGCGCCGGGCCGCCGTGGCCAGATCGCGGCTGCTGCGCAGCAACCCCCAGGCCATCGCCGCCAGCTTCAGAGGATTGCGCGTGTGGCGGTCGAGCCGGCCGCGGTGGAAGACCGGCGAGACGGTGGCACCGATCCCCGTGGCCAGGGGTTCGATGCGATGGCTCTCCCAATCATTGACCAGGCAGTGGACCTCGGCGCCGCCGTCGCGCAGGGTGCGCAGAAGCTCGAAAGTCTGCCGTTCGAGGCCGGCGACCACCACCATGCCGCCGCACGAAGCGAGCACTCGTACCGCCGAGAGGTCGCGCGTTGCCTCCTCTGGACCACGACTCCGTAGGGGTGACTTGGCGACCACTGCCCGGCAGCCGGCGAGCAAACCGGCCGATGTCGCCTGCAAGCTGAACCGACTCACCTGCTGGCGGCAAGCCAGCCGGGTGCAGGGATCGCGGGCGTACTGGATGGCCCGCTCCAGTGCCGCCGCCAGTGCCTTCACCTCGCCGACCGGGTAGCTCTCCCCGGTCAGCCCAGGCTCGATCAGGTCGGGTGCGCAACCGACGCCGTCGCTGAGAACCGCCGGTAGGCCGGTGGCCATCGCCTCGTTGACCACCAGACCCCAACTCTCGCTGGCGCTGGGCAGCACCAGGCAGTCGGCGGCGGCGTAGGCGCGGCCGAGCTGGGACTGGTTGAGAAAGCCGGCCCAGTGGACGGTGACGCCCAACTTCTCCGCCTCGGCGCGACAGTTTGCCTCCAGCTCTCCTCCGCCGGCGATCAACAACCGAGGTGGCGGGTTTGTCTTCTGAGCGAGTAGAGCGGCGGCGCGGATCAGGTCGAGCGGCCGTTTGATCGGCGACAACTTGCCGGCGAAGAGGAGGACCGGAGCGAACCCCGCCACCCCCAACGCGCGGCGGGCGGCGCCGCGACCTTCGGCCGTTAGGTGAGGGGCGGCGGCGGTGGCAAAAAAGTCGTTGTCGACGGCGTGCGGGGAATCGAAGATGAGTCGTGCCGCGGAGTCGGGGGTGAGTTGTTGCAGGTACTGCCGAGCGCGGGAACCGACCGCCAGCCAGCCGTCGAAGCGGCCGAGCAGCCATCGGCTTCGCCACTCCCACAGCCATCTCCTGGCTCCGCCGGGAGCGGTACCTAGGTGGCTGTCGCCGCGATAGAGCAGGGGGATGCGGTGGCGCCGGCAGGTGGAGATCGCACGCCGCAGGGTGATCGAGTGCCAGCCGGGAATCAGCACCACGTCGGGGGCGGTGGCGAGGATCGCCTCGCCGATCTCGGCCACGTCGATGCCGCGGTAGGAGTCTGACGACAGTTCGATCCCTTCGGCCGCCGGGCGAAGCACCCGGCAGTCGTAGCCTTGGATCAACGGAATGTCCCACTCGAATTCGGTGGCGAAACCGGTGCCCTGCTGCGCTGGAGTTGGGGCGGTGGCGTAGAGGACCTTGAGTTCGATCTCCTGCACCTCGGCCGCGAGTTGGCGGAACCAGGGGGCCAGGTACTGCACAGGGTGGGTCATCACCACGGTCAGGCGGATCGGCTCGCGCCCGCCGGTCGGCGCGCTCATTCCCAGCTCCTGTCCGCCAGCAACGGGCTGTCCCGGCGCACGAGGAGGGCATCGACCATCCGCAAGCGGCCGTCCCGCTGTCGTCCCGAGAGGGTGGCGAAGTCGTAGAGCTCGAATCCGGCGGTGCGCAGGAGTTCGAGCAAGTCGGAGAAGAGCGGCCGGCCGTTGTCGTTGATGGCGAAGAGTTGTGCTTCGAGCAGCACCACCTCGACCTTGGGCAGCAACCGTTGGGCTCCACGCAGTATCGCCATCTCGTGGCGTTCGACGTCGAGCTTGAGCAGGGTTCTTTGTGCCGGCTCCAGAGCGTCGGCGAGCAGCGCATCGAGAGTGGTGGCGGGAAGATGGAGTTCGCCGTCGCCATGGTCGACTTTCTCGGCCACCCAGGCGCCGGTGCTGCCGGCGTCCGCCCCGATCATCCTGACGCTTTCGATTCCCGGCTCGGTGACTGCGATCGATTCGAACCGGGCGTTGCCCAGTTGCCTCACCAGCTCTTTGAGCGCTTCGGCGCAGCTCGGTTGCGGTTCGAGAAGCACGAACTCGGCGGTGGGGAAGATCGGGCGGGCGAGCCGTGTCCATTGGCCGCGGTTGGCGCCGACGTCGATCACCGTGCGCGGCGCGTAGCCACGGTGGCTGAGCGCGGCGAGGGAGGCGGCCATGGCGTCGAAGCGGTTGGCGCTGGAAGTGCGCGTCAGCCGGTAGCCCAGCCGCTCCAGGCTACGGCGGATTAGGGTGCGGATCATTGCCGATCCTCGACGCCGGCGACGCCGCTGCTGACCCGATCGAGTAGAGCCGCCAGCCGGCCGGCAAGCGCCCGGGCGGAGAAGCCGGCGAGCTTCTCCTCGTCGACATCCTCCGGCCGATAATGCGCAGCTTCGATCATCGCCGCCAGGTGACCGGCGATCTCCTCGACGTGGGCTTCGGCGCGAGCCTCGTCGTCGTAGGAGACTAGCCGTATCGTCGGCGCTCGGCCGGCGGCGGCGAGCAGGTCGGTGACGGTGCTCTCGGCGTGGTAGATGGCGAGCAACGGGCGGTGGGCGAGGATTCCCGGGTAGAGCTTGCTCGCCGTGTAGTGGCGCTCGCTGCTCCCCATCATCAGCACGCCGCTCGCCTGGGTGAGGACCTGCAGCGCGTCGAGGTAGGGGATGCGAGGGGCGTGCTCGCTCACCCGGTCCTCGATCCCGAATTCGCTGGCGAGGGGGAGCACCCGTGGCTCGGTGCTGATCGTCGTCTGGTTGCTGGTGCCGAAGAAGTGGAGGTGAAGCCGGGTGTAGAGAGCGGGTTGGCGCTTCTTGAGTTTAGCGACGGCGGCGAGAACGGAGCGCAGGGTCTCGAAGCCGAGCGGCAGGAGGGTGCCGACGTAGCAGAGATGGAAGTCTCCGTCCTCGGCAGCGAAGAAGCGGGTGGGCTTAGGATCGTCGCGTACCGTCGCGAAGTCCGCCGCTTCGCCGCCCAACGGGATCGTCGCACAGGGCCGGTCGGCCAGCTCCGGGTGGCGCTCGAAGATCTCCTCGTATGTGCGGGCCGAGACGGCGGTGAGGGCGTCGGTCGAACGCACCACGCGGGGTTCGAGCCAATCGGCCAGTCGGCGGCTGAGCCGGCTCTTGAGATCCGGCCGTCCACCGGTGCCGCCACCGACGCTCTTGCCCCAAGCCCCGACCCATGGATCCTGGTAGTCGAGGACGAAGGGCAGGCCGAACTTCCTCTTGAGCGCCGGTCCGAGCAGGGCGGGGTAGGTCGGGTAGAGGGTGATGAACAGGGCGTCAAAGCGCTCCCTGGCGAGTAGCCAGCGGCTGGCCTGGCGCAGCCCCCAATAGGCGCGCAGGCCGAGGTCGCCGACGCCGAAGAGGCGCGTGCTCTGTACCGGCAGAGCGCGGCAGTGGCGCACTGCCAGCGAGTCCGGCACCAGCGCCGCCAGCTCCGGGTCGAGACTGCCTTCGTAGTCGCGCGGGTCGACGCAGAGCACCGTCGGCTGCCAACCGTATTCCTCCAGGTGCGGGGCGAGGAGGCGTACCCGGTGGGCACCGGCGGTGGTGTCCGGCGGGAAGTGCGGGCTGATCATCAGGACCCGCTTCACGGTCGCTGCTCCCCAATCCGCCGGCAAAGCTCGAAATAGAGCGCCTCGTAGCGCTCGACGATCACCTCGGCCGAGAAGCGCGCCGCGCAATCCCGGCGCACCGCGGCACGGTCGATCTCTCCCAGTCGGGCGACGGCGGCAACGGCACCTTCAACGCCGGTGCACTGGAAGCCGTTGACTCCGTCACGAATCACTTCCGGGACGCTGCCGCGGGCGAAACCGATCACCGGTGTGCCGCAGGCCATCGCCTCGGCCATGACGATGCCGAAGGGTTCTTCCCACTCGATCGGCATCAACAGAGCGCTGGCACTACCCAGCAACTCGGCCTTGCGCCGGTCGTCGACCGCACCGACGTAGCGCACCCGCTCGCCGTCGAGGTGGGGTTCGACCTGCTGCTGGAAGTAGCGATCGGCCTCCCCCTCGACCCGGTTGCCGGCGATGACCAGCGCCCGGCCGCTGGCGCGGGCGATCTCAATGGCGTGGTGGACACCTTTGATCGCTTCGATGCGGCCGAGAAAAACCAACGGTGCGTCGGCCACGACCTCGGCGACGAAGTCGAAGGGGGCCAGCTCGACGCCGTTGAAGATGGCCTGCCAGCGCCCCGCCGGAGGGTCGGTGAAGAGGTGGGCTGCGCAGGCGGTGAAGCAGAGGGAGTCGCCGGCCAGCCGGGTCGCCTTGGCGACGCTGGACCACGGGATCTCGGCCCGCTGGTAGCTCTGAATCTTGGCCAGACGGCGCACGGGCAAGAGAGGCAGTAGGGCGGCGAGCCGGCCGAAGCTGTGTACCAGGTCGAAGCGGCTCCGCCGTCGCCACAGAGCGGAGCCGAGCTGCCACAGCTCGCCCATTCGCTGGCGCCGGCCAAGGTGCGGTGGTGCTCCGTAGGGCACCAGTTCGCCGCCGGTCTCACTTTCGGGATGGGCGAAGAGGGTCACCGTGTGGCCCCGCTCGACCAAGCCGCGGGCGAGGAAGTCGATCACTCGCTCGATGCCGCCGTAGAGGCGGGGCGGCACCGGCAGGTAGGGATCGGCGGTCAGCGCGATGCGCAGCGGCGGCGGCTCTTCGCCGGCTTGCGGTGCGGCCCGGTTCACCGCCTGGCTCCGTCTCGTCGAGTTCGGCTGGCAAGGGCGCTGGCCACCGTCTGCAGCAGCGCTCCCCGCTCCAGCGGGTGATGCCAGTGCCAGCGGTTCCGGGCCGCCCTCCACGACGCGGCACGAGCGGCAGCGAGGGCGGCCGGCTTGCGGGCCCAGCGGGCCAGCCCGGCGGCCAGGGCATCGGCGTCGCCAGGCGGGTAGATCAGGGCGTCCTGCGAGCCTCCTCGACCGATATCCTCGGCCAGCGGCCGTTGGCCGGGAGTGTCGGTGAAGGCGATCGCCAGCCCGGCGAGGAGGTAGGTCAGCGGTTTGTTGCTCAGGCACAGCGCTCGGTTGAGGACGTGCGCCTGTTCGAGCGCCAGGCCGACGTCGTAGGCTGCGCACAGTTCGATCATGCGATCCGGCGGCTCGGGATCGTGCAATTTCAACCGCAGCTTGGGAGCGACCTCGCCAGCCAGGCGGCGCAGAGATTCCACGTAGCTGGAGGGCCGCTGGCCACGCAGGTGCAGCTCCATCTTGGTTCCGGTCGCCTGCCCCGCCTTGCCCGCTGCGAGGATGGCCTCTTCCAGACCGCGGTTCGGGCCGATGGTCTGGCTGAACCAGTAGAGGCGCAGAGTCCCGGGCTTGCGGCACGTCGTCACCGGCGGCTTGGTGGGCAAGGGGAAGGTGTTGTGGATGGCGATGGTTTTCAGACCGTACAGATCGCGGTAGGTGCTGGCGAGCGCGGCGCTGCCGGCGGTGCGGAAGATGGCTCCGGGAAGAACCCGCCCCTCGATACGGCGGGCGAGACGGTGGGCGCGCCGCGCCTGCGGTGAGTCATCCTGCTCGCCGCTGTGAAGGTCCTCGAGGTCGAGCGCGTACGGGGTGCCGGTCTTGCCCGCGGCGACGGCGGCGGCGGCCAGAGCCCCGGCGGTGCCGGCATAGATCAGCTCCTCCGGCCGGGTCAGAATGGTGCGTACCAGTTCGGGATGGACCCGGCTGTAAGCGCGGTAGGCGAGGCCGGCGGGGCAGCGTTCGGGAGTGAGCACCGCCGCCAAGGCCTCGGCTCCCCGCCGGCGCAGGCCGCTTACGTTGCGGGTCATCGGATCGCTTGGGCTGTAGTCGACGACATCCCAGTGCCACAGGCTGTGGCGCCGGTTGTGCAGATCGCCATCGGCGTGGCTGGCCCAATGAAGGAAACGGGTACTGACCACGCGCACCTGATGGCCGGCTTCGGCCAGCGCGTCCGCCGCCTTGAGCATGCGTGGTGTCGTCGCCAGGTGGCCGGCGGTAACGATGCAGATGCGCGACATCAGGGGAGCACTTGGTGGTAGAGGTCGAGGTAGTCGGCGGTCACTGGGTCGAGAGTCCGGGCCGGCGGCAGGGCCGCGCGCCAGCGGTCGATGGTGGTTTGAGGATGTTCAATAGTCTCGCGCAGCGCGGTGGAGAGGGCCGCCACGTTGGCGGGCGGTACCAGGCGGCCGTCGAGTCCGTCCCGGATCAACTCCGCCAGGCCGCCCAGATTGGAACCCAGTACCGGGGTGCCGACAGCGTGCGCTTCGATCGCCACCGTCGGCCCTCCTTCGGCACAGCGCGAGGGACAACAGAGTAGATCGTATCCGGCCAGCCGTTGCGGCGTCTCCTGCGCCGGGATCGGATCGGCCAGCCGGATGCGCGGGTCGCCACCCGCCAGCTGGCGCAGCCGCTGGCGTACCGGGGCCGGTTCGGCCGGTGGGCCGCACAGTTCGAGCTCGAAAGCGAGTTCGGCGGGCAGCGCGGTGGCGGCGAGGACGAGTTCCTCGACCCCTTTGATTGGATCGAGCCGGCCGAGGTAGCCAAGTCGCACCGGTCGCCCGGTCGGCTCCTCTTGCGGCCCCGGCTTGCGCTCTACCCCCCGCTGGCTCATTCCCAGCCGGTTGAGCCGCAGCTTGTCGGGCGGAAAACCGGTCGCTGCCAGGGCACCGCGGGCGAACTCCGTCAGCACGACGAACCGATCGACCCACTCTGCCAGCCGCTCTTGCCGGCGCCGGTTGTGGTCGATCAGCGCCCGCATGGCCAGCGCGCTACCGAGCGGTCCCGGTATGGCGCCGAGGAGGCGTGAAGCGGGAGCGGGTAGCCTGGCGAAGGTCCGGGCCGCCCACTTCGGCATGCCGCGGTGCTGCAATTCGCAGGCGGAGCACTCACCGTCGCTACGCACCCCATCGCACGGCCTCTCGCCCCAATGCATCAAGGTGCCGCGCTGGCAGAGAAAGCCAAGACTGCTCGAGTGGGTAGTGACCACGATGCGGGCACCGGCATCGCGGGCGGCGGCGATCTCGTCCAGGCCGAGGCCGGTGACGAAAGTGTGAAAGTGGACGATGTCGGGCCGCTCTCGCTCGAACCAGCGGTGGAGGAGTTCGGCTCCGTTCGCCGGTTGTCGCCCCTGCGCCTGGGCGCGGTTGGGCCGCGCCGCGGTGGGGTAGCGCCAGACGTCGATCTGCTGATGCCGGTAGTGGCGTTCGGCCCTGCCGCCCGGATCGGGCGCCACGACCGTCACCGTGGCACCGCTCTCGCGCAGCCGCTCGGCGAGCGCCGCAACATAGATTTCCGTGCCGCCGAGGCTTTCCGGGTAGTACCAACCCACTGCCTGCACGACCTTCACGGTGTGGCCTTCATGGAACCGCTCTCGGTCTTGCGCGCCACCAGGGTGACCATGTCGCCGGCCTCGCTCTCGCGCAGTAGACGGCGGAAGCGTGCGTCGGCGGCATACCAGTCGCGCAGGGTGGCATGAGTCGGGTCGGCGCTGCCGGTCCAGGCAAGGTGGGTGTCGAGTCGCTCGATGTGCCAACCCAGCGGCGGCAGTTCCCGGCGGAGGCGTTGGACGGTGACCTCGGTGGCGCCGAGGTGGGTCCAGTCGTGGAAGCCCTCCCAGTCGCGGCCGAAGAGGTGGTGGGTCAAGCTCGCCGCGTTGACCGTGTTGATCAGCAGCAGGGCGTCCGGTGCGGCGAACTCGCTCAGCCGGCGCAGCGCCTCGTAGGGTTCGGCGAAGTGCTCGAAGACGGCCCACAGCAGCAGAGTAGAAAAAGGGCCGGCTGCGGCTACCGGCCGGGGCAGGGGCTCGCTCTCGGCGTTACAGACAAAGGCGCGCTGCTGTGGCGCTTTGTGGGCCGATACCTGCTGCGCCAGCCGTTTCCGGGCTTGCTCGATCGCCCATGCGGAGATGTCGACGCCCCAGGATTCGATGCCGGCCTCTGCGAGCGCCGCCAACACCGCTCCCGTGGCGCAGCCCACCTCGAGCAACGGACCTCGCGCCCCGTGTTTGGCCAGGAGGTCGAGAATGCGGCGGGTCTCGCCAGCGGCTTCTCGCTCGTGGTCGACGTAGTTGTCGCCCTGGTAATAGCTCTCCTCCACCGCCCCCGCGCCGCCGGCCAGGTAGTGGCCGGTTTGGCGAGTCAGCCCGTCGCCGCCGGTGGTGGTGAGCTTGAGGTGCCAGCTGAGCCGGCGGCCTTCCAGCCGTTGAGCCGGCGAGCCGCGGGCCACTCCCGCCAGCTCGACCCGACCGTCGCTGAGCCGCAGGTCGAGGCTGCACGGGCCGGAGTAGGGGAGGTTGTCGGCCCGCCAGAGCAGCCGCGTCGGGAAGTGCCCGCGGTAGCCGAAGAGGCTGGCCTCGAGTTTGCCCGGCTGCGGTTCGAGCAGCTGGAGGGTCAACCGCTCTCCTTCGACGCGGTAGGGGGCGTCGACCGCCAAGGTCGCGGACTCCTCCCTCGCCGAGGCCGGCAGCAGCACGGCGTGCCTGCCGGTGAGCCGGGAGATGGCGCGCAGTAGCCAGCCTTTGAAGCGGGTCTTGAGATGGGTCTTGAGTTGGGTCTTGAGCATGGTTCTAGCGGGCAGCGCGGCGATGCGCAATGTTCAACGGCGCAGCACCTCATCGAGCCCCAATTCCCGCAGGACGCGCAGGGCCAGTCGTCTCGATCGGTTGCCCGCCGTGGCGGGCGCCGATCCAGCGGAGGGTGAGTGACTTCCCTCTCCTTCCCCCTTTCCCTCGACCTGCTCCAGCCCTTCGACGAGAGGAATCGAGAAGCCGGACTTCGGCCGATCCCACAGTGCCGCGGGAAGCTCCGGCGCGGCGCGGCGCACGAGAGCCGCTTTGCCCTGGCTGCGAGCGGGTTCAAAGCCAATCGCGGCGAGTTGTTGGCGAAGCCAAGAATCGACCAGTGGCAGGCGCACTTCGAGGCCGTGAGCCATCGACGCCCAGTCGGCGTCGCGCAGCAACTGGTGGCGCATGTAGCCGGCCGATTCCATCGCGTGCACGGCGATCCAAGGGTCGCTGTTCCATCCCGTGGGGGTCGATGATTCGGCGCCCATGTCGACGAAACTGGCCTGCAAGGAGCGGGCGATGTCGCGCACCGGATCGTAGGTCGCCAGCACCTCGGCCGCCAGTTCGTCGCCGAGCAGCGCCGGGAGTTCCTCCGCTAGGAAGAGGCCGCGGCGGAGGAAGTAACTGCCGGCGAGGGTGGTTCCGTGGCGCAGCAGGCCGGCGAGTTTGGGGGTTTGCGGCGCGATCCGGCGGGCCAGGGTGGGCCACAGCGCGGTGGCGCCGGGGATGAGACGGGCCCGGCGAGCCCACCGCGACCAGCGGGGCACATCGCTAAACGAGGGATAGCTGCCGAATAGCTCGTCGCCGCCGAGACCGGAAAGGACGACCTTGAGTCCCTCTTCGGCAGCCACGCGGCTGATCAGGAAGGTGTTGAAGCCGTCGATCGAGGGTTGGTCCATCGCCTCCAGCGCACCGTGGAAGAGATCGGCCAAGTCGTTGGCGCCGACGCTGCGCTCGACGTGGCGCGTACCGAGTGTGGCCGCGACCTGGGCGGCCAGCGGCCCTTCGTCCATCGGCGTGTCGCGGTAGTGGTCGAAACGCAAGGTCAAGCTAACCGGAGGTTCGCTGAGATGGCGGCTGGCCAGGGCGGCGATGAGAGTCGAGTCGAGGCCGGCGGAAAGGAAGACCGCCACCGGCACGTCGGAGACCAAGTGGGCCCGGACGCTGTCCTCGACAGCGGCGACGGCGACGGCGGTGGGATCGAGGTCGAGAGGCAGGTCGGCGCTGGGTGCCGGCCGCAGCGCCGGAGTGTGCGAGAGCGGTTTGCCGACCCGGCCGTCCTCGATGTGCAGGTGGTGGCCGGCGGGAAGCGCTCTAATCGCCCGCCGTATCGTCCTCGGCTCCGCCACCGAACCCCAGAGGAGAAAACTGCCGATCGCCACCGGATCCGGATCCGCTGCCACCGCGCCGCCGGCGAGCAGCGCGCCGACCTGCGAGGCGAAGCGCACCGCGCCGTCGTCGGACCGGCTGTAGTAGAGCGGCTTGATGCCGTAAGGGTCGCGGGCCAGCAGCAAGGAGCGCTCCTGAGCGTCCCACAGGGCGATGGCGTACATGCCGCGCAGCCGCGACAACATGGCGCTCCCGTGTCGAGCGTAGAGGGCGAGCAGAACCTCTGTATCGCTCTGCGTGGAGAGTTCCTCGCCGACGGCTGCCAGCTCCTGGCGCAGGGCGCGGTAGTTGTAGATCTCACCGTTGTAGACGATCTGGAAACGGCCGTTCTGACGGGCCATCGGCTGGGCCGCGGAGGGGCTCAAGTCGATGATGGCGAGGCGGCGATGGCCCAAGGCGGTCCGCCCGTCGGGGGAAAACCAGACTCCCTCGCCGTCGCCTCCGCGCGAACTCATCGCTTGACGGGTGGCCAGCAGCTCGTCGCGGTCGATGGGGGGCGCGCCGGTGGAGAGGCGCAGAATGCCGTTGATGCCGCACATGGGCTCAGCTCTCCCCCCTCGCCGTGCCGGCGCGGCTCCAGCGGTCGAGGTGAGGAAAGAACCTCTGCTCGAAGGCCGCTCGTCGAAACCGCTGCCGGTAGAGAGCCTGCCCCGCCTCGCCCATCCGGCGAGTGCGCTGCGGGTGACGATAGAACAGCGCCATCGCCGCAGCGAGAGCCCGTGGATCGTCGCGCTCCACCAGTAGCCCTGTACTCTGGTCGATGACGACCTCTTCGGCGGCGCTGCCCCGTGCGGCGAGACACGGTTTGCCGGCGCGCATCGCTTCCAGGAAGACGAGGCCGAACCCCTCGTCCCGGCTGGGCATGACGAAGGCCCGGCAGCGCTCGTAGAGGTGAGCCAGCGTGGCTTCGCTGACGAAGCCGGTGAAAAGGACCGCTTGGCTGAGGCCGCTTTGTGCCGCCACGCTCGCCAGCCGCTGGCGGTCGTCGCCGCCACCGGCGATGACCAGACGAGCTTCCGGTTGGGCGTCCAGCAGCGACGGCAGGGCGGCGAGCAGTTGATCGTGGCCCTTGTAGCGCTCGTGCGAGGACATGCGGCCGACCATCAGCAGGAAGCCGTGGCCGCAGCGTTCGACCAATCCCGCGTCGACCTCGCCGCCAGGCGGGCGCTCTTCGAGGGCCAGCGGAAGCACATCGGTGGTGGGCAAGGACGGGGTAAACGAGCGGGCTCGACGGCGGGTGTGCTCCGAGATGGCGAGCAGAGAGCCGGCACCGCGCAGCGCCCGCCGCCGGTCCCACGACAACGGCCGCCAGACCTCGATGCCGAGGAGAAAGACCAGGTAGGGGGAGCGCAGCCAAGCGGGGAGCAGCGCCTGGATGCGAGCCGGGCCAAGATGGTCGAAGACGATCAAGGGGCGCGGTGTGGCCGCGGCCGATCTGCCGATCTGTCGGCCGATCACCCGGCGGGCCAGCGCGGCGGTGTGGGAGCCGAAGTCGGTGATGGCCGCTGCCGAGTCGGGCGCCGCCGAGTGGGTCGCCAGGAGCGGAGTTTGGGGCGGTGGCCCGAGGTGGAGGATCTCGTGCTCCACACCCTTCTCGCGGGCGAAGGCGGCCATGGCGCCTGCACACAGCCGGCCGAGCAACGCCGAACCTCCCCCCGCTTGGTCGAGGCCGGCGGAGACCAGAAGCAGCGGCCGCCGCCTCCCTGCAGCCTCGATGGAATCGCTTTGCGCTGAGCCGGGTCGAATCACACCGCCGCGCCGACCTTCGCGGGAGCGTGTTGGGCGATGAACCACTCGTAGGTCTGGCGGATTCCCTGTTTGAGGTCGATGCTGTGGCGCCAGCCGAGTTCATGCAGCCGGCTCACATCCAGCAGTTTGCGCGGCATGCCGTCCGGCTTGTCGCTGTCGAAGAGGATGCGGGCCTGGGGAGCCACGATGGAGCGGATCAGCTCGGCCAGCTCGCGGATGCTCAGATCCTCGCCGGTGCCGACATTGACGTGCTCATCCCTCTGGTAGTGACGCATCAGGAAGAGGCAGGCGTCAGCCAGATCATCGACGTGCAGGAACTCTCGACAGGGGCTGCCGGTTCCCCACACGGTCACCTGCGCCGGCTCGCCGGTGCGGGCGGAAAGTTCCTTGGCGTCGTGGAACTTGCGGATCAGCGCCGGCAGCACATGAGAGCTGGTGAGGTCGAAGTTGTCATTGGGGCCGTAGAGGTTGGTCGGCATGGCGGAGATGAAGTCGCAGCCGTACTGGCGCCGGTAGGCTTGACAAAGTTTGATCCCGGCGATCTTGGCGATGGCGTACGACTCGTTGGTGGGCTCCAAGGGGCCGGTGAGCAGGTACTCCTCGCGGATCGGCTGCGGGCAGTGGCGCGGGTAAATGCAAGAGCTGCCCAGGTAGAGGAGCCGTTCGACGCCGGTGAGGTGAGCCGCCTGCACCACCGTGGCGTGAATCATCATGTTGTCGTAGATGAACTCCGCCGGCCGTGTCGAGTTGGCCATGATGCCGCCGACCGTGCCGGCCACCAGGAAGACGAACTCGGGCCGCTGCTGAGCGAACCAGCGATCGACCGCCGCCTGGTCGCGCAGGTCCAGCTCTTCGCGTCCGGCGGTGAGCAGGTTAGAGAAGCCCTCGGCTTCGAGGCGTCGCACGATGGCGGTTCCGACCAGGCCACGGTGGCCGGCGACGAAGATCCGCGCGCTGGGGTCGAGTTGTTTCATCAGCTATAAACAGTTACGGCGCCGGATCGAGTCTGTTGGAACTCGGCCGGCGCCGTGGGCGGTGGAAGCGGGAAGCTTGGATCAAGGGCGCGACGGCGACGGCTCCGGGCCTGGACCTTCCTCGATCAGGATGGTGGTCACCGCTCCGACGCCGACGGTGGCCGGGACGATGTAGTCATTCATCCCCCACCATGGGATCACGCAGCCGCGGCAGATCTCGTCAGGACGGGGGATTCCCTGGAAGTTGACGCGGGTGACGATTCCGTCGCAGAGGAAGCCGAGGACCTTGCGGCCTTCCTGCGCCTCGACGGTTTCACCGATGGTCAGGTTGTTGGCGGAGCCGAACTGCCGCGGTGTCATCTCAATGCGGCAGTCGTCGGTGACCGGAGTCAGCTCGCTCTTTGATCGTGCCAGCACTTTGCCGGAGGCGTCGACCACGGCTGCGTAGTACTCGATGGTCTCGTTCTTCTCTTCCGGCCGAGGAGGAATGCCCCAATACTTGCCGTCACCGGCGGCCACCATGTCCACGAAGTACATCGCGCCATGCTCATCCCATCGGAAGTAGACACGGGTGGTGGCTCCGCCGACTTCGGGACGGACGGTGGCGAAGATGATCCCGTTGTCCTCCTCGGGCACACACTCGGCCCGCGTCACATTGACGGTAGGGGCTTGAGCGTAGGCAGAGGTGCTCAACAGGGCGACACAAATGGCCGCACCCCACAGTTGACCACTCTTCATGGCGACTCCCTCCTTTTCCACACAAAACATTCAATCCACCCAAAAGCAATTGGCCCTATAGCGGGCAAGTATAGCGGAAATCCGGCATGAAACTCACCCACGCTAGCGCGCGGATGCAGCGACCGGCGAAGGAATCAGTTCGGTACGATCTTGAGGCGGTATTCCTCGATGATCGGGCTGAGCCCCGGTTGAGAGCAGCAGCGGCGGAAGAACTGCCTTGCCAGCGGCTCTTGGCCGGACTCGAAATAGGCTACGGACAGGTAAAAGAGTAACACGGGGTCTTCGTCGAGGGCCGAGCCGCCGTTGCGCAGGTAGTCGATGGCCTGACCCCAGCGGCGGGCGCGGTAGGCGATCTCACCGGCGAAGAGCTGGACATCGGAGTGCCGGGGATTGCCGTCCGCCAGCCGGCTGGCCAGCTGCATCACCTCGTCGAAATCTTCCTTGTAGGTGGCCGCCGCGGCCATCTCTCGTGCCCGTGCCAAGTCGCCTTGGTCGCCGGCGGAGAGCACGACCTCCGCCGTGTCGGCGGCAGTCGGGTTTGTCGTAGCCGTGCTGTCTACGTCCGTGCTTTCCCCGGTCATGCCGTCGTCCGCAGGTGTTGCGGCCAGCTGCGGCGGTTGGAGGTTGCGTTCGATCTCCCGGCCGAACTTCGAGATCTTGCGGTTGGATCGAACGACCTCGGGCAGGTCGTCGAAATAGCTCTTCGCCTCGGCCCAGCGCTCGAGTTGGATCTGGCAGCTGAGGATGGTCTGCGCCGTCGGGCGATCGGAGCGCGAGGCGGGGCAGGAGGTCAGATCATCGGCGGCGGCGGAGCATTGGCCGGCGTCGGCGTGAGCCAGGCCGCGCAGGCACAGTGCCCGCCGGTTGCTCGGTTCGGCGGTCAGGACCGTGTCGGCCTCGGCCTTGGCGGCTTCATACTGCCGCTCAGCAAGATAGACATCTCCGAGCATCAAGCGCCATCGCGAGACTCCCGGCGATTCGCTGATCAAGGTCTCGAGTTCCTGGCGGCGGCGCTCCACCGGCAACCGAGCCAGCCGATTGGCGGCGCCACGGATGGCCAGGGCTTTGAACGCCGGCACCGCAATCAATCGGCTTTCGGCGATCCAGCGAGCTGCCGCAGCCTCGTACCGCGAGCGCATCGCCGGCGACAAATGGGCTTGGGCGTAGCTTCCGGCGAACAGACGCTCGACTTCCGTCAGCCGGTTGAAGGAGTCGCGGAAGCCGCTTTTGTTGTCGAGCGCCGCCTCGGCCAAACCGATCTGGACCCAACACTGGCTGAGCAATACCGGCTCTTCAAGCAGGCCGAAACAGGCGACGCGCAAGTCGAAGCGAGCGCGCTCGAACTCCTCATCGTCCAGAGCCTGGCCGCCGTCGCGCAGCAGGTTCAAGTAGAAGCTGTCCGCCGCTCGACCCGGCAGGGCGGTCAACACCGTCGCCGCGAGCAAGAAGGCCAGCGCAAGGCAGAGCCTGCGGCTTTTCGCGATGGGCGGTTGGCGCCGAAGTGGTCTTGCTGGTTGTTGGACCATGGTGGGTCGTGCGCTCCTCAGTGGGGGGCGAGCCGGATTTGACCGGGTACGCCGAGGGTCAAATCCTACCGGAAGGAGGATTCGCCGGGCAGGGGGCGGTTTTCGATCACTGCTGTAGGGTTAGCGGTGGTGAGAGCGTAGGCCTTCTCCTCTCCCCACCCCGCGCGAAGGGCGCGGAAGGCAGCGGAAAGTCCCGGCGGCCGGGTTGAGAGATTGTGCGCGTCACTGGCGACGAAATGGACCAGGCCGGCGTCGAGTAGGCGGCCGGCCACTCGCTGCGGCCGGCGGTCGAAGAGTCCGCTGACGTTCATCGCCGTCACCTGCATCAAGGCTCCTCGTTCGACCAGACGAACGAGGAGTTCGTCGTCTTCAGCCAGCCATGGATACATTTCGGGATGGGCGATGATCGGCTTCCATCCGCTCACCAGGAGTTCGTGGACGACCTCTTCGGGATTGGGTCCGTAACCCTCCGGATAGCTCAGTTCCAGTAGCAGGTAGCGCGACCCGGCAAGGCTCGACAGGCTGCCCTGCGGCAGCGCCTGGATTTCGTCGAGGACCTCGATCGAGTCGAGGTGAATCTCACCTCCCAGGAACAGGCGAGGCCGCTCACCGAGCCGTTCTTGGACCGCGGCTAGCTTCTCTGCGAGCAGTTGCCGGTCACCGTTCCACCAGTAGGGATGGCGCTGATGCGGTGTCGCCACCATCACCTCGCAGCCATCGGCGGCCGCCTGGCGACACAGTGCCACCGACTCTTCGATTTCGCTCGGACCGTCGTCAACACCCGGCAAGAGGTGACAGTGGAGATCGATCATCGGTGGGGCGGGCCGCTATGCGGCCGAATCGGTCGCTGCCAGATCGGTCTCGGTCGAGGTTTCCGCGTAGGCCTCGTAGGTGCGGTAGTGCTTGCCGTACCGCCCCGGGGTGGAACGGTAGCGATTGAGCACCGTACCGAGGATGCGCACTTCCGCCATCGCCAGGTGGTTGGCGCATGCCTTGGCGTCTTCGCGCTGGAGCTTGCCGGACCGCAAGCAGAGCAGGACACCGTCGGACATCGCGCCCACCAGCGTGGCATCGGTCACCGCGAGCGCGGGCGTGGTGTCGATGATGACGAAATCAAAGGTCTTCTTGAGGTACTGAATCAGCTCGAACATGCGGTTGGAGGCCAGTAGCTCGGCCGGGTTCGGAGGGGTCGGACCGGAGCTGAGAAGGTACAAGTTCTCGACCATCGTCGGCCGGTACACACCCTGACCGACCTCGGCACCGCGGGTCAGCAGACTGACCAGACCTTGCCGGTTGGAGGTCTCGAAAATCCGGTGCAAGCGCGGCTTGCGCAGGTCGGCGTCCACCAGCAAGACTCGACGGCCGAGCTGAGCCATGACCACGGCGAGGTTGGTGGCCGTGGTGGTCTTTCCCTCGCCGGTTTCGGCCGAGGTCACGGTGACCACGCGCAACTGCTCAGCACTCGACAGCAGCAGGGCGGTGCGCAGCGAACGATAGGCCTCCGAGATGGCCAGCCGAGGCTGGGTGTGCGGTAGCAGCTCGATCGGGCTCTCTTTCGCCCCCTTCTTGGTCTCCATCCACCCGCGGTTGCGCTGCCCCGAAGGACTCTTCCCGTAGTAGTAGCCGTAGACGCCGCGGCCCGAGGAAATGTCCGGAATCACCGAGAGTACCGGCAGCTGCAAGAGTCGCTCGACCTCTTCGCTGGACTTGATCGAGCGGTCGAAGAACTCGATCAGGAAAACCGCCAGAACACCGAGCAGGGTTCCGGTCAGCAGGCCGAGCGAGAGGCTGCGCCGCAATGACGGCAAGATGGCGGTGCGCGGCAGGAGAGCCCGGTCGACGATGTCGACGTTCAGGTTGTCGCGGACCCCCATATTGGCCGATACGGCGGTGTCGGACTGTTGGCGCAGCAACTGGTCGAGTAGCTTCTGATCGTTGTCCAGGACCTTCTGCAGGCTGCCGTACTCGGCGGCCACCGATTGCTCGTCGATCGCCGTGGAGGTCAGACGATCGATCTCCCGCTTGAGCTGCAATTCGCGTCCGCGGGCGGTCTGCAGTTCCGCGTAGGCGTTCTGCAAGGCCTGGTTGGCCTGCTCTTCGATCAGCTTGTCGAGTTCGCGCCGGCGCTGGTCGATCCCGGCTTTGATTTCGATCATCGCCGGCCAGCTCTCTTTGTAGGTCTGGAGCTTGGTCTCGTATTCACTTTCCAGGCGCAAGAGGTCGGCTCGCCGGTCGCTGACCAGTCCGCCTGAGAGGCTGTCGGCCAGCGCCTCTTTCGACGTCGACTGGAGCTGGCGGTAGCGAGCCTCCTTCTCGATGCGTTGCGCGGTGGCGTCGGAGTAGTCACGGCTGATCGCTTCCAGGCCGCGGCGGGTGATGTTGGAGGCAGGGTCGAGATCCACCACATTCTGCTCGCGATTGAGATCCTGCAATCTCTTCTGCCCGGCGGCGATCTTCTTCTTGACCTTGGTGATCTCCTCATCGAGGAAGCTGGAGGCACTGGAGGCGGTTCGGGCTCGTTCCTTCACTCCCATGGCGATGAACGCTTCGGCGAAGGCGTTGGCGGCGCGCATGGCGAATTCGGGCGAACCGGCGCGATAGACCAGGTCCACCAGTTGCGTCTTGCGGATCGGGACGACCTGGAGACCGCCACCGAGCTGCTGCGCGATCTTGCCGACCACCGCACTGTCGGCATCGGCGGAGGCCGTCCCCCCGTCCTGGGCGGCGACGACACGGTTGAAGGCCGGATCGTCCTGCAGGCGCAGCAGGTGCACGACATCTTCGGCCAGCCCGCGGCTTTCCAGCAGCTTGTACTGCGTCGGGTAGTACTCGAGGTTCCACCAATTCTCCATGAACAGGCCGGCCCCTCCCGACAAAGAGCTGACGTTGATCCGTTTGATCTGGATCCGCGCGCGCGCTTCGTAGACCTTCGGCGTCATCTTGTAGCGTGCCGCATGGAAGGCGAGCATCGCCACGATGATCGCGGCCACCACTTTCCAATGGCGGCGCAGGCGGCGCAGGTACTCGCCGAGGTCGAGATCGAACTCGGGGCCGGCCTGCGCGGCCCCGGTGGCCGCCGCGTCCAGGGAACGGTGGGAGGGACGGGAGGTCAAAAGAAAGACTCCTTGACGACGATGATATCGCCGGGCTCGAGTTCGACGTCGGGGCTCCGACCGTCGATGATCTCCCTGAGGTTGACTTCGATCTCCCGTTGTCCATCGGTGGTCTGGCGTTGGATGAACGCCCGCTTTCCGGCCCGGTCGGTGACCCCTCCGGCGTTGGCGATGGCGGCCAAGAGGCTGATGCGTTCCGAGTCCTTGAACACCACGGCGCCCGGTCGGTTGACCTCGCCGAGGCAGTAAACACGCACCTCGACGGCGGGCACGACGTTGATCAGATCGCCGGCGTAGATGGGGATATTGAGCGTCGGGTTGGCGCGCAGCATCAGCTCATTGACGGAGATCTGCAACTGCGCCGAGAGCCCGTTCTCAGCCCGGCGCATGATGTAAATCGTGTTGCCGTGCTCGGCAGCCAGGCCGCCGGCCGCGGTGAGAGCTTCGATCAGCGTCCAGCGCCCCGAAAACTGGAGGTTGCCCGGTGAATTGACCGCTCCGATGACGGAGATCGGGCGCGAACGGAATTCGAGGACGCGCACGGTGACCGTCGCTCGTTGCAGCAAATCGCGCTCCAGGATCTGCTGGATTGCGCTGCTCACCTGCGAGGTGGTGCGGCCGCGCACGGAAAGCGAACCGACATAGGGCAAGGTAATGGTGCCGTCTTCCTGCACCCGAATCTCTGAACTGACCTGAGGTTCTTCCTGAACCTGGATGTCGATCAGATCCTTGGGGCCGATTCGGTAGCCGCTGGCGTTGTCTTGCGCGGTTGCGGGCGCTAGCCCCACCAGTGCGCACACCATCCAGACAAAGAGCTGTATCTTGTTCATTCTATTGGCCGATCCGAATAGTGACCGGACTGATCAGAGATCGTACAGGAGAGAGGAGGGAGCCGTCTAGCAGGCAAATCAACGGCTTACCAGGCGAATGAACCGCTGCCGAAGCCAAGGGTCGAGCGCAAGACGGTGACCGTGCGATCGAAGAGGTCGAGGTTGGAGTCGTAGTCGGTGCGGTAGAGGCCGATGGCCAGATGTAGAGAGCGCAGCAGGTCGAACTCGATGCTGGCACCCACCGTGGTCAGGTCATCCTGGCGTTCGAGCGCGGTTGGAGAGAGGCGCTGGTAGTCGAGAGTCCCGGCCTCCGCGTAGGCGCGCAGGGAGAGGCGGTGGCCAACGTTGAGGCGCACGCCGCCGCCGAAGCGCTGATCGGTGAAATAGGCGTACTGGTTGCTCAACGAGTAGACCAAGCCGCTTTGGCCGTAGAGCTGAACGCCGAGGCGGTCGGAAGGGTTGAACTCGACCAGCAGGTTGCCGGTGGGGTCGTCGAAGTCGGGGAAGTTGGCGGTGTTTTCGGCGCGAAGACTGCGCAGTGCGACGCTGGCGCGGACAAAGAGGGCCTCGCGGTCGTACTCGACGCCGAAGAAGGGTGCGGTGCCGGAATTGGCCCGGCTGAACTCAGGATCAGTGAACTCGACATCGCTGGTTTCGAAGCCGAGTGAGAAGGCGATTCTGCGCCGCGGGCGCCAGCGAACGCCGGCATTGATCACCCGCTCCTCGCGATCGAGGCGCTGTAATTCCGGGATCCGGCTGTCGGCCAGCTCCTGGGTCAGATTCTTCGTGTCGAGGTCGTAGGCGTCGGCGTAGATCGAGATGGCGCCGCTGAGCTTCACCTCGGTGCTGAGTTGCAGCCGCAACCGATCGCTGGTGATCTGCTGCTCGAACTCGGCGGTGACCACGTCCTGAACCTGCGTCTGCTGCACCGTGGCCTCGACCTTCAGTCGGTTGAAGTAGGCGAAGAGGCCGCCGCCGTAGCGACCGTTCCACCGCCGGCGCTCGGTCTGATCCTGCCAATAGACGTACTCGGGCAAGGCGTGGACCGCCCAGATCACCTTGGGGCCGGTGCGCAGATAGCCGCGCAGGCCGATTCCTCCGGTGGCGGTGATGTCCGAGACCTCCTCGCCGCTGGTGTCGGCGAAGACGTTGTCGATGAAGGCGAGGTCCTTGACCGTGACCCACGGGTCGAGCCGCAAGGGGCCGAGCGACCATCGCGCTTCCTCGACCGCCTGCTTCAGGTGGCCTTCCAGCGACTCGCCTCGTTCCCCCAGGCTTCCGGGCGCCGTATACTGTGCAAACTGCGCGGTCGCGGAACGGGCCATCAAGAGCGCTGTGACCAGCCCCAAGGCGCGGATTACATTTCGCATGACATTCTCCTTGCTCCTTCTTCGCGGCTCTCTACCGTGGTGCGCGGTGGCGGCATGATACGCCAACGCGAGGGGCTACCGTCGATCTTGGCGGCGGCGGGTCTTCTGGCTTTGCCGCTACCCTTCGGCGGAGTAACGCCATGGGCCTTCGCCGCCTCGCTGGCCGGTAGTTTCTTGCTCTTGGCCGTCGCCTTGGCCTTCCCCCTGTCCTCGGCACCCCGGCTGACGCCGTTGGCCAAGGTCGCTCCCGCGGCGGCGGCGTTGGCGCTGCTCGCCCTGCTCGGCTGGGGACAGTCCTTGCCCTGGCCCGCGGCAGTGGTCAAGATCATCTCGCCGGAGCACGCGCGGCTCTTCGCCCAGGCGGCGACACTGGCAGGTCGTGAGCAGGGCTCGGCGGCACTGTCGCTGGCGCCGGCGGTCAGCCGTTCCACCGCCCTACTGTTTCTTGCCGCGGCCGCATGCCTCCTGGCGGGGGCGCTGATCGGTAGAGGCCGGCGCGGCCGGCGACTGTGTAGCCTGGCCTTCGTCGTCGCGGTGATGATCCAGCTGATGATCGGTCTCTCTGACTTTGTCGCCGGTCGCTCGACGATCTGGGGAGTCGAAGTACCGAGTGCGCCGGGCAGATTCCACGGCACCTTCGTCAATCCTAACCACTTCGCCACCTACGTTGGCATGGCATTGCCTTGCCTCTTCGCTTGGGTTTGGTGGTCCGCCAGGCGCGCTTCGCAAGAGGGGCAGACGGAAGGGGCAGGGGAGCGCCGGTTGCTCCGCCTGGCGCCACCGCTGTGGCTGTGGCTTCTCTTCTTTGCCGGCCTGACGATGAGCGCGTCGCGGGCGGCAATGCTGGCGGCCCTCTTCGCGGTGGCTCTACAGGGAGCCCTGCTGGCCTACTATTACCGCCGCTGGCGGCTGGCCCTGGGCGGGGTCGCCGTGGCCCTGGCCGGGCTGGGTGCGGGCCTCTGGCTGGGTATGAACCGGGGGCTGCACCGGCTGGTCGAGACCAACCCCTTCGATGTCTCGATGGGCTCGCGGCTCGAAGCATGGCAGGCCACGGTGGAGCTGTGGCGTCGATTTCCCTGGTTGGGCAGCGGCCTGGGAACCTTTCGTCACGGTTTCCCGCTGGTGCAGCCGCGCTCGCTCGGCCGGGAGTGGTGGCACGCGCACAGCGACTACCTGGAGCTGCTGGCCACCGCCGGGGTGGTCGGGGTGTTGGTGCTGGCTTGGGGCTGCTGGACGCTGATCCGTCGGCTGTGGCGTAGCTTCCGCCACGGCGAGCGCTCCGAGGATCGAGCCGTGGCCCTCGCCGCCTTGGGGGCGCTGGCCGCCAGCGGTATTCACGAGGCGCTCGATTTCGGCATGACCATGCCGGCCAACGCTCTCAGCCTGGCGCTGCTGTGCGGCCTGGCGGCGGGTGTGGCTACCAGGGATGGCGATCGAGGAGAGCCACCGCGCCGGGAGTGATGGCACGGCCGCCCAGCGATTCGACGACCAGCAGATGTTCTCCGGCGGTGACCTCGACGGCTAGCCGAATCGGCTCGCCGAAATGCGCCGGAAGGGTGGCGAGGGTGCGACCGTCCCAGTGCACCGTCACCGCCAGATTTGCCTCCGGCCCCTGGGATGGGGCAAGAGCGAGGTGGATCTCCAGACCCTCGGCGGCGGATGCCAGCAGGTTGAGTTGCGCACCGGTTCCGGGTCGAGTCCAGGCGGTCGCCGGCCACCGTTGGGCGCGGAGGGTTTCGAGCTGCGCCTCGGCCCAGGAGGCGGCGGTGGGGTCCCCGGCGGCTCGCTCCACGGCGAGGCGGGCCCGCCAGTAACCGGGCGTGTCTTGCCGTGAAGGGTGGATCCTCTCCAATCCTGCGCGCGCTTCGGCGTAGCTCTTGCGCTCGATCAGCAGCTGGCTCTTGGCGATGAAGTAGGGGGCCCATTCGGGCTGCCATGTATCGGCGGCCTGGCGTTCGATCCCTTCGCCTCGACCGAGATCCCCGGCCAGCAAGGCGGTTTCGGCGCGCAGAGCCTGGTCTGCCGGAGTTGGTGGCGTCGCCGGCTCGGTGGCGCGGGCGAGGCGGCCGATGGCCGCCGGGGGCAGCGGGCAGGAGCCGATGCGGCACAGCGGTCGAGCCCACCCCAACCACCGCTTCAGGTGGCGCGAGGTGATGGAGTCAGCGAGCCCGGCAGGCAGCCGTTGCATGACGCGGGTCATGGTGTCGGCGTAGCGTTGATCGAGGGGGGTCTCGCGGAGGATGAGCAGCAGCCGATCGCGCGCCCCCAGGAGGTCGCCCGCGGCCAACCGCGCTTCCGCCTCCTCGAAGCCGGCGGCGAAGTCGGCGTCGAGGACCTCGTACCAGCGCTGCGTGGCCAGCCTGTAGCCGTGCCAGTCGCCGCGATTCTCCAGTAGCGAGCGCACATGGCGCCAGGCGTAGGGCTGCGCCGGCACCAGCTCCAGAGCCTCTTCGACCCGCTCCGCGGTCGCCATCCAGGGGCCGATCAAGCGGGGAAAACTCTCCGCGTCGGCGAGCCCGCGGCGGACAAGCTCCTGCGCCTCCGCGCGCTTGCCGGCCGGCAATGTGGGCCACAGTTCGAGGTAGGCCATGGAAAGGAAACTGGCCGGCTCCGCCTTGCCCGGCCCGAGCACCGTGGCATGCCACAGCGGTCCTTCCCAGGCCGGCGCGGCCATCAATAGCCGGTTGTCGTGGCCGATCGACCAGCCCAGGTAAGTGCTGGCGCCGAGGAGAGTCGAAGCCCCCCAGCTGGCCGGCCGGCGGCTGAGTGCCTCGGCGGCGAGCAGGCGAGACAAGGCCAACCGGTCGAGCCGATCCGCCCGCGACAGTGGCGCCTCCTGGCTCAAGACCTGCCGCACCAAGGCCCGCGCGGCGAGCACCCGAGCCTGCTCCAAGTCCGGCTCCCGGCGCAACCGCTGCGCCACCCCAACCTCATCGCCCAACAAGGGCGCCACCCGTGCCACCAACGCTTCGCGCTGCGCCCGATACTCGGTGAAGCGAAGCAGAGAAACGAGGGCCAGCAGCAACGCCGGCACCACCAGCACCGCGCGCAGACGACCGCTACCGGTCGCTACCTTGCCGAAGGAGTGGGATCTGAGGCCGCGCGAGTTCACTGGCGACACGATACTCAATTGAGCGCTGGACGAGAATAGGCTGACGGCACCAAAGATGAAAAGCTGAGCCGCATGGAGCGCCAGAGTATTCGCTTTCGCCCGCCGCGAGTCGACATGACTTCATCGATTCGCTGGGTCTTGCAGCGTGCCTTCGGGGCGCCGGTGGTGGACGAGACGCTAGCCACGGATCTAACGCCGGAGGAGGCGCGGACGGCGGTGGAACTCGCCGGCCGTCTTGGCCTCGCGGCGCGCATCGGGGCTCGCCAGCCCCGGTTGTTGTTGACCAGAGAGCTGGGTGAGGAGGGGGCGGAAGGTTTGCGCGCCCTGCGGCTGGCGGTCAGTGCCTCCGAGATGCGGTTGGACGTGGTGGCCGAGGCGGTGGCGCGGGTGGCGGCGCAGCGGACAGTTCCAATCGCCTTCGTCAAAGGCTATGCCTTGCGTTTGCTGGGAGTGGTCGCCGAGGGCGGGCGCGGCTCGGTCGATCTGGATGTGCTGGTGCCGGTGGCCGCGGTCGAGGGGTTGCAGACGGCCTTGGTTGAGGCCGGTTTCCGGCCGGCGGATAGCCGTGAGCGCGAGCATCAGTTGCCGCCGCTGACCCATCCTTCGGGCGGTGTGGTCGAACTCCACCGGCTGCTTCTGGGAGTGCGGGTGGGCTCGCTGGCCAGGCGGGGCAAGTCGGCGACGCTGGACGCTTTGGTCGCTGCGGATCTGCTGGTGGAAGCTCCGCCGTTGCCCGGTCGCCCACTTTGGCCAGGTGGTTGCTCGATTCCGCGACGCGCGGTCCTGGTGGCGCATCTTCTGGCCCACGGCATCGCCCAGCACGGCTGGGAGCCGCACGGCTATCCCGCCTTCAGGATGGTCGCCGATCTGATCGACTTGGGGGTGGCCAAGGAGGAACCGCCGGAGGGAGCCGCCGGGGAGTGGCCATGGATCTTGGCAGCGGTCGGCGAGGAGCTGACGGTCGGCGAGGCCGAGGCGGCGCGAAGGCTTGCCCGGCAGTTGCGGGCGGGGGATTTGAGTGCCGGCGAGGCCGACCCGGAAGAAGAGGCGAGCGCCGCCTTGCTGCACCATCTACTGGCCGGTGCTCTGGATGAGGAGTACTGTCGTTCGCTCCGCTTCCGGCTGGTCGCCCAGCCGCTCACCGACCGCGGCGCGGCGGGCGGGTTCGTGCGCGTGCTGCGCCGGACCCTGGTGCCGACGCGGTCCGAGATGGGCCGCATCCATGGCAAGAGGCTGAGCCCGGCGGGGTATCTCGGTCGGCTCTTGTTGCGCCCGGCCGATTTGCTGCTGCGCGCCGGTCGCTACGCGATCAGTGCCCTGCGCTTGCGCTCGCGGTAAACTCTGCCCGTCCCACCTTCTATTCCCAGCAATCGCCGCCAAGAAGCTCGTGAGCCGCAAGACGAAGCCACCCTCCGACGCTGCCGCCCGTTGGGCCGAACGGTCGATGGTCTGGCTCTTGGTAGTGCCGCCTCTCTTGGTTTCACCTACGGCTCGCGAGGCCTTTCGCCTGCCCAAGTTGATGGCTAGCGAGTGGCTGGCTTTGCTCAGCCTCCTCTTCCTGGCTTGGGCGCTGGGCCGCCGGCGGGAGATCGATCTAGGCCATCTCGGCCGCCGAGTCTCTCTGCGCATCGCCGTTCCGATCTTGATCGTCGCCACCCTCACCCTGCTGACCACCGGCGCCCGCCACTTCGTTCGCGACGGCTTGATCGATCTGTGGATCGGGGCGGCCTGCTTTGTGGCCTGGAGCCTCGCTTTCGATAGTGGACGGCTACGGCGCTTGCTCAATTGGATGATGGTGCCGGCGGTGGTGCTGGCACTACTCGGAATCCTGCAATTTCACGGTGCCACCCCGCTGGACTTTCTGGGTGAGCAGAGCCAGCGGCTCGGCGTTACTTCGTTGGCGGGCAATCCCGGTGATCTCAGCGCTTACCTGATGCTGCCCTGCCTGCTGGCGCAGGTCGCGTTGGCCGGTAAGAAGCGGCGCTGGCTCTGGGCCCTGGCGCTGGTGATTTGCGGCTATGCGCTGGTCGCCACCCAAACGCTGACCGCGATCGCCGGCTTGGGATTGGCCACCGTGGTGCTCTGGTGGCGGCTCTTGCCCCGCCGGCGGGCGGTGGCGATTCTGGGTGGTGGTGCTCTGTTTCTCGCCATCGGTGTGCTGGCGGTAGCGCCGCTGCGCAGCCGGGTGGTGGAGAAGGTCGACGATCTGCGCCACGGCGAGATCAACCGCCTGCTGACCGGTCGTCTCGACGGCTGGTGGACGGCGCT
This sequence comes from Acidobacteriota bacterium, assembly GCA_024277255.1. Classification (GTDB taxonomy): domain Bacteria; phylum Acidobacteriota; class Thermoanaerobaculia; order Multivoradales; family SZUA-115; genus SZUA-115. The sequence continues at coordinate 109 of JAJRVQ010000187.1, read as the reverse complement.
GTGGATGGTGGAACAGCACCCGTTGACCGGGGTGGGCCACGGCGCCTACCGGGCCGTCTTCTCGCAGGCCAAACTGGCGCTCACCGACGACGGAGTGCAGTTTCTTCGT
>JAJRVQ010000186.1 GCA_024277255.1 Acidobacteriota bacterium | reverse complement strand
GGCCCCGGCATCGCCGCCACCGTGCGCACCCGGCTGTTCGAGCCCTACACCACCACCCGCACCATCGGCGAAGGGATGGGGCTCGGCCTGGCGATCTGCAAGAAGGTCCTGCTCGATCACGGGGGCGACCTGGAGTTGGCGTCCAGCTCCCCGGCGGGTACCACCTTCCGCCTCACCCTTCCCACCACCCATACCGAATCCTCGACCCACCGACGGGTAGAGCACGACGGAGGCAAACCATGACCGCGGTCATCCTGGTTGAAGACGATCCGAAGATCCGCGCCAACCTGCTCTTCCAGCTGCGCGACGAAGGGTTCGCGCCGCGCGCCTTCGAGAACGCCGAGGCCGCCCTGTGCGAACTCGAGCCGGCGAACAAGCCCCTGCCCGAGCTGCTGTTGATCGATGTCCGCCTGCCGGGAATCAGCGGCGTCGAGCTGGTGCGCAAGCTGGTGGCGGCCGACCGGCTGCCGCCGACCGTCATCATCTCGGGCGAGGCTTCGATCAGCGAGACCGTCGAAGCGCTCAAGCTCGGCGTCCACGACCTGATCGAAAAGCCCTTCTCCAAACAACGTCTCATGCGGTCGATCCGCACCACGCTCGAAAACACGGCGCTGCGCCGCGAGGTCGCCGAACTCAAATCCGAACTCGCCGCCGAGGCGCAGATCCTGGGAGCCTCGCCCGCCGTCGCCTAGTTGCGCGAACGAATCGCTCAGGCGGCACCCACCGACGCCCGGGTGATGATCCGCGGCGAAAGCGGTACCGGCAAGGAGCTGGTGGCCAACGAACTCCACCGCCGGAGCCCGCGCGCCGGCCAGCCGTTCATCAAGATCAACTGCGCCGCCATCCCCGCCCACCTGATCGAAGACGAACTTTTCGGCCACGTGCGCGGCGCCTTCACCGACGCCCGCGCCGACAAGCCGGGCCTGTTCGAAGAAGCCGACGGCGGCACCCTCTTCCTCGACGAGATCGGCGACATGGACTACCCGCTGCAAGCCCGCCTCCTGCGAGTGCTCGAAGACGGCCACGTGCGCCGCATCGGCGACACCAAGGAGCGCGAAGTGGACGTGCGGGTGATCGCCGCCACTCACACCAACCTCGAAGAGGCGGTCAAGGAGAAGCGCTTCCGCGAAGACCTGTACTTCCGCCTCGCCGGCTTGCCCTTGGAAGTTCCACCGCTGCGTCAGCGCCCCGGTGACATCCGCCTCCTCTTCGACCACTTCCTCGACCACTACCGCCGCCTCCACCACACCCGCGCCCGCCAGATAGAACCCGAAGTGCTCACCCGCCTGGAGGCCCACTCCTGGCCCGGCAACATCCGGGAACTCAAGAGCCTCTGCGAACGGCTCGTCGTCTTCGGCGCCGACCCCATCACCCTCGACCAACTCCCCGCCCACCTACGCCACGGCGGCCCCCACCCGGAAACCACCGAAACCGACCTCCTCCACCTCAACGGAAACCACCCCATCGTCCCGCTGAAAACCTTCAAAGCCGAATGCGAAAAACGCTACCTGGAAAGCGTCCTGCAACGAACCGGCTGGAACGTCGCCGCGGCGGCAAGATTGCTGGAAATCCAACGCACCCATCTGCACCGCAAACTGGCAGCGCACGGAACGGTACGGCCGGGCAAGGAGAGAGGGGAAGAACCGGATCGCCGGTAGGCACCCTGATCCTCGGCTTTCAATACCGAAACGACCAGATGTTACCTTGAGGTGCCTCTCCTGGTGATTCCCCACCTCTTATGGTTTGGCGACAGGGTTCTGAGCACGCCGACCTTCCCTGGGGGGCTTCTTCTCCGGTACAAACGCACAAAGACCGTAGAAGATCACCTTGACTTTCATCTTCATGGCGCACTCCTTGATGCCGTTTCCGTCTGCTTGGCTTGGCCTACCTCGCAAACGATCATCCCGTAAGAATAGACTCTGAGTTTCATCGTCACCTCCTCGAACTGTGGTCAATATTGCAGCGGACTTCGGCTCGGACGATTCAGCCCGATCCGACAAAAATGAAGGCGAGACCGTCCATAACGGCAGTCCCTTGTTGCGTCAGCAGATCTGCCTGCGTCGAACTCAAAGCGCGGGAAACAGAAGCCCCGAGTTTCAAAGTTTCATAGAAGTTCTCCAGGAATCGTGAGGTCGCGCGATCTTCAATTTTCCATTGGCTGGCGATGACTCCACGTGCGCCGGCAGCTAAGAATGCACGCACCAGTCCGTCCAACTCACCGGCTCCGCGTTCGAAGCCTCGGGCGGTGTCGCAACCCGCCAGGACCACGAGATCGACACCGGTCAGATCGAGCGTTGCGATCTGTTCGGCGAGGAGGTAGTCAACACCATCCGTTTCGTCTAGCGGGGCGAGGACCAGACTGGAGGTGGCAGGATTGGGGCTGTAGAGGCCATGGAGGTCGAAGTGGAGGATTCGGTAGTTCTGTGCCTGCTTCAGAACATTCCGGTTGGCCTCCCCGCCGATGCGTCGTGCGGTCTTTGGAAAGAGTTTGCGGATCTTCTTGTGAAGGGGTGCGGAGCCCTGAAGATCCGGGAAACTCTGCGCCACCTCTGCGCTGAGCTTGGGGTTGGTGACAAAGAGAACGGATGTCGACGAATCGAAGGTAGGAGCGACCGGCTCTCCTTGGAGCAAGAAGTGGGCACTGGGCAGAATAGAGATCTCGGCCGCCTGCACCGGCAGCTCCTGCTGCCGGGTGTTCCACAGCGCGGCCCACGGCAGTCGGTGCAGCGGTCCATCGGGCGACAGCATGAGACGCCTCTGGGGGGAAAGATTGGTCAGTAGATCGCCGAACAGGAGATCGTGCAGCGCTGCGCCTTGCTCTTGCACATCCTCGGTCTTCTCGCTGCGAATGGCTTGGCACAAGCCGTCCACCCGACGGGCCAACTCCGCGGGCCGGATCACCACCGAATTCGTCCGCCAACCATTCCGGTGGATGGCCCATACGAGGGTCCTCTCGGGCCAGACAGCGAACTGGACCAGCAACTCCCCCGGCGCCAGAGCCGCTTGGACCGCCGCCGGATCCAACAGGGTACTCAGCGTGTCGGTGGCGCTTCGGCGCATCAGCAGTGCCGCCGAGCGGCCACGCTCGATCTCGGCCCACGCATCCTTTGTCCGCCCGGCCCGCCAATGTCGCTGCGCCATCAGACGGATGAGTTCGCGATCGCGGCCGAGGAGCCTCAGCCGGTCGGCGTCGCTCAGCAGATCGAACCACTGCCGGATCAGTTCGGCGAGTTGATCCTCGACCGCCGGTCCTGCGTCGGTACCGAAGTGGAGGAAGATGCGCGCCCGATCGGCCAAGAGCTGGCGCAGGTCGAAGCGCTCGTTCAACTTTTCCAGAAGTCGACTCAGACGACCGATCTTGTCGAGGGCATGGCGCAGTCTCCGCGGATCTGCAGATCGGCTGGCAACGGTGACCTCGGCGAGCGCCAGTTTCGTCGCTAGCCTTCCCTCCGGCTCTTCGACCAGATTGGCTCCGCGAACGGCTCGTGCCCGCCGGAGCGCTTGGGAGGCCGCCTCTACCCGGCCGTCCTCCAGCAGGCAGCGGGCAAGGAGCATCTCTGCTTCCACCATGGAGACGGGGTCTCCATCCACTCGCGCCGCGCTGGTGTACTCGCTGGCAAAGAGGAGCGCCGCTTGCAGGTGTCCCGCCACGCGCAGGTAGTCGGTCGTCCAGTAGAGGGTGGCATGGCGGCGGTACGCGATACCGCTCCTCTCCATAGCTGGCAGCGCCAAAGCCAGTTCTCGCCAGGCCTCGTCCATCCGGCCCAGCTTCTGGAGTGCTTCGGCCCGTTGCCCTCGCAAGGCTGCGAGGCTCTCTGCTTCGCCGAGACCCGAGCTGAATGCCAGCGCCCGGCGGTAGTGGGTCAGGGCCGAGCCGTACTTTGCATCCCGCACGTCGATGAGGCCCAGCACGCGATGAGCACGAAGATGAAAGGCCCTCCAGGACTGGGGAGTCTCTGCGCACAGGCGCAGCAACTCGCGGCGCACCTGCTGATAGCAAAGGCCTGCGGACACCTGGCCGCATCTCTGTTGCATCTGTCCTATCTGAAGCTCCAACTGCGCCTCAGCAAGCAGGGAAGGAATCTCCGTTGGGATCTCGGAGACGGCAACATGAAGCTGCTTCACACCGCGCTCAAAACCCTCCTGGGTCCCGGCGCTCAACCCATCCACTCCGTCCTGCAGCGCCATCAAACCCCGCAGCAGAGAGCGACGGCGAGAGGGGTCCGATCGATCGATGGCTTCGATGGTCGCCAGCAAGGCATCGTCGCCGGTGCGCTCGGCTCGATCCCGAGCTAGCACACGCAGATCGTCAAACTGGGAGCGCTCCTCATCCGACCCGGAAACGGCCTTCAACCATTGAGGAATCTTCGTCGCGACCACCCACCGCCTGGTCTCCAGTGGATACCGCTGTGCAATGTCCATGGCTGCCAGCGACGCTCCGCTAACCATCGCCCGTTCGAGTTCCTGTCGGGCTTTCGACCATTCTTCGGCCCAAGTGGGCCGAGACAGCCTCTCGAGGCTGGTCCGTGCCACCTCCGATCCGCCCGGCACCCTGGTCAACTCCTCCCACATGAGTTTCAGCTCGTGCCGCAGACCCAGCTCTGCACCAACCCAGACCAAGACGGCAGTGGTAGCGGATGATCGATTCGGTAGGTTCTGCGCTTCGGCAGCGAGAACCAGCGCAGCCTGCAAGTCGCTGCTCCCACCGTGGTGTTGCCAGAGGAGGAGATGAGTCGCTGCCAGTTCCGTCAGATTGGCGGCGGATCGATCCGAGTCACACGCCTGCTGCAGAGATTCCACAGCCAAGTCCAGTGTTTCGTCGAAGGCAAAGAAGAGAGCCTGATCCCTCTGAACGCTGGCATCCGGGGAGTCGCTGGCGTTGTCGACGGCAGCCGCCAGCTTTGCCATCACCTGCGAGGAAACCTGTACTTCGGTCACCTGACAATGGCCCGGCTGAGCCCATTCCACCAGCGAAGTACATCGCTCACCGCCCCACCCGGCCGCCGCAGACAAGGCCGGGCGAAACCCCTCCTCACCCGGCCTCGGTGCCGGCTTGGTGCATTGCAGCCAGATCGTTCCCGCAGCGACAGCTCCGAGAGCGGTGGCAGCAGCAGCTGTAGGTCTCATCCCATCCTCCGCACCCGCAGCCGTGCCACACACAACGCCGGAGAAGTCGACTACAGCACCGGCGCCCTTCGCACAATCCGTGGGTACTAATGTCACTAAAGGTGAAGAGGAATGACCATAGCATGAAAAAAAGTACTCCTCTTGCTCACAGCGAACCGCACGATGCACCAGCGTCGTCATGTCGATCGAGGAGACGGACGCTCTTGTGCCATTTCCTAGCTCCGCAACAGACCACAGCGGATCAGTCGCCTATAATCATTGAACTTCGCTGACACTCCCATGCCCCAATCCATCGCTTGCTTTACGTGTACTCCATCTCCCGATTGAACAGGACGGCCGTGAGTTGAATCCGCAACAGTTACTACTCGAGAACCAGGAGTTTCTCGCTCGGCTGACGCGGCTCTGCTGCCAACGCAAAGGACTGTCCGCCGAACAATCCGAAGACTTCACACAAATGGTCAACGTCAAGCTGCTCGAAAACGACTATCGCGTGATTCGGCAGTTCCGCGGCAAGTCCAAACTGACTTCCTACCTCGCCGTGGTAATCCAGCGCTACCTGCTGGACTACCTCAACCACTTGTGGGGCAAGTGGCGACCATCTAGAGCCGCACAGCGCCTCGGCCCTCTGGCAATTCGGCTGGAGCGATTGACTGTCCGCGACGGACTGACCCTGGAAGAGGCCGTCCAAACGCTGATCACCAGCGAGAAAGTGCAGGCTACGGAAGCAGAGCTTGAGGAGCTGGCGGTCAAACTTCCACGCCGCTTCAAGCGCCGAATCGAAGCCGACGACCAGTTGGAACGCATCGCCGTGGACGATGCCGGTGCCGAAACGCTGGTACAGCAGCGCGAGTGGAGCGCTGACGGTGAACGCATCCGCGGCGCGGTGGCCGAAGTGCTAGCCACCTTTCCGGCGGAAGATGCGATGATCGTGAAACTGCACAGCCGCATGGGCGTGGCGCAGATCGCGCGAAGTCTCAGTCTGGAGCAAAAGCCGCTCTACCGGCGCCGCGATCAGCTGATGGCCACCGTGCGCAAACAACTGGAGGAACTCGGGATCGAGCGCCAGCAGGTGATCCAGTACTTGACCTTGGCGGAGGACTATCGATGAAACTGCATAGTTCTGTCCGTCTACACTACCGAGGGGCTTCGGCGAACGCGCAGGAGGTGTCATCGTGACGACCCGACTACCGAAAGCCGATATTGAGGAGATTGCCGCTCTGTTGGACGGCAATCTCAAGGGTGAGGAGCGTGCGCGCCTCCTGGAGATCTTGGCTCACGACGAGGCCAGCTTCGCTCTGTTCGAGGAGAGCGCCGTGGCGCTCGACGAGGTGCGCCCGCGCGAAGTGCCCAGCGAGACCGCAGAGGATCTCGGCCAGGCGCCGCAGGAGCGGCGAGCGATTCCGATCGAGCGATCCGCTACAGCTCGACGGCCCAGTCAAGAGCAATACAGTGAAGAGTGGCCCAGGGCATGGATCTACCTCCCGCTGGCAGCGGCGTTGCTAGCCGCCGCGATCGGACTGTTCTTCTGGTTCTCTCCCCGCTCGGGCCGCTCGGCGCAGCTGGTAGCCTCGTTCGAAACGCTGCCGAGGCCAGACGAGCTGACTCCTTACACCGTGCGTGGCGAAGAGACAGGTGGATACTTTCAAGCTGGCCGCTCTGCCCTGAACGTTGCGATACTGATCGCACACGGTGACAGTGAAGAGTCGAGGAAACGGTTGGCGGAAGAACTTGGCCACTTCGCTCATGAGTTGGGTAGCGGGCGCTCAGTGCGCCAGCAAGTCGCAGAGATCCGAGGAACCGCCAAGAAGGTGCACACCGGGCAACTGACCCCCGCAGAGGTCTCCCCCCTGCTGGCTCGATGGGAAGAGACGCTGGATGAATCCGACCGGTTCCGCCTCGGCCGGTGGTGCCACGGGGCGTGGATAGCCTTGAATGTAGGCGACAACCGCTATTTCGATCGTCGCGAGGTGCACCTTCTCTGGCAGCAGGTCCGTACGAGCCCGGGATTCCATCCAGAGGTTTCCGAGAATCTCAAGGATATCGATGAGCTTCTGGCTCAAGGGAGCCTCGACGCGCAGCGCCGGCAAGAGCTGCGCGAAGCCTTGAGCAGCGTTTTCGGCTCCTTCGAGGAAGACTGACGCTCCTAAACCACGATCACCACACGCTTTTCTCTCCTTCCATGCTAGACTTCCCTGTCCATCCACCTGGAGGTGTCGCATGAAGACGCGTACGGTTTCTCTCGCACTGTTGTTGTTGGCGGCTGTCGTTCTTGCCGGAAGTCCGGTGATGGCGGATATCTATTCGGTGACTCTGACCGACGGCAAGGTCTTCTTGACCCGCTACCAGCCGCGCGAGGCTTCGTTCGATGCGTCGATGGTCACTTTTCTCGATGACCATGGCAACGCGATTGCCATCCCGCGCGACAAGATCGAGTCGGTGACTTCCGAGACCGAGAGCAAGGGCTACGGGTTGCGTATCAACACGACGACCCTGCTTCTGGGCTACACGGCCAACAATGGCGTGGTGGAGAACCAGGTCTTCGTCAACGGCCCCCAGTCTTTCGATATTCAGCAGTTCGTCGAGCCGAGCCAGGCCGGCGGCGGTATCCCCGTCTACGGCGTGCAGAACAACGGCAGTTTCTTCGGTCCAGGCCAGGCGGCACCGCCACAGAACTCCGGCGGCCCGGCGCAAGCGCCGGCCGAAGCACCGCCGACGCCTCCCAGTCAATAGCCGCACCGCGATCCACCGGCCAACGCCGCGCGGATGTTTCGCCTGGCACCTGGGTGGACCCAATTCGGTAGACTCCGTTTCCAGACCCAAACCCCGGCTCGTCGCCGGGGTTGCTCTTTGAACCGATGCCGCGGTGACACGGTGCCAGCCACCTCTTGAGGAGGGGCTTGTGCCTCGAAGGGAAGCCGGTGAAATACCGGCGCGGCCCCCGCCACTGTGACCGGCGACGAAACCGGAACAGCCACTGCACGGGAGAGATCACTGACCGCCGTCTTCAACGACGGCTCGCTGGTCGCCCCTGTGGGAAGGCCCGGAAGTAGGTAGACCCGGAAGCCAGGAAACCTGCCTCGGCACGTCTATGACCTCTATCGATCCGCCAGCCACGCTTCAATGGCGCAGCTGGATCGACGCTGCGGGGTGCAGCCGACTGGTTTCCGCGCTCTTGGCGCGCTCCTTCGGTTTCCCCATCTCTCAGCGAGAGGCCGAAACTTCCGGAAAGGAGCGCATCCATGCGCCAGGCCTACTTCTTGGCCGCTTTCGTCTTGACCGGTGCCCTCGGGGGCGTCGCACCGGTCTTTGCCCAGGACCCCGATTCGCACCCCGACTCCAAGCCAGCCGCCGACGCCACATCGGCCGGCAACCCATCCGCCGACTACGAGGAATCCATCGTGGTCACCGCCTCCGCCTTGGCGAGCCAAGCCGGAGAGCTTCCCGCCTCGGCGACGGTGATCGATTCCGCCGAAATTCTCGCCCGGCAGGCGGTCTCGGTCGGCGACCTCATCGCCACCGTCCCCGGCGTCGCGGTGGTCGTCTCCGGCCCACCCGGCCAGGTGACCTCCACCTTCGTGCGCGGCGCTGAGTCGGACCAGGTGCTCCTACTGTGGAACGGTGTCGAGTTGAACGACCCTTACTTCGGGGCGATCAACTGGGCCTTCCTGCCGGCGGACGGCGTCGAGCGGGTCGAGGTGGTGCGCGGACCGTTCTCCTCCCTGTACGGCGGCAACGCGGTCGGCGGAGTGGTGCAGGTCTTTACCGGCGACCACGACGGCGGCCAGCTGCGGCTGGAGGGGGGCGGTGACGGCTACGCCCGTGCCGGCCTCGCCGCCGGCCACTCTTTCGGCGATTGGCGTCTCGATGTCACCGGCCACTCTCGCCGTGGTAACAGCGAGCTGGCCAACGGTTTCTTCGACTCGGACGAGCTGGTCGCCCATCTCGCCTGGACACCGAGCGCCGGCGTCGAAGTGGGCCTCCTCGCCCGCGCCAACGATTCGACCAGCGGCATTCCCCTCTCCGGCGGCCAACCCTCGCTGGAACGAATGATCGACTGGAGCGAACGTCAAATCGTCATCCCGGTGCGCATTGAGAAGGGCCGGTGGAAGATCGACAGCCAGCTCTCGCAGGTCGATTTCGCCAGTGCTTTTCGTGATCCTCAAGATCCCTTCGGCTTCACCCGTTCGGATACCGACTCGCAAGCGCGGCGGCTTCGCACCCAGGCGGCCTGGCAGCCCAACGCACAGCTGGGTCTCGCCTTCGGCGGTGAGATCGAACGGCTCGAAGTGAGTGACTCCTCGACCTTCGGCACCAATTTGGAGGAGGCGGACCAGCGCACCTGGGCCCTCTTTTCCGAACTCTCGTTCAACGTCGGACCGCTGACCCTCGATCTCGGCGCGCGGCGCGATGACAACGACGCCTTCGGCGCCGAAACCAGCCTGCGGGCCGGCATCGGCCTGCGCCTCGGCGACGGCTGGCGGCTGTGGGCTAACTACGGCGAAGCCTTCCGCCCGCCGACGCTGGGCGAACTCTTCTTCCCCTTCAGCGGCAACCCGAACCTCCAGCCGGAGCGTGCCGAGTCTTTCGAGCTGGGAACGCAGTGGCGCTGGACCGAAGCTCCCGGCGGCGACTGGCAGCTCAGCCTGGTCGGCTTCCAGAATCGCCAGCAAGATCTGATCGACTTCGATTTCGTCACCTTCACTAACGTCAACGTCGGCAGGTCGCGCAGCCGCGGGGTGGAAGCGAGCCTCGGGGTCGATGGCCAACGTCTCGACCTGCGCGCCAACATCACCTACCTCGACGCCGAGGATCGCGACAGCGGGCTGGCGCTCTTGCGCCGGCCGCAGTGGAGCGCCAACCTGGTCGTCTCGCTCACTCCCCACCGCGACTGGAGGGTCACCCTCACCGGCCGCTTCGTCGATGATCGGCCCGATGTCGACCCGGTGACTTTCAGCCGCGCCGAAAACCCCAGCTACCTGCGCTTCGACCTGGCGGCGCAGTGGCAGGCGAGCCGGCGGTTCGCACCCTACGCCAGGGTCGAGAACCTCGCCGACGAGGAGTACGCCGAAGCCCTGGGCTTTCCGGCACAGGGGCGGACTCTGATCGCTGGCGTCGCGGTGGCCTTTTGAGGCTGTGGCGCCTGCGCCTGGGCGGGTGGCTAGCGGCGGCTCATGGCTTGCTGATGGCTGGGCTGGTGTCGCTCAGCCTGGCCGCTTGCGGCCCGAGCGAGCCGTCCGCGACGCCATCAGCCGGTACGCCTTCTAGTCCACAGCGCATCGTCGCGCTGGCACCGGGTAATGTCGAGATCCTCTTCGCCCTCGGCCTCGGCGATCGGGTGGTAGGCGTGGGCAACTTCACTTCCTGGCCGCCGGAGGCGCTCCAGCTGCCCAAGCTGGGCGGTCTGGTCGACGCCGATCTCGAAGCGATCGTCAAACTGGATCCTGACCTCCTGATCGCCCTGCCCAGCGAGGGCACTCTCGCCACCAAGGTGGCAGCTCTGGGGGTGGAGGTGCTGCATGTCGACAGCGACAATCTGGACGATGTCGAAGCAGCGATCGGCGCCATCGCACAGCGCTGCGGGGTCGGCGACGCCGGCGAGCGCTTCCTCGCCCAGTGGCGGCAGCAACTAGCACCCCGCCCCTCGCTGTCGAGCACCGCACCCCGAGTGCTGCTCTCGATCGCCCGGCCGGCCGGGCCGCCGCGCGAGATCTTCACCGCCGGTCCGGGGAGTTTCCCGCACGAACTGCTCACCCGCCTCGGCGCGGTCAACGTTCTGGCGGACTCGGCGGCTCCCTATCCCACCGTCGGCCTGGAGGTGATCCTGGCGCGCAAACCGGAGGTGATCATCGAGCTGCGCACGGTCGAACCCACGGCGGAGATCGCCGCCGCCCTTCGTCGCGATTGGAGTGAATTCGCCGAGTTGCCGGCGGTGCGCGACGGCCGCATCGAGATCATCGCCGGCAGCCACACGATGATTCCCGGCCCACGGCTGGCCCAGCTCTATTCCGAGCTGGCCGCGGCGCTCACCGAGGAGTTCACCGAGGAACACAGCGAGGAACCATGAGCAACGTGGACAGCTCACCGCCCCTGATCACCGCCCGGGCGATCGAGTGGCGAGCCGGAGGCCGCACCATCCTCGGTCCGCTCGACATCGAGGTCGGCGCCGAGGAGTGCTTGATGGTCATCGGTCCCAACGGCGCGGGTAAGACCACTCTGCTGCGCCTGCTGACCGGTCTGCTGGCACCCTCCGGCGGTGACCTCGCCTGGCGGGGCGGGCCCTACGGCCAGCTCTCGCGGCGCCAGCTGGCCCGGCGCATCGCCTACGTGCCGCAAGTCCGTCCGGCGCGGGTACCGCTCACCGTGGAGGAGGTGGTGCTCTCCGGCCGCTATCCACACCTCAGCGCCCGACGCATCGCCCCGGCGGCGCGGGATTGGCGGGCGGTGCACCGGGCACTGTCCCGAGTCGAGATCGAATCTCTGGCCGACCGACCGTTGGACGAGCTGTCGGGGGGTGAGCGACAGGCGGTCTACATCGCCGCCGCGCTGGCCCAAGAGCCCCGGTTGTTGGTTCTCGACGAGCCGACCACCCATCTCGACCCACGCCATCAACGCGACATCGCCCGCCTACTGCGCAAGCTCCACGCCGGCGGCGAGCAGGCAGTGGTGGTCGCCACCCATGACCTCAACTTCGCCTCGCGGCTGGCCGACCGTGTTCTCGCCCTGCATGAAGGCCAGGCGATCGCCTGCGGCCCGCCCGCGGAGCTGCTGTCACCCAGCCACCTCGACCGGCTCTTCGCCGCACCCTTTGAACTCTTGCGCGGCGGCGAGCGGCCCCTCCATCTACTACAGATTGACGGCCACGGTGGCGACGAATGAAACCGGCCGGTCGCAAACTACTCCTGCTCGCCTTGCTCTGGTTGGCCGTCTTGGGTGTAGCACCGCTACTCGGCAGCCATGCGGTCAGCCTGGCCGACGCGCTCGCCGGCGAGCCCACCGCAGTGACCATTCTGTGGCGCATCCGCCTGCCCAGAGTCTTGCTCGCTCTCGCCGCTGGCGGCCTCCTGGCGGTCAGCGGGTTGGGCTTCCAGACCCTGTTCAGGAATCCATTGGCCGAGCCCTACACCCTGGGGGTTGCCAGCGGTGCGGCGCTCGGCGCGGTGATCGCCATTCAAGTCGGCCTCGCCGATACCCTCCTCGGCCTCGCCGTGGCCAGCTTTCTCGGCGCGCTGGCTGCCGGCTCGCTGGTCCTCGGCCTGGCGATGCGCCGCCAGGGGATGGATACCTCTACCCTGCTGCTGGCCGGCATCTCCATCTCGCTCTCTTCCTCGGCGCTGATCCTCTTTCTGCAGTACTTCGCCGATCCGACGAAGACTTTTCGCATGGTGCGCTGGATGATGGGCGGCCTCTCGGTGGTCGGTTACAAAGAGGTTGCCTGGCTCCTGCCTTGGGCTCTGGGCGCTGCCTGCCTCTTGTTCTTCTTGCGCCGCGAACTCGATCTGTTGCTCACCGGCGAGGAACTAGCGGCCAGCCGCGGCGTCGACTTGAGCCGCCTGCGCTGGTGGATCCTCGGCGGCACCTCGCTGGCCATCGGCTCGCTGGTGGCGGTGGCTGGACCGATCGGCTTCGTCGGGCTGATCGTGCCCCACATCCTGCGCCGCACGGTGAGCCACAGCCACCTGGCGCTGGTCCCCGCCTGCCTGCTCGGAGGCGGCGCCTTCCTCGCCCTGTGCGACCTCGCCGCCCGTACCGTGATGGCTCCCGTCGAGATCCCCGTCGGCGTCCTCACCGCCCTGCTCGGCGGCCCGTTCTTTCTTTGGCTGCTACTCACCCGGCGGTGAGTTTGGTGGAAGTGGATAGAATCCACGCCATGCACTTCTATCGCACCGGTCACGAGGGCTTTTACGCCGCGCCCGATGAAGCCGGAGAGCTTCGCCTGCTCTATTCGGACCCCTATGAGACCCTGCCCGGCGGCTGGGAGTTCGGCCGGACGGTGGACTTGAAGAAGGAAGGGCTGTTACCGCCGATCTTCCCGCGCAAGATCGTCGGCATCGGCCGCAACTACCGGGCGCACGCCGAAGAGCTGGGCAACCCAATGCCGGCCGAGCCGTTGATCTTCTTGAAGGCTCCCACCTCGGTGATCGGCCCCAACGCCACCATCCTGCTACCGCCGGAAAGCCAGCGGGTGGAGTTCGAGGGAGAGATCGCCGTGGTGATGCGCCAGCGGCTCAGCCGCGGCGACGCCGAGCAGGCGCGCCGCGCCATCCTCGGCGTCACCTGCGCCTGCGATGTCACCGCCCGTGACCTGCAACGCTCGGACGCGACCTTCGCCCGCGGCAAGTCCTTCGACACCTTCTGCCCGATCGGTCCGGCGGTGCGCGTCGACGCCGACCTCGACGATCTCGAAGTGGTGACCCGGGTCAACGACAGCGAGCGCCAGCGCGGCCACACGGCGCGGATGCAGTGGGGGATCGTCGACCTCGTGGTCTACGTCTCGCGGATGATGACCTTGGAACCCGGCGACCTAGTCCTCACCGGCACGCCGGCCGGGGTCGGGGCGCTGGAGCCGGGCGACCGGATCGAGGTGGAAGTCTCCGGGGTGGGCACGCTGAGCAACCGGGTCGAATCGCGGAGCGCCGAGTGAGTGATCGCGGTTTCGATCAACGATTCGCCTGGCGCACGATCATCGCTCTGCTAGCCGGGGTGGGCAGCGGTTTCTTCCTCGTCCAGACGCGCAACTACTTCCCCCGCATCGCCATTCTGGGCGGCCTGTCGATCACCGTTCTCACCTACATGGCGATCCAGACTGCGGAAAGGCTGTGGCGGTTGTGGACTCGCAAGCGTAGAGGCTGACGCCTCTCAGTCCCGCCGGCGCGGAATCAGCGCCAGCCCCAGCCCGGCGCCGGCGACTAGAACTCCGGCCCACAGCGGGAAGGCCACATAGCGACGGTACTTGGCCATGATGCCCAGCGGGCCGCCGAGGTTCTCCCGCTTGTACTCATAGGTCCACCCGAACTGCACCGGCAGGTGCGGGAAGAGGAGCATGACGGCACCGATGACGAATAAGGTGCCGCCAAGGATGCGCAGTGCGCTCCTCACTCGTGCTCACCGACATCGTCGGCCAGCGGGTCGCCCAGGGAATCGCCCAAGGGATCAGCCAAAGGACCGACTTCGGGCTTGCGCAGCCAGCGCCACGGGAACAGCACCACGGCGGCGACCGGCAGCAGGTAAATCGCCCGGCCCAAGGTGACGCCGGAAAACAACAGCACCAACCAGGCGGACAGACAGGCGAAGGCGAGCGCGGCGCGAAGCGTGGGGGACTGAAGCATGGCGCAACGTTACCAGCTTGGCGCCTCTGTGGGGCCACTCAGCGGGGTCGCCGCCGCTGCGCTATCCTCGCGCCATGATCAGAGCCTGGTATCCAAAGGACGAAGAGACGCTGTTCGACCACCCGATCTTCGCCATCAAACGCCAACAGCTGGAGGCCGAGCCACCACCCGCCGGCGGCGAGGCTGCCGCCGCCATGAGCCGGGGAGGCAATCGGCGCGTTGCCATTCTGGTGGACGCTCCGGACTGGATCAACGTCATTCCGATCCTGCCCAACGGCGATGTGCTCATGGTGCGCCAGTGGCGCTACGGCGTCGCGGCGGAGACGGTGGAGATTCCCGGCGGCATGGTCGAACCTGACGAGGAGCCCCGCGCCGCCGCTGAGCGCGAATTACTCGAGGAGACCGGATACCGCGCGGCCAAGTGGACTCAGCTCGGCGAACTCGACCCCAACCCCGCCTTCCAGACCAACCGCATCGTCACCTTTCTCGCCGAGGAGCTGGAGCGGCTCGGCGACCCGGAAGGGGACGGCGAAGAAGAGATCATCCTCGACCAGGCACCCCTGGAGCAGATCCCGGAGATGATCGCGCAGGGAGAAATCCGCCACACCCTGGTGGTCAGCGCCTTCTATCTGCTGGGCTTGCGGCAGGGCTTGCAGGAGGGTTGATTTGCCGGTCCTCGCCAGCGGCGCGCCCACCGTTTGGTAAGCTACCGGCAACGACAAAGGAACCTTCATGAAGATCTCGACCCGCGGTGAGTATGGCTTGCGCGCGATGCTCTACATCGCCAGCCACGGCCAGGACGACCCCGTCACCAGCAAAGAGATCGCCCTCCATCAAGCCATCCCCGGTCCCTACCTGCGCCAGATTCTGGCCCTGCTCTCCAAAGACCATCTGATCCAGTCCAACCGCGGCCCCCAAGGCGGCCACCTGCTGGCGCGATCGGCCGATGCGATCACCCTGCGTGACATCTTGATCACCCTCGAAGGGCAGACCACGTCGGTCGATCAGATCCTGGCGCTGCCGTGCAACATCGAAGTCGGGCCCGAACACTGCGTGATCCGGGAGGTCTTCCTCAAGGTCAAGCAGGCGGTCAACAACATCCTGGGGGGCACCACGCTGGCGCAGCTGATGGAGCGGCAGCAGGAGATCCTCGACAAGAAGATCCAGGTGCCGAGCGATCTGGCTACGGACGGCGGGCAGCCTGCGGTGCTCCACGTCCTGCCGAGCTGAGGTTGGGATGATGCGGCACCAGATGGAGCTACAGCACAGACGACCGTTGTGTCGGGCGGTGGCCCTGCTGCCGCTCCTCGCCCTCTGCCTCGCGGGCTGCGATCGAGATCGCAGAGCCGCCCCAGAAGAGCCGCTGGCGATCGAGATTACGGCTGAGGGGCCAGTGAACTCACCAGGGGCGGATTCGACCAGCACCCTCTCTGAATCGCGCGGTGCGAACTTGGATTCCGCGCCAGCGCCCGAGCCTTGACGATCCCCGGCACTGCCTCGCTGAGACTCTCGGTGGATCTCTATCCGATCAGATAGGGCGCTCTATCCGATCGGATAGAGATCGACTGGCAACATCTCCGCAACGGCGCTGGATCTGGGAGCGCGGATCGAGGGTGCGAATCAGACGACGAAGATCGTAGGGGTGCAGCCCCAGCCACCTTGCCCCAGCAAGTCGCAGCAGATGGCTTGAGAGGCGCGGCATGCTGTCGAGAGACCCCGACCTCGCGCCGAGCGATGGTCCTCGACCATGCCGGCATCGACGCAACCGGGCGCCCTTGGCACGAGCATTGCTCTATGGCATTGGAAAACCCAGCAGTCAACGTGAAGTCGCGATCCGGAGATCGGCTCCTTACAACTCGGGAGGATTCCATGCACACTGACCACCACATCCTCGTCACCTTCGAAAGCCAACCGTCACCTCGCCTGCTCCTGGACGAACGTAAGAGCGAGCACACGCTCACCAACGACACCTCCCCGATCCACTCTCTTGTGTGGGTGTTCAAGGGCATCGAGGGTCTGGTCGCTCATGGTTGGACGCCGGCCATTCACTTCGAGATCGATGAGAATCGGCAGCCAGACTTGTATTCGGGCCCTTTTATCAACCTCTGCCGCACCAGGTCGACGGTCATCGCCTGCGGCAACAACGGCATCGATGGCGAGTTTCGCTACCGTGCCCTCCTCGAACCGCCCGCCGACACCGGCCAGTCGATCGTTCCATCCAACGCAGGGCTGCTCAAGAACGAAGTCCTTGAGGCCCGACCGGCCGTCATCGAGGTTCACCACACAGAAGGTCGCCGCCTGGTGGTGCAGCGAGAGCAGGTCTCCCTCTGCGCCGGCCAATCCATCCTGTGGGAGGTCATCGAGCCACCGAGCCAGATCCCCGTCTGGTACCCCCGAATCGTCTTCGATATCGATAGAGGACCCTCGGAAACGAACCCCTACTTCGGTCCCTTTGGCAGCATCGACACCCGCGATCATAGCCTTCTCGCCACCGGCAGCACCGACGTTGCCACCGGCAAGTACCACTACCGATTCCAGATGGTCAGCGTGGCCGACCACACAGTGCTGTTGGAGAGCAGTCCGGACCCGACGATCGACGACCAGGGGGATCCGGGCGTGGAAGGGCCGCCTACCGCGCTCTTGGACGACCCTCGGTGACCCGGGACGGACAGGCTCAGGGGAGAGTGGCGATCACCGCTTCAAAACGAGGATCGGACCGCAAGGAGGAAAAAGCCGGAATCTCGAACCAGCGCGGCTGAACTCCCCGTTCGCGGGCCCTCTGGGCACTGACCAGTGCCGAAGCGGTCTCTCCGACCACGGCGTAGACCACCGCTGCCTGATAGGCCACTTCCGCGTGCTCCGGGTGCTCCCGCAGCATATCGAGAGTCAGCGCCACGGCACGGTGCGCGTCACCGAGATAGGCCAGGCATTGGGCCATGGTCATGGTTTCCGTCGGCGCGCGGTCCCGCGTTTCGAGCTCTTCCACGATCTCCACGCAGACCGACCGGGTCTGCGCTTCATCCCCCAAGGCCCAGTGGACATCGGCCAGGTTCAACCGCACCGTCAGGTTGCCCGGGTCGAGAGTCAGCGCCTGCCGGTAGCTGGTCTTCGCCTCTTCGTACCGACCGAGGAGAAAGCGGGCCAGCCCAAGGTTGGTGAAATAGCTGCGGTGAGGCTGAATCTCGATCGCCCTCTGAGCGACCTGTTCGGCCCGCGACAGATCTCCGTAGAGCAGCTCGAGTTGCGCTAGTTTGCCCAGCCCCCGGGTATTCGTCGGCGCGCGCCGAAGCAATTCCTCGAGGTGTGTTCGTGCCTCCTCGACATGGCCCCGGCGGTACTCGAGGTCGGCCTCGCGGCCGCCGGCCTGCTCGGGCGACATCGTGCGGACCGTTCCCAGGAGGGTTCCTTTTCGGGTCAACGTCTCGTCGATGTCTTGGATGGAGACAGGCTTCGCCAGCCCGAAGTCGAGAATCTTGGCGTGACCGTTAGGCGTCACCATCACGTTCTCGGCCTTCAGATCCCGGTGCACCAAGCCGGCGCAGTGGGCCTCGGCAAGCCCTTCGGAGACCTCGCGCGCCAATCTCAGAGTCTCCCGCAAGGGCAACGGACCCTTCTGCAGGCGGTCGGCCAGCGTGAGGCCGTCGACCCACTCCATGACTATCGCGTCGCTATCACCATCTCTCAGGATGTCGTGTACTTGCACTATCGCCGGATGGCTCAGGCCGGCCGCCGATCGAGCCTCGCGCCGAAAACGGGCACGGTCCGAGGCACTGGCCTCGGAGATTCGGCGAATGCGCTTGATGGCGACCCTGCGATCGAGGCGCTCGTCGTAGGCCAGCACGACCTCTCCCATTCCGCCCATCCCGAGCCGCCGTTCGACACGGTACGGACCGATCCGATCACCCTGCCGCGATCCTTCCGTGGGTTCGTCATCTTGTGGAGGCCGCTGGTCGTCCCGCATCGTTCCGATCCAAGTTCATCGCATGGGAAGAGCAACACTCGGCCGGCCGCCCCGGTACCCTGCAAGGCGGAGCTCTCTCTCCTCGAACTTCGGTCCTTGGAATGAATGATACCGTCTCGCACCCGCCGCGAAGAGAGGACGGCGACTCTCCGCCCATTCCCCTTCCCCGGGCTTAGCCCGCGCACCACCACGGGGTCTTGGGAAAAGCCGCCGAAGATGCCTTGAACCCGCTTGACAAAGTTGTTATGCTCCGTCCACCGCGACGGAACCTCAGCTGGCAGACTTGCGCTTAGCGCTCGCTGACTCAGCATCCCGGTGGGTCGCCTATCCCAAACACAACAACAACACAATGTGGACGATATATTGGGGAAGCAGCGCCGTCCGAACGGGTTTCGCTCCAGCTCCCTCGGACTCGAATTCGCAGCGGCGATTGTTGGCTTGTCCCTTCTCGGGTACTGGGTAGATCACCGTTTCAACTGTTCGCCATGGGGCGTCTTGATCGGTCTCGGTCTTGGTCTGGTCGGAGGGTCGTACAACTTGTATCGAGCCGCGAGTCAATGGACTCGCGCAATGCGAGAAAACAAAGCCGCGCACACACATGAAACGGAAAAAGGGGAGGAAGAGCTAGGCGGCGACCAATAGCCATGAGCAGCTCTGCGGGCACAAGATACTTGCGGTTCCTGGGCTGGATCCTAGGGGCGACCGCGGTCCTCATCTTGCTTGGCTACCTGCCGACTCGACGTTTGGCAGGAAGAGAAGCAATTATCGCAATGGTCGCCGGGTGTGCAATCGGCGCCGTCGCTTCGGGGCTGAGTAGCCTGCCGCTTCTGCTCGTCAAGGCCAACACCCTACCTTTGACCGCCGCCGCCTACGCCTTGGTCGCGATGGGTCTTCGGTTCGCGATGGCGATGGGGTTCGCGTTCGCCGCAGTAACGATTTTCAGCGACACTCTCGCCATTGAGCCCCTATTGCTCTGGGTTGCTATCAGCTACGTAGTGCTCCTGGTTTTCGACGTACTTTTTGCCATGCAAGCTCTCCGAACCGGTCAACAAGGAACCACTCCCTCATGATCTCTCAATTCTTCCGTGCCTCGGGCGCCGACCCCTTGGATCACGTCGTCCAGCATCCGCTCAAAGTGATTGAGAAGGATCTCGGCTTTCTCACTCCTGAGGGAGTCATCACCTGGATGAGCGATCACATTTCGATGTTGATCGTGGCTGGATTGTTGTTGGTCGGTTTCTTTCCGGTGCTCGTTCGGCTCAGTCGCGAGCGCGACGGCGTCGGTAGCCTGGTTCCACGCGGCTTTGCCACGGTGATCGAAGGAATCTGCGAATACCTGCGCGAAGAGGTCGCCAAGCCGGCACTAGGTGAGCATACTGACCGGTTCATCAAGTACATCTGGAGCGTCTTCTTTTTTGTCTTGACCATCAACCTACTTGGCTTGCTGCCCATTGCGCCCCTTTCGGCCATGTTTGGCACCCACCTGGGTGGCACGGCGACCGCCAATATCTGGGTCGTCGGTAGTCTCTCCTTGATGACCCTTTTCATGATGATCTTCAACGGCTTGCGCATTGGCGGCAAGGCTTACGTCTGGCACTTCCTCACCGGCGGTGGCCCTTGGTACATGATTCCGCTAATGGTGATCATCGAGGCCATCGGCATAGGCGCCAAGATTGTCGCACTGACCATGCGTCTGTTCGCGAACATGATTGCCGGGCACCTACTGCTGGCAGTCCTGCTGAGCTTCATTTTCGCGGCAGGCTCCTCAAGTTGGGCCATGGGCTCGGCCATCGCTGTACCCGTGGTATTAGGCAGCGTCGCCATCATGATGCTTGAGCTCTTCGTCGCCTTCCTGCAAGCGTTCATCTTCACCTTCCTGACCACGCTGTTCATCGGCATGTCGGTCAACATCCATCATGATGAGGAGCACGCACACTAGCTCTTCTCTGCTTTTAGTCGCCATGCCCGGATATGCGCGAGACACGCGGGCCGTGAGGCGTGACTGCGATGGTGACTCGGTACCGGTGCTCGGTCTCGCACGCGCACTCCATCAGAAAAAGGATTTCCCAATCATGACCAAGAATCTCGTAAGAATCAGCCTCGGCCTGTTTCTGGCCGTTCTCGTGGCCGGCTTCGTCGTCCCGGCGATCGCGGCCGAAGCCGCGCCGGAAACCGCGACATTTCTCACCAGCTCGGGTGCTGCCAAGCTCGGTTTCGGCATCGGCTTCGGCATGATCATCATGGGTGCGGCGTCCGGTATCGGCCGCATTGGCGGTAGCGCCGTCGAGTCCATGGCTCGCCAGCCGGAAGTGGCAGCCCAGATTTTCACCCCTATGATTTTGACCGCGGCGCTAATCGAGGGGGCTACCTTCACGGCGCTGATCCTCGGTTTTCTAGTAATTCGCTGACCCCGCAACGGTAAAGGAAGTCGGGGCGGCTCTCTGGCTGTCTCGACCTCCCCTTCGAGGCCCCCATCACGGGAGCGGATGGATGATGAACGAAAAAAAGTACAAACTCGGTCGAGCGAGATTCTTCCTAGCAATCGTTGTGGCACTCGTGGCTCTGCTTCCCGTCGCAGTCTCTCTGGCTTCGGATGCCAAGGGTGGCTCGCCCAGCATCTTTGCGGGCGACATCGGAAACGTAGTCTGGACGTTGGTGATCTTCTTTGTGGTGCTCTTCATCCTGGGGAGGTTCGCCTGGGGCCCGATTCTGAGCCAACTCCAGGCACGCGAAAACTTCATCCACGACTCGCTGGCCAAGGCCGACGAAGCCCGCGCCGCCGCCGCGTCGCAGCTCAAGGAGTATGAGCAGAAAATGGCCGCGGCGCGCGCCGAAGCTGCGGCGATCGTCGACGAAGGTCGGCGCGACGGCGAGGTCGTCAAACAGAAGATCGAGAGTGATGCGCGCGCTGAAGCGGAGGCGGCCTTGGAGCGCGCCAAGCGCGAGATCGGGATCGCCAAAGAGACGGCGATCAAGGATCTCTACGGCGTGGCCGGCAAGTTGGCGGTCGGTGTCGCCGGCAAGATCATCCACAAAGAGCTTTCCGCCACCGACCACGAGCAGCTGATCGCCGACTCGATTGCCAAACTAGAGAGCCAAACTCCCGCGAACTAGGTCAACGCCCAGTCGACACTCGGCTGGCCTGCACCAACGGCACCGCGCCAACAGTACCGCACCAGCAAAGCCCAAGGAACCGTCATGCCCAACATCGACGACAAACAACTTGCCATCGCCAGCGTCTACGCTCGCTCGATTCTCGAGTTGGCCGAGCGCCAGGGAGTGACCAATTCGCTCCTCGCCGAATTCGAGGAGCTGGCCACCGCGCTCAGTGGCAACGCCGAGCTGGCCGATTTCTTCTCCAGTCCGCTGGTCGACGCCGAAGAGCGCGCCGCCAGCCTGGAGAAGATCTTTCGCGGCAAGGCCAGCGACCTGGCTGTAGACAGCCTGCAAGTGATCAACCGTAAGGGCCGACTGGAGATGCTCGCCGCTATCGTCACCGCCTTGCACCAAGAGCGGCAAACGCTGCGCGGCGAGATCGACGTGGAGGTGGCCACCGCGGTGCCGCTCAGCGACGCGCTGCGCGCCCGCCTGCAAGCGGCGGTGGATCGCTTCACCGGCAAGAAGAGTTGCTTGGTCGAGGTCGTGGACGAGCAGCTATTGGGCGGCATGGTGCTGCGCCTCGGTGACCAGAAGATCGACTCGAGCGTCGTGCGCGAGTTGGAAAAAATGAACGAAACCCTGGCCGCGCGGACCTCGCGTGAGATTCTGCGGGCCCGTCGAACAAGAGTAGATTCGCAGGCCTAGCGCCTGAACGAGAGGATAAGGCATGGACACGAAGTTCAAAGTCGACGAGATCTCCTCCGTCATCACCGAAGAGATCAGCCACTACCGCAGCGAGATCGATCTCGCCGAGGTGGGCAAAGTTCTCGAGGTGGGTGACGGTATCGCCCGCATCTATGGGCTCGAAGGAGCGATGGCCGGCGAACGGCTCGTCTTCGAGAACGGCGCTTCGGGTCAGGTCTTCAACCTCGAAGAGACGTCGGTGGGTGCCGTCGTCCTCGGCGAGTACCTGGGAATCAAAGAGGGCGACGAAGTCAAGCGCACCGGCGAGCTGCTGAGCATCCCGGTGGGCGAATCGATGATCGGCCGGGTGGTCGATCCGCTCGGCCGACCGCTCGACGGCCTCGGTGCCATCGAGACGAACCAGCGCCAACCGCTGGAGTTCACCGCCCCCGGCATCTCAGCCCGCCAGCCGGTCAACGAACCGTTGCAGACCGGTATCAAGGCAATCGACTCGATGATCCCGGTCGGCCGCGGCCAGCGCGAACTGATCATCGGCGACCGCAAGACCGGTAAGACCGCCGTCGCCGTGGACACCATCATCAACCAAAAGGGTGGCGACGTCATCTGCGTCTACGTCGCCGTCGGTCAGAAAGAATCGACGGTGGCCGCGCTGGTCGAGAAGCTGCGCGAGGTGGGGGCCATGGACTACACGGTCGTCGTCTCGGCGTCGGCCTCGAACCCGGCTCCGCTGCAATACATCGCACCCTACGCCGGCTGTGCCATCGCCGAGTTCTTCATGTACTCGCAAGGCCGTGCCACCCTCTGTGTCTACGACGATCTCTCCAAGCAGGCGCAGGCCTACCGGCAGCTGTCACTACTGCTCAAGCGGCCGCCGGGCCGCGAGGCCTACCCGGGTGACGTCTTCTATCTACACTCCCGCCTGCTTGAACGCAGCTGCAAGCTGCGCGACGAGTACGCGGTCGTCGCCAAGGAGACCGCGGACGACTCGAATGATCGCAGCGCGGTGCGCCAGCATCCCGACGGGCTCAAGGCTCCCGCCGAACATCGCCCGGACGACACGCAGGGTCTCTATCACCGCCCCGACGGTGCCAAGCGCGCCGCCGCCTGGCTGGACAGCCTCGATGACAAGGACAACTTCAAGGTTCACCGCTTCCCCAACAGCGGCGGTTCGTTGACCGCCCTGCCGATCATCGAGACCCTCGAAGGTGAAGTCTCGGCCTACATTCCGACCAACGTGATCTCGATCACCGACGGTCAGATCTACCTGGACCCGGACCTCTTCTTCGCCGGGGTTCGCCCGGCAATCAACGTCGGCATCAGCGTCTCTCGCGTCGGCGGAAACGCGCAGATCAAGGCGATGAAGAAGATCGCCGGCTCCTTGCGCCTCGACCTCGCCGCCTTCCGTGCCCTGGAGGCTTTCGCCCAACTCGGCACCGACCTCGACACGTCGAGCCAGAAGCAACTCGACCGCGGCGCCCGCATGGTCGAGCTGCTCAAGCAGGCGCAGTACCGGCCTTTCTCGGTCGACGAGCAGGTGGTTTCCATCTTCGCCGGCGTCAAAGGGCTGCTCGACGACCTACCGGTCAACTCGGTGGCTCGCTTCGAAGAGGCCCTCCTGCAATCCTTCCGCGACGAGTTCCCGGAGATCCTAGAAGAGATTCGCACGCAGAAGTCATTGTCCGACGAACTGACCGACAAGATCACCCGCGTCATCGAGGGCCGTAAGAGTCACTTCGATGCCGGTGCCGCCTAGCCGGTGACATCTCATGGCTAACCGCAGAGTTCTCGTCAAGCGCCGCGACGCGGTGCGCAATATCCGCAAGATCACGCACACCATGCAGCTGATCGCAACGGCCCGTTTTCAGGCCGCCTTCACCCGTGCCACCGAGTCTCGCCCGTACAGCGAAAAGTTGGCCGAGGTGGTCAGCGATCTGGCGGCCGCCGCCGAGGGCATCGACCACCCACTGATGCGCCAACCGGAGGAGGTCGACCGTTCGGCCCTGGTGGTCATCTCCAGTTCGCGCGGCCTGTGCGGCAGCTTCAACACCAACGTGTTGAAAAAGGCCATCGAGCACCTCGACGCTCAGGCCGCCGACGGTATCGAGACCGACGTCTACATGGCACGCAAGAAGGGCATCAGCTATTTCGAGTTTCTCAACCGTCAGATCAGCGAGCGGTTGACCGAGATCAGCGACATGCCGGAGTTCGGCGAGATCGAGTCGATCGCCAGCTCCCTGATGGACCGCTTCATCCGCGGCGAGATCGCTTCCGTACACGTCGCCTACACACGGTTCATTTCTTCCGGACACCAGGCGCCGGAGGTGGTGCAGTTGCTGCCCTTGTCGAGCCAGGAGCCCGGCGAAGGCGCAAGTATGGCGCAGGTCGAATACGAATTCTCGCCCGACCCCAAGGAACTGCTGGAGGAACTCCTTCCCGCCACCGTGCGGCTGCGCCTCTTCCAGGCCTTTTCCGACGGCGCCATCAGCGAGCAGATCGCCCGCATGGTGGCGATGAAGGCCGCTACCGACGCGGCGGAAGACAAGATCAAACTACTGAGCCGCGAATACAACCGCGCGCGCCAAACCGCGATCACCATGGAGCTGCTCGACATCGTCGGCGGCGCCACCGCACTCGCCTAAATAGAACGCAAGAACGGGAAAACGAATGGAAAACGGCAACTACGGCAAGGTCATCCAAGTCATCGGTTCTACCCTCGACGCACAGTTCCCCGAGGACTCGATGCCGGAGATTTACAACGCTCTGCAAGTCGAGATCGAAAAGACGGTGCTCGGCAAGACCACCAAAGAGACGCTGTGGTGCGAGGTCGCCGCCCACCTCGGTGGTGGCCGCGTGCGCGCCATCTCCTTGGGCTCGACCGACGGACTACGGCGGGGTACATTGATCCTCGATACCGGTTCGGCGGTCAGCGTCCCGGTCGGCGAGGAAACTCTCGGCCGCGTCTTCAACTTGATCGGCGAGCCGATCGACGACCTCGGCCCGGTGAAAACTGTCGAGCGACGGCCGATACATCGCCTGCCGCCGAAATTCGCCGACCTCTCGGCCAAGACCGAGCTGTTCGAGACCGGCATCAAGGTGATCGACCTGCTCTGCCCGCTGGTTCGCGGTGGCAAGACCGGTCTGTTCGGCGGCGCCGGGGTCGGCAAGACGGTCATCATCCAGGAGCTGATCGCCCGCCTGGCCCGCTTCCACAGCGGCTACTCCTGCTTTGCCGGAGTCGGCGAGCGCACTCGCGAAGGAAACGACCTGTGGCTAGAGATGCAGGAAGCCGAGATTGGCGACACCGGCAAGAGCGTCATCGACCAAACGGTGATGGTCTTCGGTCAAATGAACGAGCCGCCGGGTGCCCGCCTTCGCGTCGCCCTCTCGGCCTTGACCATGGCGGAGTACTTCCGCGATCAGACCGGCGCCGACACCCTGCTCTTCGTCGACAACATCTTCCGCTTCACCCAGGCTGGCTCCGAGGTTTCGGCGCTGCTCGGCCGCATGCCTTCCGCGGTCGGTTACCAGCCGACGCTGGGCACCGAGATGGGCGAGTTGCAGGAGCGAATCACTTCGACCACCGCCGGCGCGGTGACCTCGATCCAGGCGATTTACGTGCCCGCCGATGACTACACCGACCCTGCCCCCGCCACCGCCTTTACTCACCTCGATTCGACGGTGAACCTCGAACGCTCGATCGCCGAGAAGGGAATCTATCCGGCGGTCGATCCGCTGGCTTCGTCCAGCCGGATCCTCGCTCCCGAGAACATCGGTGAGGACCACTACCGGGTGGCGCGCCAAGTTCAGCAGACCCTACAACGGTACAAGGACTTGCAGGACATCATCGCGATTCTCGGTACCGACGAGCTGTCGGAGAACGACAAGTTGACGGTGCGGCGAGCGCGCAAGATCGAGCGTTTCCTCTCGCAGCCCTTCTACGTCGCCGAGCAGTTCACCGGCTTCCCCGGTAACTACACCTCGCGCGAAGAAACCATCCGCTCCTTCGACGAACTCTGCTCCGGCAAGTGGGACCACCTGCCCGACGCCGCCTTCATGTACGTCGGCTCGATCGAGGAAGCAGCGGAAAAAGCCAAGAAGATGGAGGCCGCGTAGCGGATCGCCATGGCCGACGAGACTTTCCAACTCAGCGTCATCACCCCTGATCGACCCATCCTCGAAGCCGAGGCAAGCTTCTGCGCCTTCCCGGCCCACGACGGCGAGATCGGGATCCAGGCGCATCGAGCCCCCCTGCTGGTGAAACTGGGCGCCGGCTGGTTGCGGGCGCACACGACCGACGGCGACTACCGCCTGCTGGTGGACGGTGGCTTCGCCCAGATGGTCGGCAACCGTTTGAGCGTACTCACCGAGTTTGCCCAGACGCCCGAAGAGATCGATGCGGCAACCGCGCGTGCGGATCTCGCCGCCGCTGAGGTGCTTCCGGCTGGCGACGAGATCGAATTCGCCGCTCGCCAGCGCGCGCTGGCCCGAGCTCGAGCCGCCTTGAAGGCAGAATAACCACCCCCTTGCGAGTCGACTCATGACTGGTTCTCGCCTTCCTGGCATGGGTCGACCATACCGCCACGACGGCATTGACCGACTACTTCCCAAGAAGAGTTGGGCCAAGAGGCTGACTCGGCGAGAAAATACGGTATAATTCCTCCCTCTAAAATCCCCCTCCCGTCCAAAGATCCAGCCCCCAATGCCCCCTAGCCTTGAGCGCCACTTTGCAGGGTCACGGCAGAGTCACGGACGTTATGGGTAGTGTTGTCAACCAAGTTCACCCCATGGCCCGATAAGAAGTGGCCC
The DNA here is from genome assembly GCA_024277255.1 of Acidobacteriota bacterium. Lineage (GTDB taxonomy): Bacteria > Acidobacteriota > Thermoanaerobaculia > Multivoradales > SZUA-115 > SZUA-115. Next base: position 13,755 of record JAJRVQ010000186.1, on the reverse strand, counting down.
GGAGAGCGTCCATGTCCGAAGAACAGAATGCCGTCGTAGAAGAAGTTCCCACCGATCACACCGTCGCCGACGAAGCGGTGACCGCCGCTTCACCAGCACCGGAGGCCGGCGCTACAGTCGAAGCCGAGGCCGAGCCGGTTCCATCCGCTGCCACGGTGGCGGTTGAGATACCTCAACCGGCTGCCGGCGAAGCGCCGGCGGAAGAAGCTGCGGCAGAGCCCGCCGCCGAGGCGGCGAGCAAAGTCGAGGCCAAGGAGGCCGAAGCCGCCTCGGGTGAGCCCGCCACGAGCGAAGAAGCGCCCGTAGCGGAGCCAGCAGCCCCGGCGGAAGACACCGCGACCGCTGCACAGACCGCGGCCGCTGAAGAGCCGGCTGCCGAAGCCCCGGCTGCCGAAGCCCCGGAAGTGGTCGAGGAAACTCCCGCGACCGAGGCCAAGGAAGACTTCGCCAGCGCTCTCGCCGAGTTCGAGGCCGACAAAGGTGAAGATTCCGCCGCTGTCGAGGGTGGACCCAAACCCGGCGAACGAGTGCAAGGCAAGATTATTTCGATCGGCGAAACCAGCGCTTTCGTCGACCTCGGCACCAAAGCCGAAGGCATCGTCGACCTAGCGGAACTGCGCGACGACGAAGGCAACGTCACCGCCAACATCGGCGACGAGGTGGACGCGGTGGTCCGCGGACGTGACGACGGTGGCGGCCTGCTGCTCAGCATCAAGCTCGGCCAAGGCCAGAAGGCGCTGGAAGAACTGCGCATCGCCTACCAAAAAGGGCTCCCGGTCGACGGTATCGTCACCTCCCTCAACAAGGGTGGCGTTGAAGTCAAAGTCGCCGGACTGCGCGGTTTTTGCCCCATGTCTCAGCTCGACCTGCGCTACGTGGAAGACCCGAGCCAGTTCGTCCAGCAGACTTTGGCCTTCCTGATTAGCAAGTTCGAGGAAAGCCCGGCCAAGGGGCGGCGCCCGAACATCGTTCTTTCCCGACGAGCCGTCTTGGAAGTGCAGGCACAGCAACAAGCCGCCGAGACGCGCGCCAACCTGCAACTCGGAGCGGTGCTCCAAGGCACGGTCTCTTCGCTCACCGAGTACGGCGCGTTCATTGACCTCGGCGGCCTCGACGGCCTCCTCCACGTCAGTGAGATCGACCACGTCCGCGTGGCCCATCCCAAGGACGTCTTGCAAGTCGGTCAACGGATCGAAGTCAAGATCACCAAGATCGAAGTGAGCAAAGACGGCAAGCGCCCGGAGCGCATTTCACTCTCCCGGCGCGCCCTGGCACCGGATCCGTGGAAGCAGGCCGCCGAGTCCATTCGCGAGGGTGACACGGTCCCCGGCAAGGTCGTGCGACTGGAGACCTTCGGTGCCTTTGTCAGTATCGCGCCGGGAGTCGATGGCTTGGTCCATATCAGCGAACTCGGCGCCGGTCGGCGTGTCGATCACCCCAAAGAGGTGGTCCAACCCGGCCAGGATGTCGAAGTTCGAGTGCTCAGCCTGGATCTCGCCGCCAAGCGGGTGTCGCTCTCGATGGCCCCCGAGGGGCAAAGTCGCGGCGGCGGCGGTGGCGGCGGTGGCGGTGGTCGAGGACGCGGCTACGGTGGCGGCGGCGGCGGCGATCGAGGTCGCGGCGGCGATCGAGGCCGACGACGCCCCAGCGGCCCCCCGCAAGTCACCTCCTCCACCGGCGGCGGCACCTTCGGCGCCATGGCCGACTTCTTCAAACGAGCGCAAGAAGGCTCCGGCGACGACAGCTGATCTGGGCTCGGCCCTCACATTGGCGACGGATTGTCTCCGTCTTGTCGATCGTGAGGGCAGCATGGCCCTTCTACGGTAAATGGAAGCGCGGGTGAGAGGCCTGGGCGCCCATCCACGCTGCAGCTAGGCCAGGCACGGTCCTGGAAAATGGGCTCGGGCGCCGCGTGGCGGTTCCCTCTTCGGGCTGGCCCAAGATGGCAGAGGGGAGCGCTTGACAATTGTTGATTCGCTACAATAGCCTTCGCCGTAATGCGCTACTCACCTCTGTTTTGTACTGCAATCGGTTATATGTTACTAGCAGTGGGATGCCTCTACCCGCGCTCAGCCAACGCCTCGACTCCCCGGCAGGAAGTCGGGCACGTTGAAGTTGAGGTTAGGACCAACACCGGCCGAAGAGTCCCAAATCTCTACGCTGCGGTAGTGTCCGAGCGGGAAATGTGGAACGCACCGCAGCGCGAAGAGATCTTCAAAGAGGGTCGCCCCTTCGCTTGGCGGTTAACGCCCGGCTCCTACCGAATTGTCACCTCAGCGCCAGAGTTCACCACTCACTACAGCGCTCCGTTCAAGATCGAAACCGGAAAGACTACCCGACTCGATATCGAGCTCGGTTCTCTACTCCGGGTGCCAGGCCAACTGACAGACCAGGAAGGTCAACCTATCGCGGGGGGCCGGATAGGCCGCTTGCGAGCTTTTCTCCATGACTTTGGTCTACGCCTCAGCCCTCTTGGTGAAGAGCACTTGGCCAGCAACTTCTCGATCATCACCGACCGCGAGGGCCGTTTCCGGCTCGCCATGGCCCCCGCGATGGGACACCTGATCGTGGCTGAGGCTAGGGGCTTCTCACCACGCATTTTCGAGCAGCTCAACCCAAATAGCGCAGCGACGAAACTCGCCACCGTCGTGCTCTCCCCTGGATCTAGCCTCAAGGTCGAGTGGAGCGAATCCGAGGTGGCTTCGCCATCCTACGACCGGTTGATCCTCGCACCTCTCGGTCCAGTAGCGCGCAACACCTTGCCTCTTGAGCTACAAGCCGCTCTCCTCTCCAGACCTCGAACCGGCGAGACTCAAGAATGGTCTTCACTCGCACCTGGCGCCTACGAGTTGTGGCTGCGCGGACCACCTCACGACAATGGCTGGCGGGCTCCGATCACTCTGCGCCGAGTCGAACTCTCTCGAGGTCAACAGCTACAACTCAATCTCGGCCACTTCGCCGAATTGGAGCCCCGAAGAGAAACACGAGTTTCCCTCAAGAGTCCAGCGCTATCCATCCTCCTCATCTCTTCTCCATCCGCTTGGCGAGGAAGGGTCCAAGTCGAAGAGTGGAGTGCGGATGGGGCCACACCGGTAGCAAGTCAGGTAGCCCCAGTTTCCGGTGGATTGCGGGTTGAGTTGACTCACTGCCGCCCCGGTGCTCGCTACCGCATTTCCTCGCCACACAGCCTGGCGATCACACCGCCTGTGCCCTGCACCTCTTCGGCCGAGGAGGTGCGAATCAACACCTTCTCCCGAGCTCAACTGAGCGGCAAGGTGCAGCCACCGCAAGGCGGAGCAATGCCGCCCCAGCTCTTGGCAATAGTTCGCCGTTGCTCCGAGCAGCACCGCCCACCGACCGACTCGAATCCGCTCGGTGAGTTCCCCGCGTTGATCAACAAGGATGGCAGTTTTGAGGCCACCATTCCTGCTGGGTGCGTTGAAGGACTGCTGCTGGCGGGAGGCTTCGCTGCTCGTCCATGGGGACCAAAGACGCTCGACGCGGAGCGGCTTGCAGAATTGGGTACGATTCCATTTCAGCACGGCAACACCGTGCTCGCTCGCATCGTCGATTCGATCGACCACCACCCCGTTGCCGGAGTTGAAGTGGGAGTCACCTCGACGACCGCTCCCTCCCTCGCTAGGGGAACTACTCCTTTCGAGGTGCAAACCATATCGATCCAACAATCTAGCAACGATCATGGTTGGGTACGGATTGGTGGAATCCCCAAAGGTGAATTCCTCCTACGGATGCAAGCGCCGGACCGACGCTTTGCCGTTTTCTCTCCCCCTTTCGCGGTCGCTGGACGCCAAGAAGTAATTCTGCCAGAAGTAGAGCTAAAGCCGACAAGCGTGCTTGAGGTCGCAATCGAACAAGCTGACCGTTGGCTAGACCAAGAGGCAATTCCTCTTGGCGTCTACGCCGAACGGCTCGATCAGAACCTAAGCGATGGACCTCGCCAACTTAGAGCGGAAATCACCGGCGACCTGATGGCACGATTCGCGGAAATCAGCCCTGGGAGCTGGCGACTCACCGGGGTCATCGATTTCGGCGGACGGCGTTCTCCGGCCGGCGAGACAATCATCGATATCGAGCCGGGCGAGATCCATCGCGCGTCACTCGCCCTCTCCGACCTTCTCTTTGCCGGCGAGGTGCGTCTCGGCGACGAACCGGTCGAAGGAGTCTTGACCTTGGTTCCAACGCCGTTGGACGGCCGGCGCAAGATGACGGTACGCACGGACGCTGAAGGCAACTTCACGGTGTCGGTAGAGCGAACGGGTAGCTATCGGGTTGAAGTGAGCGACCGGGAAGGCCGTTTTCAACGCGCCATAGTACGTGGTGTGGTGCTGGAAGATCCTGACGAGCCTTTGATCATCAAACTACCCTCGGCCCGCATCACCGGCCACATGATTGCCCCGCGAGGAGTTCCCTTGATCGCCCAGGTACACCTTTGCCAAAGCGATGACTCGATCGCCGCGCTGGGCCATATCGAACGGCGGACGCGCAGTGACAAGGATGGCCGATTCGAACTTGAAGCACTGGGCGAAGGAGACTGGACTCTCACGGCCACAGCCGGGAAGCTGCGCAGCAGGCCCCGGACCTTCCACCTCGCAGCCGGCGAGCTGCTGCAAGAGATCGAAGTGAAGTTGGGAGAGGAGGAGCGGATCCACGGAATCGTCATCTCGGCGGAAGGCAAACCGGTGGCCGGCGCCAAGGGATTGATGTTCTGGCCCCTTTCCGCTCCAGGCGAGGAAGTTGTTCAACCTCGGTGGACCACCGCGACAAGTGGCAGTTTCGAGTTCGATAGCCTTGGCCGAGAGGGCGAACAGGTCAGCATCCAGGTCATCGCTCCAGACGAAACTGCGACGGCCACCGTTGTAAGACTCGATGAGGGCATGGAGATCCGGCTGCCAGCAACGACCGGAGAAGTGATCTTGAACCTCAAGGACAAATCTTGGCGAGACTTCCCCCCACCTCCGTTGTGGTTAGTCACGGCAAACGGCGCCGTGCTCAGTCCGCTCAGCGCCGGTCGAATACAGCCGGAAAGCGCGAAGCCATCACGGCTCGTCATCGCAAAACTGGCCACCGGCTCCTGGCGAATCGTTCGGGTCGAATCCACAGCACAGGCTCAACTTCTTCTCAGCCGTCAGGCGATCAGCCTACCCACTGAAGCTCAATTCTTAGTGAAACCGGGCAGCTCGCTCACCATAAACCTCGCTCAGCCCACCCAAGACAAACCCAACAGTAACTTGAACCAGGAGGACTAGAATGACAAAGAAGATCGACTCAACAGGATGGACCGTGTTACTCGCTGTCGTCTTATTTCTTTGCCTTTCTGGCGCTCTGATGGCTTACAACTCCTTCTGTGAAGACTGCTACATTCACTGGGTGGACGGCAAGACGCCTGAGCTGAGCTTCCTCGACGCCCAGTGCTGCACCACGGGATCGATTCATTGCGACATCATGGAGCAAGACGATTGGGACAAGCAACTCTGGAATGCTCAGTGGTGTGCCAACAACTGGGATGGATATAGGTACACCTGTAGCGGCCAATCATATAGCTGCACTTCGGGTGGAGGAGGCGGAGGTGGGGGCGGAGGCTTCGGAGGTGGAGGAGGTAGCTGCCATATCCAGTTAGGCACCCTTTGCCCCGCGACCTGCTTCAGCTGCACCTACTTCCTCTTCTGAAGGTCTACATGGTTTCAGTTCCGCTCTACCTCTGGCTCAGCCTACTCACTGCCTCGGGGGTGTTGCCAGTAACCAGCAGCGCGCCCGCACCCGAAGCGGCTCCGTTCACTTTCTTGATCGGTGAGTTGGAATTCCACGGCATCCTGCCGGTTGTGGTTCCAGACCCTGCTGGCGGGCAGCTCATCGCTTGGAAGGAGACAACCCGTGGCCGCCTTGCTGATCGCTGCATGGCCCAACGGTTCGACCACGAAGGTAAGCCAGCCTCTGAACCGTTCCCGCTTCTCCAGAGTTGGGGAAAATGGTGCTACCGGCACACAGCGGTAGCCAGCCTCGGTGCCGATCGCTTTGCGGTGGCAGCCGCCTGCTTAGAGGAGAGCCATGAGGATCTCTGCCTGGCGATCCACCGTTGGCAGGATGTGGCCGAGGTGGTAACCCTCAAGATCCGACTAGAGAGAAGACCCGCCGATCTTTTCTCGCCGACTCTGCTGCCTCTGCCTTCGGGGGACTTCTGGCTGATCTGGACGCAGGAAGACGACAGTGGCCGGCGTGCCGGCCTGTGGGCGCGCAAGTTCAACGCCGAGGGTGAATCCCTCAGCGCAACGGTGCCGCTCAGCGAAGCGGGGGCGGTGGAGCCGGCCCGCAAGATCGCGGCATCCACGCTACCCAAGGGCCAGTGGGCCGTAACCTGGACTCGCTGGCAGGACTCTCGCTCGATGATCCGGCTCTTCAACCCCGACGGCAGCCGTGCCGGGCCGCAACGAATCCTCAGCGAGCCCGAGAGTCGAGGGATCGTCCATGCCCTCTGCTCCACCGGTGGCGCGAGCCTCTTGGCCTTGTGGGCGGATAGAGATCGCGCTGGCTCTCTCTCCACCTGGATCCAGCCCTTGAGCGATCGTCTCGAACCGGTAGCACCAGCCCGCGAGATCAAGGAGGGAGAGGTAGACGGTTCGGTCACCGGCATGAGTGACCTCGCATGCTCCTCGCGCCGCGCCTTGGTGGTATGGAATCAATGGGATCCGAACACCAACACGAAGCGGCTCTTCGTTCAAAGTTTCGATCACCGAGCGCGGCCGCGAAGCACGGCATTGGAACTCGACGGCCCGATCCCAGGATACCCAACGCGCTCCTGGCCAGCGCTGATCGCCGCTTACCGTAGCCACGGTGAATTTGCAATCTATCTGCGACGCTCCCCGGAAGTAGATCCCTCAGCTGACGGTCTTTGGCTCGCCTGGACTCAGGTGACGCTACCGTGACTCTCTCGCTCAGGTCCGCAGCCGCAGCGTGACCGAGCCGCTCAGCCGATCGCTCAGGGCGCGGGCGCCCCAGAGCAGGGGTAGAAGGGGTAGGCCGGCGAGGAGCAGGGTGGTCAACCCGCCCAGCCACCGAAGGGAGGCTTGCGAGAAGCTCAGTGCTTCGCCGTCGCTGCCGCGGGTTGCGAGGCGTCGCCACGCCATGCCGGGGGTGGCGCCCCAAAAGGCGAGGGCGACCGCGCCGTAGAGGAACGAGAAGACCAGTAGGAAGAGGCCGAGCGGGAGGAGTTTGGCCAGGCTGGGTCGCACCCCGACCATCGCCGCGCCGGCTAGCAGGATCAGACCCACCGCGGCGTGGAGCGTCAGGTCGGCCAAGCCTCCGAGGATTCGCTCAGCCACCGAGCCTTCTTCCGGCTCGAGGGCCTCCTGCGCGGACTCTTGCGCCAGCGGCGGCGCCTCAACCTCTGCCGCCAAGGTCGTGGCGCCCAATTCGAGTTGTCGCGGGAATTCCGGTGGCTCTTCGTGCGCCATGGCCGACGGTCCCCTTTGGGCGGGAACGGGGGCCGAAGAAGGCTTTGGCGCGGCGGTGTCTAGAACCGCGTCGCCCAAACCAGAGGCAGGGCTTGCGTCGACTAACTCGGCCTCCTCGGAGATTGGGGGCTCAAGCGGCAGATCGAACAGACTGGGCGAGTCGGGTGGGCGCGAGCGTGCCATCTATCGGGAGGGCAGATACTTAGTGTAGATCCAGTAGCGTAGATCCTTGGGCCGTTCGGCGTAGACCTCGGCAAAGAGGCGATGCCGTTCGAGGGTGGGGTCGCCAGGAGCTAGACCGCGCGCTTCACCGAGCAGCTCCGCCGCCGTCTCGGCGTCGCCTCGTTGCAGATCCCGAATCGCCAAGTTGTAGTAGCTGTTGACCATCAACCGGGTCACATCGCGGTTGTCGGGATCGTCTTCGTGCAGCCGCCACAGGGTCGGCAACACCACTTCCCACTCGCCTTGGCGAAAGAATTCCAGCTGCCTCTTCAGCGGAGCCAAGAGGCGCACCGCTTCGTCGAGCTGCCGCGCATCCGGGAGCGCCAGCGGTCCCACGCGCTGAGCGCGCTGAAATTGTTCGACCGCCGCGAGGTTGCTGCCTTGGCGAAAAGCCTTGCGCGCAGCCACGAGAAACCGGTTCTGCTCCTCGGCCTTCAGGCGTGCCGCTTCCTCTTCCGCTAGCTGTTCGGTGTCGCTGTCCACCACCACCGGCAAGGCTTGCGCGTGCCATTGGGAGATCAACGCTTGCGCCTCTTCGTAGACCGGATCGACCGCCGAGACCTTGCGTAGAACCTTGAGCGCCAGCGCCGTCTTGCCCGCCTTGTGGAGTTGTGTCGCCCGCAGAATCGGATTGCCTCCTGGCGCCTTCGCGCTCTCTTGCGAGTGCGAATTGGGGAAGAAGTCGGCCCGATGCTGCCAGCCGTACCAGCCGGCCAGTGCCAACACCAACAAGACCGGGGCACCCAGCATGACGAACTTTCGCCACGCACCGGTGCCACTGCTCGAACCGGCTCGTCCCTGGCGCGACGCCTCAGACAGCGGTGTCGTCACCGGCCCATCCGGCGGCACCATGACGGCGCCCGGCATCGGCAACTCCGCATCGACCGCGGAGTCGGCAACTAGCGGTGGTAGCTCCGCTCCACTGTCCGGCGGCAGGTTTTCCACCACCGCTTCGGCGCCGCGTTCGACCTGCTCCAAGTATTCGCGCGCCGCGACATGCGACGGATGGAGCCTGAGCACCTCCTCGAAACCTTGCTTGCTCGCTTCGAGGTTGCCGGTATCGAAAGCGGCGATCGCGTCACTGAACATCTCCTCGACTCGACGCTCATCTTCCGCCTTGTGCTGGCGGGCGAGGTCGATGCGGCGTGCCGCCTCTTCGTGATCGATATCGATCAGGAAGATCCGCGACCACGAGTCGATCGCCGCCTGGTAACTGCCTGAATCGAAGGCCTCTTGCCCCTCGGCCAGAAGCTGCGCAATGCGGCCATCGGTTCCGGCGCCATCCGTCGTCGCGGTGTCTGACCCAAAGTCGACTTGGAGAGCTGCGGCGCTCGGCGCCGGCGCGGAATCGGCCGGATGAGCGAATAGCTCAGCAGCACCCACCGGCTCTGCCGGAGGCGACGACGGTTTGGGCATCAACAGGGTACCGAAATTGCTCTCCTCCGCGATCGTTACATCCTCGGCTTGAGAGGCAGCCGGCGTGGCTTGATGAAACACGTCGCGCAGACGGCCGATTTCCTCGATTCCAGGGTGGCTCGAGTCGAGAGACCGGGCCTTCTCCAGCAGCGTTCGAGCCTCTTCCGCATTCCCGGAGTCCATCGCCTTGCGCGCCCCGGCAAGGAACTCCAGAACGTAGGGTTCAGCTTCGAGCCGCGTGTAGGCTGTGGTGACCAGAGCACGAATGGCGCCATTGGCCGCCACCTCCTCCTTGTACTGGTCGGCCACCTGGACCAACCGCTGTAGCTCCCGTTTGGCGAGCAAGTCCTCGAGAGCCGCCTCCAAGGCATCCGCTTCGATCAGCTCCGGCTCCGGCTTTTCCGAGGTGGACCAAGCGGTGAGATTCGGCAGATCGCTGTCCAGCTCATCCAGGTCGCCAAGGTCGATCACGCCCTCTTGCGGCACCACTACGGGCGGCGAATCCGCATCCAGATCGTCCACCTGCACCGGCCCTTCGGTGGTGCGCAGGCGGGCCTGAAGCACCTGCGCTATCTCGAACTCCGGATCCATCCGCAAGATGAAATCGCAGCCGAGCAGCGCCTCTTGCGTGCTACCTTTCGCCGCCAGCTCGCGCGTCTGCTGGAAAGTGCTGAGGATGCGCTCGCGGACGTCCTCGGACAGCGATGAATTTCCAGGGTATTTCATGTTTGGAACGCCTCCGGCGAAGAGCGCAACGCCGAAGCCGGCAGGGCGTGAGGATAGCCGCATCCTAGCAGACCGCCGGAAGGCCGGTACAGGTCGCGGAGATGGAGCCTACCCGCCTCACGCACCTACGATCAGGTCCCGGTTCAAGCTGCAATAGACTGTAGGGGTGGCCTACCTCGAATGCGTTCCCAACCTAAGCGAAGGAAGGCGAAGCGAGGTCATCGATCGGCTCGCCGCCGCGGTGCAGGGCAAAGGCGTTCGGCTCCTGGATCTCTCCAGCGACCCGGATCACAACCGCACGGTGCTGACTCTCGCCGGCTCAGCAACGGCTTTGCATTGCGCCCTCCTGCGCCTCTACGACCGCGCGCTATCCGAGATCGATCTAAGCCGGCACCGCGGCGTCCATCCGCGAATTGGGGCGGTGGACGTCGTGCCGTTCGTGCCGCTTGGAAAGGCGACGATGGCGGACGCCGTCGCTGCCGCCCAACGCTTGGGCCAAGCGGTCGGCCGGCGATTCGATCTGCCGGTTTTCTTCTACGGGGAGGCGGCATCTCACCTCCAACGCCGCGACCTCGCGGCCGTGCGCCGGGGCGGTGTCGCCGGCCTGGCGAGGCGGATGGCCGCAGGGGGCGGCTGGCGTCCGGACGCAGGGCCATCTCGCCTACACTCCCAGGCCGGCGCCACGGCGATCGGAGCCCGTTTTTTCCTCGTCGCCTTCAACGCCGTCCTGGCTACCGCCGAGGTGGCCAAGGCGCGGCGGATCGCTCGCCGCATCCGTCAGTCCAACGGCGGTTTGCCGGCAATCAAGGCGATCGGAGTAGAGCTGACCCGGCGGCGAAGGGCTCAGGTGAGCATGAACCTCGTCGACTACCGCCGCACCTCGCTACGCCAGGCACTGGCCGCCGTCCGGCACGAGGCGCGGAAACTCGCCACCACAGTCATCGAGACGGAGATCGTCGGCCTGGTCCCGAGCGCCGCCGTTCGTGGGGTCAGCGCCGGTGAACTGCTGCTGCCCGGCGAGCTGCCGATCCTCGAAGATCGGCTACCCGAGCCTCCCCTCGACTAACCCTCCAGCTGACCCTCCGTCGGTCCGCCGGCCAACCCGTCGAGCAACCGCTTGGCCATGCCGTCGAAACTGCCCGAGGACATGGTCACCAAGACATCGCCCTGCCGCGCCTCGCTGACCACGCGGTCGTAGAGGTCGTCGTAGCTTGCGCACAGAACGGTCGGCACACCCAGACCGCCGAGTTCGGCGCGCAAGCTCTCCACGTCGAGAATCTCCTCGCTACTCAAGCGGCCGCGGTGGTAGATCGGTGCCAGGTAGACACGGTCGGCCTCGGCGAAGGCTTCGCGATAGGCCTGGTAGAGAAAGTTGCGCCCGGCGGTCAGGCTTCGCGGCTCGTAGCAGACGGCAAGCCGCCGGCCCGGGTAGCGCATGCGCAGAGCTTGCAAGGTCTTGCCCACGGCGGTCGGATGGTGGGCGAAATCATCGACCACGGCGATACCGCGCGGACTTCCCAACTCGTCGAGCCGGCGGCCGACGCCACCGAACCCACCGAGTGCCTCCGCGATGCTACCCGCCGCCAAACCGTCGTTGCGCGCCGCGGCCCATACCGCCAGCGCGTTGGCGACATTGTGCTCACCCCACGTCGGCAAAGTGATCTCGACCAACCCCGCCTGCGCGTCGTCGATTCGAAAGCGGCTGCCCCAGGGACCGCTCTCGATGCCGTCGACCGGGCGCAGAGTACAGCTCTCGTCGAGCCCGTAGAGGACCACCTCGCAAGGTGCCTCGGCGGCCATCTCACGCACCGCTGGCCAGTCGCCGCAGGCAGCGAGGAATCCATCCGCCGGTAGTAGAGCGATGAGCGCGGCAAAGGCATCGAGCAGCGATTGCGGTGTCGGATAGAGATCGGCGTGATCGTACTCGGCGCTGGTGAGGATCAGCGTTTGTGGGCGGTAGTGGAGAAACTTCGGCCCGCGATCGAAGTAGGCGGCGTTGTACTCGTCCCCCTCGATGATGAAACGCTCGCCGGCACCGAGGCTGAAACTCGAGTCCAGCCCCTTGGGCCGCCCGCCGACGAGGAAACCGGGATCGGCACCGCAGGAGGTGTAGACCCAGGCCGCCATGGCCGTGGTGGTGGTCTTGCCGTGGGTCCCGGAAACCACCAGAGGACGCCGTGCGGAGAGAAAAAAATGGCCGAGCGCTTGCGGCATCGACATCAACGGCAAGCCGAGCCGCTCCGCCTCTTGCGCCTCCGGGTTGCTCCTCGGCACCGCATTGCCCACGATCACCAAATCAGGAACGGTGCCGGACGCCAAATTGGCGATGTCAAAACCGACGTAAGGCTCGATACCGACCTCCTCGAGGAGGGTGCTCATCGGCGGATAGAGCGGTCCATCGGAGCCCCGGACGGTGTGGCCGGACTTTTGCAGCAGAGCCGCCATCGGAGCCGTTCCTGTGCCGCCGATGGCGATACAATAGATATTCAAGATCGCGCGCCCTCCGCGGCGAGTGAACACGCTCCTCTTCCCCTAGGAGCTGCAAAAAGTGGGGCTAGAAGAGTGAATGCTGTGAGTCTGGATTGAATCTGGGGTATAGGTTCTTGGGGTGCAGGTTCTGAGACGTGGGCTCCTTGAACCATGGCCCGACTACGACCCTATGAAATACGATCCTATGAAAAGAGTATCACCCTGGGCAACTGGATCATCACCGGCCCGAAGCAACCTTCCCGCGAGGAGTCTGACTGAAATGAGATGCCACTGGAAAACCGCGCTGATGGTGATTTTGGCCATCACGATGGTCGCCACTACGGCTTTGGCCGACGAGACCAAGAAAGCACCTAAGATCACCATCGACGAACCGATCGCTGACTTGGGAATCGTCGTCAAGGGCGATTCCGCCAGCCATGAATTCATCATTCGTAACACCGGAGACGCTCCGCTGGAGCTGCTCGAAGTACGCCCGGCCTGCGGCTGCACGGTCGTCGAGTTCGACAAGATGATCGAACCGGGCGGCAGCGGCAAGGTGCACGCCACGCTCAGCACCTCCGGACTCCGCGGCGGGGGTGGATCGAAGGGCATCAGCGTGTTCACCAACGACCCCGACAACCCGCGCGTCCAGCTGACCTTGCAGGCCAAACTGCGTGACTATCTGGTGTTCAATCCCGGGTTCGCCCGTTTCGTCAAGGGCAAGGGCCACGGAACCGGTGAGGTGACACAGATCTTGTTTGCACCGAAGTTTGACGACCTGGAGATCCTCAAGGTCGAATCGCCCTTCCCCTTCCTCTCGGTCGACTATCGCCCGGCCACCGAAGAGGAGCACCGCGCCGAGGGAGCGGCCAACCAGTACGTCTTGACCCTGACCCTCGACTACAGCAAAGCCGCCGTCGGCCCGCTGACCGGAAAGCTGGCGGTCTATACCAATCACCCGAAGCAGAAGGTCGCCTGGCTGCCCGTCTCCGGCTTCGTTCGGCCCCTGGTGGCGGTGACTCCGCCCGAGGCACACTTCGGCAAGTTTCAGAATCCCGAAGCCATGACGACGAACTTCATCGTCAAGAGCTACGCGCCCTTCGACGTCAAGATCACCAAGGTGGACGAGAACATCGACGGTGCCAAGGTGACCGTCACCCCGATCGAAGAAGGCAAGAGCTACAACCTCCAGCTCACCTTCGACCCCAAGATGCCGAAAGGGAAGTTCGCCGGCAAGCTGGAGATCCACACCGACAGCAAAATCGAGCCGGTGATCGCGGTCAATCTGACCGGCGAAGTGTTGTAGCGGCCGCGCGAGCCCTGACGGGCTCGCGCTTTGCATTCCGCTCCTTTACAGAGCCTGGCGCAGGAGTGCCAAGTAGCTCTCGGTGAAGGCCGGTGAGCCTTGCGGGTCGGCATCCTCTAGTAGTTTGGTGAGTTGGCCGGCATGGGG
>JAJRVQ010000185.1 GCA_024277255.1 Acidobacteriota bacterium | reverse complement strand
CTCTTCCTTGCGAAGGCACCGCAGGATCGCCTCCTCTCGCTCACCAACCGACAGTCCGCTCTTTCTACCCATCGCTCGTCCTCCTTGGGATCCCTGGATCCCTAACGCTATCCCAGGTCCCAAGAACTCCGAGCAAGACATAGGACACGGGAACGGACTGGCCGGCAGGGGTGATGCAAGGAGAAATTCGACCAACACGAGTGAAAGACCCTGGATCTCCCTCGGCATCTAATAGTGCCCTATAGGCGATCACGGTATCGCTAGCCGTACAACTATCCCCAGGCTCGCCACCTTGCATATATACGTAGAGGAAATTTCCAATTACAATTGCAGTTGGATTGAAGTTCGCATTAACCTGGAATGGTGAGACTCGCACGACTGCACCAACCTCCTCTTCGAGACCGGCTGCATAGACTGCTTGCAGGGAAGTGGCGACCAGAATAATGAGTAGCAGAAATCGGACAAATAAGATGCGCACAAGGCAACTCCTTCTTGAAGTTTCTCGTATTCCTGAGTAATTCACAGCCAAACTTACCCTGCCTAACTCTGACACCTCTTCTTTCTGCATGCTGTCCGGAACTACCTCTTGCACCCGATCGCCAGGCTAGTTCTGCTCCAGATCTGTAGCTGACTAAGATTCCTCACCGCCCTACCCTCAATGCACATATGAACTCACTTTCTGCCGAACTACTACGAAGTCGAAAGGCGGCAAGCGCAGCCTAACAATCGCTCGCCCTAAACACAATTCTCAGCTTCGGCTAGTGGTGTTCTAGGAGTGCGTCGGCGTCCAATCTAGCTTGCCTCGGCCTGAACTCGCGGTGGCTTCGTCGGCATCGGGAGGGACGCGCCTTCCCGGAACCCATGAAACGGCCCGGCGCTGGCGCACGGTACGAATCACTTCGCTCCCCCCGGAACCACCAAGCTCCACGCCCCCGTGTCGCCGCTCTCGAAACCATCGGCAAAGATATCCGGTGCCACGCAACCGACGTCCAGAAAGATGCACCCGACCCATTCGGGGTGATCGGTGAAGGGATTGCGATTGCCTTGGAAGCGGTAGACCACTTCGTTGCGCGCGCGCTCCAAATCGTCGACCGGGTCCAGCAGATGCCAGACGAGTAGAGTGGTCAGGCGTCCCATGTGGGCCACCGCCATGTTGCTGCCACCGACGATCAGCGAGGTGTCGTCGGTGAGGATGAGATCCGGCTCGGCGGCGCCTCGGTAGGTGTGGGTGCCGCCCGCGTAGCGCACGTCGAGATAAAACTGAGCACGGGCGATCTCGCCGCGCCGAGCGCCCCAGGTCTCCCAAATACCGGTGTTTCCCGAGCCGGTGAACCAGTTAGAATTGCCGGGATAGAGGCCCGCGCCGCCACCCTGGCCATTGTTGACCAGGGTCGGATCCTCGCTGCACGCCGCGCTACAGCTACCGAAAGCGAGGCTGCCACGATCGCTGTTGTACCCGATGTCCGCCAAGTAGAGCTGATGACAATCAGTGAACGGATAGTTGCCGGGGTTGTCGTCGGGAAAACCGAAAGTGCGCGGCCAGGTGTGTTCGCGGTTGTAGTTGGCATTGCCGCCGCCCGCCTTGGGATAGGAGGCGTTGCGGTAGACGTCGAGGATGTTGGCGCTGTTGGCCGGATCTTCGTCGGCGAGTTCCAGCACGTTCCAGGTGTCGGTACCGCTAGCGCTATAGGGAAAACGAACGTGGTCGTCGATCGCTTCGTGCAAGGTGGCGCGCAGCACGGCGGGCGAGGATGAATCGACGTTCGCATAGAAGTCGTCTACTCCCACGACATTGACCATCGCCGGCGTATTGATCGCTTCGCCGCTGGCCAAGCCGCCCGGAAACCCGGGCAGCCCTTCGCCGTCGAAGTCGTTGCGTACCCAGTCGGCGGTGGTGTCGGTATCCTGGCCGTAGGGGATACGCGAGGCGCCGGCGGGGCGGGTAGCGACGGCGTCAAAACCCGGCGCTAGAACGGTCGAACTGTAGGTGAGATCACCAGCGCCCGCGTCGCTCAAGGCGACGCTGTCGTTGAGCGTCGTCCAGGGCGTGACCTCCAAGACCCCGTCATCGTCACCGTCGAGGTCATCACCCACGGCGCCTGAGAATCCATCGACCAAGAGCACTGTCAAAGTGCCATTCTCGACCATGTCGGCCAAGAATCCGGTATCCCAGAAACCGGCGGTATTGGTCATCCCGCCGTCGATGCGCAGATCGATCTGGCCGGGATTCTCACCCGCATCGCCTTCGAGAATCAGCAGGCTGCTCGCCGCGTAGTTCGTACTCGGGGAACCGAAGATCTCGATGAACTCGGCCGTGTCGGCGCCAACATGGTCACTGACCAGCTCGCTGATCAACGGCGGGCTGTCCGGGGCGGGAATGGTGCTGTTGAGCAAGCCGGGCGTGTTGGCCGTCTCGTTGGGGCCCACATTGCCGGTGAAGCCGGGCAGCCCCGCCCCCTCGAAATCGTTGCGCACCCAGTCGCTGACACTGCCCGTGTTCATCCCGTCAGGAACCCGCGAAGCGCCGCCCGGGGTGAAGACAATGCCGTCAAAGCCCGGAGTCAACACCACCGGCGCGTAGATGCGATCCGTGGCGCCGCCGTCGCTGACCCCGATTGAATCCACCAGCGCGGTCCACGGCATCAGGTCGAGCGTGCCGTCGTCGTCGATATCCAAATCGGTGCCCACCGCGGCGCTGAATCCGTCCACCAGCAGCAGAGTACCGCTGCCGTTCTCAATCACGATGTTGAGAAAGCCGGTAAACCAAATCCCGTCGCCATCGCTCATACCCGCGCTCAACGTCACATCGATCAACCCCGGATCGCTGGTCGAATCCCCCTCCACCACCAGCAGCGTCAACCCCGAGTAGTCGGTATTGGGACTGCCCAGAAGCTCGATGAACTCGTGATTGTCGGCCCCCGTGTGATTGGCCACCCACTCATTGATCACCTGAGCGTTCGCCGGTCCGGTAAGCAGCGCCACGGCAAAGAGGAAGGCCAGGCCGCAACTAGAAAAACAGGGCAAGGAGGAAATCGAGGCGGTAAGAGATCTCATGAGGCGAACATTTCACCACGATTCCCGCCACCGCGCACCCCGTACCACCGCCGCCAGCTAAGCCAACCAGGCGCCCGTCACTGAATTGAGGGGCGCCACCTGCGGATCGTCCAGGGGAACAACGACTTCACTGTCGCCAGCTAGAGTAGAGTCGACCCTCGATGTTACTTCCTGCTCACATGGAACTGTCGGCATCTGGCGAACGCCAACAAGTTTGGTCACATTCGACGCGTGACCACGGGAATGATCCTCGCCGACTGGTGGAGTACTACATGAGGTTCCAGCTCCAGTTCGCCAAGAGGCTGCGCCCGCCGCCAGAAAGGCTAAGAGCCGTCGAACAAGTCGATGCGGCGGACCGTCCTGTGGCCGCCGCTGATCGCCGAGGCGTTGGGCGAATGAAGACCAGCATGACACGGAGGCGACAGAGTGACTCGTGACCGCCTACTGCCCAGAGATCCGGTGCACTTCGTCCAGCACTGCGTCCGACGCGGGCGTGTCTTCTGGACTTACCACGTTAACATGCGCCTCGCCGGTCGATTCATTCCACGGGAGTCCATCCTCGGGGCCATCGACACCCTCGAACTCGTGGAGGCTTATCCAAACGACAAGTACCTCCCGAGCTATCTCCTACTCGGCCGAGTCGGCTCCGACGCCTTCCATGTGCTCTTCGCAGCGGACGTGGAAGGCGATACTGTACGTGTTGTCACAGCGTACCGCCCCGACGTTGGGGAGTGGAACAACGATTTGAAGTCCAGGAGGTCCAAGCCATGAAATGCTCCGTATGCGGCGGAGAGGTCCGCAGAGCGATGACGGATCTACCCTTCAAGACCAGCGACACAAGCATCGTAATCATCAAGGACCTTCCAGTGCTTCAGTGCGCCAAGTGCGCCGAATACCTGATGGAGGACGAAGTTCTTCGGTGGGTGGACGAGGTCCTGGCGAAGGTGGAAAGCGCGACGGAGCTTGAGATCATCCGCTATGCCGCGTGATCGCCTGCCGTGCATTTGCCAACCACCCCGCAGCAGCGGACGGCCTTCGGCCACCGCTGACCGCCGAGGCGTTGGGCGAAAACCATGGGGAAGCCAAGTCAACAGCGATGGATGACCAAGTGCCTGATGCGATCCTGATCGCCGGTGCGAATGGCGCGGGAAAGACGACATTCGCTCGCCAGATTCTGCGCCTGCGGTATCCGGAGGCCGAGTTCATCAACGCAGACGAGATCCAGCGAGAAGGCATTCAGTTTGCCCATCCGATTGCGGCGGGTCGCGAGTTGCTTCGCAGGATGAGCGACCTCGAGCGTCGAGGCGCGAGCTTCGCGGTCGAGACCACGCTCGCGTCCTCGATGTACGTGTCGCGTCTGCGGAACTGGGCTGGAAGCGGGTACCACACGACACTCCACTTCATCGAGCTGCCCTCGGCCGACCTTGCTGTCCGTCGGGTAGCAATACGCGTGGCGGCTGGAGGCCATGCCGTCCCGGAGGCAGACATCAGACGGCGGTTCGATCGCGGCCTCCGGCTCTTCGGGACGATCTACAAGGCGCTACCAAGCCGGTGGTATCATTGGTTCAGCGACGAAGGAGGATTGCGACTTGTCGAAAAAATGAAAATTGACCAGAACGACAGTGAACTTCAGCTCCTGCTTGAGGCTGCTCGGCGAGCGACCTGGGATGCGCTTCACGGACCGAGCCACCTCCGATCCGGCCGCTTTCGTCCGCAGCGCGAAGACGAGAAGAGACTAGGCGCCTGGGAGCGACGGGTCAACCGCCCAACAAGGCAATTCACCTGACGGTGCTTCGCACTCGCCACTTGATGGCAGTCACTTCGTAGCAACGGGTCTGAGGTTGAGGAAAGCGCGGGCACGATGAATCGCGCCCCTACAAAGCCAACGAGGGTAGAGTCGGCGCCGGGCGCGGTGGCTGTAGGTCGGGCCTATCTGTTGCTCGCCCTTTCGGTTGCGAGTGCCTCAGTGTCCCGACCTTGGCTCCAGGCCAACGAAGTCGCGGTCACTGAGTGGAACTGGCTAAGCCCTGGGGCGATTCTCGCTCTGGTGGCCTCTCTAGGCCGGGCGATAGCGTAAACTCGCCCTTCGATCCCACCACCCCGGTGACCCGAGGAGCTGCCTTGCCGATGATCTTTTCTCTCCACCGCGCTCGCCTCCGCTTCCCAGCACTGTTGGCTCTGTTCGCGGGGCTCGTGGCGGGACTGTGGGCCCAGGGCTGCGCCAACGACGGGCGCACGCCGTTGGTGCTCTATTCGCCCCATGGGCCGGATTTGCTGGGTTTGATGGAGAGCGAGTTCGAGGCGGCGCACCCTGAGATTGACGTGCGCTGGCTCGACATGGGGTCGCAGGATGTCTATGACCGGATTCGCACCGAGGCCGCCAACCCGCAGGCGGATGTCTGGTACGGCGGCCCGGACACGATCTTTCGGCGAGGGGCTGGCGATGGTCTCCTCGACAGCTACCGGCCGCCCTGGGCTTCGGCGATCCCCGAAGCTAGCCGGGGTCCCAACGATCTTTTCTTCGGCCTCTATCGCACCGCTCCGGTCCTCGCCTACAACAGCGTCACGGTCACCGGTGACGACATTCCTCGCGACTGGGACGACCTGCTCGACGAGCGCTTCCGGGGCGAGATCCTGATGCGAGACCCGTTGGCCAGCGGCACCATGCGCACCCTCTTCGGCATGGTCTTGGCCAGTTCGGTGGCGGAAACCGGCAGCGAGGAGCGCGGATGGGAGTGGCTGCGGCGGCTCGATGCGCAGACCAAGGAATACATTCTCAATCCGGCCTTGATGATCGAGAAGCTGACCCGCCAAGAGGGCAAGGTGACCATCTGGGAGTTGACTGACATGCTGTGGCAGCGCCACCGTGGTCGGCCGCTCGAGTTCGTCTTCCCCAGCTCCGGCACGCCGGTGATCAACGACTCGATCGGCTTGGTGCGCGGCGCCAAGCACCCGGTGGAGGCGCGCGCCTTCATCGATTGGATCGGCGGCGCCGCGGCGCAAGAGCTGGCGGCGCGCAAGGGCTACCGCCTCCCCGCTCGCGACGACTTGCCAGCCGACGAGTTGCCCGAATGGGCCGGCAAGGTGTTGGCCGAAATGGTCCCGGCAGTAACCGACTGGGCGATGATCGCCGAGCGCGGCGGCGGCTGGATGGAAACGTGGGATCGCACGGTGCGCGGGCGAGGGGCTGAGTGAGCCCACCGGCTGAGGCGTCGGCGCCCTATCTGGTTCTCGACAGGCTGGAGAAGAGCTTCGGCGGCCAACGGGTGTTGAGCGACTTCTCGCTCACCGTCGAGCGCGGCGAGATCTTTGCCCTCCTCGGCCCCAGCGGCAGCGGCAAGACGACGGCGCTGCGCTTGCTGGCCGGCTTTGAATCACCGGATGGCGGAGAGATTCGCATCGCCGGCGAGCGGGTGGAGGCGATGGCCCCGGCCAAGCGTCGCTTCGGCATGGTCTTCCAGCACTACGCTCTCTTCCCGCATATGAACGTCGCCAAGAACGTCGCCTTCGGCCTCGCCGGCGCTCGTCAAGAGGAGACCACCGAGCGTGTCGCGGCAGCGCTGGCGCGGGTCGACCTTGCCGGCTTTGAGTCGCGCCCGGTCACCCAACTCTCGGGCGGCCAGCAGCAGCGGGTAGCGCTGGCCCGCGCCTTGGCGCCGGAGCCTCGGGTGCTGCTGCTCGACGAACCATTGTCCAACCTGGACCCGGACCTGCGCGAGCGCACGAGGCGCGAGCTTCGCCAGGCGATCCAAGGCGTCGGCATCACCACCGTTCTGGTGACCCACGAGCAAGAAGAGGCCTTCGACCTCGGCGACCGGGTGGGTGTGCTCCACGCTGGCCGCTTGCAACAGATCGGCTCGCCAGAGGAGCTCTACGAGCGACCGGCCAACCCCTTCGTCGCCGGTTTTGTCGGTCGAACCTCCACCCTCGAAGGCACCTTGCGGCGCGGCGACAGCGCGGGCAGCAGGGGCAGCAAGGGCAGCGAGCACCGCGAGGCCGCGGTCGAGATGACCGCTGAGGCATCAGGTAGCACCGCTCCGGCGCTCACTTGGCCGGGCTTGCTCAGCGCCGCCGCTGGCGCGCTGCCCGAAGGCGCCCGCGTCCAGTGGATGGCTCGACCGGAATCTTTGACCCTCTCGACAACCCGACAGGAGCGAGCCATGGCCGGGGTGGTCCATGAGCGCCGGTTCGCCGGACCGCTGACCTACTACCAGGTTGGTTTGCAGAGTGGGCCACGCCTCGAAGTTCTCGCACCGGCCGCCGCCGCTCGGCCCGGCCAAGAGGTCTGGATCGGCTTTCGCGAGGGGGGCTTAAGCCCTTCGATCTTCCCGGTCCTCCCTATGGCTGCCGCCGAGACCACCTCTTGAAGCGAAAAGCCGCGCTCTGGCCCGGCCTTGCGCTGGCGGCTGTGCTCTGCTGGCTGGTCGGATATCCGCTCCTCATCACCCTCCTCGACGCTCTCGGCGGCGCGGCGGGATCCAGCGGTTGGAGCCTGGAGCCGTTCCAGCGCTTCGCCGAGCGGGGCGACGAGTGGCTGGCCCTTTGGCGCAGCTTGTGGATCGCGCTCGCCTCAACCCTGCTGGCCGGCGCCGTCGGCGTGCCATTGGCCTTTGTCTTCGAGCGCAGCGAGTTTCCCGGCCGCCGGCTGGCCGGCGCGCTGCTCGCTTTGCCTGTTGCGCTGCCCCCTTTGGTGGGGGTGATCGCCTTTCTGTTCTTGTTCGGCGAAAGCGGTTTCATTTCGCGTGCTATCCAGACTCTTCTGCGGCTCGAAGAGCCACCCTGGCGACTCGCCGGGCCAGGCGCCATCCTCTTGGTCCACACCTACTCGATGTACGTTTATTTCTACCTCTTCACCCGCTCGGCCCTCTCTCGGCTCGATCCAGCGCTGGGCGAAGCCGCCGCCTCGCTCGGCGCGTCCCGGCACCGGACCCTGTTCAGGGTGACCCTGCCGATGCTGCGCCCAGCGCTGGCCGGAGCCGCTCTGCTCACCTTCATGACCTCGATCGGCTCCTTCTCGGCGCCCTACATTTTCGGCGGCAGCTTCCGGGTCATGACCACGCAGATCGTCGCCTCCAAGCTCAACGGCAATCTGCAAGCGGCGCGGGTGGAGACGGTGGCGCTGGCCGCACTGGCGCTGCTGGGTTTGTGGCTGATGCGCCGCCTCGACCCCGGCCACGAACTCACCGGCACGGTCCGCGGCTTGGCCCCCAAGCCCCCGCCCATTCGCGGTCGCTGGGCGCGCCGGGCCACCAGCACCGCCGCTATCACCTTGACCGTGCTCCTGCTCTTGCCCCACGCCACGCTGATGCTGATCTCACTGGTGCCCCCGCACACCTGGACGACCGAGTTCATGCCCCCGGAACTCTCCTGGATCAACTACCAGGCCTTCTTCTCCTCCCTGGAACGGCTGCGGCCGGTCGCCAGTTCGCTGTGGATGGCGGTCGTCGCCACCCTCGGCGCCTTGGCGCTGGGCTTCGCCGCCGCTCGCGGTTCGATCCTCCACCGCCGCCTCGGGCGGCGCCGGCTAGGGAGCGTCCTGGAAGGGCTGATCGGCCTGCCCTGGGCCATCCCCGGCACCGTCTTCGCCATTGCCCTGGCCGCCACCTTCAGCGTCGCGGCACCGTGGTTCGGCAGGTTCGTCCTCGTCGGCACACTGTGGATTTTGCCCCTCGCCTACCTGGTGCGCAGCCTGCCGGTGACCGGTCGCGCCGCCTTGGCCGGCTTGCGCCAACTCGACCCGGCGCTCGAGGAGGCCGCGGCCTCGCTCGGCGCCTCACCAGGGCGCACCTTGCGCCGGGTGGTCTTGCCGCTCATTCGCCCGGCGCTGGCCGCCGGCGCCAGCCTTGCCTTCATCACCGCGCTGGGTGACCTGGTGGCCTCGATCGTCCTCTACACCTACAACACGCGGCCGATCTCCATTGAGATTCTCTCGCAGCTTCGCTTGCAAGAGATCGGTACCGCCGCCGTCTACGGCATGATCCTGATGGTCGCCAGCACCTTCGCCTTCACTCTGTGGGGCAAGGAAGGAGCCGCGTGACGCGCCGAGATTCTCTACGCCGGTTGTCGATTCTCATGGCCACCGTGCTGATCGACATGATCGGTTTCTCAATGGTGCTGACCCAGCTGCCGTTCTACGCCGAACGCTTCGGCGCCAAGGCGAGTACCGTCGGCCTGTTGATCGCCATATTCGCCCTTGCCCAGCTCGCTTCCGCGCCGCTGTGGGGTCGCTTCTCCGACCGCTACGGGCGGCGACCCGCCATCCTCTGTGGGCTGGCCGCCTCGGCGCTGGCCTTCGTCCTCTTTGGCCTGGCCAACTCGTTGCGTCTGCTCTTCGTCACCCGCTTTGTGCAGGGCTTCGGCGGCGGCACGATCGGCGTGGTGCAAGCCTACGTCAGCGACTCCTCCACCTCCGAGAACCGCGCCCAGGGTTTGGCATGGGTTACCGCCGCCGCCTCGGCGGGAGTGATGGTCGGGCCCAAGCTCGGTTCTCTCGCCTTTGGTTACGGCCCCTCGGCACCCGGTTTCTTGGCCGCCGGCTTCTGCCTGCTCAACCTGGCTTTCGCCTGGAAGTGGCTCCCCGAGTCGCGGCCCGCGGCCGATCGGGAAAGGGACGCCGAACACGCCGAGCCCACACTGCTCTTGCAAGCGATCATCCGCATCCTCCGTACGCCCAAGGCACAGATCTCCACCCTGATGACGATCTACGCCCTGGGAATGCTCGCCTTCATGTCGCTCAACGGCATCTTGGTGCTCTACCTGAAACATACTTTCGGCCTGACCGAGCGGACGATCGGCGACATCTATTTCTATATCGCCGGCATGGCCTTCATCATGCGCGCGGCACTCCTGGGCCCGATCGTGCGCCGCTTCGGCGAGGTCCGCACGCTGCGACTCGGGGCCCTGTGCGTGGCGCTGGGACTGTTGACCATTCCACTGGCCACCAACCTCCTCACCCTGTATCTGGTGGCACTGTTCATTCCGATCGGCACTTCACTACTCTTTCCGACCACCACCTCCATGGTGTCGAAGTACGCCAAGAAACAGGAGACAGGCCAGACTCTCGGCGTCCAACAAGCCTTCGGTGGCCTGTCGCGACTCAGCGGACCAATCTGGGCAACCGCCGTCTACGAGTTCTCCAACACGGCCCCCTTCTTCATCACCGGAGTCTTGATGCTGCTCGTCTTCATTTACACCTTCCGGGTCAAACCACGAGCAAGAAAGCCGCAGGCCGAGGCCGAACCGGTCGCAGCTCGGTAAACGGCGCCCTAGCAACACCGAGGCAAAGAAAAAAGCCGCGATCTTTCGATCGCGGCTTTGAATTTTCGTTGGTTGCGGGGGCAGGATTTGAACCTGCGACCTTTGGGTTATGAGCCCAACGAGCTACCAGACTGCTCCACCCCGCGCCATCGAAGTCGGCACTCGTCTCACAACGCCGTGCCGTCTCAAGAGCGCGGATTGTGCCAAATCGGAGCGCTCGTGTCAATCATCGTTTGGCGGGTCCATCGACGATGACCCACCATTGAGGAACAACCCCACTGAAACCGAGCGACTATTGGATGTAGCCCAGCGAGCGCAGCTGTCGTTCGGACTCGTCACTGCGGGCGAGAGCCGCTTCGTTGGCCACCCCGCCTTCGGTGGCGATCAGCCAGCGCAGAAGGGCGCGGCGCAGGCGGCGGAAGTCGTCGGGGCGCTGGCGGCTCAGCTCCTCCTTCTCTCCGGGATCTTCCGCCACGTCGAAGAGCTGAAAGACCTCGCGGCGCTGGTGGAAGAGCAGCTTGAAGTGACCATCGAAGACGCTTCGCCAATCTGCCTGACTGCTGAAGGCCATGGGAGGCTCACCCTTGGAGGATGGAGCGGAGCGGCCGCGCGCCGCCTCTTCGATGCGGCGGCGCAGACTCACTCCGTCGAAACCATAGCCAGCATAGTCCGCACCCAGGTAGTCGAGCACTGTCGGAACCAGGTCCAGATTCTGCACCGCTCCACGCACTCGCAAACCGGTGGGGCCGCCGGGTAGACGCAGAATGAACGGCGTCCTCACCAAGGTGTCAAACGGCGCCCGGCAGTGCTTCACGTGGCCGTGCTCGAAGAACTCCTCACCATGGTCGCTGACCACCACGATCATCGTGTTGGCGAGTGCTCCCGCCTGCTCCAAGGTACCGGTCAACCGGGGGAAGAGGTCATCGAAGTAGGAGATCTCCTCGTCATAGAGATCGAGCAGGTGGTCCATGTCGCTGTCGCGCCAGCGCAGGACCGGCCCCTTGCCGTAAATGGCGTCGGAAATCGGGTTGGGATTGCCCGCAAGGACGAAATCCGGACCTTTGAAATCTTCCTTGGCATAGCGCTTTCGATGACGGGGGGGAGGCTTGTAGGGACCGTGCGGATCCATGAAGTGGAGATAGGCGAAGAAGGGCTGCTCCACGTCGCCCAGCTGGCGTTCGAGCCGCTGGTGAATGCAATTGGCGGATTTCCACACGCAACCCTCGCCAAAAAGATCGAATCCACGATCGAAACCGCCGTGTGGATTGAACCTCGAAGGGTTCTTGCGCATGATCGGGCTCGCCGACAAAGCCAGCGTGGTGTAACCCCGTTTCTGCAAGATCTCGGGCAACGACACGAAGGCCGGCGGGATGCCCATCGCTCCGTCCGGCTGTCCCAGAAAGTGAGTCGGGTAGCGCGAGGTGAGCAGCGAGTTGACGGAAGGAAAGGTGCAGGTCGCCTGGCTGCGATTGTCTTCGAACAGGATCGCCCCGGAGGCGAATTCGTCGAGACTCGGGCTGGTCTTGCGATGATACCCGTAGGCGCCCAGATGATCGGCGCGCAGGGTGTCGATCATCACCAGCACCAAGTTGAGCGGCTGATCGGAAGAGGGCTCCCGGGGTTCGCTCTGCGGGCGAGCGCAACCGCCGAGGGCCATCAAGGCGCACAGCGCCGCCAAGACCCAACCGCACACCCCTTGCCTGGCTGGCGACACGGATCGAACTCTATCCGTCGAGATGGTTCAAGAACTCGTCGTTCAACCGGGCGCGCAGCTTGTCGAGCCTTCCCGGCTGGGCAGCGCTCTTGCGCCCCTCGACGATCAACACGTGGGTCAACCCCGGATCGTCAGCGTAGGTTTCGTGGCGTTCGAGCCCTTGAAAGACCGCCAGATCACTCTCGCCGTAGGTGCACCAGTGAACTTGGTCGAAGCCGCAAGCCTCCAACGCTTCGCCGAGGACCTGGCGATTCCACAGGAAGCGATGGCCCCAGCCGTGGAAGGCTCGGTTCAAGCGCATCGCCATGACGCGCTTCTCCTCCTCCGGCGCTTCCACCCGGTAGTGAGTGCTCCACACCCAGTCGAGGTTGGGTGTGGAGAGGCGCAGCCACCCTCCCGGCGCCAGTACGCGGTGGCACTCGAGCAAGAAATTGAGCGCGTCGTCCACTGCCAAGTGTTCGAGAAAATGCTCGGCGAAGACGACCTCGCAGTCCCGGTAGTCCAGACCCTGGGTGACATCGGCGACCACGTCGACCCCCGGTAGAGGCAAGAGGTCGATGTTGACCCAGCCCTCGAGACGCTTGTTTCCCGAGCCGATGTGCAACCGTGGCGCGCCACCGTTGGGCGAGGAGTGCTTCCTATTGCTGTCGAAAAGACCCATGGCGCAGACCATCGTCTCTTCGGCGACTTTTGTCAAGCGCCGGCCGTAACTTTCGACCTCTATTCTCGGCCGAAATTGGAGGGTGGAACTGGAGCGTAAGTCTTGAGCAGACATGACTTTGCCGGTACTCTTGCCGGCGCGGGGGTGATCGCGCACCCGCGCCGCGCGCCTACATTCAACAGGGAGAGCCGGAGGAGGGCCATGTTCGTCATCGATGAGATTCACGCCCGCGAGATTTTGGACTCGCGCGGCAATCCGACGTTGGAGGTCGACTGTTTGCTGACCGGCGGCGCCATCGGCCGCGCGGCGGTGCCTTCCGGAGCTTCGACCGGCGAGCGCGAGGCTATCGAGCTGCGCGACGGCGGCGAACGGTTTGGCGGCAAGGGGGTTCAGAAAGCGGTCGGCCACGTGCGCAACGAGATCGCCGACGAAGTTCTAGGCTTCGACGCTCGCGACCAGGCGGCGCTCGACCACTTCCTGATCGAGCTGGACGGCACCCCGAACAAGGCTCGTCTCGGAGCCAACGCAATGCTCGGTGTTTCCATGGCCGTCGCCAAGGCCGCCGCGGAAGCCGCCCGTCTCAGCCTCTTCAGCTACTTGGGCGGCCCCGGGGCCACCGTGCTGCCGGTACCGCAGCTCAACGTGCTCAACGGCGGCGCCCATGCCGACAACTCGGTCGACATCCAGGAGTTCATGGTGGTGCCGATCGGTTTTGACAGCTTCTCCGAAGCGCTGCGCGCCGGAGTCGAGATCTACCACCAGCTGAAGAAGGTGCTCAAGAAGAAGGGGCTAGCGACCGGGGTGGGCGATGAGGGTGGCTTCGCCCCCAACCTGGGCAGCAACCGCGAGGCCCTCGACCTGCTCATGGCGGGTATCGAAGGCGCCGGATACCGCCCGGGCGAGCAAGTCGCACTCGCTCTCGACGCGGCCGCCAGCGAACTGGTCGAAGAGAAAGGTGAGGGCCGCGAGCATCGTTATGCCCTGGCCGGTGAGGGACGCACGGGGATGTCCGCCGACGACCTCATCACCCTCTACAGCGAGTGGGTCGACAACTACCCGCTGATTTCGATCGAAGACGGGCTCGACGAGTCGGACTGGTCCGGCTGGTCCCGGCTGACCACCGCGCTCGGCGACAAGACGCAGATCGTGGGCGACGATCTCTTCGTCACCAACCCACGGATCATCCTTCGCGGAATCCGCGAAGGGGTAGCCAACGCCCTGCTGGTCAAGCTGAACCAGATCGGCACGGTGAGCGAAACGCTCGAAGCGGTCGAGCTGGCCAAGAGCCACGGCTACGCCAACGTCATCAGCCACCGTTCCGGGGAGACCTCGGACACCACCATCGCTGACCTGGCGGTGGCAACCCGCGCCGGCCAGATCAAGACCGGCGCTCCTTGCCGCAGCGACCGCGTGGCGAAGTACAACCGATTGCTGCGCATCGAAGAGGAGCTCACCGGTGTAGCCCGTTATGCCGGCGCCGGCGCCTTTGCCCGAACCGCGCAAGACTAAAGACTCCACCCATAGACACCACTCATGCAAGCCAGCTCCGTCGCCGACCCGAGACCTTTCCGCGTCGTTCTAGCAGCGGCGGTCGGCATTCTCTTGCTCCTCCTTGGAGTGGCTGGCTTGCGCAGCTGGCGCGACCTCGAAGACTCCCGCCGCCACGAGGCCGGCCTCGAGGAGCAGATCGAGCAGACGCGAGGCAACATCCAGGCGCTCAAACGGCGCATCGACCTCCTCGAGGGCGACTAAGCGACCATCGAGCGGCTGGCGCGCGAGCAACTGTGGATGGCAC
The DNA here is from genome assembly GCA_024277255.1 of Acidobacteriota bacterium. Classification (GTDB taxonomy): domain Bacteria; phylum Acidobacteriota; class Thermoanaerobaculia; order Multivoradales; family SZUA-115; genus SZUA-115. Next base: position 1,574 of record JAJRVQ010000185.1, on the reverse strand, counting down.
GCCCCAGCGATGTGGTGATCGTGCTGCCCGCCGAGCCGGCCGGTGAACAGACCGGATCGATAGAACTGGCCTCGCTAGACCGTTCAACCGTGGATCGGTAGTTGCCATAGACAGCCACCGGCGGTCGAATAGAATGCGATCTCGTATCCGCTGATTTCCTACAGAGTGGAGGTGCTGGGCGTGGAGCAGACGAACAAGAGGGGACCGATCAAGTTCCTGCTGGAGAACTCACTGATTCTCATCATCGGTGCGGTGGTGGCACTGATCTGGGCCAATCTCGATCACCAAGGCTACGAGAATCTGGTTCACATGCCGTTGTTCGAGAACGACCTGATCGGCACCCCGCACGGCGCTCATCGGGTTATCACCCTTCACTACCTGGTCAACGATCTCTTGATGGCGCTCTTCTTCGCCATCGCCGGCAAAGAGGTATGGGAAGCGACCTTGCCCGGCGGCGCTCTGTCCAACCCGCGCAAAGCCGGCTCGCCGCTGATCGCCACTCTGGGCGGCGTCATCATGCCCGCCGCCTTCTTCCTGGTCGGCGCCCACCTTCTGGGCCAGTTCACCGAGCTGAGCCAGGGCTGGGCGGTACCGGTGGCCACCGACATCGCCTTCTCCTACATGGTGGCCCGCCTGGTCTTCGGCGCTCGCCACCCCGCCATTCCCTTCCTCCTCTTGCTGGCCATCGCCGACGACGCCATCGGCCTGGTGGTGCTGGCGATCTTCTACCCTCAAGAGGAGCTGCAGCTCGGCTGGCTGTTGCTCACCGTGGTGGGCGTCCTGATCGCGTTGATCATGCGGCGCAAGGGCATCGACAGCTTCTGGCCCTACCTCCTGCTGGCCGGCGGCCTCTCCTGGTTCGGCTTCGCCAAGTCGGGACTCCACCCGGCGCTGGGGTTGCTGCCGATCATCCCCACCATGCCGCACGCGCACGTCGACTCTGGCCTCTTCGACTGGACCGAACTCAAAAAGACCGACACGCTCAACCGCTTCGAACACTGGTGGAAAAACCCGGTCGAGCTGATCCTGGGTGCCTTCGGCCTGCTCAACGCCGGGGTGGTGGTCGGAGCGATCGGCACGCCGACCTATCTGGTGTTGATCGCCCTGCTGCTCGGCAAACCGATCGGCATCTGGCTCTTCGGCATTGTGGCGGTCAAAGGACTCGGCTTCAAACTGCCCGACGGAATGAACTCCAGAGACCTGGTGGTGCTCGGTTGCGCCGCCGGTATCGGGTTTACTGTGGCGCTTTTCGTGGCCACCGTCGCCTTCGACATCGGGCCCATCCAGGACGCTGCCAAGATGGGAGCGCTGCTCTCCTTCGCCGCCGCCATCATGACCTTCGTGGCGGGCAAGATGCTCGGGGTGGTCAAGCAGCACTAACTCACACGGCAACTTTGGCGGCTTGATCCACGTACTCGAAGGGTAGCCCCCAAACTGTCAAGAGAGGATCTGTGCCGCATGAGAACTTCACACCTGGCACGTGCCCATCACACCCTCCGCCTGGCGAGCCACCTCGCCACCGCGCTGCTGCTCTGTCTATTCGGCGGCGGTTTGGCGGCGGCGGACGAGATGGG
>JAJRVQ010000184.1 GCA_024277255.1 Acidobacteriota bacterium | reverse complement strand
GATCGCCGATCTCGACGGCAACGGCAGGGGCGAAGTACTCGTCGCCGCCGCCCTGAATCGCGCCGGCGCCAGCCTCGATCCGCCCGGTGCCCCCGGAGCCGGTAGCGGTTCCGGGGGAGCACCCAACGGCCGCCTCTACATCGCCTGGGACGACAACTTCCCCAGCGGAGATTGGGGGACTTCATTCTCTTTTCAGATCGATCTCGCACCGGGTAGCCATAGCGTGATCCGCGGCGAAGCGGTGAATATCAGTTTCGGTGAGGAAATCCTCGGTGGCAGCGACTACGACAACGATGGCCGGCCCGATCTCTTCGTCGGCGACCTGGTCGGCGACGGCTCGCCGCTGGGTGACCGACCGGTCTCCGGCATCGGCTACCTCTTGTTCAATGCCGCCATGCTGAAAGGGCTCGATTTCACCGTGGACACACCGCCGCCGCCCTTGCGCATTAGCCGCATTCTAGGGCCCGACAGCGGTGCCCTCGGCGGCGACACCGCGACCGACGGTGACTTTGACGGCGACAGCGTCGATGACCTCGCCTTCGCTTCGCCCCACTCCCGTCCGCTCGGCCGAACCAACGCCGGCAGAATTCATCTGCTCTTCGGTCAACCGGGCGGCTGGCCGGCCGATATCGATCTGGCGCCAGGTGCGCAACCACCGCGCAACCTGCTGCGTCTCGCCGAGATCCAAGGTGCCCACGGTCGCGACGGCGCCGATGAAGGCGACACCCTGGCCTACAGCGGCGCCGGCGGAGACGTCAACGGAGACGGCCGCACCGACCTGATCTCCAACGAGATGGTCGGCAACGGTGCCACCGCGATGGCGGTCGATGTCGGCAACCTCGTGGTGATCAGCGGTGCAGCCCTAATTGGTGAGTCCATCTTCACCGACGGCTTCAACTCCGGCGAACTCACCGACTGGACCACCGCCGTGCCCCCCCGCACCGAGCGACGACCCAACCCGCGCGCCGACATCTTCACTCCCTAAGAGCGACTTCCCCTGACAGCCGGCGCCTAGTCAGAGTCGCATCTCGCTGAAAACAAACGACTTTACTAGTCGAGTGGCACCTAGTCAGGTCAGCTGGCCGTCCGTCTGCTTCGCCTTGTTAGGCGGGTTACTGGACGGCCTCGATGTTCGTCCAGTACTCAGCGGTTTCTCCTTTTCGTCGTACCTTCACGAGTCCCGAGAAGATTGCCGTGTCCATCACATAGACAGTCTCTCCCCTCTTGAACTGAGTGCATCTGCCGGTCAAGATGCCAGCCGCCAGAAAGCGGCGAAACGCGTCAAGGTCCTTCTGGACCGCGTAGTTGGTGAGCTTGTCCTGATCCTTCCGAGAAATACATCCCACGTAGCTGTCACCTGCGATGGTTCGCTCTCCCGTCACCGATGACGTTGAGCGTCTTCCACTGCTGCGGCTCGACTTTGAACCCCCTGAGTCAGAACTTCCTGCCGCCAGAGCGATTAGGACCGCAACGACAGCCGCCGATGCAATGTGCCGCCAAGCGTTTCCGTGGTTCATATCGCTGCCCTCTTGGTTTCTATGCGTCTGCCCGCAGTGGAGGCGATTGCCAGTGCTGCGAGGAACGCGACGACAATCAGTACCAGATCCGTGACATCAAAGACGCCTTCGACGATGCCAACTGCTTGCCCTAACTCGCCGCCTGCCGCCAACAGCATAACGACCGCCATCCAGAACTGCTCCTGCCGGCATCCATGTCTTCTCCAGACCACATGAACAGCGAGGCACCCGCTGAGCAGCCACAGGGCTTGCGGAAGTGACATGTACGTCCATGTAGGCATGTTCGCGGAGTAGGGGGCAGCCCACTCCCGCATCGTGGCAACCGGAACTCCCATGCCCATGGCGGAGAACCATGAGAACATCTTGAGCGAGTCTGGTCGCCACAGGACATACATCATTCCACCGAGGGTCATCGAAAGGACGGACCAGATTCGGACCATTGTTCACCGCCTAACTTGTACTCTCTTGAATACGGATAACAGATACGCGAGCAGACTGTTGCAGTATAGCGTGGGAGACTGCTGGACTCCGAATTGCATGAGACCCGTCTCCCTCACCGAGGCATGCCGGTGGATTCAGTGAACCGTTCAGGTGATGTTCCGCGAGCTGTCGCCCGGATAGCACGTGTTCAGCCTCTCCTGTCGAGCGGGCTCCGAACGCCCCGGCTAGCCGAATAGGTGCCGGTCACGTCGTAAAGTCCTGTGTACGCGACGGATCGGCAGTCGCGGAATTGATGCCAATTACGGGCCTTGACATCACTAGCGGCAGAAGTCATCATTTACCCATGCGGACAACACTTGCCATCGATGATGATGTTCTCCGGCAGGTCAAACGGCTGGCCGCGAGCCGTTCGACTTCTTTGGGCAAGATGGCCTCGGACCTCTTGCGAAGAGCTCTGGAGGCTGACTGCCCGACCACGAAGGTCCACGGTTTGACGGTCCTGGACCCTGGCCCACGTTCTTCGGCCGTTTCGTCCTCTGTCGTCCGGCAGCTACTGGAGGATGAGATGTGAAGGCCATCTTGCTCGATGTCAATGTCCTGATCGCTCTCCTGTGGACCCGACATGAGCATCACGCCGTGGCACATCGCTGGTTCGCTGGTGCGGCTGACAACGGGTGGGCGACTTGTAGTCTGACGCAGTTGGGTTTCTTGAGGATCGTCAGCAACGTCGCATTCTCGTCCGAAGCGGTCCGGCCCGCCCAGGCGATGGCCGTGCTGAAGGACAACCTTCGGCACCCCGCGCATCAGGAATGGGAAGATCCTTGGGGAGCCGCTGCCGTTCTGGAGCCGCTGGCGGATCGACTCGTCGGTCACCGGCAAGTCACCGACGCCTACCTGCTCGGTCTCGCGGTAAAGCACGATGGACGGCTCGCGACGTTCGACCGCGGACTGGACATGCTTGCCCCTGCCGGTAGCCGGTTTTCCCGCCATCTGGAGCGCATACCACTCGCTGCTGAATAAGTGGCGAGTCGGTGCCGGTCACCTGGTGAGCCGGTCCCGACTCTACTAGTCGCACAGAGGCACAGAGGTGCCACCCGAACGTAGAAAAGTTCTAGAGAAGTGCCACCCGAATCGTAAGCTCCTTAGAATCAGTACTTAGATGCTGCGGCAGCAAGGCCAACCGCCTAATACGTCGGATCGGCCAGCCATCTTTCGATGCCTCGCCTTCGAGCCGCCCTGGCCTCGGGAAAGCGGCTCACGTAGTAGCCGATCTGGTTGTCGGAAATGGACCAGAGGCGATACCGGTAGTCGGGATTGGCGATCGCGCGGTTGTGTTTGTCGACGACCCTGGCACCCTGGGTGCGCACTAGATAGTCGGCCAACTCCGCATCGTCCACCTCTAGCGGAGCGGCTTCGCCAGGTAGCTGGAGGACGGTGACAATGGATTGATTCCAGCCGATCACGTCATAGGCGAAGGCGCCGACCACCTGCACCACCACGGACCACAGCAACAAGGCGGTGAATCCGGTCCGGGCCGAGCCGCGCTGAAGGCGTTGGGCCAGGGGCAGGAGGCCCAGGATCAGGATCGGGCAGATGTCGATCAGCCGGCGATAGCCATAGGAATTACCTCCCCACCAATCGAAGTACTTGGCTTGTAGAAGAAGCACTGCCAGCACTCCGACCACCAGGGGACGCAGGAAGCGGTAGCGCTGGTCGCGCCAGGCGATGACCAATCCCCACACGGCGAAGAGCAAGACGGGCGAAAAGATGAACAAGCCCCGCGACGGGCTGATCAGCAGTCCGGCCAGCCCCGGCCAGAATGGGTTCGACCACACTCCCGCGGGAGCGGCCAGCTCCGCCGCGAGACGGGTCTGGCCGGAGGCCCAGGGAGAGCCGAGATAGTAGTTGTTGTAGAGGCCGAGAAGCGCGGCCAGCGGCAGCCCGGAGAGAGTGAACCACAGCCAGGCCCGGCGATCGGTCACCCACAGATAGAGGACCACCGCCAGGACGATCAAGACGCTGGTCGGGCGGCACACCACGGCAAGTCCGAAGGCTTGTGCGGCCGCCACCAGGAGCCAGGTTGACCGTCTCTCGAACCAGAGCAACCAGAAATAGGTACCGAGGCTGAGGAAGAGAACGTTCGGGCCGTGCTGCCACAGACCTTGGCTGGCGGTGCTCCACACACAGGTTCCCAATGCGTAGACCAGGGCCACGATCCAGGCCCACTTTCGAGAAGAGAGACGATCCGCGATCAGAAAGATGAACAGGGCCGAGCCGGCGACGGCGAGCGCCGCCGACAGCTTGCCCAGCCGCCAGTGCAGCGCGAAGTCGGTGGCGAAATCTTCAAAGAAGGGCCGAGCGAGCGCGTACACCGGCACAGCGGCGAGGGCGGCCCCGATGGAGAAGGTGTTGACGAAGAGACCCGGATACTCGGTGGCGGTCAAACAGTACTTCGCCGGGCCGGAGTGAAGTCTTCCAGCCCGGCGCAACGCCAACGCGGTGACCGACTCTCCACCGGCCGAAGCCGAGGGCAGCACATCCGTCCACCGGCCGAACTTGACCGTCCGCCTGTCGACTCCGTCATCGAGGTACCAGACGAACAGATAGGGTGCTTCGTCACCGTGAATGGTGAGATTGCCTTCCTCCAACAGGCTCACCGGCAGTATGGTCGTCGCCTTGAGGTCGTTGCCGAGCAGGAATCCCCCATTGGCGTGGTACACCAGCAGAAGGATGACGATGAGAAACAAGCCCGCGACCGGCAGCGGCAGACGCGGGCCTATCGAATCCACTTTCGTCCCCTAGAATCTACTCCGGCTCCCACACCGGTATGCGTCCCGGTGTCCACGGCGCTCCGGCGGCTTCGAGTTCGGCTTCGAGTGCCTTGAGTTCAAAGCCGACGATCTGGCGCAGCTGATCGAGGAGCGGAGCGAAGGCCGCCGCCGCGGCGTGGTAGCTGGCCTCGTTGGTGGCGGTGGGTTTCGAGGTGGAGTTCCACTGCGAACCGACGATGCGACCGACCCGGCCGATGATGGAGGGCGCCACGGGCTCGCTGCGGCGGCCCAGGGTGCGATCGCCGAAGAGTTCGGTTTCAAGGTCGGCGAGTCGGTTTTCCAGGCCGAGAATCTTGCCCAGCAAGGCGGGATCCGCCGCCGGTGTATCTCGAATCGCCTGCTCGATGTGGCGTAACCGCTCATGCGCCTCGCCCACCGATCCCGCCGCGCCCTGGACGGCGCGATTGAGCCGCGCCACTTTCTCCTGGAAGGCCAGCAGAGCGGCTCGATCGCCGGCGGGCAGGGTCGCGGTACCGAGCGTAACCGCCTCGAAACTCTGCGCCTCGTCCAACTGCCGGACCTCGCCGTCGATCACCGTCGCCAGCGAGACGGAATAGCTGCCCGGCATGGCCAGCGGCCCTTGCGCGCCGCCGGCGAACGGGTTGTGAGGACCGGGCGGAGTCAGATCGATCGGGTCGCTCGCCGGGTAGCGCAGGTCCCACGTCACGCGGTGCATGCCCTCCGTAATTGGACCCTCGAGCCGGCGCACCACGTTGCCGGCGCTGTCTTTGACCGTCAGCACCACCTTGGGCGACGGCTCCCGATCCTCGGCGCGCAGATCCTCCCAGCTCGGGTAGTAGACCGGTTTGTCCGCCTCGACCGCCTCTTTCTCCACCTTGTGCCGGCGCTCGCGGCGGGTCTCCAGCCCCTCCTTGAGGTAGTAGCTGAAGACGGCGCCGAAGGGCGGGTTGCTGGCGTTGTAGAAGCTGTCGCCCTGAAACGCCTTGTCCGGCAGGCCGAAGGGCAAGCTGGGGATGTACATCCAGGGATTGCGCACGGCGAAGAGCAGAGCCTCGGCTTCCAACGCCTGCTCGCTGAGCCCGCGCAGGGCCGAATAGTCGTCCAGAATGTAGATGCCGCGGCCGAAGGTGCCGACCACCAGGTCGTTCTCGCGGGCCTGAATCTCCAAGTCGCGCACGGCGACGGTCGGCAGACCCGCCTTGAGCTGGATCCAGTTGCGACCGGCGTTCACACTGGTGAACAGCCCGAACTCGGTGCCGGTGAAGAGGAGATTCCCATCGACCGGATCCTCGGCGAGGGTGTAGGTCGAGCCCCGCTCGGGAAGGTCACCGGTGATCGAGGTCCAGCTGCGGCCACGGTCGATGCTCTTGAGCAGGTAGGGGGCGAAGTCACCGTTCTTGTGGCTGTTGAAGACGGCGTAGACCGTGTCGTCGTCATGCGCCGAGGCGACCACCTGGTGGATGTAGGTTCCCTCCGGCACGCCGGGGAAGGTGTCGGCGTGGCGCCAACTGCCGCCGCCGTCCTCGCTGACACTGAGCCGGCCGTCGTCACTACCGGTGTAGATCAACCCCTCGACGCGCGGCGACTCGGCCAGCGCCACCAGGTTGCCGTAAACGGAAGTGGAACGGTTCTTGGCCACCGCATCGACACTCCACACGCGGTCCATCACCTCCAACCGGTTGCGGTCGATCTGGCGTGTCAGGTCGGGGCTGATCGGCTGCCATGAGTCTCCCCGATCGTCGCTGCGAAACAGCCGCTGAGCGCCGAAATAGAGGCGGGTGTGAGAGTGCGGGGAGATGATCAGCGGCGAATCCCAGTTCCAGCGCAACGGATCGTCGCCGGGCGCCGCCTGCGGCTGGATGTCGATCTGTTCGCCGCTGGCTCGATCGAAGCGCGACAACCCGGCGTACTGATACTGCGAGTAGAGGATGTTGGCATCCTCCGGGTCGGCCACCGTCTCGAAGCCGTCGCCGCCGAGAGTGATGGTCCAGTCGGAGTTGCGAATCCCGTGGCCGTTGGCGGTTCGCGACGGCGCACCGAGGCTGAAGTTGTCCTGGGTGCCGCCATAGACGTTGTAGAACGGAAAGTCGTTGTCGGCGGTGATCTTGTAGAACTGTGTGATCGGCAGGTTGGCATGGAAGTTCCATGTCGCCCCCCGATCGAAGCTGTCGTAGACCCCACCGTCACAGCCGGCACGCAGGTGACGGGTGTCGTTGGGGTCGATCCACAGGGCGTGGTTGTCGACGTGCTTGAAACTCTCCCCGACTCGCTGAAAGCTCTTGCCGCCGTCGTCACTGACCTGCATCCAGGTGTCCATCGAATAGACCCGATCGACGAGCAGCGGATCGGGGACCAACTCCTGGTAGTACTGCGGGCTACCGCTGACGTAGTCGCTGCGCTTCTCCCAGCTTTCGCCACGATCTTGCGAACGGAAGAAGCCCCCGTCCTCATTGGCGGCTTCGATCACCGCATAGAGAACGTCGGGATCGACCGGCGAGATGGCCAGTCCGATGCGGCCGACATCGCCTGCCGGCAAACCCGACGACAACTTGCGCCAGGTGGCGCCGCCGTCGGTCGTCTTGTGCAATCCACCCTCGGGGCCGCCATCGATCAGCGTCCACACCCGGCGCCGGCGCTGGTAGCTCGCCGCCACGATGACGTCGGGATCGCGCGGGTCGAAGACAAAGTCGGTGACACCGGTGTGCTCGCTGATCTCGAGCATCAGCTCCCAGCTCTCACCACCGTCGGTGGTCTTGTACAGACCGCGCTCGCCGCCGGCCTTCCACAGTGGCCCCTGGGCGGCGACCCAGACGACATTCGAGTCCCGCGGATCGACGACAATCTTGCCGATGTGTTCCGACTCGCCCAGCCCCATGTTCTTCCAGCTGGCACCACCATCGAGCGATTTGTAGACGCCGTCGCCGTAGCCCACCGAGCGCTGGCTGTTGTTCTCACCGGTCCCTACCCAGAGGACGTTGGGGTTGTTGGGGTCGATGGTCACACAGCCGATCGAGTAGGAGCCCTCGCCGTCGAAGATCGGCTGCCAGGTCGTCCCCGAGTTGACCGTCTTCCACACCCCGCCGGAAGCGGCGGCCACGTAGTAGATCGAAGGATCTTGCGGGTTCACCGCGATATCCGACACGCGGCCCGAGACCAGAGCCGGACCGACCAGACGCAGCTTCAAGGCTGAGAGATTCTTCGAGCTGAGCTTGCTCTCGGGTTTCTCTTCCGCCGCCTTCTCAGCTTCCGCCTTGGCTTTCTTCTTGCGCGCCTCAGCCGGCTGCGCCACCACGGCGAGCATCACTGCGACCATCAACACGGGCAGCAGAACCGCAAAAAACCTCTTCGACATCACTTCCTCCCAAATACTCGCCGTTCATCATCCTGGAATGAGTGCCATTCTACGACAGTTGTCACAGGCCGGCGGCTGCCGCGAGCGTTACAATCGAGCCTCCCGGCTCGACCTCGCCGCACCCCTTGTCCATCGAAGTGTCCATTCAACCTCCAGTCACTCACCCACCCGCCGGCCAGGCCGAGTTCTCGCTCGACGAGCAGAAGCTGCTGGCGGTGATGCGGCAGTTCTGGGGCTACGACCGGTTTCGCCCTCTCCAGCGCCGGGCGATGGCCAATATCGTCGCCGGTCGCGACAGCGTGGTCGTCCTACCGACCGGCGGCGGCAAGTCTTTGATCTTCCAGGCTCCAGCCCTGCTGCCGGGCCGAAATGGCGAGAGGAAAGGTCTGGCGGTGATCATCTCGCCGCTGATCTCGTTGATGAAGGATCAGGTCGACGGTCTGCTGGCCAGCGGTGTGGCCGCCGCCTATTTCAACAGCACGCTGACGGCGCAACAACGCAGAGCGGTTCGCGCCGAACTCGAGGCCGGCACCTATCGGCTCTTGTACGTCGCGCCCGAACGGCTGGCCGGTGGCCCCGGTCGGGATTTTCGCCAACTCCTCAGCCGCTGCGGCGTACGCTATATCGCCATCGACGAAGCCCACTGCATCAGCCAGTGGGGCCACGATTTCCGGCCCGACTACCGGCTGCTCGGAGAGCTGCGAGAGGCCTTCCCGGCAGCGGCGATGCACGCCTTCACCGCCACCGCCAGCCGGCGGGTGCGCCAAGACATCGCCCAGCAGCTTCATCTTCGCCAGCCGGAAATGCTGGTGGGCTCTTTCGACCGGCCCAATCTCACCTATCGGGTCTTCTATCGCAGCTCCTTCCAGCAGCAACTGCGCCGAGTCCTCGAACGTCACCAAGGTGAGGCGGGGATCATCTACTGCATCTCGCGCAAGAAAGTCGAAAGCGTGGCCAGACAGCTGTCGAGCTGGGGTTACAGCG
>JAJRVQ010000012.1 GCA_024277255.1 Acidobacteriota bacterium | reverse complement strand
CTTTGCATTGTCGAGGGCCCATGGGATGTCATGCGGCTCTACCAGATTGGCGTGCCTGCGGTCGCAATCCTCGGCGCACATCTGTCTGCCGCTCAACTTTTGGCCCTCAGAAGCGCTTCGAAACTCGTCATCTTGCTCGACGGCGACGCTACCGGGCGTACCGCTTCTCTCCGGATCAGGCGTGCCCTGAGCAAAACACCCATGGTGAAGGTCGTGAACCTCCCCGATCGCCTCGACCCAGACGACCTCTCCGATCATCAGCTCAGGTCACTTCTCGCCAACGCCTTCTCACTCTGATACTCAGCTCCCGCTGCGCGCTGCCGTCTGATCCAGCCTCCGTCCCGATATCTTTCCTCGGTCTCCCTGCCCAAGACCCCCTCGCATTTGCAAACACTCTTCCCTTCGCCTGCCTCCTCGTGGCATACTTGACCTCGGAAGGTCATAGTCTCGAAACTCCCAATATGGGCTACTGAGCACGAGACCTCCGGGGATTTCCACTGATTGATAATTGATACCTACGTCTCCGGTTCGCTCAGGTTAGGCTGAATCATGCTGCAATTGGCTGAGCCACGATCTGGCTGTGGGTGATTGGTGGGGTGACCACAGCGAGGTGGAGAAGCCGCGCCGTAATGCGGCCTGTACCAGCCCGGATTACAGCGGGCAGGTCGTCCCGCGGTGGCGTGTAGCTTTCTTGAGCACAGGACTGGTTAGAAAGGAAGAAGCTGAGTCTGAGCGAGGATGCCGAATAGACCTTCGTCAGGAAGGTCATCGGGATCCAAGCCCTCTGGGAGGTTGACTTGGACGGCATTCACCGGCTGAGCCTTGATCGAGGCGGTGGCCCGCCGTCCCGCCTGATCCCCGTCGAGGAGGAGAACAACCTTTGGCAGATTGAGGAGGAGCGCGCGCTGGCTGGTTGAGAGGGATGTACCGAGGAGAGCGACCGCAGGGTTACCAAGCTGTGTAACGCGGAGCACCCCCCAGGGACACTCGACGACCACGGCGCCCCGATGCAGGAGATGCTGAGCCTGGTGGTACCCGTAGAGCAGAGAGCTCTTTGGCAGGCGTGGCGGGAAGACCCACTTGCCTCGGCTCAGGACCTTGTCAGGGTCGAGTCGGCGACCGGCATAACCGAGATGCCGACCGAGAGGGTCGAGGAGACGTAGGCCGACACAGCGTGAGAGCATGCCGGGTCCTTGGTACTCGCCGACCTCGTAGCGCCGAGCAGTCCGCTGGGTGATGCCCTTTCGAGCGAGGAAGGCAGTCGAAGGATCCAGGCGTAGACGGCGGGTGAAAGGGCGGAAACGCTGAGCCGTTCGCCGACGGGCGTGTGGAGTTCGCGGGACCGGGGTGCTGCCTGCCAGCTGCGCCAGGTAGCGCGCGGCGCCGGCGAAAGTACCGTCGGTGAGTCTTCGCGTCATCTCGACGACGTCGCCGCCGCCACAGCCGGTGAAGCAATGCCAGATGTTCCTGTCGACGTCGACGACAAACGCCGTGGGGTTGTCGCCGCCATGGAGCGGGCAAGGTCCGACGAGCCGTGACCCTCGCTTGCGCAAAGCGTCGAGCAGGCCCTTGTCTGCAAGGACCTGCTCGATCGTGACTGTTTGCTTGAGGCGCTTGAAGTCGAGATGACTCGGAATCATGCGCCTGATGATCGTTCCGTTCCCTTTGCTTCCCATAGGGGGGAACGGGAACGACGGGTCGACCCAGCCCTCACTTGCCATCCTTTGGTCGTACGTTCGACGCCCCGTTCAGACTCGAGCATTGCCAGGACAGTACCGAGACGTTGGTTCTTGACCCGCAGGCGATCGCGGATCCTGGTCCGGGTCAGCGGACCGGCCTCGCGCAGCAGGTCGAGAACCGCCTCAGGAAGGCGACTGTCACTGGCACGCACAGCTGCTTCGCCAACGATCTCGAGGTGAGGCGTCGGGTCGTCGACCAGCGCCAGCTCGACGGGATTGGGGCTCGAGGCAGCGCGGTGCTCGAAGGTCAGCTCCAGGCGGTCGCGGGTACGCCTCAGGTAGAGGTTGGAGTCGCCGAAGGCATGCAGGTCTGATGAGCCGCGCAGAGCCTGTCCCGGCTGGCCAACCGCGCCGTTCTTCCGCGCATGGTGGACCAAGACGACCGCGGTTTGAAGATCGCGTTGCAGCTGTCTGAGAAAGCCGAGCAGAGCAGACATGTCTGCACTGGAGTTCTCATCCTGACGGTGGAGCCGTACCAACGGGTCGAGCAAGAGAAGATGAGGCCGAATGGCGTCAAATGTGGCCATCAGGCGTTGCTGATCGGTACGGAGGTCGATCCTCAGCGTGCTGGCGGTGATCACGAAGATGTCGAGCGAGGCGAGGTCTACCCCGTGGTGAGAGCACAGCGACTCAAGCCGGGCCCGCACATCGGGGATCGCATCCTCGGCCATGTACACCAGGGCTTTGCCGCGAAGGACAGGCTCGAAGCGACCGAGGCAGGGGGTGCGGGAGGTCAGGCTGACCGCCATTTCGATCCCCAGCCAGCTCTTCAGGCACTTGGGGCTGCCACCGATCACACCGACTCCCTCGCTGGCCCACAGGTCACGAATGAGCCACCGCTGCTCCGGTGGTTCGTGAGCCAGCTCGCACGCTCTGACGACTGGCAGAGTACGCTCTGGAACTGTCACTGGCTTTGCTGTGGCCGCGAGTGTCACAGCTTCTCCTTGTCCAGCACGGTTTCGAGCACGGTGTCGTCGACCGTCGACCGATCTTGCTCATGAGCGAGTATCAAGCTTTCCCGCAGCAGCCGTGCAGCCTCTCTGGGTATGCCCCGGCTGACGCGGTACAAAAGCTCCGCGGCATTGTCAGAGACGACCTTCGACGTCGCGCCCGCAGCCTCCAGCCCGTGCGAGAGGAAAGCCCGGGAGTCCTCCCTTCTGGCGAGTGCTTCGAGGTGAATGCGAGCTGAGATCCGGGATGTCAGCGCGCCGTGGTACTTCATGCGTAATGTGCCGAGCAGACCGGGATGGCCGACCATCCACAGCACCAAGAGGTTTCGGCTGTCCATCGCGAAGTTGAGGAAGCCGGAAAGATCGGTGAGAAACCGGTCGCTCAGATGCTGGGCCTCGTCAAGGATCAGCACTATCTGGACACCCTCGTCGTCGACCATGTGAATCATGGCGGCCTTGAGGTCGTGCCATACCTGGCCACGCCGGTGAGAAGGCCGCACCCCTACCTCAACGGCCAGCTGGCGGTATAGCTCGACCCTCGCCGAAAAGGCATTCCCAAACCCCTTGGAAGGGAAATTCTGTCGGAGCGCGGGCGCCCCGCCCGCATCAAAAGGCAACGAACACCACAACGCATCACCAACAATGTTGCTATCCGG
>JAJRVQ010000183.1 GCA_024277255.1 Acidobacteriota bacterium | reverse complement strand
GTAGGCCAGGGGCTGTCGCGGGGCGACGTGGTGGCTATTCTGGCCAGTCGCGAGGCGGGTATCGGCTGGGCGGTGTTGGCGACGTTGGCGGCGGGGGGCGCCTTTCTGATCTTGGATGGCGACTACCCGCCCGCCAGATTGGTCGAGTACGTTCGCGTGGCACGGCCGAAGGCGCTACTAGCGCTCGCCGGGGTGGCTCCGGCGGATGACGAACTGGCGACGGCGCTGGAGGAAGTTGGTTGTGCGGTGCGCTGCACCTTGCCGCGGCGTAGCGAGGGTTTCTTGGATGCGCTGGGGCCCTTGTCAACACCGGCCGAGCTACCCGAGTTGTCGCCGTACGACCTCGCCTGCTTGGGCTTCACCTCGGGCGCCACCGGCGTGCCGAAAGCGGTGGCGGGTCACCATGGATCGCTGACCTGGTTCCTGCCTCAATGGGTGGAGCGTTTTGGGCTGGGCAGCGATGACCGTTTTGGCATGCTCTCCGCACTGGCGCACGATCCGCTGCAACGTGATCTCTTTACGCCGCTTTGTCTGGGAGCGTCCGTGGTGGTGCCGCGGCAGGAGCGCATCACGACCCCCGGCCTCCTCGCGCCCTGGCTGGCCGAGCAAGAGATTTCGGTACTCAGCCTGACACCGGCCATGCTGGAGCTGGTGACCGACGACGTTGAGCGCGAAGAGATCAAACTGCCCTCTTTGACCCACGCCTTCGTGGTTGGAGACTTGCTCAAGCGTGATGATGTCGAGCGACTCAGCTCCTTGGCGCCCAACGTGGATGCGGTCAACCTCTACGGCTCGACCGAAACCCAGCGGGCGGTTTCCTTTCACCGGGTCGAACCCGCGAACGAGCGACAGCGACGCCAAACGATTCCGCTCGGCATCGGGTTCGACGGCGTACAGCTGTTGGTCATCGGTCCTGGCGGTCGGTTGGCCGGCATCGGAGAGCTGGGCGAGATCTGGATGTGCAGTCGTCAGATCGCCCGCGGATACTTCGCTTCGCCGGGGCTGACGGCGGATCGTTTCCGGCCCTGCCCGCTGGCGAACGGCGGCGGTGACTCGGCACTGGCCACCGGCCCCGACCGCGCCTACCGCACCGGCGATCTCGGCCGGTATCAGCCCAACGGCGAGGTCGATTTCTTCGGCAGGGCCGACCTGCAAGTCCAGGTGCGCGGCTTCCGCATCGAATTGGGTGAGGTGGAGGCTGCACTGCGTCGCCAGCCGTCGATCGATCTATGCTGCGTCGTCGCGCCACCCGATAGCCACGACGGCAACCAGCTGGTGGCCTACTTGACGCCGGCCGCTGGTCCGGATAGCAAGACGCTACGCAAGGCTCTGGCGCGCGAGCTTCCCGACTATATGCTGCCTGCTCGGCTGGTTCGTTTGGCGGTCTTGCCGATGACCCGCACCGGCAAAGTGGACCGCCGCGCCTTGCTGCAACGGCCGGTCGAGGCTGGTCAAGAGAGCGTCGAGGCGAGGGCGCCGCGAACGCCGATCGAGGAGTTGATCGCGGCGAGCTGGAAGGAGCTGTTGGAAACCGAAACGGTCGCCGTGGACGATGACTTTTTCGCTGCTGGCGGCCATTCGTTGACAGCGATCCGGCTGCTCGCTCGCATCCGCTCGTCGCTCGGCGTTGATCTGTCGTTGCGGGCGCTGTTCGAGGCACCCACCGTGGCGGGGCTGGCGGCCAGAGTGGTCTCTGCACTGGCGGAGAACCGGCGAGCGCGGCCACCGCTGGTCTCCGTCCCGCGCCGGGAAGGTGAGGAGCTTCCCCTCTCCTTCGGCCAGCAGCGGCTGTGGTTCCTCGACCAGCTCGAGCCCGGTGTTGCCGCCTATAACCTCTCGGCGGCGGTGGCGATGGCGGGTCGGCTCGATCCGGCTGCGCTGGCGCGGACTCTGACCACCATCGTGGCGCGCCACGAGGCGCTGCGCTCCTCCTTCCCGACGGTGAGTGGCGAGGCCCGGCTGGTGATCGCGCAACCGGCTGACTTTGCCCTGCCTTGCGTCGATCTCGGCGCGCTGAGCAGTCACCTCCAGCACCAGGTCACCCTTCGTCTGGCGGCCATCGCGGCCGACCGTCCGTTCGACCTCGCCCGCGGACCTCTCCTGCGCGCCGCCCTGCTGCGGTGCGCGACGCGCCACGGGCAAGAACAGCACGTACTCACTCTTTGCCTGCACCATGCCGTCGCCGACGGCTGGTCGCTGGGCGTGCTGGTGCGCGAGCTGGGACTGTTCTACTCGGCGGCGGTTTCGGGAGACGGCGGTGAACCGGTTGGGCTGTCGCCACTCACCGTACAGTACTCAGATTTCGCCCGTTGGCAGCGTGACTGGTTGCGTGGAGCGACGCTCGACCGCGAGCTGACTTTCTGGACTGAGCGCTTCGCCGGTGCTCCGCGCGAACTCTCGCTGGCCACCGATCGTCCACGTCCCCCGGCGCGCAGTTACCGCGGTCATCGGCTTGGCGAACGACTCTCACTGGCCACCAGCGAGGCGCTGGAGGCCATGGCGCGCCAGCTGGGAGCGACACCCTTCATGCTTCTTCTGGCGGCTTGGGCAACCCTGCTTTCCCGCTCGGCCCACCAGGAGGACCTGGTCGTGGGAACTCCGGTGGCGGGCCGCAACGATCCAGCCTTGGAGCCGCTGATCGGATTCTTCGCCAGCACTCTGGCGCTGCGCATCGAGATGGATCTTGGTCTGCGCTTCGAGGAGCTGGTGAGGCGTGTTCGTGGTGAAGTTCTCGCCGCTTTCGCCCATCCCGACCTGCCTTTCGAACGACTGGTGGGTGAACTCGACAAGGAAAGGGCGCTGGATCGTGCACCGGTGTTCCAGGTGATGTTCTCGATGCAGAACACTCCGTTGGTCGATCTGGAGATGCACGGTCTAGAACTCACCGAGGTCCCATTCGAGTCGGACAAGGCGGCCTTCGATCTGACCCTGACCGCATTCCGTCTGCCGGACGGGCTCCACCTGCGTCTGGAAGCGGCACGTGATCTGTTCGACCGCACTACGGCGTCGCGCCAACTGCACGCCCTGAAGGAGCTGCTGACTGCCGCGCTGGCGGCACCGGCGACGGCGTTGGCCGAACTTCCCCTCTTCAGTTCGGCTCAACGCCATCAACTGTTGGTAGAGGCCAACGACGTGGCGATGACCGTCACCGCCGGGTGCGTCGAGGAGACACTCTTTGCCGTTGCCCGCCAGCGACCCGACGCCGTGGCGCTGGTCGCTGCGAGTGGGGCGCTCACCTACGGTGAGTTGTCAGGTCGGGTGCGCTGCCTTGGCCAGCGGCTGGCCATGCGCGGTGTTGGGCCGGGAGTCCTGGTGGCCTTGGCCATGCCTCGCGATCTCGGCATGGTGGTGGGCATGCTCGGCGTGCTTACGGCGGGTGCTGCCTACGTACCGCTCGATCCGTCGCATCCAGCCGATCGGCTACGTTGGATCATCGAGGACTCGGCCGTGGATCTGCTCCTCGGCTTGCCTGAGGTGCTGGAGCTCTTGCCGCCCAGCGAGGTTCTGCGGCTGGAGCTAGGCCGCGATGGACGGTTAGGCCCGGCGGTAAACGGGATGGTTGAACCGGGGCCTGCAGCCAGCCGCGGGTTGGACTCTCTGGCCTATGTTCTCTACACCTCGGGCTCGACCGGTCGCCCGAAAGGCGTCGCGGTGAGTCACCGTTCGGTGAGCAACTTCCTCGCCTCGATGGCTGTTCGTCCGGGACTGTGCGCTGACGACGTGGTGCTGGCCATCACCACCCTGGGTTTCGATATCTCGGTTCTGGAGTTGTTGCTGCCCTTGGTCGTCGGTGGACGCGTCGAACTGGTCGAGACGGAGGTGGCGGCCGATCCAGCACAGCTGATGGCGGCGATGGAACGCAGTGCACCTACCGTCATGCAGGCAACCCCGGCCGGATGGCGGTTGTTGATCGAAGGTGGCTGGCAAGGCCGGGCCTCACTCAAGGTGTTGTGTGGCGGCGAGGCGTTGACAGCGGAGCTGGCGAGCTGGCTGGTCGAGCGGTGTGCCCAATTGTGGAACGTCTATGGACCGACGGAAACTACCGTCTGGTCCGCGGTCGAGCGCATCCGCAAGCGCGGCGAGGCGGACCATCCTGTAACCGTGGGCAGGCCGATCGGCAACACGCGGATCGTCCTTGCCGACGCCCAGTGGCGCGCGGTGGCCCTGGGTACCGTCGGTGAGCTGTGGATCGGTGGCGATGGGTTGGCGCGCGGCTATCCGTCGCGTCCGGCTCTGACCGCCGAACGGTTCATCCCCGACCCATTCTCAACCGTACCGGGCGCTCGCATCTACCGCACCGGAGACCTGGCCCGTCGCCTTGTCGATGGCAAGCTCGAGATCCTCGGGCGGTTCGATGCGCAGGTCAAGGTGCGCGGTTTCCGTATCGAGCTTGGAGAGATCGAGTCGGTGCTCGAGGCGCTACCCGAAGTGGCGCAAGCGGTGGCAGGAGTTCGCGAAGAGGCTCCCGGTGAGCGGCGGTTGGTGGCCTATGTGGTCGCCAGCTCAGGCGCTCATCTGAACTCGGAAGCGCTTCGGTCGGTCCTGGCAGATCGGCTTCCTGGATACATGATTCCGTCCCTGCTGATGACCGTCGAGAAGCTGCCCTTGACCGCTAGCGGCAAGGTCGACCGCAAGGCTCTCGCGGTGTCGCGGGAAGCTTCGCTACTCGCTGGGACCGCCGCCCCTGTCGCCCCGCGCAACGCCGGTGAGCGCGCCTTGGTCGCCATCTGGTGCGAGGTATTGGGTTACGACCGGCTCAGCGTCGAGGACAACTTCTTCGCCTTGGGTGGCGACTCCATTCTGGCTATCCGCGTTGTCTCCAAGGCTGCCGACAAAGGGCTTCATTTCTCCCCTCGGGACCTCTTCCGCCAGCCGACGATCGCCACCTTGGTGGCGCTGGTCGAGGCCGACCTGGGCAAGAGCGGCCGCCGGAGCCTGACGCTGGCTCAGCGCTGGCTGCTCTCGGCCCCAGCTTGGGCTACCGCCGGCGATGTTGTGACCCTGCGGCCACCTCGACGGATCGGTCGCCGGGAGTTGGAAGCGGCCTTGCAGAGCGTTGTTGCCGCCTACCCGGCTCTCGCTGCACGCTTCGCGCGCGATGACGAGGGTGATGTCGTCGAGGTCGTGGAAGGAGACGAAAGGGTGGTCCCCAGGCTCACCCAGGTGCAGCTCGTCTTCAGCGACCCGCTCTCTCGCCACCGGGCGGTCCAGGCGGTGGTACGGGCGCTCCTTCGCCGTCTCGACAGCTCGGCCGGCCACCTCTTGGCGGCGGTTTTGGTGGACGACGGGGGAGCTGGTGAGGTCTACCTCGCAGCTCATCCGTTGGCGCTCGACGATGGTTCCTGGCCACCGCTGCTCGCGGCGCTGGTCGATCGGTTGGAGGGCGAGGTTAGGGGAGATGAGACGACGTCCGGGGGGGTTGCGACGGCCGCTCAGGCGGTATCCACGTTGCAGCGATTGGGGCGCGGAGAAGCTCCGGCTGGCGACCTCGCGCAGTGGCGGCGGCTGGCTGGCTTGCCATTGGGTGTCTTGCCTGACGACTCGAGATTGGCGGCATCGCGGGACAGCGCCGTCGGCGGTTGCGTGAGGCCTTCGGCGCAGCTCCCCGTGCGGGTGGAACTGCCGGTGGCTGCGACCGAAGAGCTGGCATCGCTGCCGTTGGCGCAGGGAGGCGAGTTGTCGCAGCTCTTGCTCGCCGCAACGATTCAGAGCCTCAGCGCCTGGTCGGAGACTCGGCGGCTGGTCGTGGCTGTCGGAGGTGACTCTAGCGAACGCCGGCACTGGGGGGGAGCCCCGACTGCCGTTGGATCCTTTGCGGCACGCTTGGCGGTGGTGCTGGAGGCGGAACGCACGCTCGCGCAGACGGTGCGCACAGTGCGCAATCAGCTGCGTTGCAGCCGTCGACTGGCGACCATCTGGGGGCTGACCTTACCCAGCGATCTGCCGGTGGAGATCGGTTTTCGCTGGTGGCGACCGGGACCGCTGCCCACCGGCTGGGCCTGCGTTCCTCTGGCGCCATCTCCCCGCTCCCGGGGTTGGATGCTGGCGGTCGAAGGCTCGCTCGTCGACGGATCTTTGGTCGCCGAATGGTCCTTTGATGCTGAGCGCATCGGTCGCGGCGCGGTCGAAGCGCTCGCCGCCGCGACACTCGACGGGTTGCGCTCGTTGCTCGCTGTCGACAAGTCGACGGCGCGACCGTTGGTCGATCATTTTCCAGACGCCGATCTGAGTTCCGCCGAACTGGAAACCCTACTGGCCGAGTTGTAACCGATCTTGACCGTGACCACCATGAAGCGCCGGAGAAACCGATGAATCGCAAGAACGTCGAAGACATTTACCTGCTTCCCCCGACCCAGCACAGCATGCTGATGTATCTGTTGCTGGAGGATCGCTACGTCGAGGTTTACTTCGAGCAATACAGTTGCGCCCTGGTTGGCACCTTGAACCCCAAGGCCTGGCGGGAGGCCTGGCAGGCTGTACTCGATCGGCATACGGCGTTGCGTACACAGTTCCTCTGGGCCAAGCGCACTCGTCCGTTGCAGGTCGTGCGCCGCCGCCTCGAGTTGCCCTGGGATGAGCACGATTGGAGAGATCTCTCGAGCGAGGAGCAGGAGCGGCGGTGGAGCGAACTGGTGGAGGCTGACCAAGCTCGGGGGATGAAACTCGACCAGGCGCCGTTGATGCGTTGCGCTCTGGCGCAAGTCAGCGAGGATCGGTTCCGCTTTCTGTGGACCTTCAGCCACATGTTGGTCGATGGCTGGTCGATGGCCTTGGTGCTCAGTGAGGTCACCAAGCTCTACCGGGCTTTTCACCTCGGGGTCGATGCCGAATTGCCGCCGGCGGAGAAGTTCCGTGACTATGTCGCCTGGACCCAGAAGCAGGAGCTGGGGCGGGCCGAGAGTTTCTGGCGCCGCGAACTGGCCGGTTTCGACGTGGCGACGCCGCTGCCCCTCGATGGCACCGGCGACGCTCTGCGGCCCGACGAGCGGCGCTCCGCGCAGCTCGCGGTATTGGTCGACGACGAACTGGTCGATGCCTTGAACGGCTTGGTGCGCCGTTCCCACACCACGCTGAGTACGCTCTTTCAGGCCGCATGGGCACTGGTGTTGGCGGGCTACAACCGCCTCGACGATGTCACTTTTGGTGCTCTCTGTTCGGGGCGTCCGGCGGAGCTGTTGGGGATCGAACGGATGGTTGGCCTGTTCATCAATTCGCTGCCGGCGCGCGTTCGTATCGATCCAAACCAGCGCTTCGACGACTGGCTGACTGAGATTCAGGAGGCGCAGGCTGAGCTGCGCCAGTACGAATATATCGCCGGTGAGCAAATCCGCGCCTGGAGCGATCTTCCGCACCGCGAGGAAGTTTTCAAGAGTGTCGTCATTTTTGAGAACTACCCGGTGAACGAGAGTGACCTGGACGACTGTGGCTTCACCATCGAGGAAACCAGAATGCGGGAGGCTGGAAACTTTGCATTCTGTTTGGTGGTCAGCCCGCAGGGAGGCCAGCTGAAAATCGGCTCCGCCTATCATCGCGACCGATTCGACACGGCGGCGATTTTGCAGCTCCTGGCGAGTGTCGAGGCGGTCGTTCGAGCTTTCGTCGACGACCCTCAGGTCAAGCTCGGGGATATTCAGCTGCTGAATGAGGCGGAGCGGGAAACTATCTTGGCAGCGGGTTATGGCACGGCTGTGGAGCGGTCCGCCGGTCTGCTGCATCAGCCCTTTGAGGAAATGGCTCGCCAGCACCCCCGGCAGATAGCGTTGGCCGCGGACCTGTTGGGCGACGCGCCGCGGCAGATGAGCTACGCCGAGTTGGAAGTACGCAGTCGAGCGTTGGCCATCGAGTTGCGCCGGATGGGAGTCGGACCTGAAGTGGTGGTCGGCCTGGTCGGCTCGCGGTGCATGGAGGTCTTTGTCGGCATGCTCGGTGTGCTGCGCGCCGGCGGTGCCTATCTACCGTTGGATCCCGCCTACCCTGCCGACCGTCTGGCCTTCATGTTGGAGGACTCGCAAGCGCGGATCCTGGTCGTGGCTCCGGATGCGAAGGAAGTCCTCGCCACCAGCCAACTGCCACGGATCGATCTCGACGCGGCCACGGCCGCAGTCGCCGATCTTGCGGACCTCGCGCCCACCATGGCGACGCCGGACAACCTCGCCGCCATCATCTACACCTCGGGTTCGACCGGTAGACCCAAGGGGGTAGGGGTGCCCCACGCCACGGCGCTGCACTACAGCCAGGATTCGATCGAGGTCTACGGCGTGGGGCCGCGGGACCGCCTATTGCAGTTCTCTTCCATCGCGTTTGACACCAGCTTCGAGGAGATCTACCCGGCGCTGTCGACCGGCGCCACCCTGGTGTTGCGCGATGACCTGGCCACCGACTTTCTGAGTCGCGCCGGTGAGCAGGGAATCACGGTGCTCAACCTGCCCACCGCCTTCTGGGGTGACCTGGCTCTGACCATGGCGAAACGTGTTGACGATGGCGACGAACTCGCCATCCCGGAGTCGTTGCGAGTGGTGATCATCGGCGGTGAAGAAGCCAAGGCTGATCACGTGGAGAGCTGGCGCAGAGCCGTCGCTAGCGTGCGCAGCCGCACCGGCGCAAGCCCACCGGCCCTGTTCAATACCTATGGTCCGACCGAGGCTACGGTGGTGACCACACGGGCCGAAATCACGCACCCCCGGGAAGGGACTGGCTCGCTAGTGTCGATCGGACGACCGATCGCCAACGCCAGTGCGCACCTCCTCACCGCATCGATGAATCCGGTTCCGGTTCTCGCCGATGGCGAACTCTTCCTCGGTGGCCTGGGCCTGACGCGAGGCTACCTGGGACGCCCGGCCGAGACCGCGGCCGCCTTCCTGCCCGATCCCTTCGGCGACCAGCCGGGGGCGCGCCTCTACCGCAGTGGAGACCTGGCGCGGCGCCGTCGCGACGGCGAACTGGAGTTCCGCGGCCGGATCGACAACCAGGTCAAGGTGCGTGGCTACCGCATCGAGTTGGGGGAGATCGAGATGGCGCTACGCGCCTTCGACGGCGTGCGTGACGCGGTGGTGATCGTGCGCGGTGACGACGACGGTGGCGACCGCATCGTCGCCTACTGGGTGGCTGCCGGCGACGGCGCGGCTGTGCCGAGCGCAATCGACCTGCGCGCTGCACTCGTCGAATCCTTGCCCAGGTACATGATTCCCGCCTACTTCATCGAGCTGCAAGAGATCCCACTCACCGCTACCGGCAAGATCGACCGCAGGGCGTTGCCCTCTCCGGGGCCGGAGCGGCCGGAGTTGACCAGCGGCTACCGAGCGCCGCGCAATCCGGTGGAGGAGGTACTTAGCGGAATCTGGTGCGAGATCCTGGGAGTCGAGAGGATCGGAGTCGAGGATGACTTCTTCGAGCTGGGTGGTCACTCGCTACTCGTCGCTCGTCTGACCGGTCAGGTGCGCTCCACCTTGGGCGCCGAGTTGCCGATGACGGCGGTTTTCGACCATCCGACCGTCGCCGAACTGGCCCAGATCGTGGCCGAAGCCGGTGCCGAGTCGGCGAGCGGTCCGACGGTTCCCGAACTGCCGGCCTTGATTCCGCTGCCTAGGGATGGGCGCAAGATTCCGCTCTCCTTTCCGCAGGAACGGGTGTGGTTCCTCGATCGCCTCTCGGGAGGCGGCAACAGGGCTTACAACTTTCAGGTCACCCTCTGGTTGAGCGGGGCGCTCGACGTGGGTGCCTTCCATCGGACCTTGGAAGAGATCGTGCGGCGCCATGAAGTGCTCCGCACCAGTTTCCCGGAGGTCGACGGCGAGCCGGTTCAGCGAATACATCCGCCTAGTTCCGTGCCGTTGCCCGTCGTCGACCTTTCGGGTCTGCCCTTGTTGGAGGTCGAGGAGACTTCGGAACGGCTGGTCGCTATCGCGACGCAGACTGCCTTCGATCTGGGGCAACTGCCGCTGATTCGTTGGTGGCTCTTGCGCCTGGCCACGGACCACCACGAGCTGATCCAGCTCGAGCAGCACTTCGTGCACGATGGTTGGTCTTTCGCCGTCATGTTGCGCGAGATGAAGGCGATCTACGGTTCCTTCCTCGACAACAAGCCCTCCCCTTTGCCGGAACTGCCGGTGCAGTACGCCGACTACGCTCTCTGGCAGCGCTCCTGGATGGAGGGCGAGGTGATGGAACAGATGCTCGACTACTGGAAGGGGCAGCTGGAGGGAGCGCCGACGGCGCTCGAACTGCCGACCGACCGGCCGCGTTCGCAACAGCCGAGTTTCGAGGGTGAGATGGAACTCCACCAGATCCCGAGCGAGACCTACCAGGCATTGCGTGAATTCGGTCGCCGCGAGGGCTTCACGCTCTACATGACGGCGCTCGCCGCCTTCTATGTGCTCCTTTATCGCTACAGCGGGCAGAGCGACATCCTGGTTGGGACTACCAACGCCAACCGGCGTACACCCGAGATGGAGAAGTTGCTCGGAATGATCGTCAACAGCTTGGTGATGCGCGGTCGATTGGGCGGTGATCCGACTTTCCGCGAATTCCTGATGCGGGTACGCGAGACGACGCTCGGCGCCTACAACTACCAGGACATGCCGCTGGAGAGGTTGGTCCGCGAGATCGATCCGCAACGTCACGTGGGACGCAACCCGCTTTTCCAAGTGCTCTTCCAGTTTCATGACGCGGCGATCCCCGACCTCTCCTTTCCCGGCGGGATCGAGGGCAAGTTCTTGGTTCGCGGCAACCGTACCGCCAAGATGGACCTGACGGTCATCATCATTCCGCGGGCCGAGCAGCGCGTCGGTTCCGACGCCACGGACGAGGGAATGCGAGCGTTGCTCCACTGGGAATACTCGACCGAACTCTTCGACGAGACGACGATCTCCCGGATGGTCGGCCACTACTTGACGCTGCTCACCAGCGTCGTGGCCGATCCGCAGTTGAAGCTCTCCGAACTGCGCATGTTGAGTGAAGAGGAGACGCTGCAACTCACCAGCTGGAACGAAACGCATCGCCGTCCGGCACCCGCTTGGGTCTGTGTCGCGGAGCCGTTTGCCCACCTTTGTCGCCAGCGGCCGCAAGCGCCGGCGGTGGCGATGGCCTTGAGCGAGGGGGCGGGTACCGCTCCCGAAGGCTGGAGTTACGGTGAGTTGGACCGGCGTTGCGAGGAGTTAGCAAACCGCCTTCGCGCTCTCGGGGTCGGGCCGGAGGTGCTGGTCGCCGTCTCGCTCTCCCGTTCGCCGTGGATGGTGGTTGCGTTGCTGGCCGTAGCCAAGTTGGGGGCAGCCTATCTCCCGCTCGACCCGGACTATCCGGCCCAGCGGCGGGCTTTCATGTTGGAGGACTCCGGGGCGGTGTTGCTGCTCACCGAGCGAGCGCTGCTCGAACGAAGTTCACCACCGGCCCTGGAAGAAGGGTTGGAAGTGGTGGTGATCGACAGCGATGGCGGTGAACCGTCAACTCTCCGCGGCGAGCCAACGCTGGCCCAACCCGTGCCGGCCAACCTGGCCTACGTCATCTATACCTCGGGCTCGACCGGCAGGCCCAAGGGTGTCGCGGTGACCTATGGCGCCTTGGCCAACTTCCTGACCTCGATGGCGCGTCAGCCTGGGTTCTCCGCCGCTGACCGGTTGCTGGCGGTGACCACGCTGTCGTTTGACATCGCTGGCCTAGAACTCTTGCTGCCGTGGGTCACCGGCGGCCAGCTGGTGATCGCCGATGCGGCGACCGCGAGTTCCGGTAGCCGTTTGGCGGCGGCTATCGAGAGT
Organism: Acidobacteriota bacterium; assembly: GCA_024277255.1. Lineage (GTDB taxonomy): Bacteria > Acidobacteriota > Thermoanaerobaculia > Multivoradales > SZUA-115 > SZUA-115. Next base: position 37,043 of record JAJRVQ010000183.1, on the reverse strand, counting down.
TCCAGGCCGACCGTGATGCAGGCGACGCCGGCGACTTGGCGCATGCTGCTCGATGCTGAGTGGAAGCCGCCGGAAGGGCTCAAGTTGCTGGTAGGTGGTGAGGCGTTGCCGCCCGCGCTGGTGGCCGAGTTGGCCTCCTCTTCGCCGGATGAACTCGAGCTGTGGAACCTCTACGGCCCGACTGAGACGACGGTCTGGTCGATCATCGACCAGATTGACGTCGAGCAGGTCGCTGCCTCCGGCAAGGTTGCCATCGGCCACCCGATCGACAACACCGGCAGCTATGTCGCCTCCGAGCGATGGGAACTGGCGCCGATAGGTGTCATTGGTCAGCTGTTGATCGGCGGCGCCGGGCTGGCCCGCGGTTATCGGGCTCGGCCGAGCCTCACCGCCGACCGTTTCCGCCCGGATCCCTTCTCGCGGCGGCCGGGTGAGCGGCTCTATCTCAGTGGTGATCTGGTGCGCCGGCGCGAAGACGGCCGGCTCGACTACCTGGGTCGGTTGGACGATCAGGTGAAGGTACGCGGATTTCGCATTGAACTCGGTGAGGTTGAGGCAGCGTTGGTCGCCCATCCTCAAATCAACCAGGCGGTGGTTGTCGCGCGGGCCGGTGCCGATGGTGTCGGCGTTCTGGTGGCCTACCTGGTGGCGGTTTCCGCCGCCGGTGCCGGGGTTGATCCCACCGACTACAGCAGTACCAACGGCAAGGGTGCTCAAACGGCGGACGGTCCCGAGGTGGGCGAGTTGATCGACCACCTGCGACAGATCTTGCCCGCCTATATGGTGCCCAGCTCCTTCGTCATGCTCGATGCGTTGCCGCTGACTCCGAATGGCAAGGTGGATCGCAAGGCGCTACCCGATGCCGGTGCGGTCTTACCGCCACCGGCGCAAACCGAGTACCGGGAGCCGCGTACGGCGCTCGAAGGTTATCTGGTGGAGTTGTGGAGTGAAGTCCTGGGGGTCGAACCCATCGGCCTCGGCGATTCCTTCTTCGTCCTCGGAGGCCATTCGCTGGCCGCTGGGCGGGTGCTGGCGCGGGTACGCGATCGGCTGGGTGTCGATTTGCCGCTTTCGGTGATATTCGACACGCCGACCGTCGAAGCGCTGGCTGCGGCGGTCGAGGCGGCCGGTGGATCATTGGATGAAGTTGACCAGGCGCTGCAAGCGAAGGCGGCAGCGATGTCCGACGTTGAGCTCGACCTGCTACTCGGCGAGATGCTCCTCAAGGAGGAAGCGCGATGAGAGAGTCGGCGCCCGTTAGTCGATCGCAGCTCGCCGCTCTCTCGCGCGAGGAGAAGCTGGCGCTGCTCACCCGGCTGAATCGGCAGCGGCAGGTCGCGGCATCGCAGCCGGATTTTTCGGGCGGTGACGAATCCTATCCGCTGACCTTCTCGCAGGAGAGGTTGCTCTTCCTTCATCATTTGGAGGGCGGGGTCAACGTGCACACTCAGTTCCGCGCCATGTGGCTCCATGGGCCGCTCGATCTGGCGGCACTCGACGCGGCGTTGGTCGAAATCGTCGGTCGCCACGAGGCCCTGCGGACTCGATTCGTCGGTGGAGAGGTGGCCGATCCGGTGGCGCAAGCGGCGCGGCAGGTGGTCGATCCGCCCCCTTCGACGGTGATCGAACTCGTCGACTTGGAGGGCCATACGGTCGATGAGCGCCGGAAAACGGCAGAGGAGATGGCGGCCCGCAAAGCCCGCCAACCGTTCGATCTGGCGAGCGGACCTGTCTTGCGGGTCACCCTCCTGAGGCTGGCGCAGGAGGAGCACGCGCTGATCGTTGGCCTGCATCACATTGTCTCGGACGGCTGGTCACGTGGCTTGCTACTGACGGAACTCGCGGCTCTCTATGCCGAGTTCGCCACCGGTAGTCCTGCGCATCTGCCACCGGTGGGTGCTCAACTGGGAGCTTTCGCTCGCTGGCAGCGCCAGCGAATGAGCGGTGAGCGGCTGGAGGCGGAACTCGACTTCTGGTCCCGGCGCCTGCGCGGAGCACCATCGCGTCTGGAACTGCCGACCGATCGGCCCCGGCGAGGCATCGTCACCCCGCAAGGCGGGATCGAGAGTCTCGAGTTGCCCGCGGAAGTGGCGGACGGTCTGCGCCGGCTGGCTCGCGAGTCGGGGGCGACCACCTTCATGGTGATGCTGGCTCTCTACGATGCTCTGCTTTTTCGCTATTGCGGCAAGCGCGAGGTGGTCGTTGGACTGCCGGTGGCGAGTCGCGACTACACCGAACTCGAGACGGCGATCGGTTGTTTCGCCGGCACCTTTGTGCAACGTATTCAGGGCACGGCGAACGGCTCGTTCAAAGACCTGTTGAGCACCGTCAAGGGTGAGATCTTCGCCGTCTTGCCGCATGCGGCGGTGCCCTTTGAGAAGGTGGTCGAGGTGGTGGCACCGGAGCGTGACTTCTCCCACAACCCGGTCTTTCAGGTGATGTTCGCTCTTCAAGAGGTCGGCGAAGATCGGTTTACATTGGCGGGGTTGGAGGTTGAGTCGCTAGTGGTCGAACGGGCGATGGCCAATGTGGACTTGACTCTGGAACTGATCGATGCCGGTGGGCACGGACCGATTCGCGGCTTCCTCGACTACGCCATCGATCTCTTCGACCGTGACACCGTCCGCCGCATGGCCGGCCATCTGCGGACGCTGGCGGCGTCGGTGGTCGAACAGCCGGACTTGCCCATCGGTCGCTTGCCGATGCTAGCGCCGGCCGAGCGTGCGGAGATCCTCGCCGGCTGGGCGCCGGGGGCGCGAAGTGAACCACCGGTGCCCGTCCACGAGCGCTTCGCCGCAGTGGCCAGCCGTTCGCCGGAGGCGGTGGCCTTGATCGACGGCGACCGTTTCTTGACCTATCGCGAGGTCGACCGGTGGGCCAACCGGCTGGCCCGGCTGCTGCGCCGGCGCGGTGTTGGCCCGGACGTGCCGGTCGGTGTCTGCTTCAGCCGCTCGGCCGAGCTGATGAGCTGTGTACTGGCGGTGCTCAAGGCGGGCGGTGCCTATCTGCCGCTCGATCCGGCCTATCCGCGCCCGCGGTTGGAGTTGATGATCGAGGACTCCCGGACCGCCCTGGTGCTGACCGACGCCGAGTCGGCCAAACGCTTGCCGAAGGCGCGCTCGGGCTCCGGCGGCCCGGATCTGTTGTTCTTGGATCGCGGCCCGTACGGCATCCTCCTCGACATCGAGGCGCAGAGCGCCGAGCCGCTGGCGCCCGTCGCCCGTCTCGACAATCTGGCCTACTTGATCTACACCTCGGGCTCGACCGGCACGCCGAAGGCGGTGGCGGTGCCCCATCGCGGTTTGACCAACCACGCTTCGGCGCTGGGCGAGCGCATGCGGCTAGGCCCGGGCAAGAAGTTCCTGTTCAGCGCTTCGATCAGTTTTGACGTCGCCGCGGAGGAGATCTATCCGACGTGGACCACCGGCGCCACGCTGGTGATCCTGCAACCGGGACCGTTCCCGTCGTTCGCCGACCTGTTGGCTCTGGTCGAGCAGCGCCAGCTCAGCGCCGTCGATCTACCCACCCCCTACTGGCACGAATGGGTTTCCGAACTGAAACGAACCGGCGGCTCGCCGCCGGCCTGCCTCGATCTTGTGCTGGTCGGCACCGAACAGGCCTCGGCCGAACGGCTGATCGAGTGGCTCGATCTGGTCGGCGAGCGACCGCTCTGGGTCAACGCGTACGGTCCGACCGAGACCACGGTCAGCGCCACCACCTTCATTCCGCGACCGGCGGACGGCAAGGGGATGACGCGAGTGCCCATCGGGCGGCCGATCGAAGGGGTGGAGAGTTTCATCCTCGACTCCGCCTTCGAGCCGGTGCCGATCGGCGTGCCGGGCGAACTCTTCCTCGCCGGGCCCGGTGTGGTCCGCGGCTATCTGCGCCGTCCGGCCTTGACCGCCGCCGCCTTCGTCCCGCACCCCTTCGCCGACCAGCCCGGCGACCGGTTGTACGCCACCGGTGACCGCGCCCGCTACCGGCGCGGAGGCAACATCGAATTCCTCGGCCGGGAAGATGACCAGGTGAAGATTCGCGGCTTCCGGATCGAGCTGGGTGAGATTACCGAGGTCTTGCGCTCCCACCCCGAGGTGGCCAACTGCGCCGTGTTGGTGCACCACGAGGCGGCCGGTCCGCGGCTGGTCGCCTATGCCGTGGCGGCAGCCCCGACGCGGGTGACCAGCGAAGAGCTGACCGCCCATCTGGCCGCCCAGCTGCCGCCCTACATGGTGCCGGCGATTGTGCTGCTGGCCGATCTCCCGCTGACCACCGCCGGCAAGATCGACCGCAAGAGGCTGGCGGCTCTGGTGGTCGAGCAGGAGGAAGCGGCGCCGAGCGTGGTGGCGCCCAGCGGTCCGCTCGAAGAGGCCGTCGCTGCGATCTGGTGCGACGTTCTGGACACCGATCAGGTCAGCACTCAAGACGATTTCTTCGAGATCGGCGGCCACTCGCTGCTCGCCACGCGGATCATCGCTCGCCTCAAGCAGGTGCTCGACGTCGACGTCAGCCTGCCCGCCTTCTTCGAGGCGCGAACGGTGGCGGCGCTCTCCTTGACGGTGGCCGAAGCGAGAAGCGCGGGGGGAAGTTCGCCGCCTCGGATCGTGCCGGTTCCACGCCAGGGCGGCGTCATCTGCTCCTTCGCTCAGCAGCGGCAGTGGTTCTTGAATCAGCTCTTGCCCGAGAATACGGCGAACAATATTCCGCAGTTCCTCGCCTTTCGCGGCGCCCTCTCGATGGTCGCCTTGAGGCGGGCCGTCGATGGTCTGGTGCGCCGGCATGAGGTCTTGCGCACCACGTTCGCGATGGCTCCGGAAGGGCCCGACGGTGGCCAACCGATGCAGTTCGTCTCGCCTCCCGTGGTGCCGCCATTGCTGGCCCGCGAGGCGCGGCTGCCGGTGATCGATCTGTCGCGGATCAGCTCGAATCTAGGGGTGGAGGATGGCGAAGCGGCGGCCGTGCGGCTGGCCACCATCGAGTCACTGCGCCCCTTTGATCTGGCCTCGGGCCCGCTGCTGCGAGCCTATGTTCTACGCTTGCAAGACGATCGTCAGCTGCTCTATTTTTGCACCCATCACATCGTCTCGGACGGTGTTTCGATCGGCATCACACTGAGGGACTTGATCACCCTGTACGCGGCTGAGGTGAGTGGTTCGACGGCGGAGTTGCCGGAGTTGACCGTTCACTACGCCGACTTCGCGGCCTGGCAGCGAAACTGGCTTCAAGGCGAGGATCTGGAGCTACAGCTGGACTACTGGCGAGCCGCCCTCGCCGGCGCCCCGGCGGCGATCGACCTGCCGCTCGATCGTCCTCGGCCAGCGGTCGAGGGGGCGCGTGGCAGGCGTCACTACCTGCGCTTCAGCGAAGAGGAATCGACAGCACTCGCCCTTCTTGGTCGTCGCCATGGTGCCACCCCGTTCATGGCTCTCGCCGCCCTCTTCAGCACCTTACTCTCCCGCTGGTCGGGAGCGCGCGACGTGCTGGTCGGTTGGCCGATCAGCGGCCGCAATCGAGCCGAGTTGGAGAATCTCATCGGCTTCCTGGCCAACATCTTGGTGATGCGCACCGATCTCACCGGTTCGCCAAGTTTGCTCACCTTGCTCAACCGTGTTCGCGACGCCGCCCTCGGCGCCTACGACCATCAAGAGTTGCCCTTCGAACAACTGGTCAAGGAACTCCATCCCGAGCGTGATCTGTCGCGTCACCCGATCTTTCAGACCTTTTTCGTACTGCACCATCCGGCCGCTGAACCGCCCACGGTGGCCGGCGTCGAAGTGACGGTGCCGGCGCTCGACAACGGCACCTCGCGGCTCGACTTGCTGCTCTCTCTGACCCAATCGGCGAGCGGCTTGCACGGCTTCTTCGAGTACAACCGCGACCTCTTCGATGCCACCACGATGGACCGGCTGAGCCGCCAGTTCAAGACTCTGTTCGCCGCTGCCCTGGCCCGACCCTCCGCACCGGTCGAGGAACTGCCCTTGCTCGATCCGGCGGCGCGCCATCAGCTGCTCCAGGGTTGGAATGACTCGGCACTCGCAGTACCCGTGGCAGCGATTCATCGGCTGGTGGAGCAGCGTGCGGTCGCCACCCCGTACCGCCAAGCGGTGATCTTCCAAGACGAAAGTCTGACCTATGCCGAACTCGATGCGCGGGCGGCGAGACTGGCGCGGCACCTGGTCGGTCTTGATGTGGCCGGCCGGCCGGTGGCGGTAGCGCTCGAACGCTCACTGGAGCTGGTCGTCTCGTTGCTCGCGGTGCTCAAGGCCGGGGCCGCCTATCTACCGCTGGATCCGACCTTTCCGCCGTTGCGGTTGGACTACATGGTGCTCGATTCGGGGGCTCGGACGGTGATCACCGAGCCGGCGCTGCGCCACCTCTTCATGGTCGCCGAGGAGGAGGCCGAGAAGGCGGGCACAACGCTGGCGGTGGTCGAGATCGAGCCTGGCAGCGATGGCCTGCCCGAGCCTACCGCCGACGTGGAGTTGCCCGAGGTGGATCCCGGTCAACTCGCCTACCTGATCTACACCTCGGGCTCCACGGGCCGGCCCAAAGGGGTGGAGGTGCCGCACGCCGCGGTGGTCAATCTCCTCTCTTCGATGGCTTGGGACCCCGGCTTGGATGCCGGCGACACCCTGCTGGCCATCACCACGGTCGCCTTCGACATCCACGCCCTGGAGCTGTGGCTACCGCTCATCCGCGGTGCGCGGGTCCACCTGGCCGATGACGAGAGCGCGGCGGACGGGCTGCTTCTGCGCCGTTTGCTGGAAGCCTCGGAGGCGAATGTGATGCAGGCGACGCCGGCCACCTGGCGAGCTCTGCTGGCTGCCGGCTGGACGGGTGAGCCCGGGCTACGCGCGCTGTGCGGCGGCGAGGCGCTGCCGGCCGAGTTGGCGGGTGAGATCGCGGCGCGAGTGGGTCGTTTGTTCAACGTCTACGGTCCCACCGAGACCACCGTCTGGTCAGCCTTCGAGCCGCTTCTCAGCCCCGGAGCCAGCGGCCAGCGCACGGAGGACTCGACCTTCAGTGCTATCCCCTCCATCGGCCGGCCGATCGGCAACACCGAGTTATATCTGGTGGACGACTGTATGGAGCCGGTGCCGGTCGGCGTGAGCGGCGAGCTGTTGATCGGTGGCCGTGGCGTGGTGCGCGGCTACCACGGGCAGCCGGCGCTGACCGCCGAGCGTTTTCAGCCCGACCCTTTTGCCCATCAGCGGCCTGCCGCTCGTCCGGGCGCGCGCCTCTACCGCACCGGTGACCTTTGCCGCCGACTGGCCGATGGGCGGTTGCTCTTTGTCGGGCGGAGCGACCATCAGGTCAAGGTGCGCGGCTTCCGTATCGAACTCGGGGAGGTCGAAGCGGCCGTGGAGCGCCACCCCGCGGTGGCGGCTGCGGTAGCTGCCGTACACAGGGACGAGTTGGATGGCGATGGCCGCCTGGTTGTTTACTTCGTTCCCGAGGTTGAAGCGAAAGGCGGCGCTCCCCGGGTCGGTGTGTTGCGAGCCGCGCTGCGCGAGCAACTTCCCGACTACATGGTCCCGTCGCTCTTCATCCCGCTGGCGGAATTGCCCCTGACGCCCAACGGCAAGGTGGACCGCAAGAACCTACCGGCGCCGGAGCTGGCGCGCTCCTCCCTCGACACGGACTATGAACCACCGCGGGGCGAAGTCGAAGAAGCGGTGGCTGCGATGTGGATGGAGGTGCTGCGACTGGACAAGGTCGGCCGCCACGACCGTTTCTTCGATATCGGTGGCCACTCGTTGATGGCCATGCAGATCCTGGCCCGCGTCACCCGGCGCTTCGGCGTCGAGTTGCCTCTGCGGGCGGTATTCGAACGGCTGACGATCGCCGCTCTTTGCGAGCTGATCGTCACCACCGAACTTGCCGAGACCGACGAAGCACTGTTGAGTGAACTGATGGAAGAACTCGGCGAAACGGAGGAGCCATCCTCCCGAGCGTCTGATCCAGTCGCCGCCGCGCCCCAGCCCCAGGTGAGTGATTCGCCCCCACAAGGAGAGTTCGATGTCTGAACTAGAGATTGCCCAACGCATCGCCGACCTGGCTCCTGAGAAGAAAGCGGAGCTGTTCGAGAAGGTCCTCCTGCGCCGCAAGCCACGAGCCGAGGCGCCCAGCCGCCCGCCGCTGCTGCGGCACAACCGCGACGACTTCAGCTTTCTGCTGTCGTTCGCCCAGCAACGACTCTGGTTCCTCAACCTCTACGAGCCGGAAAGTCCCGAGTACAACGTGCCCCAGACCTTTCGTATCGAGGGAGTGCTCGATCCCGAGCTGCTGGAGCGTTCGCTCAACGGGGTGGTTTCTCGCCACGAGAGTCTACGCACCACCTTCGTCTCGCAAGATGGAATGCCCTACCAGAAGGTGGTCGATGACTTGACCGTGGAATTGCCCGTTCACGACCTGACGCAGCGGCCCGAGGAGGAGGCGTGGGAGGCAGCCATGGACGGTTGCCGTGAGGACGCGGCCAAGCCCTTCGATCTGGAGACCGGTCCGCTGCTGCGCGCTCTTCTCTTCCGGGTGGCCGAGAAGCTCTGGGTCCTTTACCTCAATGTTCACCACATCGCCAACGATCAGTGGTCGATGGGGGTGCTGGCCAAGGAGCTCGCCGAGTTCTATGCGGCGGGAATCGAGAACCGCCCAGCGGATCTTGCCGAGTTGCCGGTGCAGTATCTCGACTACGGCCTGTGGCAGCGCCAGTGGCTCTCGGGCGAGGTCTTGGAGGAGCAGGTCGACTTCTGGCGTCGCCGCTTGGCGGCCGTCCCGCCGCTGGATCTGCCAACCGATCGCCCGCGACCGGCGATCCGTACCTTCGCTGGAAATACCTTGGCTCTGCGGCTGGAGCGAGGACTGGGTGTGCGGCTGGGTCGCTTGGCCGCCGCGGAATCGGTGACCCTCTTCATGGTGCTGTCGGCCGCCTTCAAGGCGCTACTCCACCACTACACCGCCCAGGACGACTTCGCCGTCGGTACGCTGATCGCCAATCGCCGTTTGCCCCAGGTGGAAGGGCTGATCGGCTTCTTCGCCAACACTCTGGTGCTGCGCACTGACCTGTCCGGCGATCCGACCTTCCGCCAGCTGCTCGAGCGCGAGCGGGATGTGGCGCTAGATGCCTTCGCCCATCAAGACCTGCCCTTTGAGAAGTTGGTCGAGGAACTCAATCCACCGCGGGATACGGCGCGCACGCCGCTGTGTCAGGCGATGCTGATGCTGCTCAACGCTCCTGGTGGTGCCCTCGAACTACCCGGCGCCAAGCTGTCGTCGGTGGCCCTCGACAACCGCACTTCGAAGATGGAGATGACCCTCTACATGGCGGGGGAGGGCGATGGGTTGAACGGCTACCTCGAGTACAACTGCGACCTCTTCGACGTCGCCACCATGGAGCGCTTCCTGGGCCACTTCCAAACGCTGCTCAGCTCCTTCGCCAGCGATCCGGGGCTACGTCTCTCGCAAGTGCCGCTGCTCGCCGAGGAGGAACGCCGCCATCTGCTCTTCGATCTCAACGACACCGCTGTTCCCGCTCCCACGAAGCTGCTCCATCAGTTGCTCGCTGCTCGCTGTGCCGCCTCGTCCGGGGAGACGGCGGTGGAAGTGGCCGGTGAGCGGCTGACCTACGGCGAACTCGGCCTGCGCTCCAACCGGTTGGCACGCTACCTGGCGGCGCGCGGAGTCGGCCCGGAGGTGCTGGTCGGTCTGTGCGTGACACGTTCGCCCGACATGGTGGTCGCGCTGCTCGCGGTGCTCAAGGCGGGCGGTGGCTACGTGCCCCTCGATCCCGAGTATCCCGCCTCGCGGCTAGAGCTGATGCTGGGCGATTCGCGGGCACCCGTGGTGGTGACCCAGACGGCGTTGATCGAGAAACTTCCGCCGAGCGACGCGCTGATCATCGACCTCGATGGCGACGGCGCCGCGATCGCGGCCGAGAGTGCCGAGCCCTTCGACGGCGGGGCGCGGCTGTCCAACCTGGCCTACGTCATCTACACCTCCGGCTCCACCGGCACGCCCAAGGGAGTGCAGATCTCGCATGAGGCACTGGTCAATTTTCTCCTCTCGATGGAGAAGCGCCCCGGCTTTACCGCCGACGACAGCCTGCTGGCGGTGACCACGCTCTCCTTCGATATCGCGGGGCTGGAACTCTACCTGCCGCTGCTGGCCGGTGGTCGGCTGGTGCTAGCCACCCGCGATGAAGCGCAGGCCGGCGAGCGTTTGGTCGGGATGATCGCGGACTCCGGGATCACGGTGCTTCAAGCCACCCCGGCCACCTGGCGTCTGCTGCTCGGCGCCGGGTGGGAGGGAGACTCGAGCTTGAAGATCTTGTGCGGTGGTGAGGCGCTGCCCCACGACCTGGCGAGTGAGTTGACCGCCAAGGCCGGAGAAGTATGGAATGTGTACGGCCCCACCGAGGCGACCATTTGGTCGACGCTCGACCGGCTGAGTCCAGCTTCGCACGGTGATGGAGCGGGCGAGGACCAGGCGGCGGCGACCGGTGGCAAGGTCTCGATTGGCTTGCCGCTGGACAATACACAGGTCCATCTGCTGGCTCCCGGATCGCTGATGCCAGTGCCGTTGGGAGTGCCGGGCGAACTGCTGATCGGCGGGCTAGGGCTGGCGCGCGGCTATCGCGGCCAGCCGGCGATGACCGCGGATCGATTCGTTCCCGACCCCTATTCCGAAGTGGCCGGAGCCCGGTTGTATCGCACCGGCGACCTGGCTCGTCGGTTTGCCGATGGCCGGCTGGAATGCCTAGGCAGGATTGACCATCAGGTCAAGGTGCGCGGCTTCCGCATCGAACTGGGCGAGATCGAGGCGGTGCTGGCCGGCCACGATGCAGTCGCCCAAGCAGTCGTGCTGGCGCGGGAGGACACACCGGGCAGCAAACGGCTGGTGGCCTACTTGACCACCGCCCCCGGAGCCCAGTTGCCGGAGACGGCCGATCTCAAGAGCTGGGTCAAGAAGAGCCTACCCGAGTACATGGTGCCGGCATTCTTCGTGCCCCTGGACGAGTTGCCGCTCACTCCCAATGGCAAGATCGATCGCCGAGCTTTGGAGCCACCCGACGCCTCAGCCGCGCAGGTCGAGTACGTCGCGCCGCGCAACGCCGACGAAGAAAAGATGGCCGACATCTGGGCCGAACTGCTGAAGCTCGAACGGGTGGGGATCCACGACGACTTCTTCGACCTGGGAGGCGATTCACTGCTGGTGGTACGGGTGGTGACCAAGGCGGCGAAAGCCGGCGTCACCATCACCACCAAGCAGGCCTTCGAACACAAGACGATCGCTGAGCTGATCGAGGCGGCGGGCTCGGTCGACATCGTGGCCGAGCAGGGTCCCGTGGTCGGTCATCACCCGTGGACGCCCGCACAGCTGCACTTCCAAGAGCTGCGCCATCCCAACGAACACTTTCACTCCACCGGAAACTTGCTGGAGATTCGCCATGGTGTGATCGATCCGGTGCTGGTGCGCAAGGCTCTGGAGGTGATGGTGCGCCACCACGACACCCTGCGCATGCGGATGGTCGAGGAGCCCTATGAAGGCGAGACCGATGTGGGGGCCTATGGACTGGGAGCGAATCGCCATCTGGTGATCGATCCGGTCGGCAGGCCGCCGGCCTTGCTCTACGTGGATCTGAGCGGATTGCCGGCGCAGGAACACGAAGTACGCATGAGCGCGGTCGCTCGCGAGATGGTCACCACCTACAACCTGACCCAGGGTCCGCTGTTCAGGGCAGTGATCTTCGAACTCGAACCGAGCTGTCCGCGGTTGCTCTTCTTGAGTGCTCACTTCTACCCGGTGGACCTCGGTTCCTGGATACCGCTGCTCGACGACTTCGACACGGTCTACGGACAGCTGGTCGCCGGAGAGGAAGTGCAGCTCCAGCCCAAGACGACCTCGGCGGTCGATTGGGCGAAGCGACTGCAAGAGCGCGCACTCAATCTGCCGGAAGCCGAGCGTAAGTACTGGATGGAGCAAGCGCCACTGCGGCCGACCCGCATCCCGATGGACCACGAGACCGGGCCCAACGATTGGACGGCCGCTCGGGTGGAGCGGATGATCCTCTCGGCCGAGGATACCGAGATTCTACTCAGCCACGCGCCGCGCGCCTTCGGGGTACAGATCGACGGCATCATGGTCACCGCGATTCTCGAGGCCTTTGCACACTGGGTGGGGGCGCGGGAATTCCCCATCGTTCTCCTCGGTCACGGCCGTGAACCGCTCTACGACGACATGGACATCAGCCGCACCGTGGGCTGGTTCAACAGTCTTTACCCGATCAACGTTCTACTTGGGCCGGAGACAAAACCGGACGACGTCGCGCGCTTCGTCAACCAGCAATTGCGCAAAGTGCCGCACGGAGGCATGGGCTACGGCAGCCTCAAGTACCTAGGAGGCGATCAGGAGGCGGCGCGCCATCTGAGGGAAGCGGCATGGCCGCAGATCTTCTTCAACTACGTCGGCTCGGACAACGCCAAAGAACTACGCTCGTTCAAGAAACTCGAGCAGTTCGGCGGCTATTTCCTGGACATCCACACCCAACGCCTCACCCCGATCGTTCTCACTGGGATGATCGTCGAAGACGAGTTGCTCTTGAAGTGGGAGTGGAGTGTCAACCTCCACAATCAGGAGACGATCCTGGCTCTCGTCGAACACTGTCGTGAGGTGATCGATTGGTTTCTCACCGAATACCGTCGCCGGGAGGCGGCGAGGAGTGTGGTCTTGTGACCCGGCTTTCCCTTACGGACTCAACACCCGTGCAACATAAAACTAATGAACAATGCTTCATGGAGGCGGACCATGACGGAACAACCTAGTAAGCGTGGGTATCGAATCTTCGCGATTATCTGGATAGGCCAGCTAGTCTCGTTGATCGGTTCCGCCTTGACCACTTTCTCGCTCTCGATCTGGATTCTGAGGCAGACCGACAACGTCACCAGCTACACCGTGGCCATCGTCCTGGCCAGCCTTCCTGGCACCTTGCTGGCTCCCTTCGCGGGAGCATTGGTCGATCGTTGGAGCCGCCGTCTCGTGATGATCGGCTCGGACATCGCACCGGCCATCATTACTCTGACCGTGGCCTGGTTGTTATCGCAAGACAACTTGCAGCTCTGGCATGTTTATATCGGAGTCGTAGTGGGGTCGATTGCTCAAACCTTCCAGTGGCCGGCCTACATGGCGTCCATTACCTTGCTGGTGCCGAAGGAACAGTACGGAAGGGTGAACGGAATGCTCCAGTTTGGCGGCGCGGCCATCACCATCGCGGCGCCCGCGCTAGCCGGGATGCTGCTCTCGTTCATGAGCCTGGCGAGCGTTTTGATGATCGACTTCGCGACCTTCCTCTTCGCCGTGTTCACGCTGGCAATGGTGCGTATTCCGCGGCCGCCGGTGAGCGCGGAAGGCCAGCGGGCGAAAGGGTCTATCTGGCAGGAAGTCGGGTTTGCTTGGGGATACATTCGACAGCGCAAGGGCCTGTTCAACCTTCTGATGTTCTTCGCCGTGCTCAACTTGGCGGCGAGCGTGACCGGAGTGGCGTTGATGCCGATGGTGCTCGGTTTCGCGTCGGAGGCGGGAGTGGGAATTATCATGTCAATGGTCGGAATTGGCATGCTGATCGGTGGCGGCATCATGAGCGTGACCGGCGGCCCGAAAAAGAAGATCTATGGTGTTCTCGGTGCTGGCGCCATGTACTTCATCTGCTTCGTCATGATCGGTTTGAGACCTTCGATCTGGCTGGTCGGCGCCGGCGTCATCCTGCTGTACGCCGTCGTGCCAATCATGAACGCCAGTAGCCAAGCGATCTGGATGGCCAAAGTGGAACCGGACCTGCAAGGCCGTGTCTTCTCGATGCGACGGATGATCGCGCAATTCACCGTGCCGATCGGTGACTTCTCGGCCGGGCCGCTGGCTGACAAAGTTTTCAATCCACTCTTGCTCGCGGGGGGGCCGCTGGCCGCCACCGTCGGCAAGGTGATTGGGATTGGCCCCGGTCGTGGCATCGGGCTGATGTATCTGGTCTTGGCGATCGTGCCGGCCCTCGCCGCCCTCTGGGGTTTCCTGAACCCCAGGGTGCGCAACGTTGAAACCGAACTGCCGGACTTCTCATCGGCGCCGCCACCGTCCAGGGAGGCGGAAGAGGACGAAGAAGAGGACACGGTCACAACCGACGCCGCGGCGGCGAAAGCATAGGGAGGCGGATCCAATGAAGACAGTATTTGAAAGCTGGTCGAAGAAGTTTGTCAGAATGGTCTGCCCAGGGCTGGCGCTTACGCTCGCGCTCGTCGCGCCGATGGCGGCGCAGAAGCAAGAGCAAGCGACGGCTGCCGCACCGTCGCTGAGGCACTTCGAGGTGACAGAGGCGACTTCGCCGATCAAGATTGACGGCGTGCTCGACGAGGCGGCCTGGGAGAGTGCATTGGTCGTCGATCTGCCCTATGAGTGGTATCCGAGCGATAACGGCACGCCGGCGGTGAGAACCGAGTCGCTGGTCACTTACGATCGCGCTAACCTCTATGTTGCCTTCCGCGCTTTCGATCCGAATCCGCAGGAGATCCGTGCCCACCTCATGGACCGAGACGCGGTTGGGCTGTTCATTCAGGACGATCACGTTGGTTTTACTCTCGACACCTTTGACGACGAACGGCGTGCTTTCCATTTTCGGGTCAACCCCCTCGGTGTGCAGGTCGACGCCATGTTCTCGGAACGTACCGCGCGAGAGGACTTCTCGATGGATCTGATCTGGGACTCCGCCGGTCGGGTCAATGCTGATGGGTACGTCGTCGAGGTGGCTGTCCCACTCAAACAGCTACGTTTTCCACGCAGCGAGGAAGCGCAGACCTGGGGGTATGAAGCATTCCGCAGCTACCCGCGTAGCGTGCGCTACCGCATCTCCTCGCGCTTCACCGATCGCGAGAAGGACTGCCTGCTGTGTCAAGAGAACAAGATCTCAGGCTTCAAGAATCTGAGGACCGGTAACAACCTGGAGATCACCCCCACTCTGACCGGTGTCAGCACGGATAGCTTGGACAGTTTCCCTGACGGTAAACTGCAGAATGTCGAAGAGGACATCGATGCGGGTGTTTCGGTGCGCTGGGGGATTACGCCGAATATCACCTTGAATGCTACGGTCAATCCCGACTTCTCACAAGTCGAAGCAGACGTGGCGCAGCTCGATATCAACACCCGATTCGCCCTCTTCTTCCCGGAGAAACGACCCTTCTTCCTGGAGGGGGCGGATCTCTTTCAGACGCCGCTCGCTGCCGTGTTTACTCGCACCGTGGCCGATCCGCGCTGGGGTGCCAAGCTCTCCGCCAAAGAGGGGAAGAACACCTTAGGTGTCTTCGTCGCTGACGACCGGATCAACAATATTCTGATCCCCGGCAACCAGGGTTCGGCCTTCGCCTTTCTGGATGCCGACGTGACCACCGGCGTGGTCCACTACACGCGCGAAGTGGGCAACTTCTCGGCCCTGGGTGTGCTCTACACCGGCCGGGAGGGTGACGACTACCACAACCGCGTGGGTGGCCTCGACGGCTTCTTGCGTTTCACGCCTTCGGACACGGTGCGGGTGCAGTACCTGCGCTCCGACACGTTGTATCCGACAGCGACCGCCGCTCGCTTCGGCCAGCCGACCGACTCCTTCGACGGCGATGCTTTTACCGTGAAATATGACCACTTCGCGAAACTCTGGAAGGGTTTCGTGCGCTACGAGGACCTCGACCCCGAGTTTCGCGCTGATGCCGGCTTCATCCGGCGTGTCGATGTCAAGACCTCGGAGATCGGCTACGAGCGAGTGATCTATGGCAAAAGGGGTGATTGGTACGCCCAGATGAGCTTTGGCGGCAACGCCCTACGCACTGAGGATCACAGTGGCTTGCTGACCGATGAAGCGATCGAAGTGTTCGGTATCTACCAGGGGCCGCGGCAGTCCTTGATTCAGTTGCAGCTCTTTGACAATGAGGAGTTCTTCGCCGGCGTGACCTACGACCTGAAGAAGGTTCGCCTGTTCGGTCAGTTCAATCCCAGTGGCAATGTGCGCACTTCGCTCGCTATCAGGAGCGGAGACGAGATCGATTTCGCCAACCGGCGCCAGGGCGACCAGTTGTTGATTAGCCCCAATATGCTGATGCGTTTGGGGCGTCATCTGTCGGTAGAACTCGACTACGTGCGCCAAGAGCTCGACGTCGAGGGAGGTCGCCTTTTTACCGCCGATCTGGCGCAGGCCAATATCATCTACAACTTCAACGTGCGCTCGTTCGCCCGCGGCATCTTCCAGTACCAGAGCATCAATCGAGATCCGGACCTCTACTTGAGGCGGGTGGAGGAGGAGGACAACGACCTGTTCGTACAATTGCTCTATTCATACAAGATCAACCCGCAGACTGTCCTCTTCGTCGGCTATACCGACACCCGCGTGGGGCAGCAGGACATCTCATTGCAGCAGACCGATCGCACCTTCTTCTTGAAACTGGGTTATGCCTTCCTCTACTGAGGTGGAAGGTCGAAGCGGCGATTGAAAAACACTGGAGGCCAGCGATGAACCCAGCGATTCTCGACTGCATACTGGTGGGGCACAACGAAGGTAACTACCAGGACTTCGTCGAGCGCCAGCGGATGACCGCATCGACCACCGGCGCCTATGGAGAGGGGAAGACCAACTCGATCCTCTTCAAAGGCAAGAGGGTGACCTATATGGATCTGATGAACTATGGGATCAGCCTGGCGACCGGGCGTGAGTCGAAGCTGTCGAGCTTCGGCCCGACCAACCTTGCATCCTGCTATCTGCGTAACTTCCTCAGAGGTTGTGGTCTCTCGGCCGAGATTGTCAACACCTTCCAGCCGCAGAAGGCGCTGCTGGAGGCTCTGCTGCGCGAGCCCCACAGGGCGGTGGCGATCACCACGACTTTCTATGTGGAGCCCACGCCGATTCAGGAGATCGTACGTTTCGTGCGGGAACTCAGTCCGGAGACGGTGATCATCGTCGGCGGTCCTCACGTGTTCAATATTTGCCAGGGTAACGATGCCGCAACGCAAGACTTCATCTTTGAGACGATCGGGGCGGATATCTACGTGCAGGAATCGCAGGGGGAGCTGACCCTGTCGCGGATTCTGATGGCGCTGCGTTCAACCGCATCTCCGGACCTCTCGAAGATCGAAAACTTGATCTACCGCGACAGCGACGGTTCCTTCCGGCGTACCTCCCGGCTGAGCGAAGACAACGTGATGAACGAGAATTCGATCGACTGGAGTCAGTTCGACCCGCACTATCTGGAACCAATGACGCTGACCCGCACGGCGCGTAGTTGCGCCTTTTCCTGCTCCTTCTGCAACTACCCGCGGATGGCCGGTGCGCTGAGTCTCACCGATATCGACCTGGTGGAGCGCGAACTGCGCCAGCTCGAGGAGATCGGTGTGCGCTCGGTGCACTTCATCGACGACACCTTCAACGTGCCGATTCGCCGCTTCAAGGAGCTGTTGCGGATGATGATTCGCAACAAGTTCACCTTTCGCTGGATGTCGTTCCTGCGCGCCGGCAACGCGGACGCAGAGGCGATCGACTTGATGGCGGAGAGCAACTGCTTCGGCTCACTGCTCGGTATCGAGTCGGGTGATTCCGACGTGCTGACGATGATGAACAAGCGGGCTACGGTCGAACTGTACGAGCAGGGAATCGCCAACCTCAAGGCCAACGGCATCCTCGCCTACGCCATGTTCTTCATGGGCTTCCCCGGCGAGACGCAACGAACGGCACGCAACACTTTCGAGTTCATTCAGCGCACCGCCCCCGATTTTTACATGACCGGTCTCTGGTACCACGACACGCTGGCTCCGATCCACGAGCGAGCCGAGGAGCTGGGCATCCTGGGCGCCGGCTATAGCTGGCGCCACAAGACGATGAACTGGCGGGAGGCGGCGCAGTGGGTGGACTACATTTACAACAACATCGAAGTGCCGACCATCATGCCGCTCACCGGCTTCAGCTTCGAGACCTTGCCCTACTTGCTCGGTCTCGGAATGCGCCTGGACAAGATCAAGGAATTCGCACGCCTGGCTCACCGCATGCTGGTCGCCACCCTCGACGACGAGCCGCAGGGCTTTGCCCGCCAGGAGATGGAGCTGGTCCGCATCTGCGGTGAACTCTACGGTGACGATCTGGCCCATGTGGCCAGGGAAGCTCTCTCTTCGGCGCCGCCGATCGAGGTGGCGGTTTGAATCCCGGTACCGTGGTCAACGAGAAACTCGATCATTGGCGAGCCTTGTGGGACGACGCCTACGAGCAGCCGGTGAGCGAAGGCGATCCAAGTTTGAACCTCGCCGGCTGGACGAGCAGTTACACCGGGTTGCCGATTCCGGCCGCCGAGATGCGCGAATGGGTCGGCGGCACGGTCGGGCGGATTCTCTCCTTGGCGCCGACGAGGGTGCTGGAGATCGGCTGCGGTACCGGCATGCTTCTACTGCGCATCGCACCGCGCTGCGCGAGTTACTACGGCGTCGATTTCTCGTCCAGCGCCTTGGCCTATGTTGACCAGCAGGTCCGGGCGGCGGGGGTCGAGGGGGTGAAACTGTGCGAAGGACAGGCCGACGCCCTACCCTTGGCGGCGACCGATCGCTTCGACCTGGTGGTGCTCAACTCGGTGGTCCAGTACTTCCCTGACGCAGACTACCTCCAGCGGGTGTTGGACTCTGCGGTGGAGCACGTCGCTCCCGGAGGAACGCTCTTCTTGGGCGACCTGCGGAGCCGTTCGCTTCTGCCCTGCTTTCACTCGTCAGTGCTGCTGCGTCAAGCTGACTCCGACCGCCCTCTCGCTGAGCTGGCCAGCGAAGTGGAGCGCAACGTCGCGACCGAAATGGAGCTGACTTTCGATCCGACCGATATCGAAGCGATCGCCGTGGAGCTGCCCTGCTTGGCCTCGGTCAAGACTCAGCTCAAGCGCGGCCGGCGTCACAACGAACTCACCTGCTTCCGATACGATGCCGCCATTCGGCTGGAGGATGATCCCTGTCGCCCACTGGCCGCCGAGGATGATCGGAAAGAAGTGGATTGGCGCGATGAGGCCCTCTCCGCGAGTGCATTGCGCCGATGGCTGGGTGGCAAACCAGGCGTCCACCTGACCCTCCACAGCATCCCCAACGCTCGCTTGGTCAAGGAGGTGGAGGCGCTTCGTTTGCTGCGTCGTCGCGAGGATATCGAGACCGCCGGGCAACTGGCGACAGCCTTGCGCCAAGCGCGCTTGCGCGGCATCGAGCCGGAGGATCTGTGGCGATTGGAGAGCGGAGACGACGAGGGGGAGCGCGTAGTCGAAGTCGACTGGCAAGCCGGCTCCGCCGATCGCTACGTGGCTAGAGTAGGCAGCCGCTCCTGCCGGTTGAGCTGTTGTACGCCACAGGTCGAACTCGTGGGCCATCGCTAACGGAAAAACGCCCGGTGGCCGCACGGCCTCCGGGCGCTTCTGAAGTTATCGTCCACTAGGGACGTCGCGGACTATCCGCAGATGGAGAACTTGTCGGAGCAGCAGTCGCCGAAGGAGGAGCAGGCGGAGTCGCACCAGCAGCCGCCCGGAGCCTGGCTACCGCAGTTGCCGACGCAGGAGTTCGGGTTGCTGGACGGTGTTTCACAGACGTCGACCCAGCTGGCGAAGCCGTAGTTCGGACCGACGTTGGTGGCGCAGACCAGGCCGGCGTTGCACTGGGCGTCGCTGTCGCAATCGCCTTCGCCGGCGTCGCACTTACAGCTGTTGGTGCAGAAGCTACCGCCGCCGTTGGCGCCGACGTGGCAACCGCCACCGCCGGCCGGCGGATCGAGGAACTGCGAGACGCTGGAGAAGTAGGCGGCGAAGGCGCCGTCTACCGTCGCCGCGGAGCCGCAGGCGTTGCCGGGATCGGTGCCGCAGGCACCGGACAACTGACCGACGACCTGGCCGCTGGAGTTCATCACCGGAGAGCCGCTGCTGCCGCCTTCGGTGGCTCCGAAGTTCTTGTTCTGGTAAATACGATCGCCGCGCGGCCACGAGGAGCAGGTGCCCACGGTGGTGCTGACGTTGCTGGTCGAATAGGCCTGCGGGGCGCCCTTCGGGTGGTGGACTCTGAACAGAGCCGTACCGTTGGAGAAGGCGACCGCCGCGGAAGTCCAGCCGAGGAGGGTGCTGCCGGCGGGGGCGGCGCTGTTGAGCTGCACCAGGGTGTAGTCGGCGTTGCTGCCGGTGGACTTCAAGGTCGAGCCGTTGACGGTGGGTACCGCGCCGCTGGGGTTGAAGCAGCTACCGCCGCACGAGGTGCTGAACTGGAAGAAGGCCTGCAAGCTGTTGGCCGAGCTGCTGGTGCTGAAGCAGTGGTTGGCGGTCAACAGGTAGGGGATGGTGGTCGAGCTGTCGGTGTCGTTGAGCAGGCCGCCGCTGCAAATGAAGGCGCTCGATCCGACCACGAACTGCAAGTGCGCGACCGCGTTGCGGGCCGGCTGAATCGCCGACGGAATCGACGAGCAGGAGGCGTTTTGAACGCAGCTGGCGTTGAACGAGCAGAAGGCCTCGGGCAGGTTGGCATTGTCGGGGTCGCGCATCACACCGTAGAGAAAACGCTCGCCGAGGTGGACGACGTCGCTGATGTTCAGCTTGGTGTTGTACAGCGCGCGCAGGGCGTTGGGTCCGCTGTAGTGGATCTGCAGCCGTACTTCGTCGCCGACCAGCGCGTTCGACCAGAACTCGCCGTGCTCGAAGACGCCAGTGCCGGTGTAGGGGCCGAAGGCCTCGCCGCCGCGGGCGTAGACGAACATCTCGGCACCCTTGGGAAGATCGGTGTCGGTAAAGTGGAGACGAACCGCACTAGCACCTGCGGAGCGGATGGTGGTGTACCAGGTGAATTCGGTGGGCTGGAGGCGCAAGATGCCGCCGGCCGGTCCACGAACGGCACGACGGCCGAGCCGGACGTTGAGGTTGTCGAAGCGGACTTGGGCGCTCAACTCGTTGGTCACGCCGACCAGCAGGCGGCCTTGATCCTGCGACGCGTTGGCCATTCTCTCGAGGTCGGCGGCGGTCGGCTCGACGACCAGGCCGCGGGCTTCTTCCTCGCCTTCCTGCGAAACCAGGCGCTCGCTCAGGGTGGCGCGCTCAGCGGCTACCTTGGCAGAGTCGAATACGCCAGGCATCTTTTCCATCGGAGCTTCGCGAACTTGGGCGGTGGCGGAGGTCCCCGCCAGTAGAGCCAGTGCGGCGATACAGAGCGTAGGGACCTTAAAACATTGTGGCGACATGCACATTCTCCTGAATGACCGATGGGTGGAATGGTCAGCTCACACCTCCGGCTTTCGCTGCGCGGCGGCAGCGAGGGCAATTGGGCCTCGGCGCGCTGTACTCGGTCGGGTGCGGTGCGCTCGGGCGGCCCACGGGAACAGGCAAGCTAAGAGAAAATTGATGCTACCATAGCCATGTTGCATTGTGCAACTGGATCTTGAAGGTTTTTTTCTGTGGCGCCGGGTCCGGCAGCGTGGCGTGGGACAATCCTCGAAATGATGATGTTGCGAGGCGAGCGGCGCCGCGGCGTGAAGCGATGACCGATCTGGTGATCACCGGCAACCGGGTGCTGACCGAGGACGGCGTGCGTCCGGCGGCGATCCGCGTCGCCGAGGGCAAGATCGAGGCGGTGGACGCCCCGGAGCGATCCGCTGGCGAGGTCCGGTGCATCGATGCCGGCAATGCCATGGTGTTTCCGGGTGTAGTCGATACCCATGTACATATCAACGAACCGGGTACGGACTGGGAGGGCTTCGAGACAGCGACGCGGGCGGCGGCGGCGGGCGGTGTCACGACCCTGGTCGACATGCCTCTCAACAGCCTACCGGTGACCACTTGCCCATCGGCTCTGCAGGCCAAGCTCCACTCCGCCCGGCGGCGCGCTCGGGTGGACTATGGGTTCTGGGGCGGAGTGGTGCCGGGCAACGAGCACCAGTTGGAGCCGCTACTGGCGGCTGGCGTGCTCGGTTTCAAGGCCTTTCTGGTCGACTCCGGCTTGCCCGAATTTCCCTCGGTCAGTGACGTTGATCTGCGCCCGGCGATGCGCCGGCTGGCCGCTATGGGTGTCCCCTTGCTGGTTCATGCCGAGGAGCCGGCGATGATCGCCGCTGCGGCGGGAGGAGCGAACCCGCCACCGATGCAACGCTATGGCGAGTATCTGACTTCCCGACCCGACGGCGCTGAAGTGGCGGCGATAGAGCGCATGATTCGGCTCTGCCGCAAGACCGGCTGCGCGGTTCACATCGTGCACCTGGCGACGGTGGAGGCGCTGCCCGCATTGGCGCAAGCCCGCGCCGACGGTCTGGCGATCAGCGTCGAGACCTGCCCCCACTACCTGACCTTCGCCGCCGAGGAGATCGCGGACGGGGCGACTCTTTTCAAGTGCGCTCCGCCGATCCGTGGCCGATCCAACCGGGAAGGGCTGTGGCGGGCTCTGCTCCAGGGGAAGATCGATCTGGTGGCGAGCGATCACTCACCCTGTCCCTCCGAGGCCAAGCGGCTGGCGAGCGGTGATTTCCGAGCTGCTTGGGGTGGTATCGCCTCTCTCCAACTGACGCTGCCGGCGCTGTGGACCGGGGCGGCGAGCCGCGGCGTTTCGCTCGGCGAGTTGGCTCGCTGGCTGTGCGAGGAGCCGGCGCGACTGGCCGGTCTGGCGGGGCGCAAGGGCCGCATCGCACCCGGTTACGACGCCGACCTGGTGATCTGGGATCCGGATGCCACCTGGGTGGTGGCGGGGGCGGCGCTCCACCACCGCCACCCGGTCACCGCCTACGAGGGGCGTACCCTCCGCGGCCGAGTGGTGCAGACCGTGCTGCGCGGGCAAGTCGTCTTCGATCGCGGCCGTTTTCCGGGGCCACCGCGAGGCCGCTGGGTGAAGCGCCGATAGCCCAGGATTTGCTGGCCAACATCGCAGCTCGATTGGGCTAGAATCGCCTTCCTGATGATGACTTCACAGAGCGATCCATGCGATCCATGAGCGATCCTTCTCCTCCCGATTTTGCCGCGCTGGTCGACCTTGCCGGCGAGCGGGTGGGTGGCCGGGCACTGGCGGCGAGCGATGAGTTCTTCGCCGAGAAGGAGAACCTGCTCAAGGCCGAACCGGCGATTTTTCTCGCCGACGAGTACACCGATCGCGGCAAGTGGATGGATGGTTGGGAGTCGAGCCGCAAACGGGGGCCCGGCCATGACTGGTGTGTGATTCAGTTGGGAATTGCCGGCAGAATCCGCGGCGTCAACGTCGACACCAGCCATTTTGGCGGCAACCACCCCGAGGCCTTCTCACTCGACGCGCTAGCGCTCGGCGGCGAGGAAGTGGCCGATGTGGCGCAGTTGGAGCGACGCTGGCGCGAGATCGTGGCGCGCACTGCGTTGAACGGGAGCAGTGACAACTACTGCGCGATCGACTCGACGGATCGCTGGACTCACCTACGGTTGCACATCTACCCGGACGGCGGCGTCGCTCGCCTGCGGGTTCACGGCGAACCGCTGCCGGATTGGTCCTTCTTGGCGGCGCAGCCGCGGGTCGACCTGGTGGCGATCGAACATGGTGGCCGCGCCCTCGATTGCAGCGACCGGTTCTTCAGCGACCCGAGCAACCTGATCCTGCCCGGCCCCTCCGCCAACATGGGAGACGGTTGGGAGACTCGGCGTCGCCGTGGCCCGGGCCACGACTGGTGCCTGCTGGCCCTGGGTCACCGCGGCGTGGTCGAAGAGGCGGTTGTCGAAACGCACCACTTCAAGGGCAACTTTCCGGAGAGCTGCTCGCTCGAAGGCTGTGAGGCGCCGGGGGCCTCCAGCGAAGAACTGCTCAGCGACGAGGATCGCTGGCGCCCACTGGTGGAACGCACCACGTTGCAGGCTGATCGCGAGCATCGCTTCCCGGTTGCGGAAAACCGGCCGGTGACCCATGTGCGCTTGCGGATCTATCCCGACGGCGGGGTGAGCCGGTTGCGGCTTTTGGGTCGAGCGGTGGGAGTGGACGAGTCGTGAACGACCTGGCGGCGCGGCTCGACAGCTTGGATCGCGAGGCGGTCGCCGCGGCGCTGACTCGCTGTTGCGGCGCCCGGCGTTGGGTCGAAGAGATGATGGCGCGGCGCCCCTGGCAGACGGACGAAGCGCTCTACGCCGCTGCCGAGGAGATCTGGCAGGGACTGGAGGCGAAGGATTGGCGCCAGGCCTTCGCGCACCATCCCCGCATCGGTGACCGTTCGGCCGCGGCGGCACCGGCTGCGACCCGCCAGTGGTCGAGAAGCGAGCAGTCCGGCGCCGCCGGTTCCTCAGCGGCGGTACAGGAACGTCTGGCTGAACTCAACCTGCGCTACGAAGAGCGGTTCGGCCATGTTTTTCTCATCTGCGCCAGCGGCCGCAGCGGTGAAGAGATGGTGGCCGAACTCGAACGCCGCTTGCAGCAAGAGCCGGCGGCCGAGCTGGCGGAAGCGGCGGCTGAACAGGCCAAGATCACTCGTCTGCGGCTCAAAAAACTGGCCACCGAGCTGCCATCCACCGAGCGAGGAGAGTCACCATGAGCGCCATCACCACTCATATCCTGGATGTAGCCCGCGGCCGGCCGGCGCGCGATGTGCGAGTGATTCTGTCGTACAGCGGCAAGGATGGCTGGCGCCGGATCGCCGACGCCACCACCGATGGCGACGGCCGGGCGGCCGAGCTGCTGGCCGATGATTGGCCGCTGGAGGCCGGAACCTACCGCCTCCGCTTCGAGACCGGTGGCTACATGGAGCGCTGCGGGGTGGAGACCTTCTATCCGTACGCTGAAGTCATCTTCCAGGTGGTCGATGTGGAACAACACTTCCACGTGCCGCTGCTTCTCTCGCCCTTCGGGTATTCGACCTATCGAGGCAGCTGAGCGGTTTCACCGCTACCTGAGATAGGCTTCTGGCCACCAAAACACAACCGAGATCCGAGGAGTTTCCATGGCCGACGCTGAAGAGATCCAAGATGCAGCTAGATTCCACGTAGAGGTCGCTCACCACAGCGAGCCGTTCTTCCTCAAGGGGTGCAATCACCTCGATTGGGGGATCAAGAATCGGCTGGCCAATATCTTCGATCCGACCAGCGGTCGCACCGTGATGCTGGCCTTCGACCATGGTTACTTTCAGGGACCGACCCGCGGTCTGGAGCGGATCGATCTCGATATCGTGCCGCTGACCCGGTACGCCGATACTCTGATGCTCACCCGCGGCATCCTGCGCACCTCGATTCCCCCCAGCTACACGCGGGGGATCGTGCTGCGCGCCAGCGGCGGTCCCAGCATCCTCAAGGAGCTTTCCAACGAGCAGATCGCCATCTCGATCGAGGAGGCGATCCGCTTGAACGCCGCGGCGATGGCGGTGCAGGTCTTTATCGGCGGCGAGTACGAGAGCCAGTCGATTCACAACCTGACCCGGTTGGTCGACGCCGGCAACCGCTACGGCATCGCCACCCTGGCGGTGACCGCCGTGGGGCGCGAGTTGACCCGCGACGCACGCTACATTCGCCTCGCCACCCGTATCTGCGCCGAACTCGGAGCGACCTACGTCAAGACCTACTACGTGCCCGGCTTCGAGACGGTCACCGCCGCCTGCCCGGTACCGATCGTCATCGCCGGCGGTAAGAAACAGCCCGAGATGGACGCTCTGCGCATGGCCTACAACGCCGTCCAGCAAGGAGCTTCGGGGGTCGACATGGGGCGCAACATCTTCCAGGCCGACAACCCGGCGGCGATGATCCAGGCGGTGCGAAAAGTGGTGCACGACAACGCCACGCCGCAAGAGGCCTTCGACCTGCTGCAACAACTTAAGGGATAGCCCTGGAAATGCGCGACCGTTGGTCCGGGGCAGAGGCCGACCGCTTCGAGGAGCGCTACGCCGCCGGTTGGGGAAGGGAGCTGGCGCAGCGTACCTTGACCAGCCGGTTGCTAGGTATGGAGCCGGGGCTCGTGCTGCGCGGTGGCGGTAACACCTCGCTCAAGGGGGTGGCGCGCAACCTTCTGGGTGAGGAGGTGGCCGCCTTGAGGGTCAAGGCCTCGGGCCATGACCTGGCCTCTATCGAGCCGGCGGGCCACGTGGCGGTCGACCTGGAAGGGCTGCGCGCCTGGGTGCGTGCCGGTGGACCGGATGGATCGGGGGCAGGAGCCGGCGAAGAATCGGTGTTGCGCAGCCTACAGCTGGATCCGACCGATCCGGTGCCTTCGATCGAAGCGCCGGTGCACGCGGTGATCCCTGGCAGGTTTGTCGACCACAGCCACGCCGACGCCGTCCTCGCCCTGACCAACCGGCCGGACGGCGAGGCGGTCGTGCGCCGAGCGCTTGGGCCGGAGGTCGTCGTGCTGCCCTACGCTGCGCCGGGAATCGAGCTGGCGCGGGCGGTTGCCGAGGCGTTGGCACGCCACCCCGAGGCGACGGCGATGGTGTGGATGTTCCACGGAGCCGTAACCTGGGGCGAGACGGCGCAAGAGTCCTACCGGCGGATGATCGAGTTGGTCAGCCGGGCCGAGGAGTTCTTGGCGGACTCCCGGCCGGAAGAAGCGGCGAAGGAAGATGAGGCGGCGGTGGGTGAGGCCCGTCGTCGCTGGGGCCGCCTGGCACCGGTGGTGCGCGGCCTCCTGGCCGCAGAGAGCGGCGATCCCGACCAACCTTGGCGGCGGGTGATTCTGCATATCCTCCAGGACCGTGAGACGTTGCACCTCCTCTCCAGGCCCGGCGCGGCCGAGTTACTGAACTCGCCGCCGTTGACCGCCGATCACCTGATCCGCACCCGGCCGTGGCCCCTCTGGCTCGCCGAACCGGCACTCGACGACGCCGAACGGTTCCGCAGCCAACTGGAGGAGGCGCTCGTCGCCTACGGTGAGCGATACCAACACTACATCGAGCGCTACCGCGATCGGCTGGCGGCGGACATGGTGCCCTTCGAAGCCAGGCCGAGAGTCCTGCTGATCCCCGGCCTGGGGGCGGTGGTGGCCGGCGGTGAGGCAGGCGAGGCGGCGGTGGTGCGCGACATCACCGCTCAAACGCTCGCCGCCAAGGCGCACCTACTCGCTTCGGGCGACCGTTACCAGGGGCTGGCCGAGGAACATCTCTTCGCCGTGGAGTACCGCCCTCAACAGCACGCCAAACTACGCCGTCGGCGCCGGCGACCATTGAGCGGCCGGGTGGCGTTGATCACCGGAGCCGCGGGAGCGATCGGCTCCGGCATTGCGCAAGGGTTGCTGGAGGCCGGGGCGCAGGTGGCGGTGACCGACCTGGCCGGTCCTCGTCTCGACAGCCTGGCCGAAGAGCTGGGCGATCGCTTCGCCGGCCAGGTGCTGGCCGTGGGGCTCGACGTCACCGATCCGTCGGCGACCGGCGATGGCTTCGCCCAAGTGAGCCGCCATTGGGGCGGAGTCGATCTGCTGGTGATCAACGCCGGGCTGGCCCATGTCGCCGCGCTCGAAGAGTTGGAGCCGGTCGACTTCCACCGGCTGACCCGGGTCAATGTCGACGGGACGCTCTTTCTGCTCAAGCAGGCGGCCCGCCATTTTCGCCTCCAGGGAACCGGCGGCGACGTGGTGTTGATCTCGACCAAGAACGTCTTTGCCCCGGGTGCCCGCTTTGGCGCCTACAGTGCCACCAAGGCCGCCGCCCATCAGCTGGCGCGCATCGCCAGTCTGGAGCTGGCACCGCTCGACGTGCGGGTCAACATGGTCGCCCCCGACGCAGTCTTCGGCGAGGGCGAGCGGCGCTCGGGGCTGTGGGCCGAGGTCGGCCCCGACCGCATGCGCGCCCGCGGCTTGTCGCCCAAAGAGCTGGAGGAGTACTACCGCCAGCGCAACCTCCTCGCCGCCCGCGTCACCCCCCGCCACGTCGCCAACGCCGTCCTCTTCTTCGCCACCCGCCAAACCCCCACCACCGGCGCCACCCTACCCGTCGACGGCGGCCTACCCGACGCGACGCCGCGGTAGGGGGTCGGTAAGGCGGTAGCCAGTCATTCGAGATTTTTGACTAGTCTGACCAGGTTAGATAGTCTTGCTCCACGATGGATACAGCGACAAGTTCTCCCACAACGACCACCTACTCGACCTACGAAGCAAAGGCCAAGTTCAGCCAGCTCTTGCGGCAGGTCAGAGCCGGAGCGACAGTGCAGGTTTCTTACCACGGTGAGCCGGTGGCCGAGATTCGCCCTTTGAAGAAAGCTCGCGGTGGTACAGAGGCCCGCATTGCCGATCTGATGGCCCGTGGAGCGATCCTTCCTGCCAAGGATCCCGACGCGCCGATTGTCGTTGGCAAGCCGGCACCGGGTGCTCTGGCGCGTTTTCTGGCAGATCGCAACGAGTGAGACAAGCCTACATCGATAGCTCGGTCGTCGTTGCGATCGAGTTCGCGGAGGGGCCCGCTCGCCAGTTGACGGATCGCTTGCTTGGGTTTGAAGTTCTACTTTCCGCAAGTCTCCTGGAAGCGGAGGTGAGATCTGTCTTGTCGCGCGAGGGCCGAGCACAGAGGCTGGCGCTTCTCGACAGGATTCGGTGGGTGACTCCGCCCAGGTCCTTACGTGGCGAGATCTCAACCGCTCTCTCCGCCGGCTACGTACGCGGCGCAGATCTGTGGCATATCGCGTGCGCTCTTTTCACTGCGGACAGCCCCTCCGAATTGTCCTTTCTGACCCTCGACAAACGACAAAGCGAGGTCGCTGCCGCGTTGGGATTCCCAGTCTTCCTCAGCCGCCGGAGCGCCCGGCCAGAATCTTGAGGAAGGAGCGGCTGCGCAGCTCGTCCAGGGTGAGGCCGGTGTCGCGGGCTTCTTCGACGGTGATGGCGCCGCAGTTGAGGCCTCGCAGGAAGAAGTTGAGGAGACCCTGGCCGGTGGCGGCGTCGTCGAAGACATCGCCGGCCAGGTTGGCCTGGGCCGCTTTTTCGACGAAGGCGCGCAGCCGGGTGGAGGCGGCGGGCAGGCTTTCGAGGAAGAAGGAGTAGAGCGCCGCGTAGCGCGTGGGCAGCTGCGCCGGGTGCAAGTCCCAGCCTTGGTAGAAGGAGTTGCGCAGCGAGTGGCGCACGTGGTCGAAGTGCAGCCGCCAGCCGCGGTGGACGCTCTCGACGTTCTCTCGCACCTGGCGCTCGCTCAACGGCGGCCCCTCTTTCGCCGCGCGATGGGCGACGACCGGCATGATGTTGGTGGCGCCGTCGGACAGCGCGACCGGGGTTCCGGCGAGCTGGATCTGCATCATGTTGCGCGCCACATCGCAGGCGAAGTGGTCCATCGTTTGGTGGGAGGCGGTGATCGCCAGGCTGGCGGTGTAGTCGTAGACGCCGAAGTGGGCGGCCACGCAGCGGCCCTCGGCCGCCGCCACCAAGCGGGGCAGGTGAGCGCGCCCCTCGTCGTCGAAGAGCGACTGCGGGGTTTCGACCATCAGCTCCAGCTTCAAGCTCCCCGGGGCGAAGGGGCCGGCGGCTTCTAGAGCGGCGAGACTTCGGACCAGCGCCCTGACCTGCTCGACGCGGACCACTTTGGGCAGGGTGACGACGAAGCCGCCCGGCAGAACTCCGCCCGTCGCCGCGCCGAGGGCGGTCAAGAAGAGGTCCAGCGTACGCACCGCGCGATGCTCCAGTTCGACGTTGAGGGGCTTGATGCGGATGCCCACGAACGGGGGGAGGGTGGCGGATTCCATTCCCCGCGCCACCTCCCGGGCGGCGCTGACGGCGACCGCGTCCTCTTCGCCCTCGGGACGGTTGCCGTAGCCGTCCTCGAAGTCGATGCGGAAGTCCTCGACGGGCTCGCTGACCAGCTTGGCGCGGACCCGATCGTAGATCGTCCGCGCGAAGCTCTCGTCACCCTGCACGCCGACAGCCTGCGCGAAGGTCATCGCGTCGGGCGCGAACTGATCGAGAGAGCGCCGCGCCAGGCTTCCGAGCCGGCCGGCGGTTTCGGCACGAAAGAGATGGGCGCCGCCGTAGACCGTATGCACCGGCTGGCGGTCGATCGACTCGCCGGGGTAAGAGCCGGCGAACTGCCGGTGTGCCGGCTGCAAGTCGCCGAGGATGGTGCGTAGGGTCGCTTCGCTCAGAGTGGTCTTCATCTCACTTCTCTCGATTTCAGATCTGGTGACTTGACGTGCGAGGGGGACTATTCGAAGGCGGGGCAGCTCTCTCGCAGGGCGAAATAGAGGAGGCGGGCGAGCACCTGTCGGCGGTACCGCGCGGTGGAACGAATGTCGTCGATCGGCGCGATGTCCTGGTCGACAGCGGCGGCCAGATCAGCCGGGCTTCGCACTGGCACCTTCTCTTCGAGCAAGGCTTCGACCGTTCGACAGCGGCAGACGGTGGGCGCGACGCTGTTGGCCACCACCCGCCAGCCCGCCGCCGAACGGGCGATCGCCACGCCGACTTTGGTGATCGCCTGGGCGCTTCTCGATCCGACCTTCTCGAAACGCTGGAAGAGGATCGGCCGGCGGGGGAGTCGGATCGAGCGGATCAGCTGGTCGGGCCGCATTCTCATCTGCTTGTAGCCGAGATAGAAATCGGCCAGCGCGACCTCCTCGCGCTCCTCCTTGCCTTCCTTGGTGGAAATCAATTCGACAACGGCGTCGTAGGCCATCAGTACCGGGACGCCGTCGGCGGCGGGCGAACCGTTGGCGATGTTGCCGGCCCAGGTCCCGCGGGTCTGGATCTGGACTGCACCGATCTGGCGAGCGGCCTGGACCAGCATCGGCAGGGCGCTCCAACAGGTGCGGTCCTGGATCAGCTCCCAGTAGGTGGCGAGTGCCCCAAGGGTGAGCGAGTCCTTCCTCCAGACGACGCCGCGCAGCTCCTCGATCGCCGACAGGTCGAGGTAGTCCCGCTCATGCTCACTCGGCCGTTGCGGCCAGTGAGTGTAGAGGTCGGTGCCGCCGGCGATCGGCACCAAGGCCGATTCACCATCGCCGTTGTGCGCGGCGAGTAACTCGCAGGCCTCGCTCAGCGTCGAGGGAAGGAAGAGCGCCATCTAGCTTTGACCTGGGTCGGTGGGTGGCCCCGGTTGCTCGTAAAGGGCCTGGCGGATGCCTTCGATGATGCCGTTGTAGCCGGTGCAACGGCAGAGATTCCCCGCCATCAACTCGCGCAAGCTGTGGGTGCGAAGAAGGTGCCGGTGATCGAGAATCCACAGGGCGGTCATCGCCACTCCGGGGGTGCAGGCGCCGCACTGGGTGGCGCCACTCTCATGCAACGGTGCCAGCCGCGCCGGGTCGAGCGATTCGACCGTCTCCACCCGCCGGCCGCGTACCTGGTAGGTGGGGAGCAAGCAAGAGTTGACCGGCAGTCCGTCCAGATAGACGGTGCAGGCGCCACACTCGCCCTCACCGCAGCCCTCCTTGGTGCCGGTCAGCGACAGGCGGTAGCGCAGCGTGTCGAGTAGCCGTTCGGTGGGAGGAATCTCGACGGTGACCGCGGAGGCGTTGAGCGTGAAGGTGACTTCGATCATGACTCGATCAACTCCATCAGTCGCTCGGGCACCAGCGGCACAACGCGCGGATCGGTACCGGTGGCGGCGGCGACGGCGTTGAAGATCGCCGGCGCCGGGCCGTCCATCGGCAGCTCGCCGATCCCCTTGGCGCCCTGCCCGCCGTAGGGGTAGGGGTTTTCCAGAAAGGCAACGCGGATCGACGGCACGTCGTCGCTGGTGGGGATGATGTAGTTGGTCAGCTGATGGTTTGCCATGCCACCCTCGCTCCAGTCGCACTCTTCGAGCAGGGCCCAGCCGATCGCCTGCACCACTCCGCCCTGAATCTGGCCGCGCGCCAGAGTCTCGTTGAGCACCTTGCCGATCTCCTGGACGGCCACAAAGTCGATTACCCGGGCGGTGTAGGTGCGCAGGTCGATCTCGACTTCCGCCACGTAAGTGGCCCAGCCGTAGGCGCCGTAGGCGTCGCCGCGGTAGGTCTTGTCGTCCCACTCGATGCCCGGTGGCTGCTGGTAGCGGGCTTTGCCGATGAGCTGTTCACCGGGGTGCTCCCGGTGCCAGGTGAGGATCGCCTCGTGCAGCTCGGATCCGGAAGCGCCGGCGGCCAGACCGACCTTCTCCCGCAGGTTGTCGCAGGCGCGTTCGATCAACCGGCCGACCACCATGGTGGTGCGCGAGGCGACCGTGGGGCCGTTGTCGGGCACCCGCGACGTGTCGGGTTGGGCGATGAGGATCTGCTCCGGCGCCAGCCGCAGCCGGTCGGCGACGAGCTGGGTGAAGATGGTGATCGTCCCTTGTCCGATCTCCGTACTGGCGGACAAGACTTCGACGCGACCGTCCGGCAGGCCGGCGACATGGAGGAGGGACTTCATCGTCCGCTCGCCGCTGCCGGTAAAGCCGGCGCCGTGGAAGAAGCAGGCCAGTCCGATCCCCCGGCGCAAGTGGTCATGGTCGCGGTTGAAGGCGGCGTGCTGGCCGCGCTTGTACTCGAAGCGGGAAAGATCGAGCGCCCGCCGCAGCACCTTCTGCCGGTCGGTGCCGTCGTTGATCACCTGACCGGTGGCGGTCGGCTGGCCGTCGGTGATCAGATTGCGCCGGCGCAGCTCGACAGGGTCGATGCCGATCCGCTGGGCGATGACATCCATGTGGCGCTCGATGGCGAAGAGAGTCTGCGGGGCGCCGAAACCGCGGAAGGCGCCGAAGGGCACCGAGTTGGTCAACATCACCCGCCCGCGGATTCGCACGTGGTCGCAGGCGTAGGGGCCGGCGGCGTGGATCATGCCGCGCGACAGCACCACCGGCGACAAGGTGACGTAGGCGCCGCCGTCGAAAAGCACCTCGATGTCTTGCACCAGGAGCTTGCCCTTCTCGTCGAGTCCGGTGCGATGGCGCACCCAGGAGGGGTGGCGCTTGGTGGTCGCCGCCATGTCCTCACCGCGATCGTAGATCAGCTTGACCGGCCGCTGGGCCTTCAAGGCCAGCAAGGCGGTGTGAATCGCCAGGATCGAGGGAAAGTCCTCTTTGCCACCGAAACCGCCGCCGGTCGCCGCCTGGATCACCCGCACGCGGCTGGGCGGCAGGGCCAGCGCTTGGGTCAGGGCCTTCTCCACGTAGTACGGGCACTGCATCGAGCCGCAGACCACCACCACCTCGCCGTCGAGCCAGGCGGCCATCCCTTGCGTTTCCAGGTAGACGTGTTCCTGTGCCCCGGTCTCGTATTCGCCCTCGACCACGATGGGCGCCGCCGCCAGCGCTTCGTCGACCTCCCCGCGCTCGATCTTGAGTTGCTTGAGGACGTTGTCCTCTCCATGCTGGATCTGCTCCGCCGTCGGCTCCCGGCGGAAGTCGAGTACCGCCGGTTCGAGGTCGATCACCACCTCGATCTCGGCCGCCGCCCGGCGGGCGGCGTCGCGGGACTCGGCGGCCACCAGCATCACCGACTCATGGCGGTGGCGCACGCCATCGGCGGCGAGGATCGGCCAGTCCTCTTCGATCAAAGAGACGACGTTGGGCCCCGGCACGTCTCGGTGGTCGACGCGGATCAGCCCTGGGCGATCGAGGTGATCCGGGATCCGTACATCGCGGATCCGTCCTCGCGGGGCCGGGCTGCGCACCGTCGCTCCCCACAGACAGCCGGCGAGGGGCAAGTCGTCGATATAGAGAGTTCGGCCGATCAGTTTGTCCAGCCCCTCGTGGCGTTTCAAGCGGACCCCTTTGGTTGCGCCGTGGTGTCGGCAGCCAGTGCGTGCGAGCGAGTGCCGTCAGGGTAGCAAGGCTGGGATAGAGGCACAACCAACGCCGATCCCGTGCCCCTTTGCTCACTCGATCCGCCGAACGTGGGTTGGATCAAGGCTGCGCCGCGATCTCCACTGGATGCTTCGTCGCCTCTTCGATCGCGGCCTCGACCTCCTGATCGAGCTTGCGCTGGATGGCCGGTCCCCAGCCGCTGACGCGGAAGATCTCTTGTCCTTGGTGATCGAAGAGCACGTAGGTCGGGTAGCCGACGACGTGCAGTCGGTTGGCGAGGGAACCGGAATCGTCCCACACCTGTGGCCAGTGCATGGCCTTTTCCTCGACAAAACCGCGCACCTTCTCTTCGTCGAGGTCGCTACTCACGCTGACCAGACGAAAGGGCTTCTTCGCGTAGCCGGCGGCTAGCTCGCCGAGGTGCGGAATGGCCACTACACAAGGCTTGCACCAGGTAGCCCAGAAATCGAACAGCACCACCTTGCCGGTGAAATCATCGGGGCGGAGCAACTCGCCGCCGAGGGTGGTGATCCCGTTCTTGGGCACCATCGTGGGTTTGTCGCCGGCAGCGCGAGCCACATCTGCGGTGGTGAGTGCGACGACCAGCGAGAGTAGCGCGGTGAGCCACCAGCCGGTGAGCGGTGGCTGACGGCGGCTCATGACTTCTTCGCCGCCTTGCGGGCGGCCTTCAAGGCGGAACGAATCTCACGCTCGATGGTGAAGCCGACCTGCTCGTTCCAGCCGCTGGTGGTGAAGCGGATGACACCTTCGTGGTCGACCACGATGTAGGTGGGGTAGCCGGTGGCGAGGAGACGGGTGATCGACAGGCTCCGCTGGCCGTCCCAGTGCTGCGGCCAGGTCATGTCGTAGTCGGTCACGTAGTCGCGTAGCTTTTCCTCATTACTGTCGACGCTGATGCCGAGGAGGGTGAACGCCTCTCCCTCCATTTTCGCGTGCAGTTTCTTGAGGTGGGGCACCGAGGCGCGACAAGGGGCGCACCAGGTGGCCCAGACGTCGATCAACACCACCTGGCCGCGCAGGCTCTGATCGCTAATCGTCTCGCCCTCCAAGGTTGTCACTTCGAAGGCCGGAATGATTCTAGTGCGCGCCCGGCGCGGGTCGTCGAGCAACATCTTCGCCGAATCCGCCAGCTGATGGTCGGGATAGTCGGCGATCAGCTCGTTGAGCAGCCGGCTGCCCTCCTCATCCTCGCCCAGCCGGAGCAGAGAACGCCCCAGAAGGTAACGAGCCAGCCGAGCCTCCTTGCCCTGATGGTCGATCGCTGCCCGCAGCGCCTCGACCACCGCTTTGGTCCTGCGTTTGGAGACATCGCCGGTTTCGAACAGGGCCACGCCCAACTGGGTGTAGGCGATGCCGTGTTCCTCGTCACTTTGCGCCGCCGCGGTGGCTCGCCGGCTGTAGTCGGCGGCGAGGGGGTACTTCTGGAGCGCCACCGCCGCGGCCGCAGCGCCGCTGAGCAGCCTGAAGTCAGGGCTTTCGGTCAGATTCTCAGCCTCCCGGTAGGCCTCCAGGGCAGCAGCGTAGTCGCGGTGCTCCTTCATCAAGTTGTCGGCTCTGGCCAGGGCCGCTTCGTAGCCATCCTGGCCGCGGGCAGGAAGTGTCGCCACACCCAGGCCGAGAAAGGTCAAGGCCAAAGCGGCGATCGTTCGTTTGCCGGTCATCGATTCCAAGCTCCTGCGTCGGTGAAAGTTCCGCGACTCCTCATGATTCGTCATCTTAGCAGCAAACGATGACTCCGGCTCCGCGGGCGATCCGGTACAGTAGGGCTGGATGAACCAGAAGTTTGAACAGGCGGACTCCCGCTATGAACAGAGGGTCGTGGTGGCGGCCCTGGATTCACCTTGGGAGGCGGAGTTGGCCTGCTCGCGGTTGGAGACGGAGGGTTTTCGCGCCACCCTGGCCGACGACAATCTGATTCGCATGGACTGGTTCGTGGCCCGGGCCGTCGGCGGCATCAAGGTGCTGGTGCCGGAATCGGAAGCCGCCGCGGCGCGGGCGCTGCTGGATACCCCGGCCGATCTACCGGAGATCGGCTTGGCCACCGGCGACGACCACCCCGATGCCCTTCTGTGCCCCAATTGCGGGTCGGACAATCTCGTCCGCGAACGCTTCTCACGCGGCGGCTTCGTGGGCAGCTTTCTGCTGCTTGGCTTCCCGCTTCCGATTCTGCGCCGGCGGTGGCGCTGCGGCCGCTGCAGCCGGTTGTGGCGAGGCGATCAGCTCGCTTGAGAGCCGGCGGAGGCCGCGTCGCCCGAAATGCTACTCAGCAAGGCGGAGGGCCAGGTCGCCGCGACCGCTGAGCACGAAGTAGCGCCAGTCGTCATTCTTGGGATCTTGCTGGCGCAGGCTGAGCCGGGCGCGGCGCAGTGCCTGGTTGACCGCCAAGCCGTCGATCAGTCCTTGGTGCAAGGCGACGGCGAGCTCGGCGGAGCCCTCGTCGCTCGCCGAACCCAGACAGCCGAGGAAAGCACCGACGCCCGAGACGCTGGCCGCCGCGGTGAAGCCGCCACGGCCGCCGCCGCTGGCCGGTAGGCCGGTCATCGCTCGCTTCGGGTCTCTCACCAGCTCGACCCCCGCCGGGATGAAGGCGGTGTAGTGGGAGTTGAGGAAGAGGAGGGCCGGAGGGTGCGGGCTGAGGAGCGAACGGGCTTCGTCGGAGCGCAGCTCTTCATTTTCGGCCAGGTGCAGGTAAGCGCTCTGCGCGTCCGCCCAGGCGTGGCCGGCGAAGTGCACGGCGTCGTAG
The DNA here is from genome assembly GCA_024277255.1 of Acidobacteriota bacterium. Taxonomy (GTDB): domain Bacteria; phylum Acidobacteriota; class Thermoanaerobaculia; order Multivoradales; family SZUA-115; genus SZUA-115. The sequence continues at coordinate 624 of JAJRVQ010000183.1, read as the reverse complement.
GCCCCGGAGCGCAGCTCGGCGGTGACCCGGTCGAAGGAGGCCGCGGCGCCGAGTAGCTGGGTGACCTCGGCCTGGCCTCGATCACTCCACAGGCGAGCGATCTCCTCAGCTTCGCGGCGCGCCCCGGGTAGGTTGCCGGTGGGATCACCGAGGACCAGAAGGCTCACGGAGTCTCCCAACCGGGGAAGCCCTCGTGCCTCTTCGGAGACGCCGACCGGTGCCCGTTGCAGCCGGTAGCGCAGACAGAGTGGCTCGCCGTCGACCTCGATCCACTCCCACGGGTAGGGCTCGGTCGATGGGGTGAGCTGTAGAGTCAGCTCGTCGGCCGGCTCCAACGGTTGCAAGAGGTCCTGCAACCCCGGGTCGACCAGGGCTCGCCCAACTTGTTTGTAGCGACGGCTGTTGAGTTGCGCCCGTACCGCCGGCCAGTCGGGAGCCGGGCCGAGGTGAACGGCCTTGCGGCTGGGGCCGGAGAGTTCCCAGCTCAGTTGCTGGCCGATCTGTTCGACGGTGAGTCGCCACGAGACCGCGGTCTCGGTGGCTTCCGGGGGTGTTGAACGGACCTTGGGCGGTGAGCTTGGTTTCCTGGTTCGGCGCTCGGTGGCAAGTACGAACTCTTCTCCT
>JAJRVQ010000182.1 GCA_024277255.1 Acidobacteriota bacterium | reverse complement strand
TCGGGCTATGCACCGATCGCCCGGCCAAAGAGGTGCAGGCCGGACTCCTCGCCGCGGGAATCTTGATCGGCACCAGCGCCGACCCTTTCGTCGCCCGCCTGCTGCCGCCGCTGGTCATCGAGGACGAACACGTCGACCGGTTGCTGTCGGCCCTGGCCGAGCTTCCGCCGGCCTCGGCCCACGCCGACGGAACAGGGAGAGCATGATGAGAGCTGTACGCGAACCTTCTTCCGTCGTCGCCGCCGCGCTGCGCCGCTCCTTGCCCTATCTTCGGCTGTTCCGCGGCAAAACCTTCGTGATCAAAGCCGGCGGCGCCGTCTTCAGCCACGACGAGACCACCCGGTCTTTGATGGAGCAGGTCGGTCTCTTGCACCAGGTGGGGATCCGCTCCGTCGTCGTCCACGGCGGCGGGAAGCAATCGACCGAACTGGCGCACAGCCTCGGCGCCGAAGCCCGCTTCGTCCACGGCCGCCGGGTTACCGCCGCCAAGGATCTCGAAGTCGCCGCCATGACTCTGAACGGGACGGTCAACGCCCGGCTGCTTTCCTCCTGCCGCAAACTGGGTTTGCCGGCGGTCGGCGTCAGCGGGGTCGACGCCGGCTTGATCCTCGCCCGCCGGCGCCCGCCGGTCACCGTCGAGGGCGACGAGGGGAAGGAAACGGTCGACTACGGTTTCGTCGGCGATATCGAAGAGGTCAACCCCGGACTGCTGGAGGATCTGCTGGACAACGGCCATCTACCGGTGGTCAGCCCGCTTTCCGCCGACACCGAAGGCAGGCTGCTCAACATCAACGCCGATACCGTCGCCGCCGCCCTGGCGGTGGCTCTCGATGCTGAGAAGCTGATCCTGATGACCGGCGCCGCCGGAGTGCTCGCCGACGCCAACCGGGCGGCCTCCTTGGTCCCCTACATCGACCTCGCCGGCCTCGACCAGCTACGCCGCGACGGCAGCCTGACCTACGGCATGCTGCCCAAGGCGACGGCCATCGAGTCGGCGCTCAACGGCGGCGTGCGCCGGGTGCACGTCATCTCCTATCACCTCGACGACAGCCTGCTAACCGAAGTCTTCACCAACGAAGGCTGCGGCACCTTGATCGTCCCCGACAAAGGGGCTGTAAGCCGCGCGGGGCTCGAAGCGTTGAAGGGCTAGCCCTTACGCCGAGAGCGCCAGCTTGCCTGGATAGGCGACCAAGGCCTTGGCGAGAATCTCCATCGCGCGGCGCACGGCCTGGACATTGAGCACGAAGGCGATGCGCACCGCCCGTTCACCCAGGCCGGGCGTGGCATAGAAGCCGGCGGCGGGGGCGAGCATCACCGTTTCGCCGCCGTGGTCAAAATCGGAGAGCAGCCAGGCGCAAAAACTCTCCGCGCTGTCGACCGGTAGCTCGACGATGGCATAGAAGGCACCCTGCGGCTTGAGGCCGGAGACGCCGGGCAGTCGCTCGAGAACTTCGAAGACGGCATCGCGGCGGGCTCGGTACTCGGCGAGCGCCCCGTCAAAGTACTCGGCCGGCGTATCGAGCGCCGCCTGCGCCGCCAGCTGCTCCATGGTCGGCGGGCAGAGCCGTGCTTGGCCAAAGCGCAAAACCGCATCGAGGACCGTCCGGTTGCGGGTGGCCAGACAACCGATGCGAGCGCCGCAGGCACTGTAGCGCTTCGACACACTGTCGACGAGGATCGCCCTGTCGTCCATCCCATCGAGATGAAAAATCGAACAGTGCTGCCCGTCGAAGACGAACTCCCGGTAGACCTCGTCGGAGATGAAGAAAAGATCGTGTTCCAGCACGATCTCCCGCACCCGTTCCAGCTCCGCACGCTGGTAGACATACCCGGTGGGATTGTTCGGGTTGCACAGAAGGATCGCCTTGGTGCGCGGCGTGATTCGGGCTCGAATCTCCTCGCTCGGCGGTAGACGATAGCCCTGATCGGGCCGCGAAGTCACCGGCACCACGCGCACCCCGGTCTCCGCCGCGAAGCCGTTGTAGTTGGTGTAGAAAGGTTCCGGCGTGATGACTTCGTCCCCCACGTCCATCACCGCCATCATGGCGAAGATGATCGCCTCGCTGCCGGCGGTAGTGACCAGAATCTCTTCCTTGTCGACCTCGATGCCGTGGCTGCGGTAGTAGCGGCTCAACCCCTCGCGGTAGTTCCACAGCCCGCCCGAGTGGCCATACTCGAGTACCTTCAGGTCGTGATTGCGATAGGCATCGAGCATGCCCTTCGGCGTTTCGATGTCAGGCTGGCCGATATTCAGATGATAGACGTGCACGCCCCGCCTCTTGGCCGCCTCGGAGAGCGGAACCAGTTTACGGATCGGCGACGCCGGCATGTGCTCTGCGCGCTGGGAGATCTTGGCCATCGAACTTGCCTCCACGTGTCGGGTGCGGCGGGGGTGTAGTGCCATTGTGGAAAAAAGAACCGGTCGATGTCCAGCCGCGTTCAACAACGAGCGAATATCCGCTCTGTCTGCGAGTACAATCGCCGCCATGAAAGTCATTGTTCTTGGCGGCGGGCGAGTGGGAGCGACGATGGCCCGTGACCTGGCGGCCGAAGCGGAGTATCAGGTCACCGTTGCCGACGCCTCCTCGCGGAGTTTGGCACGCTTCGCCGAGGTGCCCGCGATCTCCACCCTGCAACTCGACACCACGGATCTTACCGCCCTGGCCAACGCTCTGCGCGAGCAGGACTTGGTGATCGGCGCCGTCCCCGGACATCTCGGCCTCGCCATGCTGCGGGCGGTGATCGAAAACGGCAAAGATGTGGTCGACATCTCGTTCTCACCCGAAGATCCCCAGCAGCTCGACGACCTCGCCCGTCAACACGGCGTGGTGGCGGCGGTCGACTGCGGCGTCGCGCCGGGGTGCAGTAATCTGATCCTCGGCTACATGACCACCGTGCTCGAGCGAGTCGACAAGTTCGAATGCTACGTCGGCGGCCTGCCGGCGGTGCGCACCTGGCCCTACGAGTACAAGGCGGTCTTCTCCCCCATCGACGTGATCGAGGAGTACACCCGCCCGGCGCGCTACCGCGCCGGAGGCAAGGAGGTCACTTTCCCGGCACTGACCGAACTACAACTGATGGATCTGCCCGGTGTCGGCACGGTCGAGGCATTCAACACCGATGGCCTGCGTACACTGCTCTCCTTCGACATACCGGAGATGAAGGAAAAGACCCTGCGCTACCCTGGCCATACCGAGCGCATGCGCATGCTGCGTCACACCGGCTTCTTCAGCGAAGAACCGATCGAGGTACCCACCGCCGACGGCGGTACGGCACGCGTGCGACCCATCGACTTCACCTCACGCCTACTCTTTCCCGCCTGGCGGCTGGCCGAAGGTGAAGAGGATCTGACCGTGATGCGAGTGATCGTCGAGGGAGTCGAGGATGGCCAGCCGGTGCGCCACACCTTCGACCTGCTCGACCGTTTTGACCGCGACACCGGCACCACCTCGATGGCCCGCACCACCGGCTACACCTGTACCGCCGTCGCCCGCGCGGTGGCTGGCGGCCTCTTCCGGCGGCCCGGCGTCTCACCTCCGGAGACCGTCGGCCAGGAGCCGGGCTGCTTTGAGTTCATCATGCAACAACTCACCGACCGCGGCGTAATCTACCAGCGCACGGTGAGGCGAATCTAAGGTGAGAGGCCAACCGGACTATGGACCAGACGGATGAATACGGATGAACATGGATGAGCACGATGCATGATCTTCGGCGCAGACTCGAACCACCCTGCACAGCTGAGCCCAAGGAGCGTCGATGAGCGTCCGGACCGCCATCCTCGGCACCGGCTGGGGAGCGCGCATCCAAGTCCCCGCTTTTCGCCACGCCGGTCTGGATGTCAACGCCATCTGGGGGCGCACCGACGACAAGGCCAACGCCGCCGCCACAAAGCTCGGCATCGCGCAATACAGCAGCAACTGGCGGGCCCTCGTCGGCCACCCGTCGATCGACCTGGTTTCCATCGTCACCCCGCCGCACACCCACAGCGAGATCGCCATCGCGGCGCTGGCGGCGGGCAAGCACGTTCTGTGCGAAAAGCCCACGGCGCTCAACGCCGAGCAAGCCGCCGCCATGCTCACCGCCGCCGGTAGAGCCAAGGACCGCGTCGCCTTGCTCGACCACGAGCTGCGCTTCGTGCCCATCCGACGCAAACTGCGCGAAATGGTGCAAAGCGGCTGGCCCGGCGAGCTGCTGCACATCTCGGCCACCATCGAGAGCGGCTGGCGGCTCGATCCCGGCCGTCCGTGGGACTGGTGGTCCCAGGCTGAGATGGGCGGCGGCATCCTCGGCGCTCTGGGCAGCCACGTGGTCGACAGCCTGATGTGGACGACCGGCCTGCCGGTCGAAGCGGTCTGCGCCATGCTCCGGCCGTTGATCCTGACCCGTCCCGACGCGGCCGGTACTGCACAACCGGTCACCGCGGACGAATACGCCACCCTCTGGCTGCGTTTCAAGGGCGGCGCCAGCGGCTTGATCGAACTCACCTCCTGCGCCGCCGGCGAGGAAGTCACCCGCATCACGGTCACCGGCAAACGCGGCAAGTTGACCTACGACGGCACCCAGCTACTGGCCGAGCGTCCCGGTACCAAGGCCCTGCCCATCGTGGTGCGAGATCCGACCCGGCTGCCCCCGGGTCTGGTCGACAGCGAGTGGTCGCGCGGCACCGTGCATTTCGCCCGTGCCTTGAAGCTGGCGCTGTCGACCGGCGACCGCGCACCGATCCAGGATGCCGCCACCTTCGCCGACGGCCTCGCCGTACAGAGGGTTCTCGACGCGGCGCAAGAATCCAGCCGAACCGGCCCGTGGAGCGAAGGCGACAGCGGCAACAGCTGGGTACAATTGTAACCATGTATTCGCGACGCCCCACCCGCAGCGGTCCCTTCGCCGGCGGCTTCGGCAACCTCGTCGGTGGGCCGGCACCGCGCGACGTGATCGCGCTGCTGATCGTCGTTGCCGTGACCTTCATCATGCAGGCCTTCACCAAAGGCGTGGCGCTCTCTCATTTGCTGCTCAGTGAGAACGTTTGGCGCCGTGGCTTCCTCTGGCAGCTGGCCACCTATGCCTTCATCGGGCCGGCGTCCGCCAGCTTCTGGTTCCTGATCAGCCTGTGGATGCTCTACATGTTCGGGCGCGACGTCTATGCACAGGTCGGCCGCCGGGGCTTCTGGACATTGCTCGCCTGGGGGGTTGTCGGCGCGGCGACGGTGGCCGGCCTGACTCAGCTGCTCCTCGGCGCAGTGTTGGGCAATGCCTACCCTTTCGCCATCATGCAAGGCGCCAACATCTTGCTGGTGATCCTGGTCTGCGCCTTCGCCACCTTGCACAAGAACGCCACCATCTATCTGATGATGGTGCTACCGATTCGAGCCTTGTGGTTTATCCCACTCGAGATCGCCCTTGCCTTCATCAGCTTCCTGGGCAGCCATGACCTCGCCGGGTTCTTGGGAATCTGCGCCGCCGTCGGCATCACCTACTCGATGCTGACCCCTGGTGGCCTGCGGCGAATCAGCCGCGAAGGCTGGCTGCGGCTCCAGCGGCTGTGGATGCAACGCCAGCTCGACGCGGCGCGGCGACGCAGCAATATCCGCGTCGTGCCCAACCCGCCGGACGACTCGGTCAAGAAGGGTCCGTGGGTAAACTGAGCGGCACTCGCTGAGCCCTCGCTGAGGCTGGCGTGAAGTGCTAACCTTCGCCCCACGATGAACCCTTATCTCAGCGAGTGGCTGAACCTGTTGACCCGCTGGTTCCACGTCGTGGTCGGCGTGGCCTGGATCGGCCAAACCTATCTGTTCAGCAAGCTCGACCGCGCCATGCAGCCGGTGAGCGAGGCCGAACAAAAGCGCGGCATCGGTGGCCGGATGTGGATGGTGCACAGTGGCGGCTTCTACCAGCTGGACAAGCAGGCGCTCACTCCGGAAAACGTGCCGCCGAGCCTGCTCTGGTTCCGTTGGGAGGCGGCCCTGACCTGGATTACCGGCTTCCTCCTGCTGTGCATCGTCTACTACTCGAGCGGCGTGCTGGTGCCCCGCGACTCGCAGCTGTCGCAGTGGGCGGGGATCGCCATCGGACTGGCGGTCTTGGCCGGCGGCTGGCTGCTCTACGACCTCCTGTGGATGTCCGCCATCGGCAAGCACCAACGACTTGGCGTTGTCCTCTGCTTTCTCGCCATCGTCGGCCTCGCCTACGGTTTAACCCACATCTTCAACGGCCGTGCCGCCTTCATCCACATAGGTGCCCTCTTCGGAACGATCATGGCGGCCAACGTCTGGATACGCATCCTCCCCGGCCAGCGCCGGCTCATCGCCGCCGTCAGTTCCGGCGAGCAGCCCGACGCCGAGTTGGCCCGCCGCGCCAGCCAGCGATCCAAGCACAACACCTTCATGTCGGTGCCGCTGATCTTCCTGATGATCAGCAACCACTTCCCCAGCGCCACCTACGGCCAGCGCTACAACTGGCTCATCCTCATAGGCTTCGTCCTCGTCGGCTGGGCCGCCCGCAAGGCGATGACGACTTGGGATTGATCGTCAAGACCGTCCCTATCCCTCCTCGCCCCGCCTCTCCCCACCGTCCCGACCTTCCTCGTCCCGCTGCTTCGCCCGCGGCCAGCGGCCCGCTTTTCTGAGGGCTTGGCCGAGGAGGTATTCGATTTGGCCGTTGACGCTGCGCAGCTCATCCTCGGCCCAGCCGCGCAGGGCGCGGTAGACCTCGGGGTTGATGCGCAGCGGGAAGGCTTTTCTAGCGGCCAAATCGACCTACCTCCGGGTCAGAGTGGCTAAGAGTGCTAGTTGTGCAAGGTGCCCGTGTTGACTACCGGCTGGGTGTGGCGATCACTGCACAAGACGACCAGCAGATTGCTCACCATCGCCGCCTTGCGCTCTTCGTCCAGGTCCACCACTCTCTTGTCCGAGAGCATTTCGAGGGCGTGCTCCACCATGCCCACGGCCCCTTCGACAATCTTCTGCCGAGCCGCAACCACGGCGCTGGCTTGCTGGCGCTGGAGCATGGCGGCGGCAATTTCCGGTGAGTAGGCGAGGTGGGAGATGCGTGCTTCCAGCACCTTCACCCCTGCCTCATCGAGCCGCTTCTGCACCTCGTCGCGCAGTTCCCCTGAGATCTTGGCGGTGTGGCTGGAGAGGGAGACCTCACCCTCCTGATGAGCGTCGTAGGGGTAGCCGGTCGCCAGGTTGCGCACCGCGGACTCGCTCTGCACGTGCACGTAGTTGCGGTAGTCGTCGACGTTGAACAGCGCCTCGGCGGTGTCGACCACCCTCCACACCACGACCGCCGCGATCTCGATCGGATTGCCGCTCAGGTCGTTGACCTTGAGCTTCCCGGTCTCGAAGTTGCGGGTGCGCAAGGAGATCCGCCGCTTGGTGAAGAAGGGATTGGCGAAGCGCAACCCCGCGGCTCGCTCGGTGCCGACGTAGTTTCCGAACAGCTGGAGAACACGCGCCTCGTTCGGGTTGACGGTAAACAGGCCGACCATCAGAAAAATGCACCCCGTCAACGCCAGCGAGGCGACGATGGCCAGCCCGGCCGCCTCTTCACGGGCGGCGAAGATGAGCAGAACTACCGAAGCAATGGCGACGACAATCAGAACCAGCAGTATCAACAGCCCGGATCGAGTCTTTCTCGGGGTCTCACGAATCATGGCATTTCCTCCTTTGGGCCATCGCCCAGTCAATATCAGGATGATATCACTACGACATCTCTCTCCGACCTATTCCTCCTTGGCGAGAAAGAACGAGAAGCGCTCCACACCACCGCGGGCCACCGGCCGCATCACCGATTGCAATACCGGCAGCGTGGCGGCCAAGGCCTTCGCCAGCTTCGGCGCAGGCGGGATTACCGCGGATGAATCCGGTAGCCCGCCCGCCCCGGCGCTGGCTATAGTGGCCGCATGGCACTCGCCCGCAAAGCTCTCTCGCGTAGCCGCATGCTCGAGCGCATGCAGGCCCGCGATTCGGCCTACGACGGCCGCTTCATCACCGGCGTGCTTTCGACCGGCATCTACTGCCTACCCTCCTGCCGCGCGCGCAACCCGAAGCCGGAAAACGTGCGCTTTTTCCCTTCGCCCGACGGGGCTCGCGAGTTCGGTCTGCGCCCCTGCAAGCGGTGCCGGCCGGATGATTTCTACCGCCAGCACGATCCCGACCTGGAAGCGGTCGAGGGGCTGGTCGCGGAGCTACGCCGGCAGCCCGGTGACTTTGTCGGAGTGGCCTCGCTGGCTCGCGCTTCCGGCCTCGGCACCTCCAAGCTGCACGACCTCTTCCGGCGCCATTTTCACGCCACTCCCGCCCGCATGCTGGCCCGCGCCCGGCTGGCGCAGGCACGCCGGGAGTTGATAGCGAGCGATCAGGCGATTGCCGATCTCGCCTTCGGTGCCGGCTACGAGAGCCTCTCTTCGTTCAACGCCAATTTCCGGCGCGCCGCCGGCATGAGCCCCAGCGAGTACCGGCGGTTGCGGGGAGTCCGTAGTTTTCACTTCGCGCTGCCCCGCTCGCTGCCGCTCGCTCGCAGTCTTGCCTTTCTCGACCGCGATCCGGTGAGCCTCACCGAGCGGGTGAGGGACGACCGCTTCGAGGCGGGCCTGCTGCTCGCCGGCAAGCCGGCCCGCCTGGAAGTCGATCTGCAACCCGGCCTGGCCCGCTGCCACATCAGTACACACAGCCGCAGCCGTGCCCGCTTGCCTGCCGACGCCGCGGCCCGAGCCCACGACTACCTGCAACGCCGCCTGGGCCTCGACGCCAATCCCGCCCCCTTCGAGCGGCAAGTGCGGGCCCACGCCGATCTGGCACCGCTGCTTCGCCACCGGCGGGGATTGCGCATCCCACGCCTCGGGGAACCCTTCGAGTGTCTGGTGTGGACCATCGTCGGCCAGCAGATCAGCTTGCCTTTCGCCCGCACCCTCTTCCGCCGGCTGGTGGAAAAGGCCGGCCGACCGGCCGGCGACGGCCTGTTCACTCCTCCTCAACCGCAAGCCGTGGCGGCGCTCCAACCCGAGGAGCTGATCTCCATGCAGTTGTCGCGGCGCAAGAGCGAGTACTTGCTGGGCGCCGCCGCGCAGATCGCTCAGGGCAGTCTGCCGCTCGACGAGTTGGCCATCGGCTCGGCCACCCGGGCCGAACGGCGGCTACTCGAAGTGCGCGGCCTTGGCCCCTGGTCGGTCCACTATCTGATGATGCGCGGTTTCGGTTTCGCCGACTGTGTTCCGCTCGGCGACGCCGGACTGGTGCGCGCACTGTGCCGTTTCTTCGATCTCGCCGAGCGGCCGGATCCCGGCCAGACCCTCGCCTTGATGGAGCGCTTTCGCCCCTATCGCACGCTGGCTACCTTCCACCTCTGGAACTCCTTGGAGGACAAATCATGACCGAGTTCTACTCGACGTCGGTCGCCTCACCCTGTGGACCACTGTTCTGCGTCGTCGACGCCACCGGAGCCGTGGTGCGCATCGAATTCGCCAAAGGACGCAGCCGCGAGCAAGTACGCCTCGATCTGGCCAAGGAGGGGATCGAACCCATCGACGACAGCAAACACACCGCCCCCTTGCGCCGCCAGCTCGACGAGTTCTTCGCCGGTGAACGCCAGGACTTCGATCTTCCGCTGGCGCCGCGCGGTACCGACTTCCAGCTCGCCGCCTGGCGGCAGTTGCGCAGAATTCCCTACGGCGAGACCCGCAGCTACGGCGAGATGGCGGCCGAGATGGGGCGGCCCAAAGCCAGCCGCGCCGTGGGCCGCGCCAACGCCACCAACCCGATACCGGTGATCGTCCCCTGCCACCGGGTGATCGGTGCCGATGGCTCGCTGACCGGCTTCGGCGGCGGCCTCGACGCCAAGGTAGCCCTGCTCGAACTCGAGGCCCGGCACAGCAGCCGGCCGACCGGATCCGCGCCCTGGCAGCGACGGCTGCCGCAACTCTCGTAGCCACCGGCAAGGCCGAGAAGCGAGCAATCCAAAGGCGAATCGCCAACGGACAATGAGGAGTGAAGGGCATCACAGCCTACCCGCCCTCAACTTCGAAGGAGATTCCAGTGCACTCGATATTCCCGGCCGGCGGATCGACGCTCGCCGTGCTCACCGTCATCGCCTTGTTCGCTTCTTTCACTCCATCAGCCCAAGCCGCCACGCAAAATCCGCTGGACGACTGGGCCACCGTTTTGGACCGCTTCGTCGACGACCAAGGGCTGGTCGACTACCAGGGCCTGAGCCGGGACCGCGCGGCCTTCGACCGCTACGTTCAATGGACCGAAAAGACCAGCCTAGAGAACTCACCCGAACTCTTCCCCACCCGCGACTAGAAGCTCGCCTACTACCTCAACGCCTACAACGCCCAGGTTTTCAAGGGTGTCCTCTCGCGCGGACCGGAAGAAAAGAGCGTGTGGAGCGGCCTGATCTCCGGCTACACCTTCTTCCAACGCATGAAGATCACCCTCGGCGGCAAGAAGATGAGCCTCAAGGCGTTGGAGGACAAGTACGTCCGCGAGGGATTCAAAGATCCCCGCGTTCACGCCGCGCTCAACTGCGCTTCGATCGGTTGCCCGCGGCTGCCGCGCGAGCCTTTTCTTGCCGAGCGGCTGGACGAGCAGCTGGACGCCGCCATGGGTGAATTCGCCACCACCCCGCGCCACGTCAAGGTCGATACGGCCTCCAAGACGGTCAAACTGTCGAAGATCTTCGATTGGTTCGAGGGTGATTTCCTCGACTATCTCGAGCGACAAGGCCAGAGCAAGCCATCGATCCTCGACTACATCAACCGTTACCGCCCTGCCGGCGACCAGATCCCCACCGGCTACGCGGTGAGCTACGTCCCCTACGACAAGGCGGTCAACAAGCAGTAGCGGCGCGCAAAAAGAGGGGGCGTTGGGAAGGTTCACCGAGAGCCACCCCGCACCCCTCGGTCACTTCTTCCCGCCAGAAGTCTGAAAAGCCGCTGGAAGCGCTCCCCACTCCATCACCGGCCAGCACTTTCCAGGAAGAGACTGATCGAGGTCAACTCGACCAGAAACCTCCTCTGCCTTGCTGGGAAGTCTTTTCTTCTTGCGTAGTAGACATTGCTGGGAGCAGGTCAATAAGACCTGGCCCGCCGCCCTCCCGCATCACCGCGGAGTCAACCCTCCCGTGCCTTGATCTTCCTGCTGTGGCTGCGGTCCATGCTTGCTCGGCTGGGTGGCCACCTGCGATACTCGGCAGATCCTCAGATGGCGGGAGAAGGTACTGCGGAAGGGCTTGCAGCGCGAAGTGCTGCCGGTTAGCGGCAGGCTCCCGTCGAACACCCCGCTTGCCACCGTTCCACTGCCTGAATGCACGCCGAGGGGCGTACCTAGCTGTATCCCCAACCAGGAGCCACCCATCGCATGGCCTTGAAGAAATCCCAGCTCTACTCTTCCCTCTGGCAAAGCTGTGACGAGTTGCGCGGTGGGATGGATGCTTCGCAGTACAAGGACTACATCCTGACGCTGCTGTTCATGAAGTACGTCTCCGACAAATATGCCGGCAAGGCCGATGCGTTGATCGAGGTTCCCGCCCAGGGTGGGTTCGCCAACATGGTGGCTCTCAAGGGCGACAAGGAGATCGGCGACAAGATCAACAAGATCATCGGCCGGCTCGCCGAGGCCAACGATCTCAAGGGGGTGATCGATCAGGCCGATTTTAACGACGAGAGCAAACTCGGCACGGGCAAGGAGATGCAGGACCGGCTCTCGAAGCTGGTCGCGATCTTCGACGGCCTCGACTTTCGCGCCAACCGGGCCGAGGGCGACGACCTGTTGGGGGACGCCTACGAGTACTTGATGCGCCACTTCGCCACCGAGAGCGGCAAGAGCAAGGGGCAGTTCTACACCCCGGCCGAGGTGTCGCGGATCATGGCCAAAGTGGTCGGCATTGGCCCCAAGACGCGCCAGGACCAGACCCTCTACGATCCCACCTGCGGCTCGGGTTCGTTGCTCCTCAAGGCCACCGACGAGGCGCCGCGCGGCCTCTCGATCTATGGTCAAGAGATGGATGTGGCCACCTGGGCGCTGGCGCGGATGAACATGATCCTGCACGGCAACCCCACCGCCGAGTTGTGGCATGCCAATACCTTGGCGGCTCCCTACTTCAAAAACCAGGACGGCAGCCTCAAGACCTTTGATTTCGCCGTCGCGAACCCGCCCTTCTCCTCCAAGGCCTGGTCCAGCGGCCTCGACCCGGCCCATGACCTCTATAAGCGGTTTGAGTACGGCATTCCGCCCACCAAGAACGGAGACTACGCCTTCCTCTTGCACCTGACCGCCTCGCTGAAAGCCAAGGGTAAGGGGGCGATCATCCTGCCCCACGGCGTGTTGTTTCGCGGCAACAAGGAGGCCGATATTCGCCGCACCTTGATCGAGCGCGGCCTGATCAAGGGCATCATCGGCCTGCCCGCCAACCTCTTCTATGGCACCGGCATTCCCGCCTGCATCGTGGTGATCGACAAGGAGGGGGCGAAGAACCGCACCGCCATTTTCATGATCGACGCCAGCCGGGGCTTCCGCAAGGAGGGCAACAAGAACCGGCTGCGCGCGCAGGACATCCACCGCATCGTGGACGTCTTCAACCGGCAGATCGAGGTGCCGCGCTATGCGCGCCGGGTGCCCCTCGCCGAGATCGCCAGCGAAGCCAACGGCTACAACTTGAACCTCCCGCGCTACATCGACTCCAGCCAGCCCGATGATCTCCACGACCTCGACGCCCATTTGAACGGCGGCATCCCCAACCGGGACATCGACGCACTGAGCGAATACTGGAAGGTCTTCCCGACTCTCCGCGAGGCCCTCTTTGAGGACCGCGCCCGCGAGGGCTACAGCCAGGGTCGCATCGAGCCCCGGCAGGTCAAGGCCACGATTCTCGCCCACCCCGAGTTCAAGACTTACAGCAAGCGCGTAGCCCGCCTCTTCAACGGTTGGCGCAAAGCCCACGAGGCCCGCCTTCGGGGTCTCAAAGTCAACGACCCACCCAAGAAACTCATCCACACCCTGTCGGAGGACCTTCTCGAACGGTTCTCCCGCCTGCCGCTGGTCGACCGCTACGATGTCTACCAGCGGCTGATGGACTACTGGGCCGAGACGATGCAGGACGATGTATACCTCATCACCGCCGAAGGCTGGGCCGAGGCCGCCAAGCCGCGCATCCTGGTCCCAGACAAAGACAAGAAACTCAAAGAGACGCCAGACCTCATCCACCAGCGCAAGAAGTACAAGATGGACCTGATCCCCCCGGCGCTGATCGTCGCCCGGTACTTCGCGAAGGAACAGGCAGCCATCGAGGCGTTGCTGGCCACGCGAGACACCGCCGTTCGCGAGCTAGACGAGTTCGTCGAAGAGCACGCGCCGTCGCAAGGGGGCGAGGAAGGTCTGCTGCAAGAGGCCACGGACGACAGGGACAAGATCACCCAGGCGGCGGTGAAGAGGGCTCTCAAGGCGACCCAACAGATGCCGGAGAGTGCCGAGGAACACAACGCACTCAGCCAGTGCCTTGAACTCATCGAGGCCAAATCCAAAGCGGCCAAAGCCGTGAAAGCGGCCCAGAGCGAACTCGACACCCAAGTCTTGGCCCGCTACGGCCAACTCACCGAGCCCGAGATCCAGACCCTGGTGGTCGAGGACAAGTGGATCGCCGCCATCCGCACCGCCATCGAGAACGAAGTGGAACGGTTGACCCAACGGCTCGCCGGGCGAGTGAAGGAGTTAGAAGAGCGCTACGCACGGACGTTGTCGGAGCTGGAGCGGGAGGTCGAAACCGTCGCCGCGAAGGTTGAGGGGCATTTGAAGAGGATGGGGTTGATGTGGGCGTAAGTCTGGCCGAGTGGAAATACTGCAAACTTGGAGAAGTCTTGACGCTTCAGCGTGGTTTTGATCTTCCACACAGGTTGCGGCGAGAGGGTGCGATTCCCATCGTATCGTCCTCCGGAGTCAGCGCGACACATGACACCGCTCGCGTAACTGCACCCGGTATTGTAACTGGACGGTACGGCACGATCGGACAGGTATTTTTTGTCACCGAAGACTTTTGGCCACTCAACACGACGCTCTACGTCCGAGAATTTCGGGGAAACAACCCTCTTTATCTTTCGTACCTTCTGCGCACCGTCGACTTTGCATCCCACAGCGGCAAGAGCGGCGTTCCGGGTGTCAACCGTAACGACATCCACAAACTGCCAGCATTGCTCCCTCCCCTCCACGAACAACGTGCCATCGCCGAGGCCCTTTCAGACGCAGACAACCTACTCACCTCCCTGGAGGCGCTGATCGCCAAGAAGCGGGCCATCAAGCAAGCCGCCATGCAGCAACTCCTCACTGGCAAGATTCGATTGCCGGGGTTTTTCGGGAAATGGGGAACAAAGAGGTTGCGGCAGGATATCGACTTACTCTCGGGACACCATGTAATGGCGATGCACTGCAATACAAGAGGCGAAGGCACGCCATACCTAACCGGTCCCGCTGACTTCCCTGACGGTCAGATACAGCAGACCAAGTTCACCGTTAAGCCCACAACGCTCTGCAAGGCAGGCGACATACTCGTAACAGTCAAAGGGTCGGGTTCTGGCACTTTGATAGAGGCGAATGGCGAGTACTGTATTAGTAGGCAACTGATGGCCATCCGGGCGTCTTCTTGGAACCCTAGATTCCTCCTCTACTCCCTTCTGCAGAGTGCTTCCCGCATCGGAGATGCTTCCACTGGCCTGATCCCAGGCTTGTCGCGGGCTGACATCATGGAGCAAGAGTTGCCGATCCCATCCGAAGCGGATGAACAAACCGCCATCGCCGCCGTCCTCTCCGACATGGACGCCGAGTTCGCCGCCCTGGAGCGCCGCCGCACCAAGACCCAAGCCATCAAGCAGGGCATGATGCAGCAGCTCCTCACCGGCCGGGTGCGGCTGGTCGAACCGGCGCCAGCGGAGGTGAACCCATGAACGAAGACCAACACTTGGAATGGAAAGCGACCTGGCGCGACGAGTACCTGAAGTGGCTGTGCGGCTTCGCCAACGCGCAGGGCGGCGTGCTGGAAATCGGCCGCGACGACAAGGGACGGGTGGTGGGCCTCGAAGAGGCGGCACGACTGATGGAGGAGTTGCCGAACAAGCTGCGCGACCTGCTCGGCATGGTAGTGGATATCAACCTGTTGAAGGAAGACGGCAAGCCCTACCTACGGATCGTGGTCGGGCCCTATCCAGTGCCGATCAGCTACCGCGGCGAGTACCACTACCGCAGCGGCAGCACCAAACAGGTGCTCAAGGGCGCGGCCCTCGACCGTTTCTTGCTGGGCAAGACCGGAAAGCGCTGGGATGCGGTGCCCCTGCCTGGCGTATCGGTTGGGGATCTGGATGGGGCGGCGCTGGCCAAGTTCCGCGAGCGAGCGCTGCGCAGCCAACGCGTCGGCGTTGAAGCTCTCGATGAAGACGATGCGGGGCTAATTCTGAAGCTGAGACTGACCGAAGGCACCTACCTCAAGCGGGCGGCCGTCTTGCTGTTTCACCCCGACCCCGAGTGCTTCTTCACGGGCGCCGCGATCAAGATCGGGTACTTCGCGAGTGGGTCGGATCTGCGGTATCAAGATGAAGTGCAGGGCGACTTGTTCGCGCAGGTCGACAAGACTATGGATCTTCTGCTGACCAAGTACCTGAAAGCGACCATCAGCTACGAAGGAATCCAGCGGGTCGAGTCCTTCCCCATGCCGGTGAGTGCGCTGCGCGAGGCGCTGTTAAATGCTGTCGTCCATCGTGACTACGCGGTCGCCACGCCGATTCAGATTCGGGTCTATGCCGATCGCTTGGTGATCTGGAATCCGGGCGAGCTTCCAGAGGACTGGTCGACGGAGAGGTTGATGGGCGAGCATTTCTCGGAACCGTACAACCCAGACATCGCCAACGCGTTTTTCCGGGCTGGTGAAATCGAGGCTTGGGGACGGGGTATCCAACGAGTGCTCGATGCCTGCCGTGAAGCGGGCACGCCGGAGCCGGGGATCCAGGCGGAGCCGAGAGACTTGCGATTCGAGTTCCCGTTCTCGGCGGCCTATCTTGCGAGCCTCGTTGGCGAGGCGGATGACCGGCCTGTGCCCCACGAAACGCCGGTAAAAACGCCGGTAAAAACGCCGGTAAAAACGCCGGTGGAAATCCTCCACCTGCTCACGGCCAAGCCGGATATGACCCTCGCCGCAGTGGCCAAAGCCATCGGCAAGTCCGTGAGCGCCGTGGAACGTGCCAGCGCCAAGCTCGCCAAGGAAGGGCGCTTGCGGTACGTAGGGCCACGCAAGGGTGGCCACTGGGAAGTTCTGGAGGACGACGATGAGTAACGTCGGCCAACGAGAAATCGCCACCCAACTACGCGTGATCGCCTTCTTCCAGCAGGCACTCGGCTACGCCTACCTCGGCCACTGGAAGGAGCGCGAGGGCAACAGCAATGTCGAAGAGGCGCTCCTCACCGACTGGCTGCGGCACCAAGGTCACAGCAGTAAGATCATCAGCAAGGTACTCCAGGCACTGAGCAAGGCCACCGCACTCAGCGGCAGCAAGAATCTCTATGACGCCAACCACGAGGTGTACGGTCTGCTGCGCTACGGGGTCAAGGTCAAACCCGAGGTGGGCGAACAGAGCGTCACCGTCTGGCTGGTCGATTGGAAGAAGGTCGAGAACAACGACTTCGCTATCGCCGAGGAAGTGACCGTCCAGGGGGATAACACCAAGCGGCCGGATCTGGTGCTCTACCTCAACGGGATCGCTTTCGGCGTGCTGGAGCTGAAGCGCTCCACGGTTTCGGTGACGCAAGGGATCCGGCAAAACTGGACCAGCCAGCAGAAGGAGTTTATTCAACCCTTCTTCGCCACCGTGCAACTGGTGATGGCGGGCAACGAGACCGAAGGGCTGCGCTACGGCGTGATCGAAACCAAGGAGAAGTATTGGCTCCGCTGGAAGGAAGCGGAGGCGCACGAGCAAGCCGGCGACAACCCACTCCTGCGCGAGCTGGGCCAGCTGTGCGGCAAGCGGCGGCTGCTCGAACTCGTGCATGATTTCATCGTCTTCGACGCCGGCACCAAGAAGATCTGCCGCCACAACCAATACTTCGGCGTGCGGGCAGCACAGGAACGAGTCGAGCGGCGCGAAGGGGGCATCCTCTGGCACACCCAGGGCAGCGGCAAGAGCCTCATCATGGTCTGGCTGGCGAAGTGGATCCGCGAGCATGTCCCCAAGAGTCGGGTGCTGATCCTCACCGACCGCACCGAGTTGGACGACCAGATCGAGAAGGTCTTTAAGGGCGTTAGCGAAGAGATCTACCGCACCCGGAGCGGTGCCGACTTGGTGAGCGTCTTGAACGCCAGCGAGGAGTGGTTGATCTGCTCGCTGATCCACAAGTTCGGCGGTTCGGAAGAAGGGGATATCGACTCCTTTCTCCAGAGCATCCAGCAAGATATCCCCCACGACTTCCGCGCCAAGGGCGAGCTGTTCGTCTTCGTGGACGAATGCCACCGCAGCCAGTCCGGCAAGTTGCACGAGGCGATGAAGACACTACTGCCGGACGCGATGATGATCGGCTTCACCGGCACCCCATTACTCAAGCGCGACAAGCGCCGCAGCATCGAGACCTTCGGTCCCTACATCCACACCTACAAATATGACGAAGCCGTCCGCGATGGCGTGGTGTTGGACTTGCGCTACGAGGCCCGCGACATCGACCAGCGGATCACTTCGCAAGCCAAGGTGGATCAGTGGTTTGAGCTCAAGACCCAGCGGCTCACCGACTTCGCCAAGGCACAGCTCAAACAGCGCTGGGGCACCATGCAGAAAGTGCTCTCCGCTCGCGACCGATTGTCGGCCATCGTCAACGACATCTTGATCGACATGGAAACCCGCGACCGGCTTAAGAGCGGCCACGGCAACGCTTTGCTGGTCTCAAGCAGTATCTATTCCGCCTGTCGCTTCTTCGAGATGTTCCAAGGGAGCGATCTCGCCGGCAAGTGCGCCATCATCACCTCCTATGAGCCCTCGCCCGCCGACATCAAAGGGGAAGAAAGTGGCGAGGGATTGACCGAAAAGCTACGCCAATACGACATCTACCGGCGGATGCTGGCGACCCACTTCGGTGAGCCGGAAGATAGCGCGATGTACAAGGTCGAACGGTTCGAGACAGAGGTCAGAAAACGCTTTGTTCAAGAACCCGGCCAGATGAAGTTGTTGATCGTGGTCGACAAGCTGCTCACCGGCTTCGACGCCCCTCCGGCCACCTACCTCTACATCGACAAACCAATGCGCGACCACGGCCTTTTCCAGGCGATTTGCCGGGTCAACCGGCTAGACGGCGAAGACAAAGAATACGGTTACATCGTCGATTACAAGGATTTGTTCCGCTCGCTAGAGCAGTCGATCACGGACTACACCGGCGAGGCCTTCGAGGGCTATGACCAGGCCGACGTAGCGGGGCTGCTCAAGGACCGGTTGCACGCCGGCAGAGAACAGTTGGAAGAACGGCGCGAGGCGATCAAAGCCCTCTGCGAACCGGTCGAGCCACCGCGCGATACACCAGACTACTTGCGCTACTTTTGTGCCGTTGAGAGCGGCAACGCAGACCAACTCAAAGACAACGAAGCCAAGCGCGTCGCCCTCTACAGATCGGTCAGCGCCTTCCTGCGAGGCTACGCCAACTTGGCCAACGAGATGGGCGAGGCCGGTTACACCGAGGCCGAGGCGCGGGAGATCCTGGCCGAAGTGAGCCACTACGAGAAGGTCCGCCAAGAGGTCAAGCTGGCCAGCGGCGACTACGTGGACATGAAGATGTACGAGCCGGCCATGCGCCACCTGCTCGACACTTACATCCGCGCCGAAGAGAGCGAGAAGCTCTCGGCCTTCGACGACCTGACCCTGGTGGAACTGATCGTGGAGCGCGGCGGGCAGGCGGTCGAAGCGCTCCCCGAAGGGCTGCGCGGGAACCCCGAAGCTATGGCCGAGACAATCGAAAACAACGTCCGCCGCCTGATCATCGACGAGCACCCGGTCAACCCGAAGTATTACGAGAGGATGTCGGCGCTGCTGGATACTCTAATTGCGCAGCGTAGGGCGGAAGCACTGGACTACAAAGCCTATCTCGCCAAGATCGTCGAACTGACGCGGCAGGTCAGTCAGCCAGGGAGCCAAGCCAGCTATCCGGCGAAGATCAACACCCCGGCGCTACGCGCGCTCTACGACAACCTAGAGGCCATTGAGGGTTCCGAGGTTCGGGAACCACGGGCAGCCTACGGCGACGAAGTCTTGCCAGATCGCCGGGAAGAGATGGCATGCGCCGTCGATCAAGCTGTTCGCGGGGTGAAGAAAGCCGACTGGCGAGGCAATCGATTCAAGCAACGTGAGATCCGCAAGGCGATCAAGGAACAACTGAGCGGCGACGACGGGCTGGTGGATGCGGTATTCGAGATTGTGAAAGCTCAGCGTGACTATTGATCCTCACCAGATCGAGGTGAGCGGGATCGCCGTGGAAGTCGTACGCAAGCAGATCAAGAATCTTCACGTGGGCGTCTACCCGCCCACCGGCAGGGTGCGGGTCGCCGCTCCCTTGCTCCTCGATGACGAAGCCGTCCGCTTGGCGGTCGTGTCCCGCCTCGGATGGATCCGCCGGCAGCAAGCAGAGTTCGAGCGGCAGGTGCGGCAGTCGCAAAGAGAGATGGTGAGCGGTGAGAGCCACTACTTCGAGGGCCGTCGCTACTTACTCGATGTCGTCGAGCACCCAGGGCGGCCGCAAGTTCGTTTGGCCAACAACAGAACTCTAGAACTGCGCGTGCGCCCAGGTTCTGATCGAGACCGGCGCGACGCCGTGCTCCAGAAGTGGTACCGGATGCGGCTCAGGGATCGGTTGCCGGCCCTCTTGGCCAAGTGGGAGCCCAAAGTGGGCGCGACCGCCGCCCAAGTGCGCATCAAGAAGATGAAAACGCGCTGGGGCAGCTGCAACGCGGCAGACCGGCGCCTCTGGCTTAACCTGGAGCTGGCCAAGAAGCCCTCTTCGTGCCTGGAGTTCATCCTGGTTCACGAGATGGTCCACCTGCTGGAACGCCACCACACGGATCGTTTCCGCAGCTTGATGGACGCTCTGATGCCCACGTGGCGACTCCATCGAGACGAACTCAACCGAGCGCCTCTGGCCCATGAGGAGTGGACCTATTGACTCTGGCAGAGCGCCGCGGAATCGTAGTGGCGACTGGCGTCACGCTCCCTCTGCGATCCCCGGACCGGGAGGTAGTGGCTTGGTTCTCCCCAAAGCCACATTGAGCCACACAGCGTTCGCCGCGCTGTAGGATCGGCGCATGCGAAGACAGCTCTCCGGCCTGCTCGCCCTCCTCTCTCTGCTGCTGGCCGCGGGTTGCCGAGAGGCCTTGGGGCCGGCGCCGAGGACGACCGGCTCGGCAATGGCGGCTCCCAGCGCGAGGATCGCCAGCGGCTTCGAGCTACTGGGGATGGCCGTACTCCCCACCGGCTTCGAAGTCGACGGCACCGAGGTCGGGGGGCTGTCCGCCATCACTTACGATCGCCGGCGGGATTGCTTCTACGCCTTGTCGGATGACCGAAGCGAACGTTCGCCGGCTCGCTTCTACACCCTGCGCCTCGAACTCGACACTGCCGCCGGCCACCTCTCGCCCGCCGGCTTCGATCTCGTGGCACAGACCCCCTTGCAGGATCTTGCCGGCCAACCGTTCGCCACCGGCAGCATCGACCCCGAGGGCATCGCTCTTTCCGCCACCGGCAGCCTATTTGTCTCCTCGGAAGGCGACACACCGAAGTGGATCGATCCTTTCGTTCGCGAGCTGGCTCTCGACGGCACACCATTGCGCGCCCTCCCCGTCCCGGCGGACTACCTGCCCCGCCAAGCGGGTGACCGAGGTATCCGCCGCAACCTGGGCTTCGAGCCGCTCACCGTCACCCCCGACGGCACCCTGCTCATCACCGGTACCGAAAACGCACTGCTCCAAGACGGCGAACCGGCGACGCTCGAAGCCGGCAGCCCATCCCGCCTCTTGGTCTTCGAGATCACCACCGGCCGGCCGCTCGCCGAGTACATCTACCGCACCGACCCGGTCGCCCGCCCCCCTGCCGAGGCCGGCGCTTTTCACACCAACGGATTGGTCGAACTCCTCGCCTTGGACAACCGCACCTTGCTCGCCCTCGAACGCTCCTACTCGGCCGGCGCCGGCAACTCGATCCGCCTCTTTCGCTTGAGCCTCGACGGGGCGGATAGGTTGGACACCAGCAACGCCGGCACCGACATCGCTTCCCTGCGCGCCGTCTCCAAGACGCTCTTGCTCGACCTCAGCGAATTGGGCCTGGTTCTCGACAATATCGAAGGCATGACCTTCGGACCTGATCTCGACGACGGTCGCCGATCGCTGATCTTGGTCAGCGACAACAACTTCAGCGCCGAGCAGATGACGCAGCTCATCGCCCTCGGTGTTGAGCCGACCTATCTGCTCAGCCACCCGGCAAGAGCCTCGAAAACTCAGCCTTAGGAGCCACCCATCATGTTTCGACACCTCTGGGGAGTCCTCGCCCTCACCCTGGCATTCACCTTGTCCCTGCCGGCGACCACCGCCAGCGCGGCGCGGCGCAAAACCGCTGCCAAGACCGCGGCAGCCCAGGGTCGCCAGATCGCCGGACCCGGCGCGGTATTGCCCCAACGCCAGCGCGTGGCGCCGGTCAACCGGATGCTCGAAGAGCGGCTCGAAACCCTGCTGCCCAAGCTGATGCGGGAAGCGGACCTCGACATGTGGCTGGTGATCAACCGTGAGTACGCGGAGGATCCCGTCTATCTGACCCTGGTGCCCACACCGGCCTTCGCCGCCCGCCGCACGACGATGCTGGTCTTCTACGATCGCGGGGGCGAGGCCGGAGTCGAGAAGCTGACCGTCAACCGCTATCCGCTGGGTCCGCCCTACGAATCAGCCTGGAGCGGCGGCAATCTCGACGAGCAATGGCAAGGGCTGGCCGAGGTGATCCGCCAGCGCAACCCGCGTCGCATCGGGATTAACCAGAGCCGTCACTGGCCGGCGGCCGACGGCTTGACCGCCTCGCTCAAGGAGCGACTGGTCGAAGCACTCGGCCCCGAGCTGGCACAACGGCTGACCAGCGCCGAGGAGTTGGCCGTGCGTTGGTTCGAGACCCGCACGCCCCGCGAGCTGGCCCTCTACCCGCACATCGTCGCACTGGCGCGAGGGGTGATCGCCGAAGCCTTCTCAAGCGCCGTCATCACCCCCGGTGCCACCACCACCGACGATGTTGCATGGTTTATCCGCCAGCGCTTCAGCGAGCTGGAACTTCCCGTCTGGTTTCAGCCCTATGTCAACGCCCAACGGCCGGGGCTCGCCTGTGCCGCCGACAACCCTTTCTGCGGCACTAGCGGAGTCATTCAACCGGGTGATGTACTGCATACCGATGTCGGCATCTGCTACCTGCGCTTGTGCACCGACACGCAGGAGATGGCCTACGTCCTGCGACCGGGTGAATCGACCGTGCCCGATGAGCTGCGCCAAGCGCTGGCCATGGGCAATCGCTGGCAGGACTTGCTCACCGCCGAGTTCGTCACCGGCCGTACCGGCAACCAGATCCTCGCCGCCGCCTTGCGCGCCGCCGAAGCCGAAGAGATCCAGTCGAGCGTCTACTCCCATCCGCTCGGGTTCTTCGGCCACGCACCAGGACCGACCATCGGCATGTGGGACAACCAGGGCGAAACACCGGTACGCGGAGACTGGAAGCTCTACCCCTCGACCGGCTACGCCATCGAGGGCAACATCAAGACACCGCTGGCCAGCTGGGATGGACAGCTGGTGCAGATCAAACTGGAGCAGAGCGCCCTCTTCGAAGGCAGCCGCGTGATCTACCTGGCGGGCAGACAGACCCGCTGGCATATCGTCGGCTAAGTTCGCCAGGGCGAGCCCGGCCGACTAGTACTACTGTGTCACAAAGCATGTTGTTGGTTACCGCACCATGGGCAGTGAGGCAGTCGTTGGAGTAGATCTCGTGCACGGTGGCGTCTTTGGGTTGTGATCGACGTAGGATTGTGGCGCTCAGGAC
>JAJRVQ010000181.1 GCA_024277255.1 Acidobacteriota bacterium | reverse complement strand
GCGACTACGAGCCTCCGTTCGACATCAAAGCCACCTTCGTGAAGCTATTGTGGACCGTGCCCAAGAAGTACCTGGTTAGTCTTGGGTCTGTCGTGTTGACGTCCTCGGTGTCGCTTCCGGCTGCCACACGCCGTCGGATTGTGCACCAGGATGGGCAGAGATTCTGCCGGTGGATCGGCGCGTGGATGGTACCACCAGAATCGGAAGGGACAACCTTCCCGCATCCTGCTCTCCGTGGACAACATACTTAGGGATGAGCCTGCGTTCAAGTTGAAGTTTGCAGTCTTTCGTCAGTCGACAGTTGGCAGGACGCTGTACCACGAGATCGGTCACCACATTCACGCCACGCAGCGCCCCAGTCGGCGAAACCCAGAGGCTGTAGCCATAGCTTGGGAGCGCAACTTGCTGCGCCGCCACTTCAGGAGTCGACATTGGTACCTAGCGCCAATGGTTGCCATCGTGAAGGCCGCTCGGTGGGCGATACGCTCAATAAGGTACCTGTCCCGTACCCTGCCTGAGGATCAGCACGAGGACCAAGTATGATTCGCACCCGTTGAGGCTCGTGCCAGGAGACCTAGAAAAGAGCCGATCTGCTAGACGATTGGCATCTAGTTGGGACAGGCCGACTTTGGGCACCCTACGGGGTCAGTAGGCGTCGCCCCGGGGAAGGATGGCGTAGACGTAGAGCAACCGGGACTCGCGGTCCGGAGTCAGGAGGACCCGCCACCCTCCGACCCTGACCCGGTAGTCGCCCTTGAGCTTTCCCGTCAGCGGTCGGACCCGCCGGTGAAGCAGCGGCCGCTCCGCTTCTTCGAGGTCGCCCAGGGCTTCTTTGATACGCCGGCGCGTGACTCGGTCGAGCTTGAGGTACTGCCTCTCGGCCGACGGCTTGACCTCAATCCGCCAGCTCATCGAGCCCCTTGCCCTGGACGCCCTCGCTCACCTCCCGCTTGCCGCGAGCGATGACGTCGACCCACTCGGGCCGGGAAAGCAGATCCAGCGTCTCCTGGTGCCGCTCGATGTACTCGTCGATGAGCTCGGAGAGGATCTCCTTCATCTCGGTCTTCTCAATGCTGGCGATGATGCGCAGGATGTCTCGCTTGTCCGCCGGAATCCTCACTGTGGCCGTCGCCATCACGCCCTCCTTTCCGTCGCTCAGTAGACTAGGCTATCAGGCGCCTAGTGTCAATTTCAGGGAGCGGCCACGACTCCCTCACCGTCCGTGTGGTGCCAAGAACTGGCCCACCGCTCTCCCGCCCTCCTAGTGCTAGTAGTTCAGCAGCACGCCGAGCCGGTTGGGGTGTTGTAGGTGCCTGCCAGGGTTTGCCGGTCACGCTTCACTGACCTGCGGGACTGACCTGTAGGATCTGTGCGCTGGCTCGATCTCTGAGGCGACCAGGTGCCGCCTTTCTGCCGAAGTAGACTAGCGACAGTGTCTATCGCACCTGGCTCGCTCGGCGGGTTTGGCAACCAGGTTCTCTTTGCAGCCTTGGCTGAGGATGTAGCGCAGCCGGTCGATCTGAGCGGGCTCTTCATCGCTGATTGGGATCGCCCGGTACCGGCGTTTCAGCAAAGGGCCACTGCAATTGTGGAGCCTCGCGGCCTCCTTGGAGAGATTGGTATTGAAGTGGCGCATGAGGGCGGCCAGCTGCCGTGAATCCTCCGGCGACTGCAAGAGGTGCATCCAGCCTGCGAAAGCAACTAGCGAGCTTCAGGAGATCGCATTCGACGTTGGCTCACTTCAGGGGGTACCAGGTCTTGCGAGACTCCAGCTTCGCTTTTCTTCGCTGGAGGAGCGCCAGTCGTGCTACAAAGAGTGATCAAGTGAGAAGCTGTGCCGATGCCGCATATCCCGTTCACTTCAGCGGGCGCACCTCGTACGCCGCTGAGTTCAAGAGACGTTGAGCGGACAAGTCCGAAGGACGACCCATGACAAAGGATCGCAAACCGTCGTGGATCCTTCTCCCGCTGGGTCTGCTGGCCGGCCTCGCCGTCGTCGTCTACTTCTCCCTCGTCGTGTTTCGGCCGGACCGTCCGGTCGCCACAATCGTGCCGGGGTCCTCGTCGGGCCCGGCATTCGTGGTGCAGATCATCCGGCCGCGCCTCGGCCTGCCGCTCGGGGGGATCGTTCCGCCACGGCTCTTTGGACTCGAGGAGCACCTGGGGTTCGACTCGTCCAGCGCAGGCGCCTCCATCGGCAGTGTCGGCCCCGAGTGCCTCGAACTCAGCGCTGACGGATGGGATCTGGTCCTCGCCCTCGACGCCGACGGGCGGGTCACCTCCGAGACCCAGGTGGTCTTCGAGTTCATGTTCGAGGAGCGCCTCCGGAAGGTGCGGTGCCGGCCCGGCGAACCGGTCGTCGGCACGCTCAGCACTGCCGCGCTGCCCAATTCCAATGAACTCAGCGGCAACTTCGACATTGAACTCGCTCGTTGCGAGGATGCGGACGCGGGGACGCCCATCGGTTGGCCGCCGCAGCCCCTCGTCCTCCACGGCAGCTTCGACCGACTCCCGCTGGACAGCGGCGCTGTGCCAACTTAGTGATCTGCCCGCGGTCTCGTGGACACTGGGCTTAGCAGCCTGTGGTGAGACTCATCCTGACACTGGGCCCGGCACCTTGTGCCCTAGAGGTCCGGCCCTCGTCGCGCCACCTTTGCCTAAACGACGGCCGGCCAGAAACTTAGACGGCCCGACTCTCGTCGAACCGGGCTTGGCTGTCTCCCGTATCCGGCTCTCGAACTGGTATCTTCGAGAGGTATGCGCGGTTTGTCTCTGAAGCTACCCTCGAAAAGACCGTCGGCGGGGCTCCAGTGCCACCGAAGTCGGCGGTTGAGGAGGTCATCGTGGGCATGAGACTTTCTACTCTTCTCGTCGCGGCCTGTTGCCTTGCGTCGCTGGCGCACGAGCTTCCAGCGGATCAGCCGGCCGCCGAGCACGGGTGGCCGCAATGGCGCGGGCCTCTCGCCACCGGCGTCGCGCCGCGCGCCAACCCACCGCTCGAATGGAGCGAGGAGAAGAACCTGCGCTGGAAGGTGGCGCTGCCGGGCAAGGGGCATTCGACCCCCGTGGTCTGGGGCGATCGGCTTTTCGTGACAGCCGCCATACCCTACGGCGACCCGGTGGAGCCGAGCGCAGCCGCCCCGGAGGGAGCGCACGACAATCTCAAGGTCACCCGGCGCTACGAGTTCGTAGTGATGGCGATCGCTCGGGACGACGGGCGGATCCTGTGGCGGCGTACCGTGCACCGAGCACTGCCCCACGAG
Organism: Acidobacteriota bacterium; assembly: GCA_024277255.1. GTDB lineage: Bacteria > Acidobacteriota > Thermoanaerobaculia > Multivoradales > SZUA-115 > SZUA-115. The sequence goes on along the minus strand of JAJRVQ010000181.1, from coordinate 1,326 downwards.
ATGGGTCACCAAACGGCGAGTCTGGCGTCGGCCTCACCATCGACCGACGGCGAGCGGGTCTTCGCCTTCTTCGGCTCCTACGGCCTGTTCGCCCTGTCGGTCGACGGCGAGCTGGAGTGGAGCGTCAAGTTCGGTCGCATGCACACCAAACACGGCCACGGCGAGGGCAGCTCACCGGCGCTTCACGGTGACACGTTGATCGTAAACTGGGACCATGAGGAAGGCTCTTTCGTCGCGGCGCTCGACACGAAGACCGGAAAGGAACGCTGGCGGGTCGATCGCGACGAAGTGACCTCGTGGGCTACGCCGATCGTCGTCGAACACGCTGGCGCAAAGCAGGTGATCGTCCCCGGCACCCAGCGTCTGCGCGCCTATGATCTGGCGACCGGCACGGTGATCTGGGAATGCGCCGGTCTGTCAGCCAACATCGTGGCCTCGCCGGTCGCCGACAAGGGCATGGTCTACGCCGCCAGCAGCTATACCACGCGCGCGCTTCTCGCGATCCGTCTCGCGGGCGCCAAAGGCGATATCACGGGCACCGAACAGGTGGCATGGCGACGCTCACGCGGCACTCCCTACGTGCCGTCGCTGCTCGTGTCGAACGGCGCGCTCTACTACCTCGGCCACTACCAGGGCGTCCTGTCGCGGATCGACGCCCGGACCGGTGAGGACCGACCCGGCAAGTTCCGCCTGCCCTCGATCGGCAACGTCTACGCCTCGCCGGTCTCTGCCGCCGGCCGGGTTTACATCACCGACCGCGATGGCACCACGGTGGTCATCAGCGATGAAGACCAGCCCCGTGTCCTGGCGGTCAACCAGCTCGAAGGGACCTTCAGCGCGTCGACTGCGCTGGTCGACGGCGAGCTCTACTTGCGGTCGGCGGATTCCCTCTATTGCATCATCGAGGAGGCACCCGAAGAGGTGCGGCCGCGACGCGGCTCTACTCTCGCGCGGGTGGCGGGAGAGGTCACCTTTGAGCACAGTTTTCGGCTAGTCGTTCAACCATGACACCCGAAGTACACCACAGCGGAAGGCCGCAACACCTCTCAGATAGCCAGACTACGCCACTCCTTCTCGCAAATCGAAGTTGACTTTGAATGCACCTGACACCATACTCCTATGGCTGCATTCGGAACAGTCAGCGTTCCTGCTGATCGGCGATCCATCAATATGCGGAGATCATCCTTCATACCCACACACTGCTGTCCCACTAACTCGACCAAGAAAGGTCTGATTTCCTAGTCCTTTGTTACAATGGAGGTGCAAGCCAAACCGCTGACAACAAAGAGGAAACCAGACCTTGGCTCATCATTCTACCGTCTTGTC
>JAJRVQ010000180.1 GCA_024277255.1 Acidobacteriota bacterium | reverse complement strand
ATCTTCGAGACCCTCGACCTGCCAACCGCCGAGCAGGAGCGCAGAGTCGATCAACTGATCGAAGAACTGAGCTTGGAGCGGGTGCGCAAGAGTCCCGCATACACTCTCTCCGGCGGCGAAAGACGGCGAGTTGAGATCGCCAGAGCCCTGGTGATCGACCCCTGGTATATCCTTCTTGATGAGCCCTTCGCCGGCATCGACCCGATCGCCGTCAAGGACATCCAGGGAATCATCAGCCACCTGCGAGAGATGGGAATCGGGATCTTGATTACCGACCACAACGTACGGGAAACGCTGAGCATCACCGACCGTGCATACATCATCAACAACGGTGAAATCTTGCGCTCCGGCCATCCAGCTGAGCTCTCGGCCGACCCGCAAGTGAGGAAGATTTACCTCGGCGAGGAGTTCCGCCTCTAATGGCGCTGGAGCAGAAACTATCGCTCAAGCTGTCGCAAAAGCTGGTGATGACGCCGTCACTCCAGCAGGCGATCAAGCTGCTGCAGATGACGCGCATGGAACTCGAAGGCGTGCTGACCCAGGAGTTGGTGGAAAACCCCATTCTGGAGGAGGGTGGAGAGACCCGCGAGGAAGAGGCGGAGAAGAGCGCCGAGGAAGAACAGGAGAAAGAGAAAGAGACGGAGGATCCGTTCGACGAGATCGACTTCGAGGCCTACTTCGGCGAGTACTCCGAGGGATCGAGCCATGCCTCGATTCGCGAGCACCGCGAAGAGTACCGTTTCGAGACCAACCTCACCCAGGAGCCGGATCTCTACGACCACCTCTCCTGGCAATTGCACATGTGTAGCTGCCGGCCGGCCGTTCGGCGCGTCGCCGAGATGATCATCGGCAATCTCGACCCGGAGGGATTCCTCATCGCCAGCGTGGTCGAACTCTGTGAACTGTCGCAGACTGAATTCGACCCGGACAGGCAAGAGGCGACGATCGAGGAACCTGCCCAGTGCTCAGAGGACGATGGCGACGATCCCGGCGATGCGACGGCCGAGTCGCTGCACACCAGCATCGACGCGCAGACACAGGACGATGGCCAGGTCGACAAAGCCAGCGCAGAATTGGCCGCAACGTTGATCGGCATGCGGATGGAGAAGGAAGCGGCACTGGCCCAACCTCCTTCAGGCGCGGTGCTGGTGCAAGGCGATGAGTCGGAAGCGCCCAAGATGATCAGCGTCTGGGCCGACGATCCGGCGGTCGATCTCGCCGGGGCGGCGCCGGCGGCAGGTCGCACGATTGGCGATGAGCCGTTCCGCGGCGGCGAAAACGGCAAGGCCCTTGAAGCGATCACCGCGCCGGCCGAGGTCACTGCCGAGGTCACTGCCGAGGTCGAGACCGAACCCGATCCCCGCGATCTCTTCCCGCTCGAACTGGTCGAGGAGGTCGAAGAGGCACTCGCCCTGGTGCGCAGCTTCGATCCGCCGGGAGTGGCCCAGTACACTCTTCGCGACAGTCTCTTGGCGCAACTGGATGGCAGCGAGGAGGCCCAAAAGGCGGAGCCCAGCGCGGCCTTTCTTCTCGCTCGGCGGATGATCGACGAGGACTGGAAAGCCTTCCTTCGCCGCCACTTCCCAGCCTTGGCCAAGAAGTACGGAGTCGAACTCCAGGAACTGAAGCCGGCGGTGGAGAAGGTGCGCAGCCTCGAGACGCGCCCCGGGCGCCGCTTCAGCTCCGAACAGGCCCGCTATATCGAGCCGGACGTCGCCGTGCAACGGGTCGGCGGCGAGTACGTGATTTTGCTCAACGACGACGGCCTTCCCCGCCTGCGGGTCAGCCGCGCCTACCGGCAGATGCTGCGCAAGATGAAGGCCGAGGGCAACCACAGCGACGCGCAGAGTTTCATCAAAGAGAAGATGCGCTCCGCCATCTGGCTGATCAAGAGTCTCGATCAGCGCCAGCGCACGATCTACAAGGTCGCTCGATCGATCGTCGATCAGCAGCGCGACTTCTTCGACCACGGCATCGAGCACCTGCGCCCCATGGTCCTGCGCGATGTCGCCGATGACATCGAGATGCACGAATCGACGGTCAGCCGCGTGGTCTCCAACAAGTACATCAACACACCGCGTGGGTTACTGCCGTTGAAATTTTTCTTCCATAGCGGAATTGATCGAGAGTACGGGGAGAACATCTCCTCTCTCACGGTCAAGCGCAAACTCGAGCGGCTGGTCCAGGAAGAGGACGCCAAGAAGCCGCTTTCCGACAGTGAATTGATGCGTATCCTGAAGCGAGAAGGGATCCAGATCGCCAGACGTACTGTCGCCAAGTACCGGGACGAACTCGGCATCCCCTCATCCACTGAGCGTAAGCAGATCTTCTGAGAAGAAGGAGAATCGATGAACATCGAGTACGTGGCACGGCACTACGACTTGAACGACAGAGTCCGCGAGTACGCCGAGGGCAAGCTCAACAAGGTCACCAAGTTTCTTGACGAGCCGATTGAGATTCGCGTCAGCTTGGAGTCCACGAATCACCATCAGCATCGCATGATCGCGGAATTGCACGTAGCCCACCGGCATGGAGTCCTGCAAGCGGCGGAAGAGACGGAAGAGATGTTGGATTCGATCAATATGGCGGTCGACAAGCTGGAGAAGCAGGCGCGGCGGGCGCGCAAGAAGTTTATCGGCAAACGTCGCCGTGCCGACCGCATGGCACACGGTGAATCGCTGTGGCCGGTCGAGGTTCTAGAGGGAGCGAGCCTGGGTAGCGGCGCGGCGCCCAAAATCATCAAGTCGAGTCAACTGCACATCAAACCGATGAGCGTCGAAGAGGCAGCCCTCGAGTTGCGCGACTCGAAGAATGACTTCATCGTCTTCCGGGCGGCGGCGACCGACCGGGTCAGCGTTCTCTATCGCCGGAAGGACAGCAACTTCGGTCTGATCACACCCGAAATCGGCTAGTAGACAGATGGATCTACTGGAGTTCACCCGCCCCGACCTGGTCTTCTGTCCGCTGCCCGCCACCGACGCCGAATCGCTACTGCGAGCCTTCGCCGAACGCTTGCACGAGCGTGGTTTGGTGGACAGTAGCGAAGACCTTGTTCGCCGGATGATGGATCGCGAGGAACTCGGTTCGACCGGAATCGGCGCCTCCGTGGCAGTCCCGCACTGCAAGGTCGGAGGTTTGACCGCACCGGTCGTCTCCATCGGCCTGGTAGCCAAACCCGGCATCGATTTCGGGGCGGTGGACAGCTCTCCCGTCCGCCTCTTTTTCGCCGTCATCTCGCCTGAGCAGGCGCCGGCGGACCACTTGAAGGTGCTCGCCGCGGTGTCGCGCTGGGTCAAGACAGGGCCGGTCGAAAGAATGCTGCACTGTAAGCGCCCGGAGTCGCTGCTCGCCGTGCTCGCGGAGACTTCGCGGCCGCAAGACGTTGCGGTGGGGAGCCAGTGACTCCTCCCTACGTCGAAATCCGAGAACTTCTCGGCGAGGAATTGCTCGAACTCGAGTTCAAAGTCCTCACCGGCGAATCTCATCTCGACAACCGGATCGACCACCCGCGGGTCCAGAAGCCCGGCTTGGCCTTCGCCGGCTACTTTCCCTACATCAAACCCGGTCGAGTGCAGATCGTCGGCGAGAGCGAAACCCTCTACCTGCGCACGCTAGACGAGGAACAGCGCAGAGAGAGATTCCTCCACATCGCCTCGCTGCCGATTCCGGTCTTCATCATCACCAAGGGGCTCGAACCCATTCCCGGGTTTCTGGCGGCCTGCAAGGAGCGCGACCTGCCTGTGCTCTCCTCTCGGGCTCTCTCTTCGATCGTCATTCAGAAAGTCTCCTACTTCCTCGAAAACCACCTCGTTCCCAAGACCCACATCCACGGCGTCTTGCTGGAGATCTATGGACTGGGTGTGCTGCTGCTCGGCAAGAGCGGAATCGGTAAGAGCGAATCGGCGCTCGACCTGATCACCCGCGGCCACAGCTTGGTGGCGGACGACCGCGTCACCATCCGCCGCTACCCGACCGGCGAACTGGTCGGCTATAGCGAAGGTCCGCTACGCCATCACATGGAGCTTCGCGGGCTCGGCGTGATCAATGTGCAAGACCTTTTCGGTCTCGCCGCGGTGCGCGAGCGCAAACCCATCGACCTGGTGATCGAACTGGAGGCCTGGGAAGATGGCCGCCAGTATGAGCGACTGGGACTGGACGAAACCCTGTACGAGATTCTGGACACTCCCTGTCCGCGCATCCAGATGCCGGTAGCCGTCGGCCGCAATCTGGCGATGATGGTGGAGATCGCCGCCCGCAACCATGTGCTCAAATTGCAGGGCCACCACTCGGCTCGCAACTTCGTCCGGCTGCACGAAGAGGAAGTGGAGCGTCGCCGTGAACGCGGTTAGCAGCGACGCGCGGCCGCGTCTCGTCCTGATCACCGGACTCTCCGGCTCCGGAAAGTCGTCGGTAGCCAACTGCTTCGAGGATCTCGGCTACTACGTGGTCGACAACCTGCCGCTGTCGCTGCTGGAGGCTCTGGTTTCCGATCCTACGGCTCACATCGAAGGCCACGACCGGATCGCTATCGTCACCGACGTCCGAGCTCCCGGCTTCGCCGAACGGTTCCCGCTGATCATGGATCAGATCGATCGCAAGACGGTCGATCTCGTCCTCCTCTTTCTGGAGTCTTCCGATGAAGCCCTGGTGCGCCGCTTCTCCGAGACCCGGCGCCCCCACCCGCTCGCCGGCGACCGCTCGCCGATCGAGGGAATCCGCCGCGAGCGGGCGTTGCTCACCGAGGTTCGCGGTACCGCCGACATGGTACTCGACAGCAGCGAGTGGTCGATCCACGAGATGCGCAGCCACATCTACCGTCACTTTGCCGGCGAGCCCGGGGAAGAGGCGTCGATGGCCGTGTCGGTCAGTAGCTTCGGCTTCAAATACGGGATTCCCTACGGTACCGATCTGCTGTTCGACGTTCGCTTCCTGCCCAATCCTCATTTCGTTCCAGGGCTGCGCGAGCAGACCGGGCGTGACTGCGGGGTGACCGAGTACCTCGATGCACAAGAAGATTTTAAGATTATCTCGCAAAAATTATACGATCTACTGCTATACCTCCTGCCCAGGTACCGCAAGGAGAATCGCAGCTACGTCTCGATAGCCATCGGGTGCACCGGTGGACGGCACCGTTCCGTCGCGCTCTGCGAGAAGCTCGGCAAGGAGCTGAGCGCTGCCGACTGGCAGGTTCGTGTCAGCCATCGGGACATCAACAAGAAGCAGCCGCCCGCCGCGCAGCCGGCCGCCAACTGAACTTCCCAGCCTTCAATCCACGTTATGATCCTTCAGGGAGGATCGCTTGCCATGATTTCAACCCTGATCGTCAGCCACGGCCGGCTGGCCGTTGAGCTGCTCGCCGCGGCACGAAAGATCGTCGGCGAGCTACCGGAGCTGGCGGCATTGAGTATCGACTGGGATTGTGACGCCGAGAGTGTCAGCGAGCAGATCCGCCGGGCGGTCCGGCAAGCTGACCTCGGCGATGGAGTTCTGATCCTGGTCGACGTTTTCGGCGGTACGCCGTACAACGAAGCGATTCGGCTTCTTGACACGCCGAGAGGGGAGCAGGATGGAGCGTGCGGTATCGAGGTCGTGGCCGGCGTCAACCTGCCGATGGTGCTGCGCATCGGCTGCTTGACCAACAAGACGATAAAACTCCGTGAGGCCGCCGAATGGCTGAGCGCCAAGGGGCAAGGAAGTATCTGTGTCGCCAAGCCGCCCAAGAACACATCCCAAGCCGCCGTCAGAGCGGATCCTCGCCGATAGCCGCCAGATGGTCAAACGCGATCTGGAGATTGTCAACCGGCTGGGTCTCCATGCCCGGGCAGCGGCGAAGCTGGTACATACGGCGGCCAACTTCGATGCCGAAGTGCACTTGCTGCGCGATGGCGAGGAAGTAGACGCCAAGAGCATTCTCGGCATCTTGATGCTCGCCGCGGCGCAGGGAACGCGCATGACTGTGCGCTGCAACGGCGCTGACGAACAGGCGGCGCTCGAGGCGGTGACGCAGTTGATCTCCAATCGATTCGATGAGGAGGGCTAGCGGTGGCCACCCAACACGGCCCCATGCAAGAGCTCACCGGCCTGGGTGTTTCTTCGGGCATCGCCATCGGTCGGGCGGTCTGTATCGAAACTCGCACCGAGGAGGTCTATCGCTTCCCGCTGGCCGCGGAAGAACTCGATGCCGAGGTCGAGCGCTTCGAGCGGGCGATCGAGGCTGCCCGCGACGAAATCCTCCGCGTCCGCGACAAGGTCGAAAAGCAGATGGGCGACGAACTCGCCGCCGTCTTCGAAGCCCATTCCCTTTTTCTCCAGGATGCGACATTCGTGCGCCGCATCGCCGGGCGAATCCGCGAGGAGCAGGTCAACGCTGAATGGGCGGTGTACCGCACGGCCGAAGAGTTGGGCGAACAGTTCGCGGCCATGGAAGACGACTACCTGCGCGAGCGCCGGGAGGATCTACGCGACGTAGCCCACCAACTCCTGCGCAGCCTGCAAGGAATCTCTCACCACCAACTCTCCGAAATCGAAGGAGATGTGGTGGTCGTCGCCGACCTGCTCACCCCCTCGGACGCCCTGCGCCTGGGACGCGGCAAGGTGGTCGGCTTCGTCATCGAGACCGGCGGCAAGACCTCACACACGACGATCATCGCGCGCTCGCTCAAGCTGCCGGCGATCACCGGTCTGCCCGGAGTCCTGTCGCAGGTTACCGATGAGGATCCGGTCATCCTCGACGGTGAAACCGGCACCGTGATCCTGCACCCGACCGACGAGGTCTTGGCCGACTATCGCCGCCGTCGCAGTGACCGGATTCGTCGCGATCGCGAGCTGATGTCGACGTGCGCGCTGTCAGCCCGCACCGCGGACGGAGTCGAGTTGGAACTAATGGCCAACATCGATTTGCCTGAGGAGGTCCCGGACGTTCGACGCTACGGCGCCGCCGGCATCGGCCTCTACCGCAGCGAGTTTCTCTACATCGAAAAGAGCCCCGAGCTACCGTCGGAAGAGGATCACTACCGGCTCTACCGGCAACTGGTGGAACTGACGGCACCGCACCCCGCCATCATCCGCACCTACGACCTTGGAGGCCGCAAGCTGGCCAGCAAGCTGCTCAACGTCCACGAGGAGAACCCGGTTCTCGGCTTGCGCGGCGTGCGTCTGACTCTGGCACAGCCGGAGGTCTTCAAGCCTCAGATCCGCGCCCTCTACCGGGCCGCTTCGCACGGCGACCTGTGGGCGATGATCCCGTTGGTCTCTACCTTGGAAGAGGTCGAACGGTTTCGCTCCTACGCCACATCGATCGCGGAAGAGTTGCAACGCGAAGGGATCGAGCACCGCCGCGATCTGCCTATCGGCATCATGATCGAGGTTCCTTGTGCCGCCCTGATCGCCGACCGACTGGCCCGCGAAGTCGATTTTTTCTCCATCGGGACCAATGACCTGATCCAGTACTCTCTCGCCGTCGACCGCAACAACGAGCACGTCGCCGATCTCTATCAGCCTTTGCATCCCGGGCTGTTGCGCATGCTACGCTTCGTCATCGACAGCGCGCGCGATGCCGGCATCAGCGTCAGTGTCTGCGGCGAGGTGGCCTCGGACATTCGGGTGGCTCCGCTTCTAGTCGGCCTCGGGTTACGGCGGTTGTCGATGAGTCCTCGCGCCGTACCACGCATCAAGACTCGGTTGCGAGGTTTGCGCGTCTCCGATCTGGAAGAGATCGCACAACGTTGTCTCGAATTCGGCGCCGCCTCCGAAGTCTCCGCCTACCTGGACCAAGCACTGCTCAACGAGGCACGATCCTCCAGCACCGTCAGCTAGCCTCCCTCCGATCATCAACACAGCGATGAATCCAGCGATGAAACCAACCCCGATGCCATCTCGCTCGCCAACCCACTGCGCCCTGCATCGGAGTCTGTTGTCGGCTCTACTGGTCCTGTCAGCGGTGGGTTGCTCCCAACACCACCTGGAGGAGCCCGACTTGAAGACGCCGCCGGAACTCGAAGATCCGACGCCGGTCCCCGCCGAGTCGGAAGCAGGGCAGCCGGTAGCCACCCGACCGCTGGTGGAGCCCCTGCCGGTTCCTAGCCTCTCGGAAAAGAGCGGCCAGCGCAATGAGCCCCCAAGACCGCGCCAGGTGATGATCGACTCCGGCAAACCGCAGCCGGATACAATCTCGCTGCTCGAAGCCTCCCGCCGAGCCAAAGCTCGCAAAGCCGCCGCCGGGAAACCGATCGCGGTGATCACCGACGAGAACCTCAAGGACTACGCGTCACGAGGCAAGCTGACCATGGCACACCCTTCCTCGACCAAGAAGGCGAGCGCAGCGCAGGCGGCGGATTCCTCGACCAGCGAATCAGGGAAGAGCACAGCCGGCGACCAGACCGAGGCAGAGGTGGAGGTCAGCGAGGAGGAGTACTGGACCGAGCGTGTTCGCTCCTTACGCCAGGGATGGCGTGACTCCACCGACAAGATGGCGGAGCTGGAAGCGCGCGCCGAGAGGCTGCGCACCGACTTCTATGCCGCCGACGACCCGCGGCTGCGCGACACCCGTATCAAGCCGGCCTGGGATCGGGCCCTCGACCTGATTCACCAGACGAGGCGAGATAGCGAGCGCTACCAGGAGCAACTCGCCATCGCCCTGGAAGAAGGCCGGCGCGCCGGCGCGCTGCCCGGCTGGCTGCGCGCCGGAATCGATCTCGAGCCGCCCCCCGCCGAGCCTGCCGAGGCCGATCTGGATCCACACGATCCCCGAGAACCCACCATCCTCGAGGACAATCCCTGATGAGCCCGGCGGGTGCCTTGCCTCTTGCCGGCTTGCCTGGTGACAGCGCGGCAAGACCCCGGCGCTGTTTCATCGAGACCTGGGGTTGTCAGATGAACGAGCTGGACAGCCAACGGATGGCGGGCCAGTTGATGGAGCAGGGAATCCTGCCGACGCGCGATCCGCAAGAGGCCGACATCATCTTGCTCAACTCGTGCAGCGTGCGGGAAAAGGCCGAAGGGAAGGTCTTCTCCCGGCTGGGTGAATACCGGCTCTACAAGCGGGGCCGGAAGGGCGTCGCCACACCGCTGATCGGTCTGTGCGGCTGCGTCGCCCAGCAGGTGGGGGAGCGGGCGCTCAAGAAGGTCCCCGAACTCGACTTCGTCCTCGGTCCGGCACGAGTGGGAGAACTGCGCGATGTCATTAGCCGGCGCCGTGCCGGCGAACGGGTCGTAGCCACCGGTTTTCCCGCCGAGCGCTCCTTCGAGATGGATACGATCTCTCGCCAGGGTGAGTACAAAGGGATGGTGACCATCATCGAGGGTTGCGACAAGAAATGCACTTTCTGCATCGTCCCCACGACCCGCGGCCCCGAGCGGAGCCGAACGATGGAAGAGATCCTGGCCGAAGTACGTCACCTGGTGGACTACGGCTTCCTCGAAATCGAACTCCTCGGCCAGACGGTCAACCACTGGCGGGATCCCGAGACGGGCGAGGACTTCGCCGATCTGCTGGCGGCCTGCGCCAAGACTCCCGGAGTCCGGCGGCTGCGCTTTGTCACCTCCTATCCTCGCGACTTCACGCCTCGGATGGTGGCCCAGATCGGCGAGTATGCGAATATCTCTCCCTATCTTCACCTGCCGGTGCAATCCGGTTCGGACTCCGTCCTCCAACGGATGGGCCGCGGTTACAGCGCCGCCTCCTACTATGACCTGGTGGATCAGCTGCGCGCAGCGAGAGCCGGCCTGGCTCTGTCGACCGATCTCATAGTCGGTTTCCCAGGGGAAACAGAAGAGGACTTCGCGGCCACCCTGGCGATGGTGGAGCGGCTGCGCTTCTCTTCCGTCTACGCCTTCAAGTACTCGCCGCGCCCCGGCACCGCCGCGCCCCGGCTGGGTGAGCCCGTCGATCGTCCGATCGCCGACCGGCGGCTGCAGACGCTTCTCGCCCTCCAAGAAGGTATCCAGCGCCAGCTCAACGAAGAGCTGGTGGGGGAGGAGATGGAAGTTCTGATCACCGGTTGGGGTAAGCAGCCGGGCACACAAACCGGGCGGACTCCGTGCCATCGGGTGGTTCATTTCCCAACCTGTGAAACCGATCGACTGGGTGGCATGACCCGCGTTCGGATCGAGAAGGCGCTGGCTCATAGCCTGCTGGCTCAACCGCTGACTCCAGCGCCAGCACCTCTGCGCTCCTCACCTCTAGCAGTACTCTCCTAGCCCGCCACCCCCGCCGGTGCCATCCGGTGCGGATTGCGAGAGCGCGACAGTGCGGTTTGCACAGCATTTTCTCGCCCACCGCTTGACCGTGCCCGACCTGACCTCCACAATGGTTCTATGAGCACCGAGGAACAGGAGAGCAACCGTCAGCTAAAAGTGGAGGTCAAGAGCTTGATGCTCGATCCGACCTCCAGCGTTCCAATCGTGATCCTCAAGGAGGAGGAGGGCAACCGCATCCTTCCCATCTGGATCGGGGTCTTCGAGGCCAGCGCCATCGCCGCACGGATCGATGGTCAAGAGCCACAGCGTCCACTGACCCATGACCTGCTGCTCAACGGGCTGCAAACCGTCGGCGCGACCGTCGACAGAGTGGTGATCTGCGACCTGCAAGAGTCCACCTTTTTCGCCAAGATCCACCTCCGTTCTGGTGAGACACCCTTGACCCTCGATGCGCGGCCGAGCGATGCGATCGCCCTGGCGCTCCGCGCCGAGGCCCCAGTTCTCGTCCTCGATTCCGTCTTCCAGAAAGCGCAAGCGGCCGAACTCGCCACCCAGGAGAGCGATGAGGAACGACTCAAGAAATGGTTGGAAGAGGTTAGCCCCGAAGAGTTGGGAAAGTACACCATGTAGAGCGCCGGAAACCGTGCTATGGCTACTTGTGGTTTCCGATAAATACCCTCATCCCAACCATTTACAGTGAATGTCGGCGCGCCGACATCGCCTCGGACGGCGACGGACTCAACCCACATACCCAACCAGGATCGCTCTTGACCGAGTGGGAAGTCCAACCGTACACTGCGCCCACCTATGATCATCGCAATCACCAATCAGAAGGGCGGCGTCGGCAAGACCACGACCGCGATCAATCTCGCGGCGGCATTCGCCGCCAAAGGGCTCAAGACCCTGCTGGTCGACCTCGATCCGCAGGCCAACAGTTCGATGTCCTATCTGGAGATTCACCATCTCGAGGGACCCTCCGTCTACGAGGCTCTGGTCGAGCCCGAGATCAGGATGTCTGAGGTCATCCACCCGATCGAGACGGTAGACAACCTCTCGGTGGCGCCGTCGACGATCGCCCTGGCGAAGATCGAAGGCAAGCTGCTGGGGGAGTTCGACGGCCACTTCCGCCTCAAAGAGAAGTTGGAGAATATCCGCGCCGATTTCGACAACATCGTGATCGACACACCTCCCACGCTGGGCATCATCACCTTCAACGCTCTGGTCGCCGCCAGCCATGTCCTGATCCCGATTCAGTCGAGTTACTTCGCCCTCGAAGGCACCGACGACCTCCTGGATACCATCGAGAAGATCAAGGTGCGAGCCAACCCCCAGTTGCAGATCCTGGGCGCCCTGATCACCCTCTACGACAAGCGGACCGTTCTGTCGAAGGACATTCGCAAGCAGATCCAGCAGGTCTTCGGCGAGAAACTCTTCAGCACCATGATCACCAAGAGTGTCCGCCTGGAAGAGAGTCCGGCCTACCGCGAATCGATCTTCACCTTTGCTCCCAACTCCACCGGAGCCTACGAGTACTACAAGCTCTCCGAGGAGGTACTCAGCCGTGTCTAGCAGCAGCACCGCGAAGAAACGCGGGCTACCCACCAGCCGCCGCATGCGTCACGACACTCACTTCGTTGAGGAGCTCACGACCCGGCATCAAGTCCCGGTAGGCAAGATGGTGCCGTTGGCGGTGATTGAGCCCGACCCCAACCAGCCGCGCTCGGCGATGGGAAACCTGGAAGAGCTGGTCGGTTCGATCCGCGAGCGGGGCATCCTGGAGCCGATCCTGGTTCGCCCTACCGAGAGCAACGGTGAGCCTGGGGCAAGCCTGCGCATCATCGCCGGTGAGCGCCGTTTTCGCGCCGCGCAGGAGGCGGGGCTCTACGAGATTCCGGTGATCGAGATGGAGGTTTCCGAGCAGGAAGCCCTCGAGATCGCCCTGATCGAGAACTTGCAGCGCAAGGATCTGACCCCGTTCGAAGAGGCGGAGGGTTACCGAGCGCTGGCCGAGCTGCACGCCTATACGCACGAGGAAATTGCCGATGCGGTAGGGAAGTCGCGCACGGTGGTCACCGAGAGCCTGGCCCTTTTGCAGATGCCGGCTGCGGTCCGCCAGACGGTTACGGCTCTCGATCTGACCTCAAAATCTCTGCTCCTCGAAGTGCTCAAGGCCGGGACTGAGGCCGAGATGCTCGAACTTCTCGATGAGGTGGCCAGGAACGGCCTCAACAGAGACGACCTTCGAGCCCGGCTGCGCAAGAAGAAGACCCGCGCCGGCGTGAGTTCGCGTCGCAAGCCCTTCGTCTTCAAGTTCCGGGCTCCGGACAAGACCTACTCGCTATCGCTGAGCTTTCGCCAGACGGAAGTCGACAAGAGCGATCTGATTCATGCCCTGGAGCAGATTCTCAGCGAGCTGCGAGAAGCCAAGGACTAGTCGGGTAGGCAGGTCGGAAGCGCGACTCGGTATCTGCACGGCAATCGGCATCGAGTTGCTTTCCCCGCATCGGACGGGTTCTTCTGATGCCTTAACACGACGTCCGATAAGATTCATTATGTCAACTTACTGCCATAGATGGCTTCCCGGCTCTTTTCTCTCTCCTTCTCGGGTGCGTGCCAACATCGCAGCTCCCTTGTCCGTATAATCCTTCTGTGCTGCGCCGATTCGACCGCTACCTGCTTGCCGAGATCCTGGGCCCACTAGGCCTGGGCTTTCTCGTCTACACCTTCATCCTGCTCTTCCAGCGGCTCTTCCAGTCGGCCGAGATGATCATCCGGCGCGGTGTCGACCCGAGCACGGTCGGCGAACTCCTTCTTCTGAGCCTGCCGTACATCATCGTTTTGACCATCCCGATGTCGTTGCTCTTCGGCATCTTGACAGCCGTCGGTCGACTCTCCTCGGACTCTGAGCTGGTGGCCCTGCGCGCCGGCGGCATCAGCCTGATGCAGCTCTACCGGCCCATCGGCCTGCTCTCACTGGCACTGACCATCCTCAGCACCGGGTTGATGGTCTACGTGCAACCCTGGGGCAACGCCCGACTCGAACAGCTGCAGCACAAGATCATCTCGCAGTCGATCTCCAAGATCGTCCAACCCCGCTACTTCCACGACGAATGGGAGGGCAAGACCCTCTACGTCTTCGAGCAAGCGCCCAACGACGACCGGTGGCATGGGGTCTTCCTGGCCCACGACAGGAGCGCCAGCGAGAGTCAGGTCACCATCGCCGAATGGGGCGAAGTGACCGTCGATCCCTCCGGCGAGCGGGTCGCGCTGCACCTGACCAACGCCTACACCCACATCGTCGACCTCAACCATCCGGATCACTATCAACTACAGTTCGCCAAGAGTGTCGATGTCCTTCTCGACGACGGTTTCGCCAGTCGCAGGCGTGCGGAACAGCGCAAGCCCGCCAAGGGTGTGCGCGCCATGCAGCTGGACGAACTCTTCAAGGTCGCCAACAATCCGGCGCTGGACTCCGAGTGGCGCAACCTGGCCAAGGTCGAGATCCACAAGAAGTTCTCCATTCCCGCCGCTTGCTTGGTTTTCGGTCTTTTCGCCCTGCCCCTGGGATTCAGCAATCGGCGCGGCAGTAAGGCCTCGGGCTTCGCCCTTTCGATCGGGGTGATCATGGTCTACTGGCTGATGATCAATAACTTCGAGGAAGCCGCGCGGGTCGGCCGGCTGCCCGCCTGGTTCGCCATGTGGCTCCCCAACTTCTCGCTCATCCTGCCGGGGCTGTTCATCCTCGGCCGGCGCAACCGCGACAAGAGCTTGATGATCTCGCGCTTCGATCGCTGGATTCGGGAAGATGTCTGGCGCGGTCTGCTCCGCCTCAGCCACTGGCGCAAGGCACGGCAGGACACACGGCGCGCCCAGCGCATCAGCTCGGCGAGCCATCGCGATACCCAGGTGCGGCTGCGACTCCCCCAACTGCGGCTGCGCTTCCCGAATCTTCTCGACCGCTACACGCTACGCGTCTTCGTCGGTGTGATGTCGATGGTGCTTCTCTCAGTACTCACTCTTTACATCGTGGCCGACCTCACCAAGCGGCTCGACGATGTATTCAACAACGAGATCCCGATCGGCGTCCTGCTGACCTTCTATCGCCTATTCTCCCTGCGGATCATCTATGACATGGCACCGTTGGTCTTGCTGATCAGCACGCTGATCACCTTCGGCCTGCTGTCGCGGACCAACGAGGTGACCGCGGCCAAGGCGCTCGGTATCAGCCTCTATCGGCTCTCTTTGCCGGTCGTCTTCGGCGGCTTCATGGTCGCCCTGGGCTGCATCTATCTGCAGTCCCAAGTTCTGCCACTCTCCAACCGTCGCATGCAGCAGATTGGGGACCAGATCAGCGGACGCGACACACCGAGGAGTTTCCGCCCAGGCAACCAATGGCTCTACGGCCGCGGGGGTTTCTTCTACACCACCCTGCACTACGACAAGAAAAAGCAGAGCTTGCAGCGGCTGCAGGTCTTCGAGGTCGATGATGAGAACGGCTTCTCCATCCGCCGCCGGCTGTTCGCCCGCGACGCCCACTTCGACCCGACGCTCGATCACGGCGAGGGTCGATGGGTGATGTCAGACGGCTGGACCATGTCCTTCGGCAGTCTCACCGAGCACCACCCTGACCGGTTCAGCGGAGAAGCCTTACTCGACACGACCGAGAAGCCGGAATTTTTCGAGTCCGAACGCCGCTCCCCCGAGCAGATGCCCTACCGCGAGTTGCGACGCTACATAGGTGAACTCAGAGCCAGCGGCCAGGATGTGCCGGAACTCGAAGTGCAGCTCCACAACAAGTTCGCCTTCCCCTTCGTCTCCCTGGTCATGGTCCTCGTCGGACTCCCCTTCGCCTTCCGTCTGGGCAAGCAGGGTGCGCTCTACGGAATCGGCCTGTCGATCGTCTTGGGCATGGTCTTCTTCGCCATTCTCGCCCTCTTCACCGCCCTCGGCGAAACCGGCGTTCTGCCGCCCGCCGTAGCGGTGTGGAGCCCGGGAATCATCTTCGCGATGATCTCGGTCTACCTCTTCCTCGGGGTCAGAACCTAGAGGCCCGGCCGGAAACCCCTGTGGGTCGCGCGCCAGGGTCTTACGGGCCGTATCCAAGGCGCGAGGAGGAGTCGATGCCGGAGCATCGTCGACGACGAGCAACGCCGGAGACGGCCCGTAACCCCCTGGCGCCCTTCGGGTTACGGCCGGCGTGGGGCCATCTGCTACGTTGCCGGGCCTCAACGATACTCCGGCATCGCCTGCGGCCCGGCGCCTTGCATCTGGCCCCACGGCGACCGTAACGCGACCTGCAGGGGTTTCCGGCCGGGCCTCTAGGACTTCGACGACAAGCGGAGGCCCGACCGGCGAGCGCGAAGTAGGAGCTGACTCATGCAGCGCTCGCTCAGCTTCCCCATGCTGGCATAGCGATAGCCCAGCCGGGAACAGATATCGCGCAACGCCAGCCCCTCTCCATAGCGCAGGCGAAGAAAGCGCTGGCAGCGCAACGGCAGGGTGCCGATCAACCTCTCCAGATCCCGCCGCAAGTCATCCAACTCCTGCGACGGCGGAGTTGGCGCCGCCAACACTTCGAGCAGCCACGGGTCCACCGAGTCGTGCAACGCCCTGCGTCGCCGGCGCCAGTACAAGAGACTTCTCTTTCGCACCGTCCCCAGTAGCCAAGCCTCACGATTGAGCACCCCCTCCCCCTTCACGACGAGGGCGAGCAGAGCCTGCTGCAGGATGTCTTCCCCCTCCTCCACCGGCACACGATAACGAGCGAACAACCGCCGAATCTGCGGCCGAAGAGAGAGCAGAAGAGACTCCAGCGAAGCTTCTCCAGCGCAATGGCGCCGAGACCCTTCACTTGCGACCTCTCCACCCTTCAACCCGACACGTCGTATCGTCATACGGATAAATATAGCATCTATCCGTAACTCTTCTCACGCTGAGCAACACCACAAGTTCAAACCCAGAGTACGCCGAACTCTCCCGAACTCTCCCCCACCCACTTCGGTAGAGACCTTCGAGAAAGGTCCCCTAAAACAAAACAGCGGGGGCGGCAGAGGCAACGCTACCCAGCTGCCTATTCCGACGAATCCGACCGCTCAATCCGATGGAATCCGGCCACGGGTCGGAGCGCAGCGACGCGGGTGCTTTCCTCAGTTGAAGGTGTCCGCTTTGACGGTGGTTCGAGGCCTCCTTTCTTCTT
>JAJRVQ010000179.1 GCA_024277255.1 Acidobacteriota bacterium | reverse complement strand
TCGGGAAGGGGGCGCAGACGACGGCCCAGGGCGATTTCCCAGCCCGGCCCCAGCGACAGGGCGCCGGGGCTCGGGCCGATCGAGCCGCTGCGGTAGGTGCGGCGCAGCTCGAAGTCAAAGCGCCGGCCGGCGATGGTGAGATCGACCGTCTCGTAGGTGTGCTCGCCGGTGGCCAAGAGGGTCCCGGCCGCCGCCTCGCCGCCCACCGCGTGCGAGGGGTTATTGAGCGGCTCCTGAAGCACAGAGGGCGAATGGTCCCAGCGCACGCTGGAAGTCTCCAGAGTGGCGGCTTCGAGCTGCGCCTCGTCATAGAGGCCGGAGAGTTGCGCCTTCAGTGCCGGCGGGAAGCCCACCGCGATGCGCGAGCCCGAGAGCAGCTCGCGCGCTTGCGGATCGACCCCGGCCGCCGCCTGATCGCAGCGCCGGCAGATCTGAAGCTCGGCGTTGGTGCCGGCGTAGCCGCGCGCCGCCCGCAGGTCGGCGAGCACGGCGACCTGCTCGGATAGGTAGAGGTTGTACCCGGTTTCGAGCGGATTGTCACTCTGGCGTTGCAGCAAGAGACCGGCGTTGCCGGTGAGCTGGACCTTGGGCAGGTTGGAGGGCAGCGAGGCGGAGCTGACGAAGGGCGAGGCCATCGGGGCACCGCCGGCCGCCAGGCTCATCACGTCGAGGCGGATCTCGGAGCCGACGAAGCCGGGAAGCGCCGCCAGCACCCGGAAGGTGCCGGGCAGCTCGTCGCCGGGCTGGGCCTTGAGGATTTGTTCCTTGAAGAAGTCTGCCTTGGAGAGCAGCGGCGAGGCGGCCGTCGAGTTTGCGGTCGAGTTCGCCGTCGAGTTCGCCGCAGTCCCCTCGCTTGCCGTGGGCACCCCGAAGGGGGCGAGCTTGGTCACCGCGCGCAACTCGCCGTCGGCGCTCGCCGTCACCGCCGCCAGCCGCGGGCCGTGAGTGGCCACCGCCGTCAGACCGTGGTTCAGCCCGCCGGCCCACACCAGGCCGAGTTCATTGGCGACCAGAGGCGGGATCTTGGTGCCGCCGGCCAGCGGGATCTCTTCGAGAACCCGGTCGTCGATGCCGTCGAGGTTGGCGTCGTGGGCCAGCAGGCTCGGCGGCGCGTCGAAGTCGACCGCGAAGAGGCCGTCGTCGTCACCGCTGACCCACAGCCGCCGCGCCTGGCGATCGACGGTGATGTCGGCCGCCGTGCCGCTGCCCGGCATGGGGATCACTCCCACGGTGCGCGGCTGGGCGCGGTCGGTGACGTCGATGACGATCACTCCCTGGGTGACGTGGCCCACCAGCAGATAGTCGCCGTACTCACCGGCCGCATAGAGACCGTCGCCGTCGAAGTCGAAGGGGTAGTGTTGGACCGATTCGAGACCGAAGGCGTTGGGAGGGCCGGTGCATTCCGAGGAAAGGAAGGTGAAGTCGGAGGCGTTGGCCACCTGGCTTTCGAGGATCATCGGCCCCTTGGGGCCAAACAGGGCCGCGAGGGTGATCGGGTGGGGGTTGGCGGCGTCAAACAGTGGGGCCATATCGACCATCGCCGGGGCGGCAAAGCCGAGCGGCTGGTCGCAGATCAACAGTGCCGGGTCGGGCTCGCCGTTGTAGAAGCCGCTGTAGTAGGTCAAGACATCGGCGAGGATCTGGCCGGGCTCTTCGAGGTCCTGGCGGTAGAAGCCGCTCACCTCGGCCAGCCCCACGCCGGCTCCGGCCAGCAGCACGTAGGCCAGGCTGTCGGCGTTGACCAGCAGATCGACGGCGTCGCCCGAGCGCACGGTCAGCGCGATCGAGAAGGCGCCGGAGGGTCCGGCGTCCACCCGCTGGTGGAGGCCACGGCTGGCCGCACGTAGGCTGACCGGGTGGATGCCGGTGCCGCCGTTGCCCGCCGCGCCGGGCGGGCCGGTGACCGTCACCGTGTACTCGGTGCCCAAGGGCGGCGGTGTGGTGGGGGTCAGGGTGTAGCCGACCGGCAGGGAATCGCGGTAGAGGCGGAAGCTCTTGTCGTTGGAGAGGATCGCCACCTTGCGGGCGATGCCCTCGGGCAGGTTGGTGCCCAAGACACCGCTGCTGGGGTTCTGGACGTTGAAGCCGTCGGCGACCAGGGTCGAGCCGGCGAAGAAGATCTCGCGCAAGGTCAAGGCGTCGCTCTCTCCCGACGCGACCGCCGCCAGCAGCGCTTGCGGATCATAGATGCGCAGCTGCGCCGAGCCGTCCACCCCGCCGCAGCCGACGAAGAGGCGGCCGTGCGGATCGAGCGTCACGGCGTGGACTTGCAGCCCGTTGCTGCCCGCCGGCCCGTTGCCCGGGCAGCGGAAGACGAGGCCGCCCGGCATGGCGTTGACCGGGTTTCTCGGGTCGCGCGCATCGAGGACGAAGAGACCCTGCGAGCCGCCAGCGACGAAGAGATAACTGCCCAGCCGCGCCACCTCGCGCACCTCGTTCAGGGCGAAGAGGCCGACCGGGGTGCTGGAGGCGATCTTGAATTCGATGTCCAGCGTCTCGCCCCACGCCTCACCGGCCGGGTCGGCCAGCTGCGGGCCGAGGTGGAGGGTGTAGCTTTCGCCGGCGTGCCAGGCCGGTTGCGGGGTGAGGCGCACGGCGCCGCGGCCATCGATGTTTTCGATGCGCGGTTCGACCGAGTTGCCCAGCGCGTCGCGCACTTCCAGGCCGGCAAAACCGGTGGCCAGCGGCTCGCTGAACCCCAGTTCGAGCGCTGCGTCCGACTCGATCGTCGCGCCCACCGCCAGCAGGTAGCGCCGGCCGGCCAGCGCGCTGGCGGCGGTGAGGCTGAAGGCGCCGCCGGCACTGCTGCGGGTTCTCAGATCGATCGCGTCGTCGAGCCCCAGGAGGCGCACTTCTACATCCCCCGCTGCCGCCCCCGCGCCGCCGGTGACTTGGAAGCCGCCACCGGCCAACGGCGCCACGCCGATCTCCACATCCAGCGCCCGCTCTCCGGCCAGCGGTGCGAAGAAGGGCAGGATGCGCAGCGGCCGGCCCGAAATGGGCAGCGGCGCCACCGAGTTGGCGAAGGCGTTGGGGGTGATCAGCGGGATGTCGCCCGCCCCGCCGATCACCGCCGGCGCGAAGGGGAAAGTCACGCTGAACACTTCGTAGCCGGTCGAGAGATCATAGACGGTGAGCGGGAAGTCTTGGCCGAGCAGGCTCGGAATCCAGATGGCGTTGGCTGAGAGCAGATCGGCGATCAAGCCGTTGAAGGCCGAGATCACGCCGTTGACCCCGGTGGTCATGCCGACGTCGTAGTCCCAGGCCAAAGAGGCGGCGATCACCCCGAGCTGGCTCTGGCTGGCCACCTGGTACTGGCCCGGAATGGTGGCGTCGGGGGTGAAGAACTGGATCGGCCCGCCGAAGATCGAAGAGACGTTGGCCTTGGTCAGCGCTAGCGGCTGGCCGGCGGTGACCGCCGGACCCTCGGCCGAAGCGGTCAAAAAAGGTGCCGAGGAGGCCGGTGCGGAGCTTCCCGAGGTTGCGAGAGGGGCACTCGTTAGACGGCCGTCCTCGACACGCATCAAGGTCATCATCATCCACTTGGGCTGGCCCAAGAACTCCACCTTGCGGTTGAGCAGCAGCACGTCGCCGGCGCCCGGCGGGTTGGCCAGACCGGAGGGGACCGGCAGGGTCACCCCCACCCGTTTGCGCGCCTCTTGGCCGCCGAAGTCGAGGTTAAAGGCGGCGATCGGCTGGGTGTTTTGAACCGCTGGAGCGGGCGGGTTGGTGACCGCCACCGCGTCCATCTCGACGCGCACCCAGGTGGGCTGCTCGAAGGTGTTGGCGGCGAGGGTGACCCCCATGCCTTCGACCGTGAAGAAGGTCGCCGAGCGTTCGCTGATCCAGGCCGATTTCTTGTCGGCGCTCATGTAGGGGCCCAGCTCGACGACGATCTCGTTGCCGCCATTGACGAAGATGTGGGCCAGCAACTCGTCATCGAGGGTGGCCGGCAGGGAGAGGGTGAACGAGCCGTCGATGGCGCCGGCCTGGACACTCGCGGTTTGGGCGGTAGCGAGGTTTTCAACCACCACGTCGGCACCGGCTGGCACCGCACCGCTCAAGCCCTCGATCCGCGCCATTCCCGAGCCGTCGGGGGCGATGGGGAAGATGCGCCGTGCCTCGACCCCGTCGGCCACCCCATAACCGCGGGTGGTGAAGGCGACGGTGGCCTCCGTGGCGGCGTTGCCGGTCAAGTCGCGCACGATGGCGGTGAGGGAGAGTTCATAGAGGGTGTTGGGTTTGAGGCTGCTCACCGGGGTGACGGTGACCACCGAGCCGCTCACCTGGAAGGTGATCGCCACCGGCCGGCCCCCTTCGAGTAGCCGCAAGCCACCCACCAAGCTGGCTGCCTCGACCGGCTCGCTGAAGGTGAGACTGGGGGCGATGCCGGGAAGCACGCCGGTCTCGCCGTCGAAAGGCACCGAGCTGAGCAGCCGCGGACCGGTGACGGCAAGCTGGATGTCGAGATCGACCCGCTCCTCGGCGCTCGCCACGGTGGCGGCGGCAGAACCGGCGTTGCCGGAGAGGGGATCTTCGGCGCTGGCGGTCACAGCCCCCAGCAAGACCGGCAGAGCGTAACTGCCCCCACCGCTGCTGAGCTGGACCCAGTCCACCGTGTCGCCGCGCACCACCGCCCCCGAGACGCCGGCGCCGCCGGCCGCCAGGACGTCGCCGCGCAGGTAGCCGACATCCTGGGTCAGCCGCACGAAGACGAAGAGGCCACCGCTCTCGACCCCAACGAGGGGGAGGTCGCTGGGGTCGAGAGCGGCGCTCACCCAACCGCTGGCGGTGGCCGTCAGCACGGCCACCGGACGGTAGAGCACCTCGCCAGCCAGCTCGAGGGTGGCCAGCAGAAGACCCCGCTCGCCCGCCGCGGGCGCGCTGCCCAATTCGTAGGTCAGGCTCGCCGGCAGCGCCAGGGTGGCGCCGCCCAAGTCCAGCGAGAGCACGCCGATCAGTGCGCTACCCGCCGGCAGCGGTGCCGGCAGATCACTGGCCGCCAGCCGGGTGAGCCCCACCGCGGTCGAAGCGGCCAGCGCCGTGGCCGGAATATCCACCCGGTCCCCTTCGGGGGAGGTGACGGTGCCGCCGCTGGGCCCCAGGACATTGCCGGCCAGGGTGGCGCGATCGTAACCGCGCACCACGACATCTTCAGAACCCAAGGCCAGCGGCAGCAGCTGCGCCTTGGCCGAAGGCCGCAGGGAGAAGAGCGAACGGGCCTCACCGGCCGGGGAGCGGTAGAGGGTCAGGTCGGCCGAGAAGGGAACTTCACGCCGGGTGGTGCCGTCGAGCAGTTGTAGCTCCTCCTGGATCACCAGGGTCAGCTCCAGACCACTGGGGGCCTCGCCGCCTTGCGCCGGATCGAGGGTGTAGAGGGCCGTCGCCTGGCTAGTCTGCGCGGCCAGTACCTGCTCCGGGTTGAAGGTGAGGGCGGCGCTGAGAACCTCCGTGCCGAGCGGCGCGGCCGAGGAGGCCAGAACGCCGCCGGGCGAAGCCGGTGGCGGGGCGAAGAGACCGGTGTCCGCCTCGACCGCCGCCCAGCCGCCTTCGCCGTCGGCGGCAAGAGTCACTTGGTTGGCGCCAGTGGTGCTGTCGGTGACGACCGAGGCCAGATCGACAACCCGCCACTGGAGAGTCGCCAGGTCGAGGTGGACCAGCGCCAGGTTGGTCCCGGCCGCCGCCTCGACCGGCAAAGTCAAGGTGGCGGCGGTGGCCAGCGGTGCACCGGCCAGGTCGATCCACACCGCGCCGCGCGGCGACCAGGCGTAGGGCAGCCGAGCCGGCAAGGCCTGCTCTGAGAGAGTCGTCACCGAGCCGGTCGTCGTGCCACTCAAGGCACCGGCCGGCAGCACCAAGCTGGCGCCGCCGCCGGCCAAGGTCGCCGCGCCGCTGCCGATCTGCTGGCTCGGAGCCAGCGGCGTCAAGCGAGGATCGAACAGATCCAAGCCGGCGCCCGAGGCCAGCGTCACCGTGCGCAGCACCGGCGTGTAGCCCGGGCGCAGAAAGGCGATGAGGTGATTGCCGCTGAGCAGAGGCAGAGAAAAGCGACCGTCTGGCCCGCTGGTCTGCCGTGGAGCCGGCGGCGGCGGCGCGATGCCATCGCTGACCAACAGCTCGACACTCGTCCCGGCAAGCGGCCGGCCGGTGGCGTCGTCGAGTACCGTACCGCGGATGAAACTCGACGGCACCAGATCGCCGAACATCGCCGTGTAGGGATAGGCCAGGGCGTTGCCGGCCAGATCCTTGACGGCGGTCGAGACGGTGAGTTCGAGCGCCGTCGAGCTGGGATCCGGCGTGGCGGTGAAGCTGGCGGCGGTGTCGCCCGCTTGCGTTTGCACCGCTCCCAGGCTCAACGGGCCGGCGTCGTCTCGCAAGGTGAAAGCGCCGGCGAGGCTACCCGGTGCGATCGCTTCGCTGAAGGTGACGGTGAAGGTGTCGCCGTCGCGGCTGGAGCCGGTGACCTCGGGTGAGCGGCAATCGTGAATCAGTTCCGCAGTGGCGGTCGCAGAGAGGTTGCCCGCCGCGTCAGTGGCGTTCACCGAGAGCCGGTTGAGCGCCTCGGGGATCAGCGGCACCTCGATGGTGAAGGCCCCGTCGCTACCCGCCGTAGTGTGGACGGTCGAGGCGCCGCCGCGCACGGTGACCGTGGCTCCGGCCTCGCTGGTGCCGGTGAGCGTCCAGCTGCTGGCACAGAGGTAGCCGGGTACGGAGGCCAGAGTCGGAGCCGGCGGCGCCGAGGCGTCGGCGGTGGTGAAGCTCAAGGTCACAGGATTGGCCAGGGCGTTGCCGGCCGGATCGGTGAGAGCCGTGGTGAGGACGAGGCGCAGGGCGCTTTCGGCCGGCAGTGGCGCCGAGGGCTGGAGGATCAGCCACTCCTCGCCCTGCGCCGTGGCGACCTGACTGGCGGAGGCCGCGATCGCCTGGCCGGCGGAGGTTTCGAGCCGCCAGGCGCCGGCGGTGTTGAGCGAGGCCGCTAGCAGCGGTTCGCTGAGCAGCACTTCGAAACGGCTCTCCACCGCCACCGCCGCCGCACCGCCGGCGGGCAGCGAGGACAACCAGCGGGGAGCCACGGTGTCGCGCTCGACGAGGAGGCTGTGCACGCCCGCCGTGCCGGCGCTGTCTAGCGCCCGTGCGATCAATCGGTTGCTGCCTTCGGCCAGGGGGATCGAGCTGGCAGTGAAGGTGCCGTCCGCCGCCACCGTGGCCGCGATGCCGTTGACCGTCACGCTCAGTGCGCTCAAGCTCTGCCCGGAAGCCGGAGTGACGGTGCCGCTGGCCGCCGTCGAGGTGGTTGCCAGAACGGCTCCCTCGGCCGGCGAGAGGAGTCTCACCGCCGGGGCCGCCGCGTCGCGCACCACGGTGACGGTAGCTTGCGAGCTGGCGCCCAGCTGGTCGAAGGCGCGCACGGGGAAGAGGTTGGCGCCGGCGGAGAGACTCACCGTGTGCGAGAAGGTGCTACCGCTGAGTGTGGCCGCAACGCCGTTGACCTCGACGCGATCGAGATGGGGATCCAGCGCCCTGCCGCGAAGGGTGAAGGTGGCATCGGGCACCACGGTGCCGGGGGCCGGTTCGGTGATCGTAAGGGTGGGCGCAAGGGTGTCGAGCACCACGGAGATCTCGGCGCTCACCTGGTGGCCGGCGGCGTCGGTGGCCACCGCCCGCACTGTGTTGGCCCCCTCGGAGAGCGGCACTTGCTGGGCGGTGAAGGTGGCGGCCGAAAGCGTCGCGGCGGTGCCCGAGACGAGCACCGTGCTGAGGTGGGCGTCGCCGGCCGTACCCGAGACGGTGAGCGCCGGAGTCGAAACCAGGGCACCGGCGACCGGCTGGCTGATCGCCACCACCGGTGGCGTGCTGTCGCGGTGCAGGGTGATCGAGCGCACCGCCTGATTGCCGGCCTCGTCGGTGGCGATCAGGGTGAAGGGGTTGGCCCCTTCGACCAGTGGGTAGGGGCCGGCCGAGAAGCTCTCCCCCACCAGAGCCACCGCCGCACCGTTGACGCTCAACGAGGTCGCACCACTGACCTGCCCCACCAGGGTCACTGCCGCCTCGGCACTGACCGCGCCATCAGACGGAGCAAGCCCGCCCCAAGCCGGGGCCAGGGTGTCAATGGTGAAAGAGAGCAGTAACGCAGCGGCGTTGCCCGCCGTGTCGGTGGCGCTGACCGCCAGCAGATGGTCGCCGTCCGCAGTCACCGGCGTGGCCGCGACGAAAGGCAGTCCGTCCAGCAGGATCTCCACCGTGGCCACCTGCACGTTGTCGGTGACCACAACTTCTGGCGTCACCGCGCGGGCAAACAGTGCTCCGTCGGCCAGCGCCACACCGTTCTCGGTGACCGCGATCGCCGGCGCCTGCGAATCCGCCGCCAGTGCCGGGGAGGCCAACAAGGCGATGGCCAGCAAGAACGATGTCACCACGGATTGGAGCCACCTGCTCCACACTGTCTTGAACGCAACTGCTTTCATCATCGCTCCCGGGCTTTCTGGAGGTGTCATGGACGGAGTTGTTGTCACTGGAGGTTGCATCGTCGGTGGTCTCATCTAGGGCAGGAAGATCACTTGCGACAGGCCGCCCTCGTCGTCGACGACGCCGATTTCGGCCAGGTCGCGGAATTCCACGGTGACGGCGCCGCGCAGGGTCAGCCGGTCCAACTTGTAGAGGCCGTTGTAGCTCTCGCCGGCAACGATCTGGCCGGCGGCACCGGCCAGCAACAGCCGCCGCCGATCGGCGGACTGGTCGATGACCCGGAAGTCGCCCGAGGCGGTGCGTACCCACATGCCGGTCACACCCAGGTCGAAGAGTTCGGCCGGGTCGTTGGGCTCGATCCACAGGGCGGTGGGATCGGTGGTATCGGGCTGCGGGTTGGCCACCAGTCCCGAGCCGAGCCGCGGCAGGACGGTGTTGGCCAGAAGCTGCTCGGCCGAAGAGCGGGCGACGATCAGTTCGCCGAAGGCGGTGCCGGCGGCGTTGGTGTCGAGGAGGTAGATCGTCCCCGGCGAGGCGTCGGCGCCGGCCACCGCGTTGAGGGCGCAGTCGCGGAAGCCGCCGGCCACTGTCACTCGGGCCAGGGCGTCGAAGAGTTCGGCATTATCGGCGTAGAGGGCCAAGCGGCCACCGCCGGCGGCGCCGGACATGGTCGCGCAGCTGGCGGTGCGGCGCAGGTTGTCGCCGCCGGAGGCATCGATCGTGCCAGTGCCCAAGAAGGAAGTGAGGCGCAGGTTGACGCTGCCGCCGGCGCCGGCGGCCACTTCGGGACGGAACGGAACGGGGCCGGTCGTCGTGCCGCGAGCGAGGATGGTGCCGTCGAGCACCAGAGTGTTGGCTTCGACGAGCACCACACCACTGCCTGGCCCCCCGACCTGCGAGGTCAGGGTCCCTACCCCTTTGGCACCGCCGCCGCCGCCGAGGCGGGGATCGTAGAGACTGTCGTAGATCTCACCCGCCCCTTCCACGCCGCGCTGGGTGATCCCCAAGCCGCCGTGACTGCCGCCGTTGCCAGTGCCGAAGGCGTTGCGACCGGCGCCGGCGACGAAGACAGGGGCCTCACCGGTCCAAGTAGTCCCGCGACCGCCGAAGTAGCCTTGGAAGGACGCATCCAGCGCCGCTCCCGGCTCCACGGTGACGGTGGCCGCGGCGTGGATTTCGAGCACGCCGCTGGCGGTGGGCATGAGGGTGGCACCGCTGGCGACGGTGAGGTTGTCGGCCTCGACGAGACCCAACGTCACCTCGCCGGCCGCCACTAGCAGATCGCCACCGCGCACCACGTCGGTGGCGTCGAGGCCGGCTCCGTGACGCAGTTCGATGGTGTCGAAGCGGTACTCGCCGCGATAGGTCGCGGCGCCGGTTGCGGCAGCCGCTGCGCTGAGCCGGATGGAAGAGCCCTGGGGATCGATCTCGGTGACCTGGAAGGCGCCCAGGGAGGCTCCGGCCGCATCTTCGAGGACCACCCAGCTACCTTGCCAGCGAGGCAGGAAGGGGGCGCTACCGGTGAGCCAGCTGTCCGCACCGGCGGGAGCGAGGGAGAGCACAGCACCCGTGCCCAGCGCGGGCAGGAGGGTGGCCGCAGCCAGCCGAGACTGGCCTGCCTCGGTGAGTCCGTTGCTCAACAGCAGACGACCTAGAAGCGAACTCGGATCCTGCACGTAGAGCGTGCCCGATTCCGCGTAGTGCTCACCGGTCACACCCGCCGCCCAGAAGGAGGTTGCGCCACCGGCGACGCGCACCTGCGTCGCCGGGTCGAAGTTCATCGAGGCGCTGACATAGAGCGCCACCCGGCCGCCACCGCCAGCTCCGTCGCCGGTGATATCGCCGAAGGTGGCCAGGGCGTTGCCGCCGGAGACGTCGATCTCGCCGCCGCCGCGCAAGGTGGTGGCGCTAATCAGCACGCTGCCGCCGGCACCGGCCCCGGCGAAGACATCCTCGCCGCGCGCCGCGATGCGACCGCCGAGGACCAGCTCGCCGACCCCGAGCCGTAGCGCCCCGCCGCCACTGCCGGCGGTGACGCCGGTGGCGATGGCGGCGGCGCCGCTCGCTCCAGGTAACAGCGGCGTGGAGAGGCTGCCGTAGCTCTCGCCCAGCTGGCCGCCGGCGGCGAGGTTGGCCTCGTCGATCGAGCCGCGGCCACCGTGGCTGCCTCCGGCGTCGGGTGGAATCGCCGCCGCGATGCCGGCGGGCGCCAGCCCCGGTTGGCCGGAGGGCTGGGCCGGCAAGCCGCGGCCCGAAAGGTCGAGCAGGGCACCACATTGGAGGCGCATCTCACCGTTGACGTTGAGGTCGAGGGTGGAGCTGAGTCCGCTGTAGCTGACCTGCGCTCCGTCTAGGAGGAGCAGTTTGTCGAGATTCAGAGCGCTGGCGCTGAGCGTGTAGTCGCCCGCCGGCAGGGCCAGGGCACCGGAGAGCGAGCCGGGGATAAGGTTGTTGCCGTTCCACACGGGAACTTCGACCACCTGGACGCTCAGCGGCACGGCACTGAGGTTGCCAGCGAAGTCGACAGCCTCCAGGGTGAGGGCGAAGGGAGTGCCCGGTGCGGCGCTCGCCGGAGGTGTCCAGAGGAATGAGTCGCTGATCGAGGTCTCGCCACCGGCGATCACCGTCTCGACCAGCTGAGCGTCCACCCGCAAGCGGTAGAGATCGATCCCTTCGTCGTCGGCCAGCTCAATCCCCAGGCTGAACGGCACACCGGCCACCACCCGGTCGCCGTCGCTGAGGCAGGAGGCCCACCGTGCGACCGGTGGATCGAGGTTGGGGTTGGGCGAAAGCTGGAGGTTCCACTGCCAGCTGGCGGTGTTGCCGAAGAGGTCGGTGGCAGCGACGGTGACCGGTTGCGGCCCCGCCACGGCCACCGCCGGCGCCGGGAAGGTCGCTGCGTAGAAATCGCCTCCGCCGTTGGGCGAGGTCAGTTCGACGCTGCGCCCGCCGAAGGAGAGGGAGACGCTGGCCACGCCGCGTTCATCGACGACCTCGGCACTGATGGTGACGAGATCCCCGGCCGTGGCGGCGGTGCCGGCGGCAGGGGTGGAACTCACCAGTTGCGGGGCGAGGGTGTCGAGAGTCCAGAAGTCGATCTGCGCCGCGGGGGCGATCGTGTTGCCGCTGGTGTCAGTGGCGCCCGAAACGGTCAGGCGATACTGGTGGTCCGTGGCCAGCAAACTCTGCGGACTGACGGTGAACTGCCGCGCCCAACCGATCACCGGCAGGAAGGTGGTGGTGATGCCGGTTCCGCTGGTCAAGTCGGTCAGCTGGAGACCGGCGCCGGAGAGCGACGCGGCGGCCACCGGCTCGGAGAAGGTGATTTGCAGCTGGCTGTCGGTCGCCACCTGGTTGGCTCCCGAAGCGGGGAGAGAGGCGATGACCACCGGCGGTAAGACATCGGCGGTGGTGAACAGGCTGACCGCACGTGCCGGGAGCTTGCGCCCCGCCAAGTCGTAGTTGCGGCCCTCCCAAACCCGCACCTCGTACGCCGTGGAGCTAGCCAGCGGCGTGGGCGGGGTCAGGGTCAAGGTCTTGCCGTCCGCTGACCAGAGATAGCTCCCGCCGGGGATAGAGGCACCGTTGATCAGCCGAATCTGTACGCAGGACTCGGGATGACCGTGCGAGGCGCAGTTTTGAATCGGCTCGCTGAACTCGATCACCGCTGAAGTGGTGGTCGCCACACCGGTGGTGCCGTTGGCAGGGGAGATCGAGACCACCTGTGGATCGAAGTCGTCGAGAATCAAGGTTCCCACTTGGCCGCCGGTAACGGTGCCATCCGGCTGTAGATCGAGGCTCCCTGTGACCTCCCGGAAGCCGGGGCCGAGGTTCTCTTGGAGTTCCACGGTGAAGGGGCCGATCGGCACGGCGGGGAATCGGAAGAGGCCGGAGCTGTCGGCCAGGGTGGTGAAGGTTCGCCCGGCAATGGCGTGGAGCACTACGGTGGCGCCGGCTGCCGGGGTCGCGCCGTCGGAGAGAAGGACGCCGCCGGTGACACTGTCGGCCGGCTCCAGGACGACGGTGAGCACCACCGTCTCGCCATCGAGGGTCAGAGTGCCGACGACGGAACCCTTGAGTTGGCCCTGCGTAGCATAGGCGAGCAGGCGACCCTCCCCCACTTCGGTAAAGGTGATCTCGTTGGAGGCGCCGGTGTTGCCGAGGTAGCGGGTGAAGCCGTAGAAGCCGGAGCTGGTCATCGTGATGTCGGCCCCGGTGACCGGGGTCAGGCCATCGGCCTCGACCACCCGCACGGTGGCCGTACCGACCGGCATCATGGTGATGTCGAGGGTGAGTACCTCCCCCTGTTGGTTGATCGTCCCTTGGGCACTGCCCGAATGGGGGCCGGCGATCTCGTCGGCGATCAGGGTGAAGGGGCGGCCGACGATCAGGCCGTCGAAGCGGAAGGGGTTGTTCAAGGTGGCGCCAACGACTCTGCCATCCTGCAAGACGCGGGCGTTGGGATTGGCAAAGAGACCCGCCGCAGCACCAACTGGGGCGAGCACGTTACCCTCGACACTGCCGGTGCCTTCGAGCACCAGGTCGACGGTCACCGGAACATCTTCCGCCGTCACCGCGCCGGCACCGAAGGCCCGTCGCCGGCCGGGCGCCGGCTCCATGGCCAGCAGATCGAAGCTGCCCTCCGGCACGCCGCCGAAGGAGAAGTTCCCTTGGATGTCGGTGCTGCTGAAGGTGGTGAGTGGAATCAGCGAATGGGTGGAAAGTCGCACCGTGGCTCCAGGGACGGTTCCACCCGAGGCGGGCTCGCTCAGCGTGCCGAGGACCGTTGCTCGGGCTTCGAGGGTTACCGCCACATCGAGCAGCTGGCCGTTGGCGGTCAGCTCGATGTTGGTGAGGCTGCCCTGCCGTCCGCTGGCCGGATCGAGGACGCACAGCTCGTAGGTGGGGCCCGTGGTGGTCAAGGGCAGCAAGGGGAAGTGGACGCGACCTTGCGGGTCGGAAGTGGCGCGGTCGATCAGTCGGCCGCCGCGCAGGAGTTGCACTTCGGCACCGCTGACGGTGGAGCCATCGGTCGGGGTGAAGATCTGGCCGCTCAGCTCGGCGGTTTCCTCTAGCGCGATGTCGGCGATGACCACCTCGCCCTCTTGGAGGATCTCGGCGGAGCTCTTGCCGCCCAGCCCGCCCAGCGTCGGCGCCTGTGCGCTCAGCGCCAGGTCACCGGCGAAGACGTTGATGAAGGAGTAGGCGCCCTGGCCATCGGCGTTGGCCTCCAAGGTGCGGCGCGGGTAGTCCTGTTCCTTCAAGGTCACCACGGCGCCGGCCACGGCGTTACCGAAGCTATCGACAACCGTGCCGGTGACGGTGCCCTGGATGGGCAGCACGATCTCGATATCTTCAATCTGTTGGCCGGAGCGATTGAGCACCACTCGAGTGCGCGCCTGGCGGAAGAGCAGGCCGGCACGATAGTCGGCATCGAGCGCCATGCTGGCGTGCTGGGGAGCCACCAGGGCGAAGAGGAATTCGCCATCTTCGCCCGCCGTCACGGTTTGACCGCCGGCGAAGCTCGGATCGGCCAGGGTCACCTCGGCTCCCACCGCCGGGGTTATGCCATCGGGTAGCAAGACCCGACCGCGAATCGAGCCTGGGGAGTCAATTTCCACCTCGTGGTGAATGGCCTGTCCGTGTGCGACCAGAGTACCGCCGACGTGGGCCGAGCCGCCGAAGGGGTTGTCGGCATAGATCTCGTAGCGACCGGCAAGAACGTCGCTCAGCAATCCGCAATGTTGCGGCGAGCCGTTTTGGCCGGTTTGCAGGAAACGCTGCTGGGTGTCGAGGCCGACCAGGCCGAAGCGCACGACGGTCGTCTGGTAGTAGAGCGCCACCGTCCCCGGGAAGGGAACCAGGGCACCCTGGGCGTCGCGGGCCATGACGCAAACCTCGATGGACCCCTTGCGGAACTGGAGCGTGGCCGAAGGCGTGTGGCCGGCGTACTCGATCTCGACCGTGGTGCTCGTGCCCTCCGTGCCGCGGAAGGCGTGGATCTCATAGAGGCCCGGGCGCAGCCCCGGGATGGCGAAGCGGCCGGCCAGGTCGGTGGTGGTCTCGTGGTACCAGTTGACCGGACCGGAGGCCAGATGGACGGTGGCGTTGGGGACGGGGTTGCCGTCGAAGTCGAGAACGAGACCGGTCAGTCCACCCTCGATGTCCAGGGGAATGGTGAGGTCGAGCCGCGCCACCGGATCGAGATTCTGCGCCGTGGGTGGCTGGATGGTCACCTTGTCGGAAGTGCGCAGACCGGTGGCCGGGTCGGCGGCGACCAGCCGGCGGATGCCGGCGCGCACCCCTTCGAGGCGGTAGTAGCCCTGGGCGTCGGTGAGCGTGTTGAGCGGCGAGCCGTCGACGTAGACGATGGCTCCAGCGATGGGCAGCGAGGCGCCGAGCTGTTGCTGGCTGACGTATCCCTCGACGGCTCCTCGCTCATCGAGCAAAGGAACTTGCACCGAGGTCCGTTGATCGGGAAACAGATCGAAGAAGAGGCTGCCGCCGGTCAAGCCGCTGGCACCGTCGAAGGCCTCGATCTCGGCCACGCCGGCCGGGACGACGCCGAAGAAGAAGGCACCGTCCTCGTCCGAGCGCTGCACGGCGACCAGCTGGCCATCGACATAGAGGGCGACGAAGGCGTCGGAAACCGGGGTTGTGAGATCGGCGGCCACCACCGTGCCGTCGAGTTGAGCGGTGGGCGGGGGAGCCAGCCGCAGGAGGGTGAAGTCCCGTGTCGTGGTAGCGCCGGCGCTGGCCAGCTCTTCGGTGGCGAAGGTAAAGGTCCCCTCGCCGTCGGTCGCCACCAGGCTTATCGTACCGACGGGAAGATCCCGCAACTCGTAGAGGCCGGTCACCGGGTCCACCGTCGCGCTCTGCCCTTCGCCGCGCGCCGCCTGATAGGCGACAACCTCGGCCCGAGCCGGTATCGATCCATCCTCGAAGGTGACGGTGCCGCGCACCGTGCCGCGGCCGAACATGCGCAGATCAACCTGGGCTGGGGCCGGTGGCGGGGTGATGCCCGGCACCGCACCCAACCGCATACGCGACTGCGCCAAGACATGGTCGCCGGTCGCCAGGTCGAAGGCTTCCACCTCGAACAAATCGGTGCACGCGGTCTGGCGCACATAGTCGAAACGGTAGTGGCCCGCTGCGTCGGCGACCGCGGCGGCCGTCTTGTGGCGCTGGCAGTAGTCGCGGCAGTGGAGGCAGATATCCACCTCCCACAGCAGCACCGTGGCTCCGGCCACCGGTGTGCCGTCAGCGCCCACCACCTGGCCCTCGACCGGGCCGCCGGGTTGCTGGGAAGTGCGCAGCAGAGCCACCGTTTGCGCCAGCAGGCTCTCGCCACCGGCCGAGGTCACGTTGCGCACCGTCAGTGGGTCGCTGGCAAAGGGATCGAGCGGGTTGCTGAACGCCACCCGAACCAGTCGCGTGCCTCGCAGCCGGCCGGCGCCGTTGCCGAAGGCCAGAACGATCTCGCTTTCGGCCTCGTTCAAGCCGCCGTTGGAGAGGTTTCCCGGCAGCTCGAAATGGGTCGGATCAACCGGAGCGAAGCTGGACAGATCGACGTCGGCCGAGAAGAGGACTTCCACCAGATGGCCGGAGGCATCGGTGTCGGTGCGTTGAACCGCCGCCACGACCTCGAAAGAGCGCGACGGCAACGGTGTGACGAGGCCGGAGTTCGTGGCGTCCGCGGTGCCGTCGCCGTCGAGGTCGACCTGCAAAGAAAAACTGGTATCGGTGGCGACAAAGCGCACTGTGGCGACAGCACCCGCCGGCAAGTTGACGTTGGCGAACTTCACCTTGCGCGGCCCGGCGCTGCCCAGACCCGGTACGAGGAGGGTTAGATCGGCCATCCCGACGCCGGTCGGGCGCCTCATGCGGACTTCGTAGCCGCCCGGTTCGAGGACCGTAACCAGCGCTAGTTCGGCTCCGTTGAGAGGGAGAAGTTCACCGAATGGAAGGTCGCGTTGGCGGCCCGCATCCGCCGGCAGCCCCGCCAGTAGCTTGCCACTGGTGCGGCTGGCCACTTCGAGCCGCACTCCCGCGTCGCTCGCCAGCGCGCCGACAAAGGGGGCCAGCGGCGCCAGCTGTTGCCCCAAGCGATCGAAAGCCAGTTGCGCCGACGGCTCTTGCGCCGCCAGGATGGTGGCCAGCTGGCTGGCGACCTCGCCTCCCGCTTGGGTCGTGCGCCGGAGCCGATCCCATTCCCAATCACCGTCGCGGGCGCCCGTCCACTCGGCCACCAGCATGGCCGCGCTGTCGAACAGATCGTCCCCCAAGGCGAGGTAGCGCCCTGCCTGTGTCAGCTGATAAACGCGCTCGTCCACCGCCGCGCGGTCGACCCGAGGAAGGTCATCGTTGATCGCCGAGAGCGGCGCACTGGCGAGTGAAAGGCCGAGCCCCAGCAGGCGCAGAGCACTGCTCACCAGCGACGCGGGCAGGTTTTCGGTCGATCGCGGAAGCAGAATCGAGGTCGGCGAAAGTGGAATACCTCTCTCCCCCACGCCGACCGTCAGCTGGAAGGTCGGAGCCACGATATTGCCAACCCGCGCAGCACTGGCAATGACCGGGCCGGTCACCAGCGGCCGCAGCCGAAACTCCACCACCGCGGCGTCGCCGTGGTCCAAACTCGCAATGGTTTGAGAGGTGGCTGTACCGGCTACCGCTTCGACCCCGACCAGGCCGGCGGGGTCCAGCTCCAAGGTGATGGCAATGGCCGGCGCCGCGGCGGTATTGGTCACCGTCAAGAGCAGCGAATACTCCTCACCCACGCGCACCACATCGGGATGGCTGACGGTGATCGCCAGGCTCGGATCGCGCACCGCCACGGCTCCACGGGCCTTGCCACGAATCGGGCGTGGACCCTGGGGGAGGCCGTGCAAGGTGCCGGCCAGATCGAATTCGACAATGTGGGTGCCTTCGGCCATCGCTTCGACCAGGACTTCCGCCTGGCCGGTTGCCTGCGCGATCAACACGCTGAGATCGTCGGCGGTGCCAAGAATGCCATCGGCTCCCGGCAGCCGCACCGGCACCGGGGTGCCGAGATAGGTCGGTGGCTCGGTCTCGGCCAGGCGCAGCGCGGGTGGCAGACTCACCCGCGCGGTCAGGTCGCGGATCTCGAGCACGTCGCCGGCCGGAGCACCGTTGGTGGCCAACAAGACCACAGAGAAAAACTGATGGAGCAGGGAGAGATCGGTCGGAAAGACAATCGCACCGGGCAGAACGACCGGGCTGTTCTCACCACATCCGCCAAAGAGATTTGTACAACCGCCGGAGGCCGCGACCCCGGAGCCACTTTCGTCAAGTCGCAGGACAAAGGGCTGGATGCGCGGCGGCTGGAAGCGCTGGGTGGAGGCCGCACTCGGTCCTGGCAAGTGGCCGATCACGTTTTGCAGAATTGTTGGCCGGCCGGTGAACGTGTCATAGATCACCGGCAGGTGAAACTCATAGTCGATCGCTCCGCCGTCGCCGATGGCGAAGCCGAATGCGAGGTCGAAGGCCTGGAAGTTGTCGGGATCGATCACCACGCCATAGCCCTGAAGCTCGGGCAGCGTCAGCGGGCGGGAAGTCACCGAGGTCACCAGCACTTGGGTCACCCGCACCGTGGCTGAGCGCGGCTCGGCGTAGGCCAGGAGTTCGCCGCCGTCCACCAACCGGATGTTCTCCACCAGGTACTCGCCTTCGAGCCGCAGCCGCGGAATTCGCAACGGCTCATTGGGCGAAGCCGAAAGTGTCAGGACACCTTCCACCTCCGGACCGGTGAAGTCAGCCAGCACTCGCAAGCCACTCGGCAAGGCTCCCAGGGCTGGGTCGAAACCCTGGAGAGTCGTGTTGATCACCGTCGCGGTGTCAAACGGAACGGTCTGGCTTTGCGGCGAAACCGTCAGTCGTGTGCCGGCAATCTGGAGACGGGCGCCACCGAGATCCGCCGCGGCTGGCGAAGCGAGAAGGAAAGACAGTACGGCGATCAGTGAGGAGAGGGTACGCACGCTATGAGCTCCCAACGACCTGTGTTTAAAATGCAACGCATCATCTGCTAGTTAAGACTTACTCAATGTCGACCTCGGCAACCGTAACCGACAATCTCGACTTGCGCAAGCACTTTTTCAGATTCCCTGTAAGTTTTGCTTTTCACACCTGAAAACGGCAGAACAACGAGAGTTCTGAATGTTGTTCCGAGAGAAAGAGAAGTAAAGATCTTCTTCACGGCACCGAATGAGGATGCCGCAAAGGGTGACGCCCTTGTCAACACTAAAACTGCAATACATCTACCTCTCGATGGCACCTTGCTCAAAAAGATGGTAGGACTCCTCGATTTCTCACCCTAAACCTAGAAAACAACGTAACTTGTTCATTTTTCTACCTTTTCTCTCGTTTCTCCAATAGCCGACTTCGGCAGCCTGAAATCGTCGACCTCAGAGACCCACCAGCTAGAAAAAACACGAAGAAAGAGTGAATGGGGGAGAGACTGAGCGATCTCCCTCGACCACCGGCGGGTTCGCCCGCCCCCCGCCCGTCTGTTCTAGGGGGCTTTCACGAAGCCCCCTAAAAGAACCTAATACCGCGGCACGGTCGGGTCGACTTCCAGGCTCCAGCCGTCGATGCCGCTGCTGAGGTTGCGCACCTTCTCGAAGCCCGCCTCGCGCAGCCACTGCGTCGCCCGCATCGAACGGATCCCGGTATGACACAGGACGACCGTCTCGCGCCCCCTGTCGAGCTCGCCCCAGCGATCCATAAGCTCCGGCAACGGAATCAAAACCGAACCGTCGAGACGGCAGATCGCATACTCCGGCGGGTTGCGTACATCCAACACCACCAGCTCATCGCCGGCGTCCAGCCGCCGTTTCAACTCCCCCGGCGTAACGTTCCACCCGTCGTCGGCCGAGTCTCCAGCCGGGCTCTCTTGGCTATTCAACGGCTCCTCCTCCATTCCACAGAACTGCTCGTAGTCCACCAGACCGGTTTGCGAAGGCTGCTCGGAGCAGATCGGGCAATCCGGGCTCTTGGTCAATTTCAATTCGCGGAAGCGTAACCGAAGAGCGTCAAAAAGGACCAGTCGGCCAATCAGCGAGTCACCAATCCCCAACAGGAGCTTGATCACCTCGTTCGCCTGCAGGCTCCCGATGATGCCCGGCAGCACGCCGAGAACTCCGCCCTCGGCGCAGGAGGGCACCAGCCCCGGCGGCGGAGGCTCGGGAAAGAGACAACGGTAACAAGGGCCGTTCTCGGCGGAGAAAACCGAGACCTGGCCTTCGAAGCGGAAGATCGAGCCGTAGACGTTCGGGGTCCCGGTCAGCACGCAGGCATCGTTGACCAGGTAGCGGGTGGGAAAATTGTCCGTCCCGTCGGCCACCAGATCGTAGCCTTCGAACAACTCGATCGCATTGGTCGAATCGAGTCGCACCTGATGCAACTCCAGGCGTACGTGCGGATTGATCTCGCGCAGCCGCTGGGCCGCCGCTTCGAGCTTAGGCCGGCCGACATCGGAGACACCGTAGAGCACCTGGCGCTGAAGGTTCGACTCGTCGACCGTATCGAAATCGACCAGCCCCAAAGTGCCCACCCCCGCGGCGGCCAGATAGAGACCCAGTGGCGACCCGAGACCGCCCGCGCCGATCAGCAGAACCCGTGACGCCTTGAGCCGTTGCTGCCCTTCGACACCGACCTCGGGAAGGATGAGGTGGCGGCTATAGCGGCGCACCTCTTCATGGCTCAGCTCTCGCCAATGCTGCTGGCCGAACTTGGCGTCGAAGAGACTCGCCATCCATGGTTCCTCAAGGTAGTGGTCCGCCCGTCACTCTACGCCCCGTGGTGGCCAGGGTGGCCACCGGCATGCCGCCGACATCCAAGGTCTGTTCTTCAAAGCAACTGCGATCCTCAGCCAGCCGCCAGCTGCGAATCGACTCGGGCTGGCCCTGCTGGACGGAGACGATCAAGTAACTCAGTCGCGCCCATGCATGATCGAGGTCGAGGTCGCTCGGCCGGGCCTCGTGGTCAGGGTGAGAATGATAGTACCCGACGACCTCAAAACCTTGCTGGCGGGCGTGGCGATGAGCCGAAATCACCGTCTGTGGCGAAATCTCGTAACGGCTGTTGGTGACGGCAGGTGGATCGTCGGACTCGCAAGTGGAATGGCACGCGCACTCGTTGCGCGCCGCCAGAATCCGCTCCACCCGAACTCGGCGACCTTGAGGGTCCAAGAATCTGCCGATCAGGACTCCGCAACACTCCTGCGGATAGGACACCTGTGCATGCAGCCCAATGGCACTCAGGTGGCGGGGCGAAATGAGCAATCGACTCACATTTCCTCCTCGAATGGCGGCTGATGAGTGATGTCGGCCGGCCCTCCTTCGGAAGCTCAGAATCTCAGCTGCTGGCCAGCCTACCGGCACCACTAGAAAAGGTGATTACCCGGGTCAAAATTCCCGTGGTACACGGTACTGATCCGGGTACTTCTCAGCCTTCACTTTCAACTACCTACTATACGAAGCGGGGAGAAATTCGGTTGACCGCGCCGGCGGCAAGGGCGAGAGCGAGAGCGAGAGCGAGAGCGAGGGCGCTTAGAACTGAAGCGGCACCAACAACGAGACGACCACCGCGGTCACGGAAAGCACCAGGCAGATCAATCCGCCCAGCAGGTGGGTACCCCGCTCCGGCTGGAGCGGATCCAGGGCTCGGCTGGCCAGCCAGCCGCCCAAGAAGCCACCGAGATGGGCCCAGTTGTCGGTGGTCCTGACCATCAGCCCAAAGAGGGCGAAGATGATGACGTAGGTCCAGATTCGCCGCGACAACTCCCCCGACCCGGAGCGCCGGCCGTACCAGATGAGTGAGGCCAGTAGGCCGAAAAAACCGGCTGAGGCACCGACGGTGAATCCACCCACTCCACCCAGCAGACCGGTCACCAACCGGGGAAGAAAAACCGCCAAGGTGCTGAGCAGAAAGCCGGCGACCGATCCCGCGGTGTAGATGATCAACATCCGACCGGCACCGTAGAAGCGGCCGACCAACGGCCCGACCTGCATCAGCCAGAACATGTTGAAGCCGATATGCAGCAGACCACCATGCAGCCAGCCGGCACTCAGCACCGTCCACCAACGCCCCAGAGTCAGCACCGGAACCCTGCCGCTGGCACCGAAATGGAGCAAACTGACGGCGCTGGGTCCCAGAAGCCCCAACAGTCCCGAGTTGCGAATGCCGCCAAGATCGACCACCAGGGTCAGAAAATAGAGGACCACGCAGACTGCCACGATCAGCTGAACCACCGCCGCTTCGTCGCCGAGCTTGCGCAACACCGGCGCAAAACCCCACAGCGCCGGGTTAGCGGCACCGCAATTCAGGCACTTCGAGTCACCGACCCCGACCAGCCGGCCACACGAGCGACAGACCACCGATCCGCTTTTCTGGCGTCCAAGCATGGGCGCCAGTGTACCGGTTGTCATACTCTTGGTAGAGCCGACTCCACAAAGTAAATTGAGCCTCGCCCAACCAGGACCGCTCCATGCGGCCACGGTGCCCCGCCATGCCCTATCTCCACCTCTCGGATCCAGACACCTCGCTCGCCTACCAGGCGTCGGGCGAGAGTGGTTCACCGGTAGTGTTGATCATGGGGCTCGGCTTCCCGGCGACAGCCTGGGCGCCGCAGTTGCCGGCCCTGTCCGCGGCGCACCGGGTGCTCACCTTCGACAACCGCGGTGTCGGGCAGACCCGAGCAAGACCGGGGTTCTACCGCATGGAGCTGTTTGCCGACGACGTGGTTGCGCTCCTCGACCAGCTGGGTTGGGCGGATGCCCATCTGGTCGGCGTTTCGATGGGCGGCATGATCGCCCAAGCCACGGCACTGCGCCACCGCCGGCGAGTGCGCAGCCTGGCTCTGATCTGCACCCACGGTGGCGGCTTCACGGCATCGCTCAGTTCGCCGCAAGCCCTTCGCTGGCTGTTGGCCGCTCAGCTGCGTGGCAGCGACGGCAGGCTCGCCGCACTCCAGCAGATCCTCTTCTCACCCAGCTACCGGCGGGCGACGAACCGAGCTGAACTCAGCCGTGCCATGCGTCCCGTTCTCGGCCGTCGCCCCAACCTCTCCTCGACGCTCTCCCAGCTCCACGCTGTCTGGCGTTTCAGGGCTCACTCACGCCTACCACGGCTCGACGGTCTCCCCACCCTGATCGTGCAGGGCAAGAAAGACATCTTGATCCACCCCAAGCAGAGCGAAAAACTCCAGCGCAGCATTCCGGGTTCGCGGCTGGTCTGCTTCCCACAAGGCGCTCACGGGCTGACGCTAGAGTTGGCCGGACCGCTCAATCGCCTGTTGCTCGCCCACTTCGCAAACGCCGACCGGAACTACCCGCCACCATGATCCTCCGTCGCCGCGCACCACTGCTTCTCACCCTGCTCTTGCCCCTGCTTCTCCTGGCC
This sequence comes from Acidobacteriota bacterium, assembly GCA_024277255.1. Classification (GTDB taxonomy): domain Bacteria; phylum Acidobacteriota; class Thermoanaerobaculia; order Multivoradales; family SZUA-115; genus SZUA-115. Next base: position 71,551 of record JAJRVQ010000179.1, on the reverse strand, counting down.
GCGGCCTGCACGCGCCAGCACCAAGAGCCGCCCAACGTCCTGCTGATCGTGGTCGACACTCTGCGCGCCGACCGCTTGGGCGTCTATGGCCATCAGCGCCCCACCTCGCCGAATATCGACCAACTGGCCGCGCGGGGCGTCCTCTACACCCACGCCTACAGCCAGGCGCCGTGGACCACGCCGTCGATCGGCGCGCTGCTCACCTCGCAGTATCCATCGGTGCTCGGCATCCGGGCGGAGCCCGACTCGCTGAGCGAGGACCAGGTGCTGCTGGCCGAAGTGCTGAAACAACACCGCTACGCCACGGGCGCAGTCGTCAGCCACCATTTCCTCGGCTCGAAGTGGAACTTCGACCAGGGATTCGACCATTTCGACGAGAGCAACGCCAGAGACCACGACGCGATCACCTCACCCGACGTCACCGAGGCCGCGCTCACCTTCGCCCGCGACCACCGCGATGAACCGTTCTTCCTCTTCGTCCACTACTTCGACCCGCACTACGACTACATCGACCACCCGGAGTTCTCCTTCCTCGACCCAGCCCGGCCCTACGGCGGCCCGCTGCGCTCGGCGATGGTCTACACCGATTTGCTGAAGCTCATCCCCGGGTTGGGGCCGCGCGACGTCGAGTACCTCTTCGACCTCTACGACTCCGAGATCGCCTTCACCGACCGTTGGATCGGTGCCCTGCTCGACGGCTTCGAGCAACTCGGCCTCACCGACGACACGCTGATCCTGTTCACCGCCGACCACGGCGAGGAGTTCCTGGAACGCAAGACCGTCGGCCACGGCGGCAGTCTCTACAACGAGCTGATCCACGTGCCGCTGATCGTCTCCTATCCCGACTACCGGCCCACCGCCACCGCCCCTCGCAGCGGCTGGCCCGAGAGGTCCTGGCGCGGCACCGCCGTCGAGACTCCGGTCGCCCTGATCGACCTCTTCCCCACCGTCCTCGACTACCTGGGGATCGCCCCCGACCATCCCATAGCCGGCCATAGCCTGCTGGCCGACACTCCCAACGCTGAACCTTCCCCGCGCACCGTGTTCAGTGAAACCGACTGGGGGATGTACCGCGCCGCCATCAGCCCCGACCACAAGATAATCCACCGACTGACCTCCGGCGAACGCTTCTTCTACAACCTCCAAGCCGACCCCGGCGAGGAGGAAAACCTCACCGCCCGCCTGGCGCAGACCGGCGAACTCCAGAACTTCCTATCGCTGGAGAGCGATCTCCAAGGCTGGCTCGACTACCTCGAACACGCCGGTAGGCAAGCCGACGAAGTCGAGCTGTCGGCGGAGGAAGAGGAGAAGTTGAGAGCCTTGGGCTACCTGAACTAGCCGGACCGAATGCTCACGCTTCCCGCACCGGCGAGGGTGCGGATGACGGCGAGCCCTTGGGACCGCCAAGCCTCAACGCGCTGCGCATCGCGGCGCTGGATAGGTGGCGGATATCGTCGAACAGGGCGTAGAAGACCGGCACCACCAGCAGGGTCAGCAGCGTCGCCGAAGAGAGGCCACCGATCAGCGTCAGGCCGAAGCTCTTGTAGGACATGCCGATGCTGGAGGTCCCGCCCAAGGTCAGCGGGATCATGCCGCAGATCGTCGTCATCGCGGTCATCATGATCGGGCGGAACCGATCGTGCGCCGCCTGGACGATCGCGGCGGTGCGCTCGATACCCTCACGGCGGAGCCGGTTCACATAGTCGATGAGCACGATGCCGTTGTTGACCACCACGCCGACCAGCAACACCATGCCGATCACACCCAAGAAATCGATGTTCTTGCCGCTCAAGAAGTGGGCCCAGACCACGCCGATGAGAGCCAGCGGAATCGTCATGATGATCGACAACGGCAAGACGAAGCTCTCGAACAGGAAAGCCATGAGCAAGAAGACGAAGGCGATCGAAAGCACCAAGGCCAGGGACATCGCCTGCATGTCCTCGTTGTCCGTACCGCGCCGTGATGCAGCACCGAAGGAGAGCCCTTCCGGCAGATCGATCCCCGCGGCCACCGCCGTCAAGCGAGCGCGGGTCTCCTTCTCCTTGCCCTCCTCCAGTTCCAGAGTGATCGTTCGGGACAGTCGTTTGTTCCGCCGCACGATGCGCTTGGCCGACGGCAGGTAGCGCACATCCGTCACCGAGGCGAGAGAGACAAAATCACCTTGCTCGGTCGGTACGTCGAAATCCGCCAGCTGGCTGAGACTCTCACGGTCTTGCTCCTGGAAGCGCACTCGAACTGGGATCTCCCGCCCATCCGCGTAGTACTTGGGCAGCGCCTGGCCGCGCAGGGCATAACCAACCATCCCGGCGATCGTCGTCGGGTTGATCTGCTGGCGCTGCGCCCGGTTGCGGTCGACCACCAGCGCCAACTCGCGCAAGGGCTCCTGGCCGCTCTTGCGCACTGCCAGAACTCCCTCGACGCCGCTGAACAGCGGTTCCAACTCCTCGGCCACCGTTTCGAGCTGCTCCGGTTCGTCGCCATAGATGGTGAAGCTCTGGATCGTCTTGTCGTCGTCGTCTTCGCCCTCTTCGTCGTTGACAAAGTACTTCACGCCCGGCCGCTCGGGTAGCACTTCGAGGAACCGTTCGGCCGCCTGGCGTGGAGAGACATCGACCACACGCGGAGTCTCGAACCAGCCCTGGATCTCGCCGTAGGTCACAGCGTGCCAGAAATAGAATCCATCGAGGCCGAGTTCGTCCTTGATCCCTTCCAACTTGTCCTCGATCTCATCGAAGAAAGCCTCGGATTCCTCATAGGTATTGCTCTGCGGCATCTCGACATCGACCTCGAAGCCGCCCCGCTCCTCCTCGTCGGCCATCTGAAACTCCACCGTCTTCGAGCCGAGGAGAGCAGAAACGGTGAAGAAGAAGGCGGTGAGAACAACGGCCAGGTAAAGCCAACGCCAGGGTCTGAGGGCTACCCCCAAGAGCCGGCTGTAGCCGTCGTTCAAGCGACCGAATGTCACCTCGTAGAGGCGGCCGAGAAGCCGGTTGACCTTCTTGTGGGCCAGCGAAAAGCGGCCATGGCCGTTGCCGTTGGCCCGCTGCGGCAAGGTGAGGTAGACCGACAGCGGCACGAAGACCAAGGCCACCAGCAGGGAGGCCGCCAGCGAGACGGCGATCGGAATGGTCAACCGCTGCAAGAAGAACTGGCCCTGGCCCTCGACCAGCGAGACGGGCAGAAAGACCGCCATCGTGGTCAAGGTGGCCATGGTGATGGCGAGTGCAATCTCACCGGCTCCTTGCAGGCAGGACTCGCGGCGGGAGAGGCCGGAGCGGTGCAGGCGGTAGATGTTCTCCGCCACCACGACCGAGTTGTCGACCAGTAGCCCGACGCAGATCATCAGGCCGAGCAACGACAGGATGTTGAGGGTCTCTTCGGCGAAGTACATCACGATCAGTGCGACCAGGATCGACAAAGGGATCGACAGGGTGATGATCAAGGTCATCCGCACGCGGCGCAGGAAGAAGAACAGTACGGCGATGGCCAGCAACGCGCCCACCCGGCCGTTGTCCAAGAGACCGGTGAGAGACTCGACGATGATCTTGCCCTGATCCATCAGCACGGCCATGTCGGTGTCGCCGAGGCGTGGGTTCTGCCTGATCCGCTCCACCTCAGCGGCGACCGCCCGGCTGACCTCGAGGGTATTGGCATCCCCCTCCTTCTGCACCTCCACCGCGACCGCCGGCATCGAGTTGACTCGAATCCGATATTTCTTCTCCGGCTCTTCGTACTTGATGGTGGCGATATCGCCCAGCCGCACATTGGGCGCCACGGGTAGAGCCCGCAGCGCCTCGACGTCGGCGTAGCGCGCCACCGAACGCAGCAGCAGCTTCTTGTCTCCGGCGATCACACTGCCGCTCGACAGGCTGAAGTTGTCGCCGCCCAGCTGCTGGGCCAACTGATAGATGTTGAGCCCGCTGGCCGCCGTACGCTGGCGATCCAGCTCGATCAGGATCTCTTTTTCTTCCAGCCCGTTGACTTCGACATTGGCCACGCCGTCGATGCGCTGCAGGCGCAAGACCACTTCGTTCTGAATCAAGTCATAGGTATTGGACAGCCCCGGATCGATCGCCACGCCCACCACCGCCACCGGAATGCCAGAAGTGTCATGTTTGCGAATGAGGACCCGGTCCACATCCTCGGGCAAGCGCGCCTTGGCCCGTTCGATGCGGTCGCGCACCTCGCGGTAGGCGATGGACATGTCGGTGCCTAGCTTGAAGGTGAGATAGCAGCTGCCACTACCGGTTCTGGCCACCGAGACGATGCGATCGAGGCCGCGCACGGTGGAGAGCTCCTCTTCGAGCGGTAGAACCACCTTGTCCAGGACCTCCGGTGCCGGCGCATCGCGCCACGGCGCTCGCACGGAGAGGAAGGGTTCGGTGTAGCCGGCCGGAAACATCTCGAGCGGAATGCCCAGCGTCGCCACGACTCCAATCACCACCGTCGAGGCCAGCAGAACCAACACGGTCACCCGCCGGTTGAGTGAAAAACGAGGCAGCAGGGCTTCCCAGCGAGAATATCGTTCGGTCTTCATGGTGTGCTCGGTTCTGGGTCGGTCAGTACCGTGTCGGGGAGTGCAGAATCGGGGAGTGGCGGAATCGCCGCAACGTCCTCGGCGGACTCGATAGTTTCTTCGCCCTCCATCGCCTCCGCACCGCCGAACAGCCGGCGGCGCAAACGGTCGAAAAGAGCATAGAAGGCGGGGATGATCAGCAGGGTCAAGGCGGTCGAGGTGATCAAGCCGCTGATCACGGCCACCGCCATCGGGGTGCGGATCTCGGCGCCGTCACCCAGCCTCAACGCCATCGGCAGCAGACCCAGCACCGTGGTGGCGGTGGTCATCAGGATCGGTCGCAACCGGACCTTGCCCGCGGTGATGATCGCCTCCTCGACGGCCAGGCCGCGACGGCGCAAGACGTTGATGTAGTCGACGAGCACGATGGCGTTGTTGACCACGATCCCGGCCAGCATGATCATGCCGAGGAAGACCACCACCGACAGGCTGATCTCCAACATCCACAAGGCCACCATGGTGCCGAAGAAGGCCAGTGGAATGGTGAACATGATCACCAGAGGCTGGACCAGCGATTCGAACTGTGCCGCCATGATCACGTAGACCAGGAAGATCGACAGGGCGAGAGCCAAGAACAGGCTTCCCCGGCTTTGTTCCCACTCCTGGTTCTGACCGGCGATCAGGTAGGTCATATCGGCCGGCCATTCCAACTCTGAGCCGAGTACTTCGTCGAGCCGCTCGACCGCGCCACCGAGGGAACCTTGGGCGATATTGGCGTTGATCAGTGCGGCGCGGCGGCCGTCGATCCGCCGTACTTCGCTCGGTCCCTCGCCGAGGGTGACCGCGGCGACCGCCGACAGGGGTATGGAGCGATCCCCGGAGGGATTGACCGTCATACTCGACACATCGGCCACCGTCTCGCGATCCTCGGCACCGAGGCGCACCAGGATCGGCACGCGCCGGTCCTTCAAGTTGAATCGCGTCGCCTCGAATCCTTTGACCTGGTTGCGCACCAGTTCTGCGACCTGGCGGATGTTGAGACCGTACCGGGCCAGCAGGTCGCGGTCGTAGACGATCTGCACCTCCGGCGCTCCGCTCTTCAACGAAGACTCGACGTCGGCCAGCTCCGGCATCGCCGCGATCACCTCGCGCCCCTGAGCGGTCAACTCTTTGAGCCGCCGCAGACTGTCGCCATAGACCTCGACTTCGATCGGCGTCTTCGAACTGAACAGCACCGGTCGTACGACGCGCGCCTCGATGTCCGGAACTTCGTTGAGGAAACCCCGGATCCTGTTGACCACCAACGCCTCGACGCGCGGATCGGAGTTCTCCAACAGCACCTTGAAACGAGCCGTGTGCTCGCCCTCATCGGAACGCTGCGAACTTTCCGGGTCGAAGCCGACGGTCATGATCAGCGAAGCGATGTGCTCGCGGGCGGAGAGGATCGCCTGTTCCACCGGAGCCAGGGCGGCCTCGGTCTCTTCCAGCGGAGTCCCCACCGGCAGCGCCACCTCGAAGGTCACTTCGCCTTGATGCACCTCCGGCAGCAGCTCGCTTCCCAGCTGGGAAGCCGTCCACACCGTCGCGGCGAAGATCAGCAAGGTGATCACCGCCATGAAGCCACCGTGGCGCACCGTCCAGCGCACCACCGGCGGATAGCCGCGCTGGAGGTTTCCCAAGAGCAGCTCGGTCAACCTCAACGGCCCAGCGAAGATCAACTTGAGCGAGGGCAGCAGCCACCAACGCACCGCGTAGCGCCAGAACAAGGCGAGCAGGAAGAAGAGGGCGACAACCGTCTTGGCGGCAATTTCGAGCACCAACCCGAGGACCACCATGACCACGAGGAGAACCATCCCGAGCACGAACGGAATCAACCTGAGCAGCCAACCGAGGCCGCGTGCCAGCCGATCGGCCGCACTGCCGGCCCACCATTTCGCCAACCGCGGTACCTCCCCGGCGACGAAGAACAAGCTGGCGGGGCGCCAGAAGGAAGAGGACAGACCCTCGTCGATGGGGCCCATGGCGACCTTAATTCCTTTACGGCTGGCCAGCATCGGGATCAAGAAGACGGCCACCGCCAGCGAGACCAGCAGCGAAACCACCACCGCCAACCCGAGATCACCGAAGGCCTGGCCGGCGATTCCTTCGACAAAGACCATCGGCAGGAAGACGGCGATCGAGGTCAGCGTCGATGCGATGACGGCGCCGCGCACTTCGAGCGTCCCCCGTACCGCCGCTTGCCGCAACCCATCGCCCTCCTCGCGACAACGGAAAATCGATTCCAGAACCACGATCGACGAATCGACCAGCATTCCGATGCCCAGGGCTAAACCGCCCAGCGACATGATGTTGAGCGACACGCCCATCACATTGAGGGGCGCGAAGGTGACCAGCAGTGAGATCGGAATCGACAGGGCCACAATCGCCGTGGACAGCACATTGCGCAGGAAGAGGAAGAGGATGAGAATCGCAAACAGACCGCCGAAGATCGCTGCCCACACCACTTCGTTGATCGAACTCTCGATGAACAGCGAGCGATCGGCGACGACCTGCAGCACCGCGCCCTCGTTGCGGTAGAGTTCGACCGCAAGGCCGCCGGCTTTCTCGCGGCCACCGGCCCTTGCACCGGCGCCGGCCGATGCAGGGCGCGCCTCTTCTTCGATGTCGAGTTCGCCCAGCCGCTTCTGGACCCGCTTGGCCAGCGCCACGATGTTGGCGTCCGCGGCCTTGAAGATGTCGATCTGGACGCTCGGCCCGCCTTCCGTCCGGGTGAGGATCTGCCGCTCCTTGTGCGACCAGACCACCTCGCCAAGATCCTTGATCCGCACCTCTCGCCCATGGATGGTGGCGATCACCGTGTTGCCGATCTGATCCAGGTTCTCGTACTCGTTGAGGGTGCGCACCATGTATTCGGTTCGTCCCTCCTTGATCGTGCCGCCGGCGACGTTGACGTTCTCTTGGGCCAGCCGGTCGATCACCGTCTGGATCGCCAAGCCGGTGCGGCGCAGCTGTTCCTCGTCGATGAGGATGTGAATCTCTTCCTCGAGTCCGCCCCGCACGCGCACGGCGGCCACGCCGTCGATCGGCTCCAGCGCCCGCTTGATCTGCAGGTCCGCCAACCGCCGCAGACGGCGCAACCCCTCCTCCCCGGCGTAGCGCTCGCCGCTGCCAGACAGCGACAGCTCCATGACAGGATCGAGCGAGGGATCGAAGCGCAGGATCAGCGGCCGTTGCGCTTCGTCGGGAAGGAAAACCAGATCGAGCTTCTCAAGCGTGTCCTGGGCCGCATCGGACATCGACGAATCCCAGGAGAATTCGAGAACCACGTCGCTGACTCCGGCCCGGCTGATGCTGCTGATGTGGCGCAGTCCGCCGATGACGCTCAGCGCATCCTCGACCGGGCGGCTGATGTCGTTCTCCACCTCCTCCGGCGCGGCTCCCGGATACTCGGTGCGCACGGTCAGCGTCGGATAGCTGAGTTCCGGCATCAAGGCGACGGAGAGCTGCTTGTACGAGAAGAGGCCGAAGACGACCGCCGCCAGAAAGACGACGAAGACCGCCACCGGGCGACTGGTAGTGAAGCTGGTCAGCGGAGGTTTCCCGGCAGGTCCGTCGGTCTCTTCGGCCACCAGGCCCACCTCGGGAGCGGTCTCCTGTTGCTCGCCGGCCGCGATGGGTTCGGAGTCCGGCTCCAGCAACGGCTGCGTCTCATCGCCGTCGAATGGAGGCCGCGGATCTTCGCCACTCACGGCGCCGGCTCCGCCGACTCGCTGGCGGGAGTCTCGTCCTTCTCAACATCGACACCCGCCAGACGCACCAGTGCCCCATCCTTGAGACCGGCCTGGCCGGCGATGACCACTTCATCCCCTTCAGACAGCCCCGAGGCCACCTCGACGAAGTTCTTGTCCTCCAAGACCGGCTTGATCAACGTGCGCTCGACCCGATCGGCGCCGACCATCTTGTAAAGAAGGATCTGGTCGTTGTCGTAGACCAGAGCCCGCTTGGGCACCAACAGAGCCTGCGAATGCACCGCGGTCACCAACTCGACGTCGACATACATGCCGGGACGCAGCGCCGTGCGCCGGGTCGGTACATCGATCGTCACCTTGACCGTCCCGCTCTTCGGATCGATGATCGGAGCCAGCCGCTCGACCTTGCCGGTGAAGCTCTTCTCAACCAACGCCGGCGTCGTGATGCGGGCCAACTGGCCCCGCGTCAGCCGCTGAAACTCCTTCTCCGGCACATAGATCCGCGCCACGATCGAATCGAAGTCGACCAGATCGAAGAGCGGTTGGTTGATCGTCACCTGATCTCCCAGGTTGACCAAACGGCCGGTGATCATGCCCGCAATCGGCGCCCGTACCTCGGTGTAAGAAAGCGCCCGCTGTGCCTCTTCGAGCGCCAGTTCGAGCTGTTCGAGTTCATAGGTGGCGTCGTTGAAAGCCTGCTCGCTGATCATCTCTTGGGCGTAGAGGCGCTTCTGGCGATCGTACTCGCGGCTCGCCTTGTCGAGCTGGCTTTGCACCTTGGCCAGCGCCGTGCGCTGCTCGTCATCCTGAAGGCGTAAAAGCAGCTGGCCCTGCGAGACCTGTGTGCCCTCTTCAACCCGCAGCTCGCGCACCCGGCGGGCCGCCTGCGCGTAGACCTTGACCTCCTTTTCGGCTTCAAGGTTGGTCGAGAAGCGCAACACGGACTCGATCTCGCCACGGCTGAGAGCCGCAATGGCCACCGGCACCGCCTGCTCCTCGACTTGCTTGTCATCCTTCTTACCGAAGAGGCTGCCCCCCTCGCTGGCGTCACTCCTGTTGCCGCAACCGATCAAACCGGCGCTCGCAACCACGAGCGCCAGCACTAGTATCACTTGGCGTTTCCAGCTCTCGTTCACCGTCGTATCCCCCAGGCCTGTGCCTCGTATCCTCCCTGCGTCTGCGTCGGAGACTCAGGGCATCGCTGATTGGAATCAATGTTGTTGGGTTCAGGCCATCCAGTTGAAATGCGGCGCCTGAAAGCTCCTATACGTCTGCTCCCTAAAAGACCTTACGCCGCAAACCGGCCCTTGTTTCAGCGCCGGCATGCGCGGCTCGGGCCGATCGCAACTACCGGCTTGGACGGCTCAGCCTGGCCGTAGGTTCCCCGTGCGCTTGGGGCTACCCTCGTGGCCGTTCACGAGAGCAGCCCCTTACAGCCGCAGAATCAGCTCGTACTTCGTCGGACCCGGCAGGAAGGGGGTCGGACGGCCTTCGACCCAGGCGTCGTGGCCGGCGCGGTAGAAGGGGGAGAGTGGATGGCCGCTTTGGCCTCCGGGCATGTGGAAGTAGCCGTCCGCCTCGTGGCCAGGGCTGACCGCCATGCGCTCGCTGGCACCGAAGCCTCTGCCTTGCACGCGGGGCATGAAGGTGGCACCGGGCAGCGGCGGAGTTTCGATATCCAGGAAGCCGGCCAGTTGCGGCACCGCACGGCTCAATGGGTGGCGAATGCGCGGGGTGTTGATCTTGCCCCAGGTCTGTTCTTCGAGCGGTCCGTCCTCGGCCACCTCGTGCAGCAGCCGATCGGCGACCGCTTCGAGCATCGCATCCCAACTGGCGTACTTGGGGTCGAGCAGGTGCAGCGGCTGTTCGCTGACCAGACGCCATAGCGGCCCTTCGCGCTGCGGCAACGAACCCCATCTGAACCGCTCGTCGGCCTCTTTGAGCGGTGCCGTCAGCCCATCGAAGACCTCTTCTTGAACGCTGAGGCGAAAGCCGCGAACGAGGCGAAAGGCGACCGAGTCGGGGGCCGCGTGATCGTTCCAGGTTTCCTCCACCAAACGGCGTGCTCGAGCCCACAACTCTGCGTCGTTGTCATGTGGGCGCCCCAGCACTTCGAGCAGCAGAGTGTGCCAGCGTTGTAGGAAGAGGGCCCGATCATCCAGCTGAATCGCCAGTAGATCTTGTGGCTCCGAGGCACCGTCGAGAGCACTCAAGTCGTCACGAATCTGCCGGGCGCGGGCGCCGAGGTCGTACCCTCCATCGCCGATGGTCGCCAACATCTCGCCATTGACCACCCTCGCGTTGGCGGTCCACAGCTGTCCGGCGGGCGGGTCGATGATTGCGGGTACCTGCGAGGAATCGAGGAAACCGTCCCATCCCCGTTCCCCGGTGGCCCACGAGGACGGCAGGCGGCCGTCAAAGCCGGACTCGCCACCGACGCGGCGAGGTACCAGACCGACGATCGTCCAGCCGATATGACCCGCTGCATCGCCGGCGACGAAGTTCTGTGCCGGAATTCCGCTGACGTGGGCCACGTCGAAGGCCTCGCTCAGGTTGGTCGCTTGCTCCAATCCCATCAAACCCAGGTTGTAGCCGTCCAGATCGTGCCCTACCCAGCGCAGGGCCCGCCGGCGCCCGCGATGGTCGCGGTCCACCACCGGTCCCCAGATCGACTCGAAGACCTCGAACGTCTCGCTCTCGCCTCCGGCCACCTCGATCACCTCTTCGAAGCGGGTGAGCGTTTGGAAGCCTTCCGCCGTGCGGTAGCGCAGATCGTCGCCGGCCGGCTGTTCGAGCACAACCAGGTCACCCCAATCGCCGTAGCTGTTGGTAAAGCCCCAGGCCACATGGCCGTTGCTTCCCACCACCATCAAGGGAATCCCGGGAAGGGTGACCCCGGTAATGCGTACCTCACCTCCATCGTCCGCGGGCAAGACGAACGAGGCGCGGTACCAGGTATTGGGTACGCCTAGCGGCAGGTGCATGTCGTCGGCCACCAGGGCCGCACCCGAGGCGGTTCGGCTACCCGCCAGGGCGGAGTTGTTGGAGCCCAGCTGCGCCCGCTCTTTGGGGCTGAGACTCATGCCGCCGAGCCAGGCCGAGATCCTCTCCCTCGAAGCCAAGAAACGGCCATCGGCGGCGGGTGGTGTGGGGGAGGGCGACAATCGGCGGGCCGAAGCGGCACGATCCAAGGGCTCGGCGGCGGATCCGGCACGCAAGTCGTAGATCTCCGGGCCGGGAATCGGCGGCGGCTCGAAGGGCTCGCCGACCAGCGGGGCATCCCAGCCTGTGCCGCGCGGAGCCAAGAAATCGGCCAGCTCGCGGGGAAACAGATCGTAGAGAAGACCGAGGTCCGACTCAGCGCTACCGTCGGAATCCTGGAGGACGAAGTACATCGCCAGAACCACCAAGAAACTGTCCTCGGCCCGCCAAGCCTCCGGCTCGGTGCGCAACAACAGGTACTCGAACGGTCGCGCCCCGAGGTTCGCCAGACCGGCGTTGACCCCGGCGGCATAGGATTCGAGCAGCTCTCTCTCCCGCGGCGAAAGTCGCTCCACCGCACGCTCGGCCCGCGAGCGAAGACGGTGGAGGCGGGCATTGCGATCCATCGGCAGCGCCGCCGAGCCGAACAGCGCCGACAGCTCACCCGCAGCCTGGCGCCGCATCAGGTCCATCTGGAAGAAGCGCTCCTGCGCGTGGAGAAAGCCGGTGGCCAACGCCAGATCGTCGCGATCCTCGCCATGCAGGGTGGGAATTCCCAATTCATCACGCTCGATGCGCACCGGCGCGCTCAGCGCGACTCCGGCCAGCGCCACTTCACCTTCCAGTTGCGGCAGGCTGTCTTGGAGCTGGTGACGCAGCCACAAAGCGGCGCCGGCAACCACCACCAAGAGCAGCGCCAAAAGCACCAGCAGCAGCCGCAACCAGCGCCGGCGCCGCGGGCGCGGCCGGGGACGGGAGCGCGGGCCTTGGGTGGTGGATCGAGGGAATGCCGTTTGGTCGTCGGACCCTTGTGAAGACATATTTCTATTCTACTTTCATACTGATCATTACCACCCACGCCACGCCAACAGCCAAGATAACAAAGGCGAACAGAGTACCCAGCGCAGCCAGCACCGCCGGGGCGAGGCGACGCTTGGCCGCGTAGGCGATCCAAGCCGCCCCGGCCGCGGACAGAAAGGCGAACACCACGAAGAGTAGGCCGGCGAGAATCATCGCTGATGAAACCTCTCGCCGCGATCGGCCATCCGGCGCAGCAGTTCGGCGGGCCGTAGACGCTCGCCGTAGACCTCGGCCCAGCTATCCAGGCGATCGACCACGTAGCCGGCGCCGAGGCGGTCCGCTTCGCGCAGCAGACCACCGCGAAAGGGCGGAAAACCAAAGCCGAAGACCACTGCGAGATCGATATCGACCGGATCCTCGATCACTCCGTCCTCGATGGCGCGCGCTGTCTCGTTGAGCATCTGCATCCAGCACCGCTCGGCGATCTCCTGTTCGGCGATCGGCGCCGGTTTCCAGTCGATCAGCTTGTAGACCTTGCGATCGGCCTTCTTGTTCGCTCCGGAGTAGTCGTAAAAGCCACCCTTGCCCTTGCGCCCCGTCCGACCTTCGCGCAGCAGCCGCGCGAAGAGTTCAGGAGCGGCAAAACGATCACCCATCTCGGCCTGTAACACCTCGGCGGAGTGGGCGGCGATGTCGAGCCCCACCTCATCGAGCAGCGCCAAGGGTCCCACCGGCCAACCCCAGCGGGTCAAGGCTCGATCCACTTCCTCGATCGAACCACCCTGCACCAGGCACCAGGCCGCCTCGTTGAGGAAGGGGGCGAGGACGCGCGAGGTGAAGAAACCCGCGCCATCCTGAACGACGATCACTGTCTTGCCCATGCGGCGGCCCACTTCAATGGCGGTGGCCACGGCGCTCGCCGCGCTGCCCGGATGGGCGATCACTTCGACCAGGGGCATCTTGTGCACCGGGCTGAAGAAGTGCATACCGACCACCTGTTCGGGCCGCTGGCTGGCGACAGCGATGCGAGCGATGGGCAGGGTCGAGGTATTGGAGGCGAAGATCTGATCCTCGCGGGCCACCGCTTCGAGCTGGCGAAGAACCGCCTGTTTGACCGCCAACTCCTCGACCACCGCCTCGATCACCAGCTCGCAGCGTCCGAGCAAAGTGTAGTCCTGGGTCGCCTGTATGCGAGCCATCGCCTCCGCCGCCTCGTTCGGCCGGTAGCGGCGGCGGGCCACCATCTGGTCGAACCGTTCCCGGCACCGCGCCAGCCCTTGCCCCACGGTGGCTAGATCCCGGTCCTTGAGTACCACGCTTAGCTTGGCGCTCGAGAGCACCTGCGCCACTCCGGCGCCCATGAAGCCGGCGCCCAAGACACCCACGCGCGAGACCGGCCGAGCTTCTTTCGCCCACCGCGACGCCTTGGTCTCGACTTGGGTCTTGCTGAAGAAAATCGACATCAACGCCTTGGCGGTGCGCGAAACCGCCAGCTGCGAGAAGGCTTCCGCCTCCACCTCCAACGCTTCTTGAAGCGGCAGCGCCAAGCCCCGCTCCATCACGTCGATCGCCGCCAGAGGCGCCGGATAATGGCCCTGGGTCTTGGTGCGTACACGCTTGCGCGCCCGGGCGAAGATCCACCACCTGGTCAGCGGCAGGCGGGCGGCCAGATCGCTCGCCCGCCAGCTCAAGCTCCGAGTCCGCCCAGCTCTCCGCCCAGCTGCCGCACGCTCCACAGCCTGCTGTGCCGCGACCTCCTGCAACTGCCCGGGATGGCAGGCGGCGTCGATCAGCCCCAGCGCCAGCGCCTTGCTCGCCCGCAGACGCTTACCGGTGAGGATCAGCGGCAAAGCCCTGGCCACGCCGATCAGCCGCGGCAACCGCTGGCTGCCTCCGAGCCCGGGGATCAGGCCGAGTTGAACCTCCGGCAGCCCCAGCCTGGTCACCTCCGACTCCGACGCGACCCGGCGATCGCAGGCCAGGGCCAGTTCGAGCCCTCCGCCCAAACATGCGCCGTGAATCGCCGCCACCGTGGGGAACGGCATAAGTTCGATCCGCCGCAGCAAAGCGTGACCCTGTCTCAGCAGGCGGCGCACCTCGCCGGCATCGCTCGAGCGCCACAACTCGTCGACATCCGCTCCGGCGACGAAACAGTCCGCCTTCGCCGAGAGGATCACCAGACCGTGGCGCGGCGGCTCAGCTTCGAGGGTGCTGAGTACCGCCTCGAACCAAGCCAAGAAGCGTCCCGAAAGGGTGTTGATCTTGCGCCCCGGCTCATCGAGCCAGAGCCAGGCGAAACCGTCGGCGTATTCCAGCCGCCCGTACTCCGAGGCTGCCGCGGCCTCAGCGGGTTCAGCCATCCGTGGCGTCGTCATCACTCACCGTCTTGTCGGCGCCAGCGCCCGCGACGGTGTTTGCAGCAGTGTCGGCGCGGTCGAGTTGCTGGACGATCTGCGACACCTCTAGATCCACCTTGCGGATCTTGCCACGACAAAACTCCAACAACTCCGAAGCGCGATGCAAAGCCGCGGCAAGACCGTCGATGTCCGTCTGGTCGTCCTCGATGCGCTGCACGATCGCGGTCAGCTCCTCCATCGAGGCGCTGAAACTCAGCGTCTCACCCTCACTCTGCACACCCTCGATGTCCACCGCGTTGCCCTCGTTCTTGGTCATGGAGTCTCCACCCGGCTGGTGACGGAACCGGCCGCTGTCTGGGTTGTCATTCTCTCACCCGGGGTGAGGTCGGCGGCGCGGCGCACCAGGGCACCCGCCGCGGTTCGAGTCACCGTGAAGCCGCGCTCCAGGGTTCGCTGCGGAGACAGCTCGCGGCACAGTCGCTGTAAGCCGTCGAGCGACGCCTGCGCCGCCTGCAAGCGACCGCGCACGACGGCGAGCAGACCTCGCATCAGAGTCTCCGGCTGTGCGGCTTGGCGGCGCAGAGTCCGCCGTGGTGCCGACGCCATGCGGTCGGCCAGCAGATCGCAGCCGGCGGTCGCGGTGCGCAAGAGACCATGGCTAGCTCGCCCCAGCGCCCGAGCCTGGCGATCCAAACCATCCCGGCTGGCGCTCAACCGTTGCTGCGCACCCATGCGCACCGCCCGTTCGAGGGCGCGAAGCTCCTGGCGAGAGCTGGTCACGGGGGCCGTCGCGGCGGAGCGCAGCGCGGCGCGCAAGGAGGCGAGGCTGGTCTCGGCACCGGCCACCCGCTCAATCAGGTGTTCGGCCACCTTGGTCGGGGTGGTCAGCTCGGTGTGCGCCACCGTGTCGGTGATCGAGCGGTCGATCTGGTGGCCCAAGCCCGTCCACACCGGAAAGGGCGCCAGGGCCACCGCCTCGGCCACCGGCCGGCTGTCGAAAACTGCGAGATCGGACCGCGATCCGCCACCGCGAATCAACGCCACGCCGTCGAGCGGCCCGCTACGATCCCCCTCGCGCGCCAGGCTGCTCAACGCCGAGACGATCTCCCCGGCGGCACTTACCCCCTGCACGGAAGCATGAGCGAACAGCACCTGGAATCCATAGCCGCTGCGGCGAAGCGAAGAGAGGAAGTCGTGATAGGCCGCACTCTCCTGCGAGGTGACCAAACCGATGCGCATGGGTAACGCCGGTACGGGCAACCGGCCGTTGCGCTCGACCAGCCCTTGTGCCGACAGCGCCGCCAAGGTTTCGCGGCGCCGTTGCTCCAGCAGGCCGAGAGTGAAGATCGGATCGACCTCGCGGACCACGAACTGCAACCGGCCGCCGGCCGGATAGAAGTCGAGGTCACCGCGACAGCGGATCTGCTGCCCTTCGGCGATCTCCTGCCCGCTAGCAGCTAGGATCTTGCGTACCCGCCCATGGTCCCGCCGCCAAAGGACGGTATCCAGCTTGCCGTCCACGGCATCGCCATCACCTTTCTCGATCAGCTCGAAGTAGAGATGGCCGCGCTGAGAGCGGCGTACTCGCTGAACTTCGCCGGCAACCCACAGGGAAGCGAAGGCCTCGCCCAGGAACTCACGAACCTCTTCGCACAGCTCGGAGACCCGGTAGGTGGGGGTGCCGAAAGGCAGGGTCAATGATAGGACCTCAGCTCCTTGTTCGAAGCCAGCGGCATCGACTTGGCCCAATCCACCGCCTTCTTCTCGCTGAAGGTCAGCTTGTCCAGGAAGCTCACCGCCTCGTCACGCTCGAAGAAGAGACGCCAGATGAAGGTGTGGCCGGCCGGGGCGGTGAAGTAGGTGTACTGCTTGGCACCGTCGCTGAGGTCAAAACCGAGATTGCTCTCGCCGTTGACCCCCACGCAAGCCATTCCGATGGCGCGGCAGGCGAGGCCGAGAGCCTTGATGGCATCTTCATAGTCTCCCAGCTCCTCGCAGGAAAGCGGCGAGTGGTAGATCGAGATGCGAGTCCCATCCTCTTCCGCCAGCAGGTTGTAGGGAACATCGTTGCGATCCATCGCCTCTTTGGTTTCACCGTTGGTGACGAAGACGTCATCGGTACCGGCAACCTTGTAGGTGATGGCGTAAGACTCGTCGTCCAGCTGGGCGAAAGCCTCCGCCAGAATGCTCTCGTCCTCCACCGTGAAGTAGTAGAGGCGGTTCATCAAACGTCGCGAAGCCATGGTAGGAACTCCTTGCAAGATTCTGCCGCTCGCCTTGCGTCAAGCGCAAGCAGGACGGTACCGCGTACAGGCGTCGAGATATCGCAGCGCAGGCGACGCCTCGAAAATGGCATACTCTAGATAGTGTTTTTCGGTGAAACGAACCAGCGTCATCGCGACCGGCCCGAACCTGGACCGGTATGATACCGGCAACAGCTCTTCGGTTTCCACCTCCGGGAACCTACACTGGCCTCGGTCGTCTCCCAATCACCTCGTGCTGAACGGAGGTTCAACGAGTCTACCTAGCTCGGCCCCTGGCGATGATTGACCCGATGCGATGATTGACCCGACCCGACTTCCAATCTCCCTGCCGGCCGCCCTGGTCACCTTCTGGGGAACCAATCGTGATCAGGCGATTGCCGCCTTTCGCGAAACGGTCGGTGACAAGCCCGGAGTCCACTGGGCGACACCCCATCAATGCGCCGTGTCGCCAACCGCGGGCGACCCCGCGGCGTTTGACGCCGCTTTGGCCATGGCATCCGGAGTGCTGCTCTCAGCCAGTTCACGCTCCGCTGAGCGCACCACCGCGCAAGCGTTGATCTGTCCGTGCAGCGTGCGGCTCGTCGCGGGAAAAACCGAGTTGGTGGAAGATCCGACCATCGACGATATCCGCGAGCGGCCGCCGCGGTGTGCCGACGGGGTCATCACCATGACCTCCATCTCCACCACCCAGCTGGAACACCCCCGCCGCTTTCACGAAGCTGGAATCTATGAAAGCCCTTCGGGGCGGCTGATTCCGCTGGTCCAGATCGGCACCGAGGACATCACCGCAC
Organism: Acidobacteriota bacterium; assembly: GCA_024277255.1. Taxonomy (GTDB): domain Bacteria; phylum Acidobacteriota; class Thermoanaerobaculia; order Multivoradales; family SZUA-115; genus SZUA-115. The sequence continues at coordinate 53,872 of JAJRVQ010000179.1, read as the reverse complement.
CGCCGTGGCGCAACCCGACCGTGCTGCGCAGCTCTCGACCCTACATTCGCCGGCCGGCGCAGGAGAAGAGGCTGCGGCAACTCTTGTCCAGCGGAGCCAAATCCTTGCGCGTCCAAGGAGTTCTCGGTTGCGGCAAGACCCGACTGGTGTGGCAGCTGCTGCGCGAGACCCACGACACCGCTCCACTGTGGGCGACGGCACGCCCCGTTCGCCACGGCGGACCGTTGCTGGCCTCGCAGCTGGTGGCGCAGCTCCTGCGCCGCAACACCGCCGCCGCGCTACCCGCCGGCCTCGAACGGCACGAGATCGCCACCTTGCTGGATCCGCATCAGCAGCCGGTTCGCCTGCTCGACCCACAGATGGCCAGCGAATTGCTCGCCCAACTCATCCGGGAAAACAAGCCCGAAGATCCGGTGATGGTGGTTTGCGACGGCCTCGAAGCCGCCACGCCCCGCGAACTCGAAACGCTCAACTATCTGGTGGACCTCGCCGACGAGAGCGGAGCCTTCCACCTGATCCTCATCGCCCGGCCAGCGACACCGTGGCCGCAAGATTGGTGGGTATTGCCCCAGTTGGACATCGGACCGATGATGCCGGTGGAGATGGAAGAGTTTGGCCGTGGCACCTTCGCCGGCCTGTCTCTTCCGCAGCAGGTGGAGGAGCGCTTCCTCGCCGCCGCCGCCGGTAACCCGTTCGCCCTGGAAGAGGGGCTCGCCGGCTTGATTCCCTTGAAACAGGTCCGGCAGGTCTACGGCAGCTTCTTTTTCAGTGGCGCCGACGATACCGGGTTCACTCCCTCGTCCCGGCTGACCTCCCATGTCGAAGCCGAGGCACGCAGGCTGGGCGGCATTGGCCCGCTGCGCCGACTCGCCGTCGCCGACACACCTCTGCCAAGCCAAGCGCTGAATCCCACGACCGCACCCGCTTCGGAACCGGCCGGCCCCCTCCATGAACAGTGGCGCAAAGCGATGGTCGAATACGGCTGGCTGCGCGAGGTCAAATCGCCGTGGGGCCCCGGAGTCGCCTTCCCCTGCCCCGCGCATGGGCTGGCGCTGGCCCGAGGGTTGAGCGAGGAGGTTCGCAACAGCTTGCGCCAAGAGCTCGGCGAGTACCTCTGGCAGCGGACCAACGCGGCTGGCGACGAGGCTGAACCATCCGCTCCCTGGTGGGTTTTCCGCCTCCTCGGCGATAGCCTGGAGGCCACGCAGCCGCTGATCATCGCGGCGAAGAAGGGTGCTCCCGATGTGGCGCCCAGCCAACTCTTCGACGCCCTCGCCACCAAGGCCAAGAGGCTGCGCGAAGGTGGAGACGATCCGGCGACCGAACTCGATCTACTCTGGTACCTCCTGCCGTTGGCGCGCCGACTTGGAGTGCTCCAAGAGTATGGCGACGAGGTGGAACGCGCTCTCGACATGGCGCACGACGACGCCAAGCGAACCCTCGCTTTCGCCAGCCTCAAAGCTGAGCTTGAAGAGCGTAAGGGCCACCTCACCGAGGCGACCGACACCATTCGCATGGCCCTCCAAGAGGCGCAGGAGAACACCCAGAGCAGCCATGCCAACAGCGAGGCGGTCCTCGCCATGCAACTCGGCCGACTTCTCATCCGGCGCCAGCAACTCGAAGAGGCCAGGACACTGCTCGAAGAGTTGACCACCGCGCTCGAAGGACGAGGTGCTCGATCCTTGGTCGCCAGTTGTCGCTTCTACCTGGGTAACATCGCGGTCCACCAAGAGCGCTTTGACGACGGCCTCCAGCTCCACCGCAGAGCCCTTGCAGAGCGTCGCATACTCGGTTCGCCGAAATCGATCGGCGCCTCGCTCTCCGCCTTGGGGGCGCTGGCAACCCAGATGGGCCGCTACATGGAAGCACTGGAGGCCTACCGGGAAGCTGGTGAGATCTTCATCCAGCTGGGCAATGAGGACGAGGCCAGCTTCGCCCAACTCGGCATCGGCCGGGCCCTCTCGCGGCTCGGTGACCACGCCGCGGCCTCTCGGCCGCTGCGCCACGCGCTGAGCCTACGCGAGCAGGCCGGCGGTGACGCCGTCGGCCAGGCCATCGCCCGGCTGGCGGTGGCGGAGAACTACCTCCATCTCGAACTCGCGGCAGAGGCCCTACGCGAAGCACGCCACTCCCTGTTCGACCTCACGCTGCTCACCGATGCCGCGCCACGCGCCGACGCCGAACAGATGCTGGGGCGAATTCTGTTGAGCCTGAACCAGGTCGGACAGGCAATTCAGCACCTCAAACCAGCGCTGGAGGGTCACACCAAGGCTGGAGCGACCCAAGAAGCGGCCATGGACCTCGCGTTTTGGCTCGACGCCGCACTGATCTCCGGCGACACCGAGGAGATCGCCCAAGCGGTCAAGGAGCTGGGCCAAGCAACCGCGCAGTGCGCCAGCGTCGAGCGCCGCGAGATCCTCGAATTCCGACTCTACACTGGTCTCAGTTGGCTGGCGGAACACCACCTGTCCGACCGGCGGCTGGCCCTTCCTCACCTGAAGAGCGCCTACGCCGACCTGATGAAGAAGACGCGCGACTTGCCGCCGAAAGAGCGCCACCGCTTCCTCTTCCAGATCCCCGACCACGAACAAATCGTCACCGCCGCCACCGCCAAGGGGCTATCCATTCCCGGTGCGCAAGCTGAGCAAACGCCGACTAGTCGGTCGATGTCTCCCAAATCGGCCTGACGAAGAAACCCAGAGCGAGGCCGCTGAGGAATCCGCCCAGATGGGCGGCGTTGTCCAGGCTCATTCCGGTGAAGCCGAGGAGGATGTTGATACCGGCCCAGAAAGCGAGCTGCTGGAGTAGAGAGCGTGCCTGAGGGAGGAGTCGGTCGCGGCGTTTGAGCAGCAGGGCGATGAGGGCTCCGAGGAGGCCGAAGATGGCGCCGGAGGCACCGGCGCTGACCGTCGGGCTGCCGCGCAGGCCGTGGAAGAGGGTGCTGGCCAAGGAGCCGGCGAGGCCGGTGGCGAAATAGAGGGCGGAGAACTTTGCCGAGCCGGTCCAGCTTTCGTAGAGGGTTCCCAGCTGGAAGAGGGCGAAGCCGTTGAACAGCAGGTGCATGATTCCGATGTGGAGGAACATGCTGGTGAGCAAGCGCCACCACTGCCCCTTGCCCAGGACCAGTGGCGAGTAGTTGGCTCCAAGCTCCAGCAAGACAGCGATTTGCGTCGAACCTCCGCGCAGCACTTCGAGGACGAAAACGACGGCGATCAGGGCCAGGATCAGTCTGGTGACGGGAGCTCGGCTCACGGGATCGAATCCGCGGCGGTCGGCTTCGCCTCGACGTTGCGCTGCGGGAAGCCCAGGTAGCCGTCGAGTTGTCGGCTACCTTCCTCGCCCAGCTGTGAATACTCGACCAGGTAAGTCTCGCCAGCTTCGGGAAGCGGCAGGTCGACTTCGGAGAAGGCTCTCGACAGGCCGCCGCAGTTGAGCCCCAGCAGCAGTCCTACCTGCCGGCACACGGCCAGCAGGTTGCTACCGATTCGGCTCTCGATGGAGACGCTCAGGCTCTTCGGCATCGTCTCGGTGGTCACCAAATAGCCTTGCGCACCGCGGGCGAAACGGACGCGCAAGTACAGAACCCGCGTCTGCTCCGGCACCACCAACTCGTCTTCGAGCCGGGATGGAACACCCGCCATACGGATATCAGCCAGCAGCTCGCCGCGGCCGGAGAAACGCAGGGAAAGCTCGGCCAGATAGCTGCCGTCCTCGCGCGGCACCAGCTTGAGTTCATTGGCATGGATGGTCAGCTCGTGCGAGGGCGACTCCAGCTGAACGGTCATGCCGGAGAGATGGACCGGAGCGATGTCGGTCGCCAGGTCGGAATAGCTTCGGTTGACCTGGGAAAACTCGAAACGACCCGGATTGGCGGCGGGGACCGAGTCGGCAAGGCCGGCCAGCGCCCATGCCCCTGTACCCAGTACGGTGCACAGTACGGCGCACAGCACTCCCGGGCAGAAACTGGATCTGAGGTCCTGGGTGAATTTCATCTCGTGGGCGACCTACGACTAGAGCTATGGATAGTAACCGCGAATGGTGCGAACTTTGAGGCCACGCCGCTTGGTCTTGACCTCGACCTCGCGGAATTCGCCTTGGCTGCCCCCGCTTTGAGGGCTGTAAGCGACAAGATATCGACTGCGCAACTCGCGTTCAATCTCGCCGTACACGCCGGTCAATTCATCGGCGCTGTGAATATAGAACGTACGACCCCCCGTTTCTGTTGCTAAACGGGCCAATTTTCGCCGCACATCCAACGAGAGCGCCGACACGTCCAAGCCGATGGTGAAGATCACCACCCCACTACGGCGGGCGTATTCAAGAGCATCGGCGAAATCGACGGAACTCACCGTGTCATCGCCGTCCGAGAGCAAGACCAAGGCCCGTTGGCCGGTCAATTCACGCATGTGGTAGAGGCTGGTCACCACCGCATCATGGAGCGCCGTCCACCCTTCAGCGATCAGACCTTCGAGCCCCAACAAGCAACCTTCGACATCGCTGGTCGGCGCCATGCGGAGGATCGGCTTACCTGAAAAACCGACCACAAGACAGCGATCTCGCGAAGTTAGAACGTTGGAGAGAAAAGCCTGTCCGGCGTGCTGTGCCTCGACCAGGGAGGAGGTCATCGAACCGGAGGTGTCGATCGTCACGCCGACGGTCAACGGCAGATTCTCGACCAGCTCGAACTTGGTGATCTGCTGGCGGATCCCCTGCTCGTAGATCTCGAAGTCGTCCTCGACCAACCCTCGCACCAGCCGGTTGGCACGATCGGTCACCGTCGTATACAGCTCCACCAAGCGGACGTTGAGCTCTTCGAGTTCGTTGGCCGAGTTGAGAACTCGCACCGCTTCGCTCCACCGATCATCGTCGAGCCGCGCCACCACGGTCAGGTAACTGAACTCCGAGCTAGCCGGTACCTGCAGCGTGGTCGTCCAAGGCGGCCGGCTGAGCGTGGCCACGGTTTCGCCGTCGAGTCGAATCTCCACCTCTTTGATGTGACGTTCTTCCGGCACCACGATTTCGGCCCGCACCGGCACTTCACCCACCGCCTCCTCGCCCGGCGCGGGCTCCACGATGCGGACCCGAAAGGCGCCGCGCGGTTGGTTGAGGATCAGTTCGTCCGCGGCCACCAGTTCGCCCGCGGAGTCATACCCTTCGGCGCGCACCACCTGTTCCCGTGGCCGTTCGGCGAGCCGGACTTCGGCGGTGAAGGGCGGCCGAGCCCGGGTCAACTGCTGGACACCGTCGACCAAAAAGATCACCTTGGCGATGCGCTTGCCGCTGACCAGCGCCTCGGCGCGGAAAAGCCCCAGCGTCACCTCGCCCTCCGGCACCGGAACCAGGAGCAAGGCGTCGGGGCCCGCGGCGATGGCGGGCTCGTCGTCGACTTCACCCACCAGTGCGGTAAGGGCACTCTCCGCGTCCTCCTCGCGGGGCTGACGCGGCACCTCAAAGCCCGCCGCCAAATACCCCAAGGCTCCACTGATCTCGTCGCGCACCTTGATGCGGACGACGAAGGAGGACGAAGGGCGCAACAAGCGGTCCGCGGCCAGTGCCACCGGCGCATCGAGAGCATCCGGCTCCAACTCGAAACGCACCCGGAAGTCCTCGAACACCTTGCCCTCGCTCTCCACCACCCCTTCCAGCGAGATTCGATACTTGCCCTTGTCGTCCTGCTGCAGCCGGATCTCCGGCGGCAGCGTCACCAAGAAACGAGTCACCAACCGCTGGCGCCGCTGGCGAGGAAAGTGGACGCTCAGTGCATCGGCTTCGAGCACCGGCGCCAAGGCCGCCTTCGCCTCCGGCACCACCGTCGCCGCCGCCTCCCGCGCCCAGGCCGCCAGATCGCCAGGCGGAGCGACGAAAGTACCGATCGCCCCGCGCGTCGGCCGCTCCTTGCTGTAGCCCCACAAGGCCTCGATCCCCGTCGCCCGATCGACCAGATCCGCCTCTTTGCACGCCTGTCGATCAAACCGCCGGCCGGTACTCCAAATCTCCTGCGACTGCCGCAAGTAGTACTCCATCTCCGAGGAATAGAGCGCCCGTTTCGAGTCGAAAGGCTCCCAAAGCCGATACGGCGATCCCGGACTGGGCAGGTACAGCACCACCTGAGGACTCTCGATCCACGGCGGCAAATGCCGACCCCGCTTACCCTTTTCCGCCACCTCCCGGCGCACCTCCGGATCGAGCACCCGCTGAGCCTCTATGGCTCGCCGGCCGGCCAACCCGGCAGGCGAGTAACGCCAAATCTCCAACGGCTTGAAAGCCAAACCACAGTCAATCCGCTGCCGAGAAGTCGGCTCCCCGCTGATGAAAAGCAACCGATACCGCACATCGCTAGGCGAGAGATAGGAACCGCGAGCCAGCAAAGTACGCCGGCGAATCCCCTCCACCAGCTCATTCTCCGCCGTCTCAGGAATCGGATCGGCAGCCAGAAACTCCTCGACAAAAGCCTGCCGCCCAGCCTCATCCAACCCCAAAAGCCGCGTCCGCTGCGCCGTGCTGAGCAACCACCCAGGACCGTCCTGAAAAAAGGACCGCTGCGCCTCCGGCCAGAGAGCCGGATCCACCGTCTCCTCCGCCGCCACCGGCAGAGCAACCACCACAAAAACCAGAGTCAAGAAGAGGAACAAAAACTGAGGCAGTGCAGAGCGACCCATAAGACATGCTACCCGATGCAATCATCTTGCCCACGCGGGCGACCGGGGAGTGCCGCGGGGACGAGGAGCCCCGCTCGGCGAAGGCTGGTCTACGAGTCCGACTCCGCGAGCTGATGGCGCAAGAGCTCATTCTCGAAGGCCATCCCCACCTGCGCCGCCGCCAACTCCAGAATCTCGATATCCTCGATCGCCTCTGCGCTGCCACCATTGTCGGCGTAGATCGCGGCGATCACCCGCTGCGTCCCGAGGATCGGGAAGATGACCGACTGGCCGGTGCGAGGCCTCCCCAGCGTCTTGGCGAAACCGGCCGGCAAGCGGACCTCATCGAAGCTGAACGAGCGCGCCTCGCCCGTTCGCACGCACAGACTCAGCCCGCTATCGTCGTCGAGCTGGATGCGCAAATTGCGCGTCAGCTCCGCCAGAGGGCGACCACCCGCCGCCTCTCCGAAGGCACCGAGCGCCGCCAGACAGTTGCGCCGCACCAAGAACAGGACCGCCCGCTCGACCGACTCCGAGATGATGTGCATCAAGTTGAGCGCCACCGTCGCCGAGATCAATCCAGACCTCAGGTCGCCAAAAACCCGGCGCAGCCGCGACATGGCCTCATTGTCCGTCACCTGCGACATCGGACGCTTGGCGCGCGCGGCGAGCAAGTTGTGCAGTAGGTTGCCGACGCAAGCGGTCACCGCCTCCGGGTCCGCCGGCAAGGCCGCCACAGCACCCGCACCGTAGGCCTCCCCCAGCGGGAAGCCCTCATCGACCAAAGCGACGACCGGGAACTCAGGACATGCGCGACAGACGGCACGCAGATCGGAGACCCGGCGATCCGCAGGCCGCAAGTCGAACAACACGACCGGTGCGCGATCCTCGGCGACCGCCCCGGCATACTGCGGTTCTACCCGACAAACAGGAGCGCCGAGCCAGCGCAGCGCCTCGCGACAGCGAGCGAAGAAGACCTCGTCGAGGGTCACTACGCGCACCTCGGCGATCTCCGTGGCAACCCGATCGCCGGTCAGTTGAAAGGGCGCCTTGCCCTCGACCCTCTCTAATTCCGCCGGCGCCGCGCTGAGAGCGCTGGCAGTGGCCACCAACGGCTCCAGCACTGCCGTCCCCGAGCCACTCATCGGCATTCGCATGGTGGATGGCCTGGCGAGCAGCGCCGCCTCGCCTACCGGCGAGACGCTCACCGAACCGCGCCGGTTGCGTTCGTCAAAGATGCGTGCCGCTTCCATCAGGACCATCTGGGTATTGAGATCCGAGTTTTCGAGCACATCGCCGGGGTAGAGCGAAATGTCGTCCACCGGCCGCAGGTCGTCCACCACAAACTCGAACCTGCCGTCGTCCCATTGCACGATCTCGTTGATCGTCTGTTTGATTTGGTCGAAAACCGCGTCGCGCAGAGCCTCGGCATCGACATCACCTCGGGCGAGTAGAATCTGGCCGAGAGAGCGATTTTCCGCTCCGTCACGTTGCAACCGAATCGCGCGCTGCAGCCGCTCCGGATCGAGCACTCCCCGACGCACCAACAAGTCTCCCACCAGCGGCTGCTCATCCCGCCTGGCGCTGATCAACTTGCCCCGATAGAAGCCCACCATCGCCCGCTTCTTGCCCTGCTGCAAGACCAGCGTGCCGGTTCGCCGGCCCAGATGGATGAACTGCATGACGTCGGAGCCCGAGACGTCTTCGAGATTGCCGGAGATACTCATCGCTGTGACTCCGATGCCTCGCCCGAGCCGCCGCGAACCAGCTGCATCAGACTCTCCAATGTCCGCAGCTTGCGATCCTTGGCTTCGAAGAGGCCGGCGGCGAAGAGCGCTGAGGCGGCGTGGGCGGACAGCACGTCCAGCAGATCCCGGTCTTCGGCGCCAAGAATCGGCTTGTGATCGAGCAGCTTCAGAATCACCAGAACACCGACCAGAGTGCTGCGCACGCGCAGCGGCACCACCGCCAGAGCCTTCGAGTCACCGCTGGGACCGGTACGCAGAACGCCATCGGCGAGCGTCGAGTCGACCATGGAATCGCCGCCTTGGTACCGCCCGTGGCTGTACGGAGAAGCGACCGGTCCGTCGAATCCTTCCGCTAGAGCGACCTCGCATTCTTGATCGGGCGCCCGCTGCAAGAGGAGTACGAAACGCTCGGCTCCCAACAGATTGATCGCGATCTCGGCGATCGACACCTGCACTTCATCCGGAGTCAAGGAGGAGTAGAGCTGATAGGTCGCCACGTAGAGGTTCATCAGCCGCTCTGCTTGGTGCTCCGACTCCACCAGCCGAATCGCCAGCTCTTTGACGTCCGAGTCCGAAGCCGCCAGCCGGCGCTCCAGCTGATCCACACGCTCCCCTGCCGACTGCGATTCGCTCTGGGGCGACAAGCGCAGGTTGCTTTCGAGTGTCCGGGTTAGCTCGGCGGCACGATCGAGAGTCGCTCGCAACTGGTCGACCAACTCGGTACCGGTCATTCGAGGGTCGTCAAGCTGACCCTGATCACCGAGTTCACCGCGGTGAAGCGTGTTGTCCATCGTAATCGAGGCTGGCAGTCTAGTGATTGTGGCTACTCTCTTCAATGACTATCACAACTATTTCCGGACGCGATTCGCTATGCGGACCCTTGCGCATTCCCACAGTGCGCACACAAAATCCGCACGCGACAACTCTATGAACGGAGCCAACCAGTGAGGTGCCGGTCAACCCCGAAGGCGGGACGCAGTCGGCCAAATCAACTGTTCAGAAACCAGATAACAGCAATTTGTCCACATCATCGGCTTCGATGGCACTGGGCTTGCTGTGGGTAGTGAATATCCCGACGGCTTGACCTCATCTGCTGCGGAAACGCGCTAATACCTGTCACTCGACTGACAAAGAGTGTCAGTAACCTGTATCCCTGTCTGTCCATTTTCGACCCGGGGCGACTTCACTATATTCATCAAGTTTTTCTGATCAAACCTAGCCGCTGACCGGTAACTCCCGGTCCAGCACGAGTACCACCCTGGCTGCAAGGGTGAGCGGGAAGAGGAGGTCCAATCTTGGCGCAAGCGAAGATTCTTCTGGTGGACGACTCGAAAACCACCTTGTTCATGGAGGAGATGATCCTCAAGGCCGACTACGACCTGGTACGCGCTTCCGATGGCGAAGAGGCTCTGGTGGTGGCAGCCGCGGAGAAACCAGATCTGGTGTTACTCGACGTGGTGATGCCGAAAATGGACGGATTCGAAGTCTGCCGCCGCCTGCGCGCCAGCGAAGGGAGCAAGGAAACTCCCATCATCATGGTGACCACGCGCGGCGAGGCCGAGAACATGGAGAAAGGCTATTCCAATGGCTGTAGCGACTACATCGCCAAGCCGTTCAAGAGCCTCGAACTCCTCACCAAAGTCAAGAACTACCTCGCCGAATGACCGGCGAACAGTGACGGGATCACCACCATGGGAAGCAAAGACAGAGATCACGGGGCCTACGTTCAGAAGGTGCGCGAAAGTACGCGCCAGTACATCCAGGAGTTGCTCGACGAGAATACGCGGCTGAGGCGGCTCACCGCGACGCAGGAAAGCGACAACCAGCGTCTCCAGGAGGAACGCGCTTCCATACAGAAGCGGCTGGAGGGGCTGGAGGCCGAACTCGCCCATATCAAGCAAGATCGCGTGAAACTCGAAGAGCAGATGGCTGAGATCGAGGCGGCGAACCAACGCTACTCGGCGCAGTATGTCGAGGTCGAACAGCGCAACAACGACCTGGCCAACCTCTACGTCGCCAGCTATCGCCTTCACGGCACGCTCGACCGCGAGCAGATCCTCACCGCGATCCAAGAGATCGTCATCAACCTCATCGGCTCCGAGGAATTCGGCATCTACGAGATCGATCAGCACGAGAAGCTACAGCTGGTCTCTTCGTTTGGTCTCGAGGAGGAAGGATTCCGCTCGATCCCGATCGGCGACGGCCTCATCGGCGGCAGCGCCCGCAGCGGTGAACTGTACGTCGCCAACGGCAATCCGCCGGCCGAGGCGCTGCCCAGTGAGACCGAACTGACCGCCTGTATACCGCTCAAGCTCGACGACCAGGTCATCGGCCTGATCGCCGTCTTCCGGCTGCTGTCGCAAAAGGGCGGCCGCTTGGAGTCGCTCGACCGTGAACTCTTCGACCTCCTCGCAACCCAGGCGGCGACGGCGCTCTATTGTCTCAACCTCGACACCCAGCTGAAGCAGAGAGCCGAAGCCAGCGCATGAACTCCAGCCCGATCCACGACCCGTGTTTGGAGCCGATACCGGGCCAGGTCGAAGTGCGGCAAGGCGAACCGGCGTTGGACACCGCCGGCCGCTCGAAGGCCTATCTACACGCAGGCCATCTGTTCGTCTCATCGACACCCACGGCGATCACCACCATCCTCGGCTCCTGTGTCGCGGTGAGCTTGTGGGACCCCGAGCGACGAGTCGGCGGGCTCAACCACTATCTGCTGCCCAACTGGGTCGGCAACGGCCTCTCGTCTCCACGCTTCGGCAGTGTGGCGATCGCCCGTCTGATCGACGACGTCATCGCCCTGGGTGGGTCGCTGCGCCGGCTGCAGGCCAAGATCTTCGGCGGCGCCTGCATCATCGCCGCCTTCGACGGCCCGCGGCCACATCTCGGCGAAAACAACGTCGAAATTGCGCGGGAGATTCTCAACCGTCTGGAGATTCCGATCATCGCGCAAGCCGTCGGCGGCCAGCGTGGCCGCAAAGTGATCTTCCACACCGATGAAGGAGTTGCTTGGGTCAAGCTCCTCTGAGCCAGCCCCTCGACACCGCCGCCATGGAAATCGATTTTGAAGCCCTGCTACAGCTCTTCCTGACCGAGTCGGAAGAGAGCCTCGTAGCGCTTGAAGAGGGTATTGTCACCCTTGAGAGACGGCCTCAAGACGGCGAGATCCTGGCCGAGATTTTCCGCCTGGTTCACACCCTGAAGGGAGATGCCGGCATGCTCGGCATCACTCCTCTCGCCGAAGTCGCCCACAAACTCGAAGACCTGCTGGAAATCGTTCGTGACGGCCACGGGAGAATCGACGGTGGCCTGATTACCCTGCTGCTCCACTCCGTCGATGTCCTGCGCGGCCTCTTGGCCCGGGCTGAAGAAGGAAGCGAGGAAGTCGGTCCCGACCAGCCCGCCCTGCTGTCGCTGCTCAGCGCGGCCGCGCACCAAGCCGGCGATGCGACAGCGGCGTCCAGCGACCCTGAGCCGGAAACCGCCGACCCTCAGCCGGTGCTGCTCAGTGAGCAGCAGATGAAGTCGTTGCGCGTCCCCATCGGCAAGCTCGACGCCCTGCTCGACCTGGCCGGTGAGATCGGCATCGCCCGCGGCCAGATAACCCAGGCTCTCAGTGACCCGACCATCGACCGCCGGCAACTGCTCGAACTCCATCGCGAGAGCGATCACCTCTTTCGCAGCTCGCAACAGTCGGTCATGGACCTGCGCATGGTGCCCATCGGCCCCTCCTTTCGGCGCCACGCGCGCACTGTCCGCGATCTGGCCCGCGGCAACGGCAAACAAGCGCAACTGACCATCGAAGGCGCCGAAGTCGAGGTCGACACCGCGATCATCGAACAGCTGCGCGACCCGTTGATGCACATGATCCGCAACGCCCTCGATCACGGTATCGAGACTCCCGAGGTACGTCGCAAGAAAGGCAAGAACCCGGTAGGTGATGTCACCTTGCGCGCCGCCCACCGCGACCGCGGGATCCTCATCGAACTCACCGACGACGGCGCCGGCCTCAACCGAGAGCGGATTCGGGCTCGCGCCCAGGCACTCGGCCTTCTCACCCCCGAAGATTCCTCCTCCGGCGAGGCCATTTCGAAACTCGACAACCTGATTTTCGATCCGGGTTTCTCTACCGCGCACGACATCACGCGGCTATCCGGCCGTGGTGTCGGCATGGATGTTGTGCGGCGCAACGTCGAGGCTTTGCGCGGCACCGTCACGGTACACAGCCAACGTGACCGAGGTACGACTTTCTCGATCCAGTTGCCGCTCACCCTGGCGGTGATCGACGGCTTCCGGGTGGATCTGGGAAAAGAGGCGTACATTTTGCCGTTGGATTCGATCATCGAATCCGTGGAGCTGCCGTTCAGCGAGCGCACCAGTACCCACCAACGGGCGACCGGCGTGATCGACCTGCGCGGCGAGACGCTTCCCTACCTTCGGCTGCGCAAGATCTTCAACATCGACGCCAGCCCGCCGGCACGAGAAAACGTCGTGGTGGTGCATCACGAGAGCGGCCCAGTAGGACTGGTGGTGGATGCGATTCGCGGCCAGAGACAGGCCATTCTCAAGCCGCTGGAGCGAGTCCTCGGAAACTTGGACGGCATCACCGGTTCGACCATCCTCGGCAACGGCCAAGTCGCCCTGATTCTTGACGTTGCCGGTCTACTCGCCCGCAACGTCCCGCACAAACCGATGGAAGCCACAGCACCATGATCCGGACGATGACCAAGCTCACTCGGGTCAAAGCCCCCTACGAAGTGGTGCACGGCAACCTCGATTCCATCCCCGGCCGCAACCCCAAGATTCCGAGGCAGCGACCTCTCGACCCCGACAACCGATTCCAAGTCGGGATTCAGTTCAGCTTCTAACCAGGAGAGTCCTTGAACCACGTTCGACGATTTCTTGCCTTTTCGCTGTTCGCCCTGGCGGTGACCGCCACCGCGAGCCGAGCCCAATCGGCAATCGGCTTCAAGGTCGTGGTGCATCCATCGAACCCGACCACCGAGCTGTCACGTGCCGAGATTTCGCGGTTGTTCCTCAAGAAGGACACCCTGTGGGACCACGCCGGAACCGTCGCTCCGGTCGACCTGGTTCCCAACAACAGAACCCGCCAGCGCTTCAGCAAAGCAATCCACGGCAGAGAGGTGCGCCGGGTGCAGAGCTACTGGCTCCGGCTGATCTTCTCCGGTCGCGCCGCACCCCCACCGGAACTCGACCAGGAACGTCAAGTGCTGGAGTTCGTCGCCAACGACCGCCAAGCAATCGGCTACGTCTCCTCTACCACTACGGTCGGTAAGGACGTCAAAGTCGTCAAAGTGATCGACTGAGGTGCTGGCATGTTCAACAAGATGAAATTCGCCCACAAGATCATGCTGCTGCCCGGCGTGGCAGGGCTCGCCCTACTGGCCATCGTTCTCATCAGTCCCCTCGCGGTGACCAAGAACGAGGCGCTGCTGACCGAGATCGAGAGTGGCTATTTTCCCGCCTCGGAAGTGACCCGAGACCTGAGGCAAACGCTGGGGAATTTCCAGCGCGACTTGAAGGACACCGTAGCAGCCCACGACGAAGAGTTCTTCGCCGAGGCAAAGGAGAGCGGGCAGCTCTTCTTCCGCCACCTCGAAACCGCCGAAAAGAATCCGTACCTCGCCGCCGACACCCTCGAGGACCTGCGCACCAAATTCACCACCTACAACGAACTCGCTCTGCGCACCATCCCGCGGCTGCGCAGTCAAGAAACCGGTGAAGGCATCGCCCATGATCTCGAAACCATGGTCAACAGCTACAACGACGTGCGGGTTACGCTCGAACAGCTGACCACCAGCTGCGATCAAGGGATGATCGACGCCTTCGCCACCGCGCGGCAAAATCAGATGTCGTCAGCGAGGTTGTTGCAGACTATCCGCTGGGTCAGCGCACTCTGCCTGATCTTGTTGATCCTCTTCTCGGTCTTCTTGATCCGTTCTGTCACCCGACCCCTCGGCCATGCGGTAACGGTGGCCAACCAGCTGGCGGTCGGAAACCTCGAAGCACAGATCGAGGTCCACTCCCGCGACGAGGTCGGCCAGCTGCTTCTCGCCATGCGCCGCATCGTCGCCTACCTGCGTGACATGGCTAACGTGGCCAAGGCGATCGCCGACGGCGATCTGGGGGTCAAGGTCAGCCAGCGTTCTTCGCGCGATCAATTGGGCACCGCTTTTCAGACCATGGCGGTGAAACTCTCCACCACTATCCGAGAGGTCCGTTCCGGAGTGCGCACCCTCAACTCCGCATCCTCACAGATCTCCGCTACCGCGCAGAGCCTGTCGCAGGGAACCAGTGAACAGGCGGCATCGGTCGAAGAGGCGACTTCCAGTCTCGAAGAGATGACCGCCTCGATCAGCCAGAACGCCAGCAGCAGCCGGCAAATGGAGCGCATGGCGATCCAGGGAGCCGAGGATGCCGAGGGCAGTGGCTCCGCCGTGGTCGAAACCGTCGATGCGATGAAGAGCATCGCCGAGAAGATCTCCATCGTCGAAGACATCGCCTACCAAACCAACCTCCTGGCCCTCAACGCGGCGATCGAAGCGGCGCGGGCCGGCGATCACGGCCGCGGCTTTGCGGTGGTCGCCGCCGAAGTGCGCAAACTGGCCGAGCGCAGCCAGGTAGCAGCCAAGGAGATCAGCGACCTCGCCTCCTCTTGCCTGAAAGTCGCCGAGCATTCCGGCCAACTGCTCATCGAGCTCGTACCCTCCATCCGCCGCACAGCGGACCTGGTGCAAGAGGTCGCCGCCGCTTCGGAGGAGCAGGCCTCGGGGGTCAACCAGATCAACGGAGCGATGAGCCAGGTCGACCAGGTGGCACAGCGCAACGCCTCGGCTGCCGAGGAACTCTCCGGTACCTCACAGGAGATGGCCTCACAGGCCGAATCGCTCGACCGTCTGATGGCGCTCTTCCAACTCGACCGTCCCGCACGCCCAGCCGGCGGCGGCCAGACCTCTCAGCACAACGACGACAAGGGTCGCGAGGCCGCATCTGCACCCGTGGCCACGTGGACCGCCGCGACTCATAGCCGCCTTTCAACCGCCGAACTCCAAGAAGACAAGGACTTCGAGCGCTTCTAACCTCACCATGCCCTCGCCACGCGATACCGCAGACTCCCCAGTCCCGGCCGAAACCGAGGTCGCCGAACTCGGGCCGAAGCGCCCCTACCTCACCTTCCTGTGCGCGGGGGAACGCTACGCGGCGAGCATTCTGCAAATTCGCGAGATCCTCAGCGTCGGTCCCATCACCCGGATCCCCGCCACTCCGCCTTGGATTCGCGGCGTGATGAACCTGCGCGGCAGGGCTCTGCCTGTGGTCGACCTGGCGGCAAAACTCAACCTCCCGGCCACCGAGATCACCTCTCGTTCCTGCATCGTGATCGTCGAGGTCAACCTGGTCAGCGAACAGATCGTCATGGGGATGGTCGTCGACTCGGTCGACAATGTGATCGAGCTATCGCCGGAAGAGATCGAACCACCCCCCGCTTTCGGCACCCGCATGAGCGCCGCTTACCTCCTCGGCATGGCACGAGACGAGACCGGCGGTCTCGCCTTGGTTCTCGATACGGGCCGCGTGTTGACCGTGGACGAGCTACTCACCGCGGCCGCTATTGAAGCCGACGGTGAGAACGTCGGCGACACCACGGCTGACGACGGGGATGGAGACCATGAAGAGGGCGAGTCGGCCATTGCGCCGGCCACCGAAACGGCGAGCGACGATGACGATCCCGACGGCGATCCATCATGATCGCCGTGCCCTCCAGCGTTCGCGCTCGACGCGACCAAGCTGAGAACGAGCTGTGGGAGGCCGGTCGAAGGCAGAGCGAGACACTCCAACGACACGGCGACCAGCCACCCTCACCACTCACCCGCAACGAGATCCGGCCGATCAGCGATCGAGAATTCGCCCTCTTCCAAGGGCTCATTCATCGGCTGGCCGGCATCCACCTGGTGCCGGCCAAGAAAGCACTTCTGGTGCGGCGGCTGACCCGCCGGCTGCGCGAACTCTCGCTGACCTCTTTCACCGCCTACTACCGGCTGGCCAAGCAGCCTGGCCACGAAGAGCAGATCGAGATGCTCGACCGCATCTGCACCAACGAGACTCAGTTTTTTCGCGAGTCAAAGCAGTTCGATCTGCTGGCCGAAGAGATCATTCCGCAGTGGAACGCATCGGCCGCCGCCGGCAACCGGCCACGCCGTTTGCGCGCTTGGAGCGTGGCCTGTTCCAGCGGAGAGGAGCCCTTCTCGCTGGCCATGACCTTGCTGCACCATCTGACTCCCGAAGCCGCTTGGCAGGTGGAGGTCCAGGCCACCGATCTCTCGACCCGGGTGCTCGCCACCGCCCGCAAAGCGATATGGCCCATCGAGCGGGCCAAGCGAATCCCCGAGGTACTGCGCCGGCGCTTCATGCTCAAGGGTGTGCGCAGCCAGTTCGGCAAAGTGAAAGCGACGCGCAAAATCCGCTCGGTGGTTCACTTCGACCGACTGAACCTCAACGCCGAAAACTACACCGTCCGCGGCCCTTTCGACCTGATCTTTTGCCGCAACGTCCTCATCTACTTCGACCCGCAGACCCGCCGCCGGGTCATCGGTCAACTGCTTAAACGGCTGGCACCCAACGGCTTCTTGTTCATGGGCCATGCCGAGAATCTGAATGGGCTCACCGAACAGATGCGCAGCGTCATTCCCTGCGTTTACACGCGCACCAATCCGTGACCGGCAAGTCAGCGCCTCCAACCTCGTCCCGGCAGCAACCGCCTGGCCTCACTCGCGTGTTGGTGGTGGACGACTCCGCGGTCATGCGCCGGTTCATGACCACCCTGCTCGAACAGGAACCCGGAATGGAGGTGGCCACCGCCGCCGATCCGCTGATCGCCATGCGCAGAATCGAACGGACACGGCCGGATGTCATCCTGCTCGATCTCGAGATGCCGCGGATGGACGGCCTTACCTTCCTGCGCCGGATCATGCGCCACCAACCGATCCCCGTCGTCGTCTGCTCCAGCCATGCCGGCCGTGGGACCGATACCGCCTTTCAGGCTTTGGAAGAGGGTGCCGTCGAGGTACTCGCCAAACCCAAGGTGGGGATCACCGAGTTTCTTCACGAGTCGGCACTGATGCTGATCGACACGCTGCGCGCCGCCAGTCAGGCGCGGGTCACCAAGCGCGAGAGCCCACGCCTGGCGCCCACCCAGCCGCTCACCGCGGACGCGGTGTTGCCGTCGCGACACGGCTTCCCCAGCCAGCGCAGCGCCGCCGGCACCTTGATCGCCATCGGTGCTTCGACCGGCGGTCCTGACGCGCTGTCCGAGTTGCTGGCAGCGCTACCGGCGCAGACTCCGCCGGGCATCATCGTCCAGCACATGCCCAAGGCCTTTACAGGCGCCTTCGCCAACCGGCTCGACGAGATCTGCCGCGTCGAGGTGAAAGAGGCCCGCCACGGTGAACTGCTCCAGGAGGGGAGATTCCTCGTCGCCCCGGGAGATCGACACATCGCGGTTCGCCGGCAGGGGCTGCACTATCGCATCGAACTGATCGACGGGCCGCTGGTCTGCCGGCACCGCCCGAGTGTCGACGTGCTCTTTCGTTCCGTCGCCCAGGCCGCCGGATCCAATGCGGTGGGGGTCATTCTCACCGGCATGGGTAACGACGGAGCCGCCGGCTTGCTGGAGATGCGCCAAGCCGGCGCCGCGACCCTGGTGCAAAACGAGGCTACTTCGGTGGTTTTCGGCATGGCCAAAGAGGCCTGCGCCAGCGGAGCGGTGGACCTCCACGTGCCGCTGCGCGAGCTGGCCCGGGTGACCCTCGCCCAGGTGGCTGCGAAAGCATCGACCACGGGCGAGGGTCGATGAAGCACCGAAAGTGCGCCAACTGCTACTATGCGCTCCGATCGAGGAGCAATATTGATGGCAAGCCGCAGCAACGAACCGATTGAGACCTGGGAATCCGGCGACACCATTCGCGCCTACCTTCTGCTGAGCCGGAAGGAAGAGCGCCAGGACCGCAATGGTCGCAAATACCTCGACATGCAGGTGACCGACGCCACCGGTTCGATGGCCGCCAAGGTCTGGGCCGACAGCCCGGCGATGCAAAGCGAGTTCGAGACTCACGACTTCGTGGCCGTCAAGGGCAGCGTCAAGCTCTACCGCGAGGCGCTCCAGTTGTCGGTGGACAACTGCCGTCGAGTCAGCGAAGAAGACCGCGCCCACGGTTTCGACGAAACCAAGCTGATCCCCTCTACCGACGAAGATCTAGACGACCTGTGGCGGCGGCTCAACGCGATCTATCCGGGCAAGATCGAGCGCCCGGTGCTGCGCCGTCTGGCGGAGGAGACCCTCGCCGAACACGGTGAAGCATTGCGTCTACATCCGGCCGCCAAGACGATGCACCACGCCTACCTGGGCGGTTTGATCGAGCATGTGGTGTCGATGGCCGAGTTGGCGCTCGGGGTTTGCGGCCACTACCGCGATATCGACCGCGATCTGGTACTGATCGGAGTGCTCTTTCACGACCTCGGCAAGCTGCGCGAGATCGGCGCCATGCCCGCCAACGACTACACGATGGAAGGCCGGCTGGTCGGTCACACGGTGATCGGGCGGGACCTGGTACTGGCCCGCTGCGCGGCCATCCCCGATTTTCCGCCGGACCTGCAGCTTCTGCTCGAGCATCTGGTCCTCTCCCACCAAGGCAAGAAGGAGTACAGCGCGCCGGTGGAACCGATGACCTCCGAAGCGATCGTGCTGCACTTCATCGACGACCTCGACGCCAAGCTCAACCAGCTGCACAACCACCGCAAGCAGGGTGGTGGAATGCAGTTCCTGCGCGGTCTAGGCCGCTTCATCTACCTCGATCCCGTGCCCAAGGATGAGCCAGCTCCAGCACCCTCATCGAAGGTTGAAACCCAGATCGAAACCCAGGTCGAAACCCAGGTCGAAACCGCCCCATCCCAAGACGAGGCAAGAACCGAGGCCCAGGACGAAGACCAGCCCCAAAGCAGCCTCTTCGCGAGCCCGCCTAGCGACTAGCGGACTCGGTAGTCACAGGATCGTCACACCGTAGCGGGCGGACCTTGTGACGCGCATGCTAGCTTCTCTGCACAGCGCCACCGCCAGCTGGGGACCGCTGCTATGGAGATTCGATGAGTGGTCAGCGAATTCTGATCGTCGAAGACGAGCCCGATATCGCCGAAGTTCTCGCCTACAACCTCGGCAAGGACGGTTTCGCTGTGGAGTTGGCCGATCGGGGTGACGAGGCCCTGGCGCAAATCCGGCGCGATCCGCCCGATCTAATCCTGCTCGACCTGATGCTGCCGGGCCTCGACGGCCTGGAACTGACCCGCGCCCTCAAGCGCAACGCCGCCACCGCCGGCATCCCGCTGATCATGCTCACCGCCCGTGGCGAGGAGGTCGATCGAATCGTCGGCTTTGAGCTGGGCGCCGACGACTACATCACCAAGCCCTTCTCGCCTCGGGAAGTGGTCCTGCGCGCCAAGGCGGTCTTGCGCCGGGCACCCCTCGCCGAGGAGAAGGACAGCGGCACCGGGAGGCTCGAGATCGGTAGCCTCATCCTCGATCCCGAGGCGCACCGCTGCGCGGTGGACGGCGAGGAAATCTCCTTGACCGCCACCGAGTTCCGACTGCTGCACGTGCTGATCGAACGGGCCGGACGAGTGCAAACTCGCGGCCGGCTGCTGAGCGACGTCTGGGGCTATGTCGACGACATCGACAGCCGGACGGTCGACACCCACATTCGGCGCCTGCGTCGCAAGCTGGGTCCGGAAGCGGAGCGCATCGAGACGGTGATCGGCGTCGGCTACCGGCTCACTCTTTAGATCGCAGACCGCATGCCACCCCTCTTCTCGTTCAGCCGCCTGCGCCTTTCCTCGCTGGCGCCCGCGGCGGCCGCCATCGCCACCATCAGCGCCTTGCTGTGGCTGCTCTTGCCCAACCTGCTGGTGCGCTCGGTGGCCGACCAACTGCTCAACGAAGCTCGGGTGCTGGCGCCCAACATCCTCGCCCAACTGGAGTCACAACGCAGCTCGGCCCCATGTGGCAGCACGGAGCTACAGGCGCAGGTCACGGCGCTGCCTGCCGGCACGCCATTGCGCGTCACCGTGATCGCGCGCGACGGCACGGTGCTGGCCGACAGTGCGCGCGACGGCGACCGCCTGGCGGCGATGGAGAACCACGCCGGCCGGCCCGAGATCCTCGCCGCGGTGCTCCAAGGAACCGGCTTCTCGGTGCGCCGCAGCACGACCACCGGCCAGGAGTATGTCTACGCCGCCCGCCGCGTGACGACCACCGATGGCCGGCTCTTCACCCTCCGGCTCGCCATGCCGCTCAAGCAGCTCGCGGAATTGCGTACCCGTCTGGCCGCCATCACCCTCCTCGCCCTGGCGGCGGCTTTGGCGGCGATGATGGCCGCCTCACTGTGGTTTGACCGGCGCCTGTTCCAGCCGCTGGTCAACTTGATCGGCGGAGCCCGGAGGCTGGCCGCCGGCCAGTACGACTATCGGCTGCCGCTTCCCAAGAACGAACAGCTCGCGACCCTCGCCGAGGCGCTCAACCGACTCGCCGAGCGGGTGCGCGATCAGATCGCAGCTGTCGAAACGGAGCGCGATCATTTCTACAAGATCCTCTCCGGCATGTCCGAGGGGGTGCTGGTGGTGGGCGCCGACGGGCGGGTCGATCTGGCCAACCCCGCCTTCCGAGCGCTGTTCAACATCGACCGCGAAGTACGTGGCATGACACCGCTCGAAGTCACCCGCTTGCCCGAACTCACACGCGTCGCCGAGGCTTCTTTGCACGGCGAGGACTGCCCGGCGATCGAGGTCGACCTCGATCGACCCCAACCCCGCTCGTTGCTGATCGCGGGCTCGGCGCTCGGCGAGGGCGGCGGCAGTGTAGTGGTGGTGCGCGACACCACCGCTGCCAACCGTCTGGCCGCCACCCGCCGCGACTTCGTGGCCAATGTCTCCCACGAGCTGCGCACGCCGCTGGCGGCGATTCGCGGTTACGCGGAAACGCTCAGCGACGGTGCACTGGCCGAGCCGGACCATGCCGAGCGTTTCGTCGGTCGTATCCTCGCCCATTGCTCGCGCCTTCAGGCCTTGCTCGACGACCTGCTGACCCTCTCTCGGCTCGAAAGCTCGGCTGGAACCCACGTTGCAGAGAGCGTCGACCTCGCGGCGGTGGCCACACGCGCGCTGGAGACCATCTCGGGCACGGCGCGACGGCGGAAGGTGCAGATCCACACGGACTGCGCAGAGGTGCCCCCAGTCCTCGGTGATGCCGGCAGCCTGGAGAGATTGTTCGTCAACCTGCTGGAAAATGCCGTCAAGTACAACCGCGAGGGCGGGCGGGTCGATCTTTCCATCCATGCGCTCGGCGAGCAGGTCGAGATCTGTGTCCGCGACACCGGCCTCGGCATTCCGGCCGAAGCGCTACCACGCCTGTTCGAGCGCTTCTACCGAGTCGACAAAGGCCGCTCGCGCGCCGAGGGCGGTACCGGTCTTGGCCTGGCGATCGTCAAACACATCGCCCAACTCCACGGTGGAACAGTCGAGGTGGAGAGCGTGGAGGGAGCCTTCACCCTGTTTCGCGTCCGGCTTCCTAGCTAGCGTGCTGTCGCTGAGTTGTAACACTACTGTCAAGGTCCGGGCGACAACAGCTCGCTAGCCTTGCGCAGCAGCGTTGAACCCTGCTGGGCGCGCGCCCCGTACCTCGCACACAGCAAGGAATGCCAATGGATAGACAGCTCGACCAGGATCTTGACCTGATCCGCCAGCAGATGCTCACCATGGGAGCCACGGTCGAAGGAATGGTCGCTGAGGCCATGCGCTGCGTCAGCGACCACGATTGCCAACTCGCAGCCGAGGTCGTCCACCGTGACCGCGACGTCGACGACTACGAAAAGCAGATCGATGAACACTGCCTCTCGGCGCTGGCCAGACAGCAGCCGACGGCGATCGACCTGCGCTTCCTGATCTCGGTGATGAACATCGTCAAGGACCTGGAACGCACCGGCGACTCGGCCAAGAACATCGCCCGCTCCGCCTGCGAACTGAGCTGTCCACCACCAGCGAGGCTGCGCGCGGAACTCGAACGCATGGCGCACAACGTGCGCCGGATGGTCGCTCAGAGCCTCGATGCCTTCGTCCATCGCGATGCCGAGCTGGCCCGTCAAATCTGGCAGCGCGACGACCAGATCGACGATCACTACGAGGCACTCTCGCGGTCGTTGCTGGCGAAAGTCAGCCAAAACTCCGACCAAGCCACCAACACCTTCCACCAGCTGCTGATCGCCCAGAATCTCGAGCGCATCGCCGATCACGCCACCAACATCTGCGAGAGCATCATCTTCTACGTCGAAGCCACGGACATCCGCCACTCGGCCACCCGCTACGACGAAGCGACCGAGCCTCACTGAAGGTCACCAGCGAAGACGAGGAGCCAGCGATGGAAGCCGCTCTTGACCACCCGCACTCAACCTCCACGCCGGCGCGTGGACTGCCCGAGACCCGCATGGGGGTGACGCCCCGCGACGAGGAAGCCGCAAGGATCGAGAACCCGATCTTCGAGGTCGATCAACTCTCCCTGTGGTACGGCGAGAAACAGGCCCTCGACAAGATCTCGCTCGCCATCGCCCCGAAGAAGATCACCGCCTTCATCGGCCCCTCGGGTTGCGGTAAGTCGACCTTGCTGCGCTGCTTCAACCGGCTCAACGATCTGATCCCGGCCGTGCGCACCGAAGGCAGCCTACGGCTCGACGGCAAGAGCGTCTTCGAGCCGAGCGTCGACGTCCATGACCTGCGCAAACAGGTCGGCATGGTCTTTCAAAAGTCAAACCCCTTCCCCAAGTCGATCTTCGAGAACGTCGCCTACGGCTGTCGCATCCAAGGAGTGAGCAAGAAGCGCGACCTCGAAGAGATCGTCGAAGAGAGCCTGCGTAGCGCCGCGCTGTGGGATGAAGTCAAAGATCGACTGAGCGACAACGCCCTCAGTCTTTCCGGTGGCCAACAACAGCGGCTGTGTATCGCCCGCGCTATCGCCGTCGAACCGCAGGTGCTCCTGCTCGACGAACCCTGCTCGGCACTCGACCCCATCGCCACCGCCAAAATCGAAGAGCTGCTGCACGAACTCAAAGAGGACTACACCCAGGTCATCGTCACCCATAACATGCAGCAGGCGGCGCGCGTCTCCGATTACACCGCGTTCCTCTACCTCGGAGAACTGATCGAGTTCGGCGTCACCGACAGGCTCTTCATCAAACCGCGGAAACAACAGACCGAGGACTACATCACGGGCCGCTTCGGCTAACAGCCCTCCCCCCCGCACAGCGTCGCCTTTTCGTCACACCACCTCCACGCTGGCGCACCACTCCTCTTGCATAGTTGCCGGGTATTACACCTTTTGACCCAATCACTCCGTCAACGGGAGAACGGACATGAAACCGCCTGTTCATCGCCTCGCCCTCTGTTTCCTTGCAACGTTGCTCTTCGCCGCCCCCGCGGTGCGCTGCGACGACTGGCTCTCCAAGTGGAGTAACGGCCACCAGCTCGCCTCCGAGGACGGCCAATTCAAACTCAAGTTCGGCGGCCGCATCCAGGCCGACTACACCTTCGCCAGCGGCGACAATGCGCTGGAGGACGACCTTGACAACGGCTTCGA
Source organism: Acidobacteriota bacterium (assembly GCA_024277255.1). Lineage (GTDB taxonomy): Bacteria > Acidobacteriota > Thermoanaerobaculia > Multivoradales > SZUA-115 > SZUA-115. The sequence goes on along the minus strand of JAJRVQ010000179.1, from coordinate 29,798 downwards.
GTTCCGCCGCGCCCGGCTCTTCTTCTCCGGCACCGTCTACCAGCGGGTCGAGTTCAAAGCGCAGTACGACTTCGCCGGCGGCAGCGCCGACTTCAAGGACGTCTGGATCGGCCTCAAGCTGGACTGGGGGCAGGTACGCTTCGGTCACTTCAAGGAGTACTTCAGCCTGGAAGAGCAGACCAGTTCGAAATACCTCGCCTTCATCGAACGCTCGCTGCCGGTGGAGGCCTTCTCGCCCAGCCGCAACTCCGGCGCCGGGGTGCACGGTGCCAACGGCGACACCCTCAACTGGGGCGTGGGCTACTTCTACGACGCCGACGGCTTCGCAGTCTCGACCGACGAGAACAACACCAATCTCACCGCGCGCATCGGCTGGCGGCCTCTCTACGAGGAGGGAGGCAAGAAGCTGCTGCACCTCGGTATCGCGGTTTCCGCCAAAGAGATCGCTGACAACGGCACCTTCCGCTTCCGTGCCCGCCCCGAGGCCCACTTCACCACCCGCTTCGTCAACACCGACCGCTTCGCCGCCGACAGCTCCACCCTGCTCGGCGCCGAAGTGGCCGGGGTGTTCAACCGCTTCTGGTTCGCCGGTGAGTACATCCAAACCGACATCGATTCTCCCGAATTCGGCGACCCGACCTTCGACGGCTACTACGCTCAGGCCGGCTTCTTCTTGACTGACGACCACCGCCGTTTCAAGACCAGCACCGGCGCCTTCAACCGTCTCAAGCCGAGCAGCAACTGGGACAACAACGGTGGCAAAGGCGCCTGGGAGATCGCTGTACGCGCATCGAGTCTCAACCTCAACGACGCCGCCATCCACGGCGGCGAGCAAGACAACCTCACCCTCGCCGTCAACTGGCACCTCAACCCGGCCACCCGCCTGATGATCAACTGGGTCAACGCCGACATCAGTACCCTGGGAACCGCCAACTTCTTCCTGGTCCGCTGGCAGGTGGATTTCTAGAGGCTACCCGGGCAGCCCTTGCTTCTCACCGTATTCGCTTCTCGGTCTTCTGGCGCAGCCACACCGCGCCGCCGTTCATCAGGATCAAGAAGAGCAGCAGGCAGAGAATCGCCGCCGAAGTTTTCTCGGCAAAGGCCCGCTCGGGACTGTCCGCCCACAGGTAGACCTGCACCGGCAGTACGGTGGAGGGATCGAGCGGTCCCTTGGGGACATCGACGATGAAGGCGACCATGCCGATCATCAGCAACGGCGCCGTCTCTCCCAGCGCCCGCGCCATACCGATGATGGCGCCGGTGAGCATTCCCGGTAGAGCCAGAGGTAGAACATGGTGGGCCGTCACCTGCAAGGGGGTGGCGCCCAGACCGTAGGCCGCTTCCCGGATCGACGGAGGTACCGCCTGCAGCGCCGCGCGACCGGCGATGATGATCACCGGCAGAGTCATCAAACTGAGCACCAAACCGCCGACCAACGGCGCCGAGCGCGGCATGCCGAACAGGTTCAGGAAGACCGCCAAGCCGAGCAGACCGAAGACGATCGAAGGCACCGCCGCCAGATTGTTGATGTTGACCTCGATCAGATCGATCCAGCGACTGCGCGGCGCGAACTCTTGCAGATAGATCGCGGTCGCCACACCCAGTGGAAAGGCGATCAGCAGAGTGATCAAGAGGGTGTAGAACGAGCCCACGATCGCCCCGCCGATGCCGGCGAGTTCCGGATCGCGCGAATCGCCGGTGGTGAAAAAGGCGGCGTTGAACCGCCTCTCGACCCTACCGTCGGCGCGCAGAGCGTCAGCCCAGGCGATTTGCCGGTCGGAAAGCTGCCGCTCGCTCTCTGGTAGGGCACGGTCCACTCGCCCCTTGACCAGCCAATCCAATTCATCGGAGGCGCGCAGAGCCAAGGTTACGCGCTGACCGATCCACGTCGGATCCGAGGTCACCATTCTCTGCAGTTCGTAGGTGGCCCCAGCGCTGAGCAGGCCGTAGAGTTCCCGCCGATCCCGGCGCCCGGAGACCTCGGGGAACCTCTCGCGCAGCGCCTGGCGCCAGAGTTGTGCGTAGTCGGCACTGATCAACGCCTGGCTTTCGCGATCCCCGGCTGGATCGATCACCGCCGGATCGAAGAAGATTTCCATCTCGACTTGAGTCTGAAAGAAGGCGGAGTGCGCTTCGAGGATGACATCGGTGAAGAGCGCCACCAGGAAGGCAAGGCCGACGCCGACCGCCGCCAGGCAAGCCAGGCGGAAGCGCCGCTCCGCTTTGAGCCGCTTGCCGAGGCGGTGTCGCCGCTGATCGCGCCCGGGCATCTTGCGCCGACTTGCCCTCTCGGCCGATTCCGCCGCCTTGATCTCGCCACCTGCCACCATCGGTTCGCTCATCGGGCTTACTCGTATTGTTCTCGGTACTTGCGGACGACCGCCAGCGCCACTACGTTGAAGATCAGGGTGGTGGCGAAGAGCACCAGACCCAAGGCGAAGGCGGCCAGCGTCTTGGCGCTATCGAACTCTTGGTCACCGACGAGGAGGGTGACGATCTGGACGGTGACGGTGGTCACCGCTTTGAGCGGATTGGCCGTCAGGTTGGCGCCCAGCCCGGCGGCCATGACCACGATCATCGTCTCGCCGATGGCGCGCGACAGCGCCAGCAACACCCCACTGACGATGCCCGGAAGCGCCGCCGGCAGCACCACTTGGCGAATGGTTTCGGAGCGGGTGGCACCGAGGCCCAGCGAGGCTTCGCGCAAGCCGCGCGGCACCGCGGTGATGAAGTCGTCCGACAGCGAGGAGATGAAAGGAACGATCATCACCCCCATCACCAGCCCGGCGGCGAGCGCACTCTCCGAGGCCACATCCAACCCCAAGCCCTCGCCCCAGTCCCGGATCACCGGCGCTACCGTCAAGGCGGCGAAGAAGCCGTAGACGACGGTGGGCACACCGGCCAAGATCTCGAGCATCGGCTTCAACAGCGAGCGCAACCGCGGCGAGGAATACTCCGCCAGATAGATCGCCGAGAGCAATCCCACCGGCACCGCGACGGCCATCGCGATGGCGCTGATCAGAGCCGTCCCGGCGAAGAGCGGAATCGCGCCGAAGCTGCCGGAACCACCCACCTGGTCGGCGCGCAAGGCCGTCTGCGGGCTCCACTTGAGGCCGAAGAAGAACTCGCCGGGCGGGACCAAACGGAAAAAGCGTATCGACTCGAACAAGAGGGAGAGCACGATACCGATCGTGGTCACAACGGCGATCGTCGAAGCGATCAGGAGCAGCCCTTGGATGAGCTTCTCCACTGTGCTGTTGGCGAGCAAGGTGGGCGAAATCCGCGACCCACCGAAGTAAGCTGCAGCAAGAATGACCACCAAGAAGAGGAGCGCACCGTTCAACGAATCATCCTCGGGAAGGGTGAAGAGGAAGGGCTAGTCGACGTTGGCCACCAGCGCCATCGCTGCCTTGCGGACGCTCCGGCGCTCGACGGCCGGCAACGGGATCAGCCCGGCGTCGGCGAGGTAGCCCTCTTCACCCGCGGCCTTGTCGCTGGTGAACTCCGCGATGTAGTCCTCGATTCCGGGAATCACCCCCGCGTGGGCGCCCTTGACGTAGAAGAAGAGGGGCCGCGAGACCGGGTAGGACTGCGCAGCGATGTTGTCGAAAGTCGGGGCGACACCGTTGATCAGGCTGCCTTGGAGCTTGTCGGTGTTCTGGTCGAGGAAGCTGAAACCGAAGACACCCAGCGCGTTCGGATTGGCGTCCAGCTTGTGCACGATCAGGTTGTCGTTCTCCCCCGCCTCGACATAGCCGCCGTCCTCGCGAATCGAGTGGCAGATCGCCTTGTAGCGTGCCTTGTCTACCTTCTTGAGAGCGGCAATCCAGCCGATCTTCTTGCAGCCACCCTCCAGCGCCAGCTCGGCGAAGGCATCGCGGGTACCGGAGGTGGGCGGCGGGCCAAGTACTTCGATCTTGATCTCCGGCAGGCTCGGGTCGATCTGGCTCCAGGTGCGGTAGGGGTTGGCCTCGAGTTTGCCCTCGCCCGCCGGCACCTCTTTGGCCAGCGCCAGGAAGATCTGCTCCAGGGTCAACGTGAAGCGGGGGGCCTTCTTCGAGTTGGCGATCACGATCCCGTCGTAGCCGATCTTCACCTCGGTGATCTCGGTGACACCGTTCTTCTTGCACAGCTCGACCTCGGAACTCTTGATCGCCCGCGAAGCATTGGTGATGTCGGGATGGCCGCCTCCAACGCCGGCACAGAACAATTTGAAACCGCCACCGGAGCCGGTGCTCTCGACAACGGGGGTCTTGAAGTGGGTGGTTCGGCCAAAACTCTCTGCGACCTTGGTGGCAAACGGGTAGACGGTCGATGAACCAACGATACGAATCTGCTCACGCTGCGCCTGCACAGCACTCGTCAACGCCAGCGATAGACAGACAACGGCAAGAATCGACTTGTTCATTTTGAGCGTTCCTCCTGGGTTCGACATCGCGCAGCCGCGCGGCATCATGCCGGCGGGCTACCGTGCTCGAACCAAGAGTAGGAGGAGGGTGCTACAAGCCAACAACGGCTCGGTGACCCCTCTGTGACAGCCCGGTGACGGCCCGGGCCACGGCTACAACGACGTGGGGCGCATCCCCGCTGGAGCGGGGCTCAGAAGAGTTCGACGTCGGCTCGCAAGCCGGAAGCGCTCGCCAGCTTGGCGTCGCGGGTCACCAGCGGCACGGCGAGACTCTCGGCGAGAGCGACGTAGGCCGCGTCATAGGAGGTCAAGTTGTCGCGCAGCTCCCACATTCGCCCGATGAGTGGCCGGTGGGACCAGCGGATGAGACGCAAGGCCTCCAACGCGGCGAGCGCCTGGCTAGCCCTCGCCGCACTGATTGTCTTCGCAAGAGTCAGCCGGCGTAGGACATGAGAAACCTCGACATCCACGAGGTGCGGGGCGTGGAGGACGCTGTGCGGCGCCAGCAGCCGATCCGCCAAGTGCGGTACCGCTTTCATGTGTAGCAGGAGGTCGAGTAGGGCCGAGGCGTCGGCGACGATCATCGCGAGTCCCGCATCTCTCGAATGATCTGCGCGGCGCTCGGCGTGAATGAGACCGGTTCGTGCGAGGCCAATCGCTGGCGCATCTCTTCCATCGTCGGCAACTCCGCCAGCTGGCGGATCTCGGCGATCAAATAGTCCGAAAGCGTCATCCCCGCTCCCGCCGCCCGCATTTTCAGGGTCCGGTGCAGCTCATCGGGTACGTTGCGCAGCTGAATCATCTTGGACATGCTCATAGCATGACCGCATGTGATTCACATGTCAAGTTCCTCCTCTAGTGTTTCTCTGAGGTGAAGCGGCCCAACACCGCTTCGCACCTACTTCTCACCTACTAGCGAACCTGACCTCTGACGCTCTGTTCCTAGGAAGTCGGCGTGAAGGAACCGGCAGCCGCGTTCGGCCCCCCGGTGGCGGGGTGCGGATCTCCCCTCTCCTCACCGGGCTCTTCCATCTGGAACAAGAGCCGTTTGAGTTCCACCAGCAGCTCCTGTGCCGTGGCGAACCGATCTTCGGGATCTTTCGCCATCAGTTTCACCACGATCTTCCACACCTCCGGCGGTGGTGCAGCGGCTAGTGATGCGGGGTCCGGCAGGGTGTCGTTGCGGTGCATCTCAAGAACACTAAAGACCGATTCGGAGACAAACGGGGGTTTTCCCTCCAGCAGCTCGAAGAAGATGACTCCCAGCGAGTAGAGATCGGCACGATGGTCGGTCTGGCCCTCCTTCGCCTGCTCCGGAGCCGCGTAGAGGGGCGAGCCGAAGAAGTAACCGGCTGCGGTGAGCCCCGGCTGATCGTCGAAACGGGCGATGCCGAAATCCATCACTTTCAAGCTGCCGTCCGGCTTGAGCATGATGTTCTCCGGTTTGAGGTCGCGGTGGACCACACCCTTGGAGTGGGCGTAGTCGAGCCCTTCCGCAATGTCGCCGACGATCTCCAACACCCGGCGTACCGACAGTCTTGCCGGCGCCTGGTCGATCTGTGCGCGCAGCGTATGGCCCGGTATCCTCTCCATCGCCAGGAAGGCCTTGCCCGAGTCCTCACCGGCTTCGAAGATTCGCACCAGCCGCGGGTGATGCAGCGTCTGGCCGAGCCTTCCTTCGCGGATGAAGCGCGAGAGAAAGGTCGGATCTCCGTTCTCATGCGGCACCTTGAGTGCCACTTCCCTGCTATCGGCTAGCCTTTGCGCCAGGTAGGTGGTCGCCATGCCGCCCCGGCCCAGCACTTCCAACAACCGGTAGCCGCCCAGCGTCCGATTCACCAACCCCGTGGGCGAGTCGAGCCCCGACCGACCCGGCGAGGAAGAGGTAGCCGTGTCCGGCTGCGAGCTACGCCGCCACCTACCACGCAGGGCCAACCCCGCCAGCAACGCCCCTCCAAGACCAACGCCGATGGATCGCCATGGCCATGCCGGTGGCTCCGGTTCTTCCTTGGCAACCTCGGGCTTCGAGTCGGGCAGCACGATGTCCGGTGAGGTGTCGAACGAGGCGTCGGGCGGGATGGGAGGCGAGGTCTCGGTCAACACCGACTCCTGCGTGGTAGCCGAGGGTTTCGACGCAGTGTCGGGTTCCTCCGCCGGAGCACTATCCGGCTCGGCCTCGTGCGTCTCGTCAGGCAGCTGCGCCTCCGCTTCGCCTGGCGAGGGCGGGATGGTCTCGACGGTCGAGGAGATCAACGGATTCTCTGCGCCTGGCGCAATCACCGGCGGCAACGAAGTTTCGCTGTCGAGCGCCGGCTTGGACGGTACCGGTTTGCGCAGCGCCACCACGAGATGGAGTCGCTTCCCCTCTTGCGCCTCAATATTCTGGCCCCAGCCGTCAAAGCCCTCGGCTTCGACCTCGACCCGGTGCGGGCCCGCCTCGATCTCCACCGATTCGAGCGGTGTTTGACCCACAGCTCGGCCATCGACCAACACCCGTGCACCCGGCGGGGTCGACTCGACCTGCAACACCGAGAGAGCCGCGGCGGTTTCGACCGGCGGATCGCTCTTTGCGGGCGCGCGCTCGATCCGTTGGCGCAGCGCATCGAGCATCTGCGCCTTCGTCACTCCCGCGCTGCGCGCCTTGGCCAGCGGCTTGCGCGCCTCCTCCCAGCGCTCCAGTTCGACCAAGCAGAGGGCCTGATGGTAGGCCGGGTCATAATTGAACAGGAACCGGCTGCCATAGATCCTCACCCGCGCCTCCGGCTCCGGCCGGCGCTTCGCCGCTTGCCTCACTTCGGCCAGCGCCGCGCTCCATTTTTGCTGTTGCTCGAATTCCAGCGCCTGCTCATAGTGCTGGTACCAGAGCTGTTGTGCCGTAGCAATGCGCGCTACGACCAGCAAGCCGAGGAGAAGCAGAAGCGAGCGGCGAGCCGCAGTCATCCTGACCCGCCGTCTTCACCACCGTCCGTCCCGCCGCCCTCTTCCGGCTCATCTCCCGGCGACCCATTGGGCCCGACGAAGAGGAAGTGGAAGACCTTCTTCAACGCTTTCTTCGACTCCAGATGGTAGAGGAATGAGACAAAAAAACGATCTTCGGTTGTATCCACAATTCCCTCGGCCGGCGCCGAGACGACACCGCCTTCAACCAGATCCAAATCGACGAACTGTAAGATCCTGGTCTCGTAGGTGGCATGCTGAAGGGCAAGGTCGATGGCAAAGTTTCCCCGGCGCCAGCCCAAGCCGACGCTGAAACCGCGACGTTCGTTCGCTTCGCTGCTTGCCGTCAGCAGTTGCGGCCTTGGCTCACGGAAGGCACCCAAGCGCAAGGCCACGATGTTCCTACCTGGAAAAAGGGTGTACTCGGTACCGAAACGTACCACGTTGGTACTGCGCGTCTTGGACAGATCTGTGGGTTTGAGGTCGACAAAACTCAGCTCGGGTGCGCCAGCGCCGCCAAAATCCTTGATCACCATCTCGTCCCAGTCGAAGGCTGAATAGTCCATGCTGAGCACCCAAGCATCCCACGGCAGGATGGCCACGCCAACCGTCCACGAGGTGGGCCAGTTCAACGAGCCCAAGGCTCGCGAACTCTGAGGAAAGGGCGTGGCGAAGTTGGTCGCCAAGCTGGAGTTCACTTCGTAGGTACCGGCGAACGAGGAGCGAAAGGCCGCTCCCACCTGCACATAGGGGTAGCGCAACAGGGCCCCGACCGTCGTGTTCCATCCCGACCAAGAGTTGACTTGCTCGAACCTCAGCGAACTCACCTCGCGCGAGGGCAGCTCCAACTCCTCGGTGCGGGTAGTGAAATCCCAATTTCCCTCCCAACGCGAGAGGGTCGCCCCCAGCGACAACCGCTGAGTCAACTGGTAGGCCGCCGCCAGAGACAGGGTGTGAATGTCTCCGGACTGGTCGATGGTCTGCATCAGCTGGGCTATCGGTACTCCCCCGCTCACGGTTTCCTCGAAGCTGCGGCGAGTGTCGAGTTCAAAGTCGATCAATCGGTGGTAGGAGATCTGGAGGGTGAGATTGCGTCCCACCACCGTCATCGGCGCGGTGAAGGCGAAGAAGTTGAGGTCCTGAGTGTCGAACGAGGATCTGGAAGCGCCGTAGGTCTCGAGCTGACCGTTCTGGAACGCAGAGAAGATCCGGTGGTCATCCGCTCGCGATGTTGCATCGAAAACTAGCGAGGTCTCCGGTAACACCAGTAAGGCCAGGCCGGCTGGGTTGAAAGAGGCCGCCGATGCATCGTCGGCCAGGGCGGTAAAGGCGCCTCCCATTCCGGCCGGCCGTGCCCCGGCGCCAATGATGGTGAAGGAAGGCCGCGATTGCTGCGCCACGAGCAAACCAAAGCTGTCCAAAGAGGTCGCATCCTGCGCCTGGCCGGCGACCGTGCCACCGCTCAGCGCCAAGGAAACGAGTACGCCGCAGATACGTTGAGCTTGTCTCATGTCGCTGATTCTAGCTGGAATCTGGCCGCGATCCATCGAGCAATCGGCGGATTGCACCGGCCAGAGCACGAGCGGGGAAGGGTTTCTTGATGAAATAGGCCTCGTCGCTGGCCGGGCCATGCCGCACTTCGATCAGTTCGGTGTAGCCGGAGAGGAAAATGGCGGGGATCGGCGCCAGCTGGCGAAGCTGCGACACCAGCTCCCGCCCGGACATCTCCATCATCTGCACGTCGGTGATCACCAGATCGAAAGGGGACTCACCGCTGCCGGCACCCGCCTTCACCCGCTCCAGCGCCACTTCGGGATTGCTCTCCACCTCCACCCGATACCCCAAAGTCTCGAGAAAGAGGCAGGCAGCCTCGGCCAGCGACTCATTGTCATCGACCAGCAACAGCCTCTCGTTACCCGCCAGCTGCCGGCGCTCGGCACTGGGCAGGTAGTGGCCCGTCACTGGCCGGTCGCAGCGCGGCAGGTGGACCACGAAGCGGCTTCCTTGACCCAGTTCGCTCTCGACTTCGATCGCTCCGCCCGCGCCTTCCACCACGGCGTAGACCGTCGCCAGACCGAGGCCGCTGCTGCCCGCGCCCGTCTTGGTGGTGAAGAAGGGCTCGAAGAGGCGTGAACGATGGCGCTCTTCGATCCCGCTGCCGGTGTCCGCAACGCTCAGGCGGACCGCATCACCGTCGAGCGGACTACCCGTCTCGGTGGTTCGGTTGTCCGTTTCGATGGTCAGCGTTCCACCCTCAGCCATAGCGTCGCTGGCGTTGACCACCAGGTTGATCAGTAGCTGCTCGATCTGCGAGAGATCCACCTCGACCGGCCACAAGTTCGGGTGCAAGTGTGTCTCGACCGTAACTCCCGAGTTGACCGTGCCACGAATCATCTCGCCGAAGCCCTTCACCACGTCGTTGAGATCGATCACCTCCGCCACCGCGCTCTGGCGTCGACTGAAGGTCAACAGGCGCTCGATCAAAGCCGAGGCCTTGAGGACCGTGCGCAGGATCGATCCCGTTTGGCGAACGATCCGCTGCCTGGGCAACTCACGATCGTGCAACAGCTCGGAGTGTGTACGAATCGCCGCCAAATAGTTGTTGAGGTCATGGGCGATGCCGGCCGCCAACCGACCGACCGCCTCCATCTTCTGCGCACCCAGCGCGCTGCGAATCTGCTCGGTAGCGGCGCTCTCGGCGATACCGCGCCGCCAAGAAAACAGCGCCACGGCGAAGACCGCCGCCGCCCACAGGCCACCCGCCAGGAAGTAGTTCAGTCGGTCGCCGAACGCGACCAGCACAACTCCCAAAACTCCAAGGAGCACAACGACCAAGGGCAGAGCCATCCCCTTGAGTCGCTCCCCGAGGGCCCGCACTAGACCCGCTCGCTGCGAATCCGGTAACCAACCCCCTTGACCGTCTCGAACAACTTGCCGTCTCGCCCGCTATCGATCTTGCGGCGCAGGCGCGACAGGATGACGGCGAAGGTGTTGCTCTCGGCGATGTGATTGGTCTCCCAAACGTGTTCCATCACCGCTGCGCGGCTGACCACACGATCGGCGTGCACCAGCAGGTACTCCAACACACCGAACTCCCTCGGGGTGAGATCGATCGGCTCGCCGCCGACCGTCACCTCGCGGGCACTGCGATCCAAGATCAGATCGCCAGCCGTCAGCGGCGCCAGCGCCTTGTCGCGACGGCGCAACAAGCTACGCACTCGCGCCAGCAGTTCGGGGTAGTGGAACGGCTTGGTGAGGTAGTCGTCAGCACCGGCATCCAGCCCCTCTACGCGATCCACATGGTGATCGCGGCCAGTGAGCATCAGGATGGGGATCTCGATCACACGCCCCCGCCACGCCTGAACCAGCTGCAAACCGCTGGGCGGCGGAATCGTCCAATCGAGAACCACCAGATCGTAGTCGTTGACGGTCACGCTCTCGTCCGCGGTAGCACCGTCCCGCGCCACATCGACCGAATAGAACTCATCTTCCAGCGTGAAGGCCAACGCCTCAGCCATCGACTCGTCATCTTCCACTACCAGTATCTTCATCGTGGACTCTATTCTAGTCCGTCTGCTCCGCCCTCGGTCACTCCCAACCGATCTCCGCACCAAGGCTGCGGAGCTGGTGAATGAATCGCTGATCGAAGGTGGCTACGCAATCCACGCGCGCGGTCAGTGCAACAGCCGCCAAGATGGCGTCGCCGAAGTCGCTGACTTTGCCAGGCCAAAGATCCAGGACTCGCATCCAGGAAACGCCGTCCACCACCCGCGCCCCGGGCAAGACGAGCAGATCGCGCAACAGGCCGGCAACCTCCAGCGGATCTAGTCGGTACAAGTTGAGCAGAACGTACGCGAACTCCCCTAGAACCGCTTGATGAAGGAGGACTTCCACCTCGCGACCGGCTGCGCGCTCAAAAAGAGCGGATGCTTGCACCTGTTGTTCCGCGTTTCGGTCCGTGATGAACGAGACGAGGACATTAGTGTCAACGAGGACGCGCTTCACCTCTCGACAGAGCCTCGATCAGCCCCTCTAGCCTGACGGACTAGCCGAACGTCCTCGACAGGTGATCCTGCCCCTACCTTGACCGTTCCACGATGTCTTAGAAATGCCACCTGAGCCCGACGCACGCGGGCACCATCGTTGTCAACTTCCCAGATCAGTACATCACCCCGGCCTATTCCGAGCTGGTCGCGAATCTCTTTAGGAATGGTCGTCTGGTTCTTGCTGGTGATCGCCGATTGGCGCATGACAGGTCCTCCTTACAAAATCATAGCATTCGTAAGGAGGCGCTACCACCGGGAACTCCTAACCGCCAACCTCAGAGCTGATAGAGCATCCAGTAGACGACGACCCCCGTCACCGAGACGTAGAGCCAGATGGGAAGGGTCCAGCGGGCGATCTTCTTGTGCTGCGGGAAGCGGCCACGCAGTGCCTGGCTGAGCGTGAAGGTGGCGAGAAAGGGGATGGTGCCGGCAAGCAAGATGTGGCTGATCAGGACGATGAAATAAACCACACGCAGCGCGCCGGTGCCGGTGAAGGGGACACTGCCGACCTGATAGTGGTAGATCAGGTAGGAGGTCAGAAAGAGAGCGCTACAGACCACCGCGCTGAGCATCGCCCGGCGATGCGCTTGCACCTTGCCACGGCGGATGAGAAGGAATCCGATCACCAAGAGCACTCCGCTGATTGCGTTCAGCGTCGCGTTGAGCGCCGGTAGATCGTTCAAACTCACCGTGTTGGGCCTCCACCGCCCACCAGCTCATCGCGCGACGGCGCTGAGAGGATAGGCGGCACCCGCTTACGCCGCGGGATGGTCGTCGGCCGCCGCCGTGTCCCCATCCGCGGCAGGCTCGTCGGCCGCGACAGGCTCCACCGGCGGTGCCGGGGCTGGCGGCTCGGGAGCGTTGTCGCGTAGCCAGGCCTCGTAGTCTGCCTGGCTGTGGATTGTGTAGTAGCCCTTCATCCGGTAGTGGCTGTTGCCGCACAGTTGGGCACAGGCGATATTCCAGGTTTCGCCTTCCGGGGTGGTCATCTTCGCCTTGAACTGGACGGGAATGCGCATTCCGGGAACGGCATCCTGCTTGACCCGCATCTGTGGCAAGAAGAAGCTGTGAATTACGTCGAGCGAGGACAGGCCGATCAGGATCTGCTTGTCCACCGGCAGATGAAGCTGGTTGATGGTGACGATGTCATCGTGGGAGAAAGGATCCTCGTTGTCGAGACCGATCACGTTGGTGGGCCCGACCAGCGCCGGGCTGGTATTGCCGAAAACACCGTCCGCTCCAGGATAGTGAATGTTCCAGGCAAACTGCTGCGCCACCACACGGATGCGAACCGCGTCCGTTTCCTCGGGAATCTCCTGCGTCCATTTCGCCCAGGCCGGTACGGCGAAAGCGACCAGGAGTACGGCTTCAACGAGGGCTACTCCCACCTCGAGCCCTTTGGCGAACTTGCCCTTGGCTCCTTCGTAACTCGCCGTCGGATTCTTCTTGGCGCGGAAACGCCACAGAACAAAGAGGAAATAGAGCCCCCAGCCGACGGCCAAGACCGCCATCAGAACATGGAGCCAGGTGATCAACTGGTCGACCTCGGCTCCATGAACCGAGGCGTCAATCGGGAGTCCGAGTAGCTTCTCCATATTCCTTCTAACCCTCTCTACTTGTCTGGTGACGAACTGTCTGAACCCGACGCTTCAGCGAGCTTCTTGCTGCGCTGGCGCATCGTCCACGCGACACGAACGATTCCGACCTGCACCAAACCGATAAAACCCAGGAGCGTCAAGATGCCCTTGTTCAAACCCTTGGTCATCGGCGAATCCGGATCGCCAAAACAGGTTGCACAGGCCGCGGCCATTTCCGGCAACAGAAGCACTCCCGCCACCACCAGCACCCCGGCGACCAAGACGCTCCGCCACGTCGAAAAGCGCCGCATCAGTCCACCAACCGAGGTTGCGTCTGCGGCTCACCGAGGTGGGCGAGCTTGCGCCGCACCTGCACGCCATAGAGCGCCAGAGCGATCGCCGCAGCCAGGCAAACACCCGCCAGCACCAAAAGACCGGCGCTCTCCTCAGTACTCATGAACCGGCGAATCGCCCAAGCGAAGACGAAGAGCGACATCACCACCGAGACGGCGATGAAAAAAAGATGGAAGCCTTTGAGTGACATGGTTGTAGTAGAAACCCGCGCCTGCGCAACGGCGGCGCTAGTGACCCCCGTCATGGCCCGTCTCGTGCTGGTCGGCCGCCTGGGTGCCGAGGTCCGGGTGCACCACCTCGCCAAAGGTATCGTTGGTGGTCATGAACATCAACCCGAAGAGAGCCACGAAGAAAAAGGCCGTCAGCAGCAACACGCCGTAAATCCACCGCGTTTCCGTCTTCAGGTGCATGAAGAACGAGGCTACCAAACCACCCTTGACGGCGGCGATCGCGAGGCCGATGAAGATCGCCAGCGCGGGAGCGAATTGGGCACGACTGGCCAAGACCGTGGCCGCGGTCAAGACGGCCAGAGTCGCGAAGACCCGGATGTAGATCTTGATCTGGTGGTGGACCTGTTCAGCGTTGTGTTCACTCATCACTCTCTCCAATGCGTGGGACGAATCGCTGTTCGGCTCATTTCATCCAATCCATCACAGCAGGTAGATGGCCGGGAACAGAAAGATCCAGACCAGATCCACGAAGTGCCAGTAGAGGCCGGCCACTTCGACCCTGTTGGTGAACCGCTCCGGGTTGCTCTTCCACATCTTCGCGCCCGGCCCCCACAGGTAGCCATTGACCACCAAACCGCCGATCACGTGCACGACGTGCAGCCCGGTCAGAGTGAAGTAGACGGCGAAGAAGTTGTTGGTCGACGGGAAATAACCGTGTGAAAACTTTGCCGAGTACTCGAAGCTCTTGACGATGAGGAAACCGATGCCGAGAAGGATGGTGATCCCCATGTAGAAGCGATATTTCTTGAAGTTCTTGAGTTCGAGCGCGGCCCATGACATCACCATGGTCACCGAAGAGGCGATCAAGATGAAGGTGTTGAGCGTCGCCATCGGGATGTTGAGGATCGACGCCGCGTCCGGCCAACTCGGAGCACCGGTGCGCAGGAGAATATACGAGGAGAAGAGGGCGCCAAAGAGCATCACCTCCGAAGCCAGGAATAGCCAAACGCCCAGCTTGGCGTTGTACAGCCCGCTTTCGGGATGGCGCTCTACGGTGTGCGGAATCTGCATCTCAGCTCCTCTTACCCTGCAATTCCGGCCTCGAGCGGCTCGGCTACCTGTGGCAAATAATCCTCGCTCTCCCCCGGCACGCTGTACTCATACGCACCGCGCACCACGGTAGGCATGGAGGCGAAGTTTCCATGTCCGATCGGCGGCGAACTGGCCGCCGTCCACTCGACGGTGGTGGCTCGCCAGGGATTGGCGCCGACCCTCTTGCCCTTGAAGATGCTCCAGAAGAAATTGAAGATGAACGGGATCTGGGCCAGTGCCAGGCACCAGGCCGAAATCGACATCACCTCGTTCCAGAACAAGACGTCTTGGGCATGCGCGTACTGGCTACCGCCGTCGTAAAGGCGGCGGGAAACGCCGGCCAACCCTTGGATGAACATCGGCATGAAGATGCCGTTGATGAACAGGAAGGAGGGCCAGAAATGAAGCTTGCCCAGCAGCTCGCTCATCTTCCTGCCGGTCACTTTCGGGAACCAGTAGTAGATGCCGGCAAAGAGCGCGAAAATCGTGCCCGGCGCCACCACGTAGTGGAAGTGACCGATGACGTAATAGGTGTCATGCAAGTGGATGTCGGAGGCGGCCAGTCCCAAAGGCAAGCCGGTCAAACCGCCGATTCCGAACATCGGTAGGAAGGCCAGGGCGAAGAGCATCGGCGTGTTGAAGCGGATCGAGGCGCCCCACAACGAGAGGAAGAGGGCGGTCAAGATCACCACCGAGGGGATCGAGATGATCATCGTGGTGGTCTGGAAGAAGCTCGACATGGTGGTGCCCATGCCGGTCATGAACATGTGGTGGGCCCAGACGATGAAGGACATAAAGCCGAGGAAGATCGAGGAGTACACCATCGCCTTGTAACCCCACAAGGGCTTGCGGGTATTGTTGGCGATGATCTCGGCGATGATGCCCAGCGCCGGCAGGATCAGCACGTAGACTTCCGGATGGGCGAGGAACCAGAAGAGGTGCTGCCAGAGCAATGGGCTGCCACCGCCCGCGTACTCGAGCACCTTGTTGCCGACCACCAACCCTTCCGGCATGAAGAAGCTGCTACCGGCCAAGCGGTCCATCAGCTGCAACACACCGGCCGCTTCCAGCGGCGGGAAGGCCAAGAGGAGCAGGAAGGCGGTGACCAGCTGGGACCAGACAAAGAAGGGCAACTTGGACCAGGTCAACCCCGGGGCGCGCAGCTGGACGATGGTGACGATGAAGTTCACCGATCCGAGCAGCGACGAGGTGATCAGAAAGATCATGCCGATCAGCCACAGGGTCTGTCCCGGCGAGATGATGGCCAACGGCGCGTAGGAGGTCCACCCCGATTGCGCCGCGCCACTGGGGGCGAAGAAGCTGGACAGCATGATCAGGCCACCGGACAGGAAGCACCAGTAACTGGCCATGTTGAGCTTAGGGAAGGCCATGTCGGGTGCACCGATCTGCAGCGGCACCACGTAGTTGCCGAAGGCGCCGACCGCCAGCGGCACGACACCGAGGAAGACCATGATCGTGCCGTGCATGGCGCCCAGCTGGTTGTAGAAGTCCGGCGTGATGATTCCGCTCATCACGTTGACCTGGGAGAACCAGCTGCCGATCAGCGGCAGGGTCTTGCCCGGATAGGCGATCGCCCAGCGCATGATCATCATCAGGCAGAAGCCGAAGAAGAGGAACAGCAGCGAGGTCACACCGTACTGAATCCCGATCCATTTGTGGTCGATCGAGAAGACGTACTTCCTGAGAAAGCCCTCTTCGTGATGGCCCTCTGCGTGTTGCTCAGTGTCGTGGTGCTCAGCCTCCTGGCCGGCCACGTCATCTCGGATCAATGCACACATCCGCAACTCCTTCGTGGGCACCGCCCAGACAGCCGAAAGCCCATGCTTTCGGGCTGGTTGGCCCCTCCCCAAAAGTATAGCTACCCGTTTACAGGGGCCGAGTGTAAGACACCCGGCTGCCGAGGGCAAGGGTGAAGCTGTAGAGGCGACCCAGATCAGGGCCGGGGGCACGGTAAAGAGCGAACTAGAGCGACAAATCCAAGCGCCCAGACCCGCCGAGCGGACTGCCGTTGTTCGCCATCCAGACCACTAGACGAGGAGCCCGAACCTCTATCGGCACCTTGACGAGACAACAGATCCATTCATCGCACAACAATCTTGATGTACAACAGTTTCGTTGTAGGAGGCGAGCCTCAGGGCTTGGCAGCCAAGGCCCGCACCTCCGCCAGCAGCCGCTCGGCCGCTCCCTCTTCGAAGAGGTCGTAGTAGCCGCGGATCTGGCCCTGGGCGTCAACCAGGACGCTGCGGGTGGAGTGGAGGAAGGGGCCGTGTTCGTTTTCCTCGCCCTCGGCGGGGTAGACGCCGAGGAGAAAGCCCTCGATGGCGAGCTTGCGCACTTCGTCGATCTCACCGGTGAGGAAGAGCCAGTCTTCGCCGGCGTTGAAGCGCTCGGCATAGCCTTGGAGAACTTCGGGGGTGTCGTATTCGGGATCGACCGAGAAGGAGACGCGGCGCACGCCCGGCGGCAGTTGCAGGCCAAGATCCTGGAAGTTGCGGCTCATCAGCGGGCAGGGGCCGGCGCAGCGGGTGAAGATGAAGTCGGCGATCCACGGGTTGCCGGCCAGATCGGCGAGCGCCACGCGGCGGCCGTCGCGGTTGGTCAGCTCAAAGTCGGGGACGGCCTTGACCGTCGGCGGCGGTGGCGGTTGGCGCGCAGTGCGGCGCTGCTTCAGGGTGAGGATCGCCAGAGTCAGAATCGAGGCGATCAGCAGGCCCCACACCATGCCGCGTAGCAGCGGTCGGCCTAGTCCGGGACTCATGACGGGCTTCTCGGTAGTCGGTCCAAAGCGACGGGGCCGAGTGCTCTCAGCCCCACCCCAACGCCCGATCCACCAACATCACCGTCAACACCACCGGCAGGTAGATCACACTCACCAGCAGAAGGCGCCTGGCAGTGGCGGCGTTGCGCTGGCGAGCGAAACGGTAGGAGGCATTGAGGAAGACGAGGCCGCAGAGGAGGGCGCCGATGAAGTAGACGACTCCAGTAAGGCCGAGTGCTGAGGGCAGCAGGCTCACCGGGACCAGCGCCACGCACCAGAGGAGGGCCTGCTGGCCGGTGCGACGACCGTCGGGGTCGACACCGGTGATTAGCTTGAAGCCGCCGCGCTGATAGTCGGTGCGGTACATCCAGGCGATGGCCAGGAAGTGGGGCAACTGCCAGAGGAAGAGGAGGCCGAACAGGGCCAGGGCGCCTGGTTCCACAGCGTCGCGTACCGCCGTCCAGCCCATCATCGGCGGGATCGCGCCGGGGATGGCTCCGACCACGGTCGAGATCGGGTCGATCCGCTTGAGCGGCGTGTAGATGAACAGATAACCGGCCAGGGTGAGCGCCGCCAGCAGCGCGGTCAACAGATTGACCATCAGCGCCAACTGCGCCAAGCCCGCCACCGACAGGGCAACACCATAGAGCAGAGCACCGTCGGAACTGATCCTGCCGCTCGGTAGCGGCCGGTTGGCGGTGCGCCGCATTTGGCCGTCAGCCTTGCACTCGATCACCTGGTTGAGCACCGAGGAGCCCGCTGAAACCAGCCCCGTTCCCACCAGCGCATGGAAGAGCAGAACCCAGGGCAGGTGGAGTTCTCCCAGAGCCAACAGAAACCCGGTGGCGGCGGAAATCACCACCATCGAGGTGATGCGCGGCTTGGTCAGCTCGACCCAATCGGCGAGGCGGCTCGGCGCCGCCACAACCGCCGTGCGCGACTCTTCGAGCACCTCGGCTGGTATGGCATTTCCTTCACTCATGGTGCTCCTCGAGCGCGTTCAAAAAGCCCCCCACCGCGAGCGGCAGGGGGCTTGAGAACCGCGAAGCGGTTGGGTCTCTACGAGTTGAAGTCAAAACCAACGGCGGCAGCACCGTTCGCTTCAACCGTGACCTCGACGGTGCGGGTACCGAACTTCTCGTGCCAGGCCTCTACCGTGTAGGTACCGGCCGGAATTCCATCGATGGTGAAGCTGCCATCGGCGCCGGTCACCGCGAAGTAGGGATGATCGACCACGCCGACGTAGGCGGACATCCACGGGTGCACGTCGCACTTGAACGGAATCATCACCTCGACCTTGTCGAAGCTCTTCTCCATCTCCATGCCTTCAAACGGCTGGCTCTGGTTGAACTCGTCGTTGACGTTCGGCGTGGCGTGGATGTTGTGGAGACTCTGATCACCGTTGTGCACGATGAACGTCTGGCCGGTCTGGACGCCAAAGACGTGCGGAGTGTAGCGACAGCCCTTCTGGGTGAGGACGACCGGCTCGGTCGGCGCGGCGCCACCGGCAGGGGCGTTCTTGACATAGACGAAGACGTTGGCGAGCTTGCCACCTTCGGCAACCACCGTCTCGGTGTAGACATCGCCCGGGTTCGCCGCGGCGCAGTTCGGATCCGCGTCCATCTTGATCACGGTATCGGTGTCCTCACCGTCGTAGAGAGCCATTCCGGCAATGGTGCCGGCGGAGGCCATATCCACGGTGGCAGCGGGGGCGGGGGCGGGGGCGGCAGTCGAATCGGCAGCCGGAGCGGCGGTCTCGCCACCACCACCACCGCAAGCGACCAGCATCAGCGGGGCGGCCAGCAAGAGCGCGGCCCAAACAATATTCTTCCTCATCAAAACGAACCTCCTATTGGATAGGTTGAACCCACCGGCCGATAGCCGACGGTCAATAACTTTCTAGTATGCCACGGATCGCCGCTACGAACTCTCTGCACAAGGCACGAGCCTCTCCTCAGCCACCCTGCCGGCTGAGTTTCCAAATGTGATCACGCAGAGCGGCGGTGACCCTGTCGACATCGGTCAGGTATGCCTTCATCTCCTCGTCGGAGTCGAAATAGGCCCGCAAGCGCTGCTTGTTGGCGGCGAACATCGGCGCATCGAAAACGAACTCGATCGGCGACGAATAGGAGCCATCGGCCTCGCGCGGGAAGTTGGTCGGCATGCTGGTGCCGGCGATCAGGTCCTGAGGTCGCTTGATCCAGCCGGGGACCCAATCCCATCGCAACCGCTGGTGGGCCAAGAGCAACGAGGGCGCAAGCTCACCGGTGGCGGCGCCGCCGGCACCGGCCACGACCGGTCCGGATGGGTGACAGCGGGCACACTGCAGCATGTTGAAGACCACCTCGCCGACGGCGAGATCCCGCCGGTCGGCCGTGCCCGTAGGTGAGCTGAAAGGCTGGCGCTCTTCGAGAGCGGCGAAGTAGGAAACCAACGTGTTGAGCTGCTCATCGTCGAAGCCGAAGGTCGGCATGCGAGCGGAGAGCCATGGCCGCAGAGTGACCATCCCCGGGTTGTGTAGGAAGGAGAACAACCAGTCGGCCTGGACTCTACCGCCCTCCGAAGCGAGGTTGGGCGGCAACAAGGATCGCTCCATCACGCTGCGAATCGCCTGGCCGTTGCCCTCCACGAGGTGGCAGCCCTGGCAGTTGAAACGAGTGACTAGCTTGCGGCCCTCGGCCAACGCCTCGGCCTGCGGCACCAAACCTGCCATGCGCTCCGGCCGCACCGTCGGCTTGACCCATCCGAGCACGTTGGTCAGCACCGCCTGCGCTTCGCGATCGGAGAGGCCGAAGTTCGGCATCTTGTACAGCTCGCCGTAGTTCTTCACCTCTTCCTTGCCCCGGTCCCAGACGCGCGGCTGCTTGAGCTTGTTGAAGATCCAATCGTGGCGGGTGTGCGCCACCTCGTGTACGTGGCCGAAGTCGAGTTGGTGAATCGGCTTGGAACCTTCTTGGCTCAGATCGATGCTGACCGGCTTGGTGTCCTCGAAGCCGTCGATATCGTGACAGCCGTAGCAGCCGTATTTGGCGACGCTGCGCTCACCGAGGAACACCTGGCGAGCGTGCTCGTCCATTTCGGCCAGCCGGGCGGCACTCTGCTCGATGGTGAAGTTGGCCTGCAGATAGCCGAGCAGCAGCTCGTCGCGAACCGTCCCGTCGACTTGCGGCATGGCCGGGTTGTCAAAGGCCGCATCGCGATCGGCGAGCAGGAAAGCCGTAAGGTCAGCCGCCTCCGAGTCGCTGAGCCGCAGGTTCGGCATGTTGGTGTCAGCCCAGTAGTCCTTCGGATCCTTCAGCCATGCAAAGAGCCAACCCGGCGAAACCTTGCTGCCGGTGCGCACCAAGTTGGGGCCGTGTAGACGGTTGATCTCAGGGTAGAGATCGTCGCGCACCAGTTCGCGGTCTTTGACGTGGCAACCGGTACAGCCGACGGACTCGAACAGCTGCTCACCCGCCGCCGCGTTACCCGCGGGCGGCACCGGATAGTTCTCAGCCGGCGCGGACTTGTCGAACAGGAAGGTCACGATCGCCGCAATTTCCGCCCTTTGGCGCTTCTGGTTGATCTCCGTTTGGCCGTTCTGCAGGAAGAAGAAATGGGGCATCCAGGTGGTTGGCCTGAACTCGCGCGGTGCTTCGATCCACTTGTAGGCCCAGCCCGGATTGGTCTTGGAGGCGATCTTCCTGAGGTCCGGTCCTGGCTTGCGCAGGTCAGTGAAGGCCGGGAAATCGAGCACGTGACAGCCATAGCAGCCCAGCTTGGTGATCAGCTGCCTGCCCACGTCCTGGGTCTGCGAACCCGGCGTCCAGATCTCGCCGGAGTGACAGGAGATACAACCCGCCTCGCCACTGCCGGCGGGAAGAATCGGGTTGTCGAGAAACTTCTGCGGCTCCCAGCCCCACTTGCCCTCCCATTCCTTGCGCTGCTCTTCGCTGCTCGGCGTGTGGCCGACACGGGCAAAGTTGGTCGAGCGGTCCAGCCCTTGATGGCAGACCGTGCAACCGAAGCGACTGTAGGGGTGGGGAGAGGTGTCGCCGACGAAGAGATCGAGGCGCGGATGCGACTGGAAAGGATGCTGCCATCCGCCGGCGCCGGTATCTTCAGTGGCCGCGGCCTCAAAACCGCCGCGGTTGGCGGCGACGTGGCACGTCATGCAGCGATCAACCCGATCGATCTTGGTGAAGTTGATGTCCTGAATCAACCCCGGCAACATCACCTGCTCGATCCTCAGCGAGGGCTCCAGAATATCGAGCAGCGGCGCGTTGAGCACAAAGTAGTCGAGGCCCTTGTCGAGATTGGTGATGCGAGTTTGGAGGTTGGTCACGCCCTGCTGCAAGGCGGCGAGGCGCTCTTGCGCACTGGCCAGGTCGGCGCGGCGCTCTTTGAGCTGCTCGTTCAGCGAGTTGCGGTTCTCGGTCGCCGCTTCAAGTTCTTTCTTGTTCTCCCGCCAGCGAGCGGTGAGTTCATCGACCACCTGGCGCTCGTGCGCAATCTCAGCCTCGTCTCCGTGTTGAACCGCCTCCCCATATACATAGCGAGCAGTGTCGAGCAGAGACTTGGTGGTCCGCCAGCGAGAATCGATCTCATAGACGGCATCCTCAGCTTTGCCCAGCTGCTTTTCCAGACCCTCGATCTCGCCGCGCCCTTCGGCCAACCGTGCCGTCTGTGCTTCGACGTCGGCGCTGAGCTTGGCCAGATCCTGATCGCTGATCTTGGCGCGCTCGGCTTGCTGCTCCTTGAGCAAACTCTCGCGTTCCATGCTCCGGAACTGAGCCTGTAGCCGCTTCCACGGTTTGGCGTAGTCGGCAAAGACCATCCACAAGGTCACCGCCAGCAGCGCCAGGCTGCTGATGGCAAACAGCATGTTCATCGCCCGGAAGTTGTAGTGGCGATCCGGCTTGGTCAGCGGCGGTGGTTTCGGAGCACTCATTACACCCTCAGATATTGAAGAAGAATTCCTGGATGTGCACGAAGTACTTCAGGTTGAACAGCCAGCGGCAGTACATCTTGATCGGCATCAGCATCATGATCAGAAAGAGGGTGACACCGGTGTAATAGCGGGGTGAACCCATCTTGTCGTAGAAGTGCTTGATCTTCTTCCACTTGAGCAGTAGGACCGGCAGGACGAAGAAATAGAGGCCCAGCAGAATGATGCCCGGCAGCTCACGGATGAACCAATTGCCCGGCAGCCCGATGCCCAGCATCTTGATCCACACGATCTCCGACAGGTCGATGTTGACCAGCGGTTCGATCTTGTTGATGTCCCAGAACTCGTACGGGCCGAAGAAGTTCCAGTTCGGTCCGCGCAGGAAGGTGCCAATGACGATCATCTGAGTCCACAAGACCATAAAGCCGAAGAGGAAGATTCCGATCTCGACCTTGCGCTCCTTGAAGGTGTAGTAGCCGTTGCCCTTGGGGTTGGTGTCGATGTAGGGAATCGCCATCAAACCCAGAATGATCAAACTCGGCAGCACCACGCCCGCCATCCACGGGTCGAAATAGACCAGCATCTCTTGCAGGCCGAGGAAGTACCACGGCGCCTTCGACGGGTTGGGAGCGACGGCCAGGTTGGCCGGCTCTTCGAGCGGAGCTTGCAGGACGATCGACCAGATCACCATGCCGACGGTGAGCAGCACCATGCAGATGAACTCGGAGAAAACCAGGTCGGGCCAGGTGAAGACCTTGTCGTTGACCTCCGTCTGCTCGAAGGTCGGCTCGCCGCGCTCCATCAGCTTGTCGTTCTCGATGGCTTTGTGCATCGACAACCAGAGGAAGTAGCCGACGAGGAAAATCATCATCACGATCGGCACGTTGTCCGGCTTGGCGACGATCTGGACGAAGTTCTCGTCAAAAGTGCTGAGGACGAAGAATCCGCCGACGACGATCAACAGCGTCCAGCCGCCGGCCTTGCTCCACAGCCGGCGAGACTTGATCATCAGCACGAAAGCGATGAGCGACAGGGTGAACGACCACTGCGGATAGGAGAGGAAGTCGATCGCCGACTTGATCGGATCTATGAGCGCACCCATGGCCTACATCGGCCCCGAGATGCCGCCGTCTTTGCGCACCCGCCAGAAGTGAACCGCGATCAGCCAGGCGGCGACCAGCGGGATTCCCAGGCAGTGCAAGACGTAAAAACGAATCAGCGTGCCGCCACCGATGGTGCGCCCGGCAATGAGGCCAAAGCGGGCGTCGCTACCGACGTGAACCAGCTTTGTACCTCCTAACTTCAAGAATGCCGCGCCGGGCCCTTCGGCCCCTAACAGCGGTGTGGCTCGGGCCATGTTCGAGCCCACGGTGATCGCCCAGATCGCCAGCTGATCCCAGGGCAGCAGGTAGCCGGTGAAGGAGAGGAGCAAGGTCAGCACCAGCAGGATGACACCGACGTTCCAGTTGAACTCGCGCGGCGGCTTGTAGGAACCGGTCATGAAGACGCGGAACATGTGCAGCCACACGGCGATCACCATGGCGTGCGCGCCCCACCGGTGCAACTCGCGCATGATGCCGAAGGCGGCCGCTTCGCGCAGGTCCACCATGTCGACGAAGGCGTACTCGACCGTCGGCCGGTAGTAAAACATCAGCAGCAAGCCGGTGATCGTCTCCACCAGGAAGAGGAAAAACGAAGTCCCCCCCATGCACCAGGTGTAGCTCATCCGAATGCCCGACTTCTTGACCTTGATCGGGTGCAGGTGGAGCACCACGTTGCCGAGCATGGCCAAGGCCCGTTTACGGGTGTCATTGGGGATGCCGACCCGGAAGATCGACTTCCAGATCTGCGATTTGACGATGCTCTTCTGCAGCTTTTTGAGCATAGCTCCCTTTCCGGCTCGCGAGCTTTACGCCGATGAATCTCTACGCGGTGAACGAACTCAAGCGGCGATGTAGGCGCTGGGGTCTTCCCACTGGCCTAGCTCCCACTGATACTTCTGCGCTTTGTCGACCACTACCTGGCCGTCGTCGGGGCTGACGAAGATCCTCGCCCGCTCCAGCGGGCGGGGCGTCGGCCCCTCGAAGTTGACGCCACTCTTGTAGTAGCCGCTGCCGTGGCAAGGGCACTTGAACTTGTTCTGCGCTTCGAGCCAGGCCGGCGGGCAGCCGAGATGGGTGCAGATGGCGATCAGGGCGTAGATGCGGCCCTTGTCGTTGACGATCCACACCCCGTATTGGTCTTTGAAGCGAGTGTCGACCACTCCCTCGGGAAAGTCGGCGGGCACGCCAACCTTGAAGTTGGTCGGCGGCTCGTAGAGAACATTGGGGAACATGAAGCGGCCCCAGGTGGTCACGCAACCGCCGATGGCCGCGGTGAAGCCCACCCAGGCGACGGCCGCCCAAGAGAAGAAACCGCGCCGGCTCACTTCATCGGCGGCCGGCTTCACAGCTACCTTCTTGGTGGCGGCGGGCCGAGCCGCGGCCGGCTTGGCGGTCGCAGCCGCGCGCGCCGCGACCGGCTTGGCGGCGGCTTTGGCGGGCTGTGTATCGGAAACCTCGGAACTGCTCCCACCGGCCTTGTCGCCAGTGGTTGCAGCCTCCGCGGCCTTATTCTGGGTCTCGTCTTCCATCGATCCATTCCCCCGCAGGTTTGTATAAAACCGAGCGCAAGGCTCCTTCGATCTGGGTGGCAATCCGGGTGGCACTAAAGCTGAGTGCCACCTGTTTTACGCCATGCACCGCAGGCTGTCAAGGTAGGACGCACGGCAACACCCCTCTCCTTTCGGGTAGGCGCATTTGAGTAGGCCGAGCCGCCGGCTCAGAGTCACCCGGCGACAACAGCGCGACCAAACCCCGCCCGCTCGACCGCCGCCACCGGGTCCACCCCAAATACCGCCACCCGCTGAGCGGCGAAACCTGGTCCGGTCGCGGCCGCATGGCCAAGTGGTTGCAACGCGCCATCGCGGCCGGTGCGACGCTGGAGGAGTTCCGCATCGAGCCAGCGGAAGTGTCGAAGAGGTGAACTCGGCTCGGCTCACCCCAAGCTTCCACTCTCTCGGTACCGTGGAGTTCGTCGGGCTACAGGGCTACTCGCCGGCCTTCGGCCACACGCACTCGATCTCGGCTACGATGCGCCCATGGGCCGTCGCTCGATGCAAGAGGTGGTAGCGCAGATCCCCGTTGGCTTCCCGCGTCAAAGTAATTTCCATTCGGTCGAAGCTGGGGGCGGGTAGAATCCTCGCTCCCGACGGAGTGAACTTTCGCTTGTAGAAGAGTGAATTCTCGCCCCAAACAATCTGCTTCTTCTTCTCGGGTTCCAGGGAAAGAGTGATGCTCTTGGGTTGATCGATCTCATAGCCGCCCAAGAAGACTTCCAGGGTCAGGCTGCGGCATTCGTCCTGGTGAATCACAAACCGATGGGCCTCCCGACCACTCAGGTAAAAACCATGCTCTCCGGGCAACGGCATATGAGCAAAGTCGCCCATCTCCGGCCACGGCGTATCGCAGATCTCGGCAAGCCCTGCCATCCCGGGGTACACGTAGACACCCGAAAAATCGGGACACTGATCCGGCACCGCTGTGGCCGTCTCCACCGTGGCTCCCGAAGCACAACCGGCCACTAGCAAGAGAGCCAAGACAAGGAACCGCATACTCACCTCCCTGGCTACATGACAATCGTCGTACACAGGTGCTGCATATTGGCGGGGCACGGGTTGATGCTAATTCCGAGACTGTAGACGTCGCCACCCATGTAGGGCCGCAAGGTCGGATCTTGGAAGAAGAGCCAACCGAGGGCTCGAACGCCGAGCCAGTAGACCCGCCCGCAAAAAGGGCTGCCCGTGATGGCGGTGATGTCGGCTCGGAACTGAGCGTCGCATTGGGCTCGGGTGGCGCCGGAACAGGTCGCTCCGCACTGGTAACAGGCATCATGGGTAAGACAAGCGCCAGCGATATTCGCTCCACCACAGCTCTGCGGAATAAGCCACGCAGGAGAACAACCATTGTTGTCGAAGCTGCACCCTGGGCAGACTAGCACTCCCTGCTCGGAAACCACCGCCGAACTTCTCTGCGCCTCGTAGTCTTCCCACAACCATAGCGCCGCGAGGGTCACTGAGCGCACGGTGTGGGCGGCGACTTCGGCCTCCAGATGGTCGAACCCCGGTTGGTTGCGGTAATCGAAAAAGTCGAGTGACTCGGGAGTTCCGCCTTCATCGAGGACGGTGAAGTCGCCGGTCAAGGTCGCCTTATTGAGCACATACTTGGCGACCACTCGGCTCCGCGCACCGCTGGCCGCTTTGGGCGCCAGCGTGACGTAGGCCACGAGGTTGCCATCGGCGAGTCGCTGACCCGTGATCGAAAGGTTGTCGTAGAAGTGCTGGGTGAAGATCTCCACCACCTCGGAACCTTGCGCGAAAAGCGGGTTCCCCGCAAAGAGGAGCACCAGGAGCGCCAGGAGCGCCAAAACCGGCAGGGTTCGCACACCCGCAAAGCGACGTAAACTCAACATGCTAGCCACCCCCAGAACTCTATACCCGTTGATGAATAGACTCTCAGATGCTATCCGGACGGCCTACCCAATGTCAACAGCTAGTAGAGGTCGATGACCCATAGAACCGCGCATTCTGTCTTCGTGGCCAAGCCGCCTTAGGGTCCATCGCGAGGTGGCGGGCGGCCCGTGCGCCGGTTGGAGGCGCTGGCGCGCTAGCCACGACGGGCGAGAATACCCGACGCGGATATACCCCAAACCGGGCAAAAGTTCCCCTTTCGGCCGCCGGAATACTCTGGGTATTCTACGAAGAGCTAGGAAGCATCTTGGAAGGGCAAGGCCGGGTCGCGGCGAGCGCGGGTGAGGTAGGTGGCCAGTTGTTCGAGCGAGGCGGCGGTGATGCGCTCCAACTGGGCGGCGTCGGCGAAGAGGAGCAGCGCCGTGGTCGCCTCGCGATGGATCTCCAGCCGGGTGAAGACCTCCACCATCTCTTCGGCCAGCCGGCGCACCTCGCCGGTGCGCCCCGCCTCCAGGTAGAGGCCGGCCAGCTCGAGCGAAACCAGTGCCGCATCGAAGGCCATCTCCTCTTTCAAGAAGCCGTGGCGAGCGGCGAGAAAGTGGCTCTCGGCCGCCTCAGTCTCGCCCAGGCCACGGGCGATCTTGCCTTCGACCAGGGCAACGCGTAGCTGGCTGATGGAGTCCAGGTACCGTTCGTAGAGCGGTGCGCTTTCAGCCATCGCCTCGCGAGCTTCCGCGTAGTATCGCTGTAGGCAGAGCCCATGGACGCGGCTGTGCTGTGCGTAGACATGCAAGCGGGGCTCGTGCTCAGGATCGAGCAGTTCGAGCGCCTCCTCGGCGGCGCTGACCGCTCGCCCACCGTCGGCTAGTTCTTGATACATGACGCTGAGGGTGATCAGCGTTCGCGCCGCTCTGACCGAGTTCTGTTCCATGCGGTAAGAGAGGACGGTCCTGTGTAGCAAGGTCTCTGCCTCGTCGAACCGTCGTTGGTCGCGGCGCAGACACCCCTCCAACCAATCCAATTCCGAGCGCGTCCCGGGATCGCCGCCCCCTTCGCCGCGCAGCAGGAAGCGGGCGTTGCCGAAGAGGAGCGAGGCCTCTGCAGCTGGCCGCCAACGCGCAGCGCGTTGGCCACGTGGGCGGTGGCGCGGGCGTAGAGGTCGATCCGGTAGGGGGAGAGGTCGCCGTGGTGGAGGAGCGCCATCGCCAACTCGCCCAGGGCCAGCGCCTGGCGGGGGCGGCCCGGCATCTGGGCGAGGCTCGCCTCGATCAACAGCTCGCCCAGCGCCAGCCCGCGGAAGGCGCTCGGCTCCGCCTCGATGGCGGCCAGCCGCTCGCCTGCCGGCAGGGCGAGCAAGCTCTCTAGCCGGGTCGCCGCCTGGCGCCGCTCGCCAGCCACCGCCTCGGCCATCGCCTCGGTTTCCCCCAACACTCGCTCGACCATCTCACCGTAGTCGCTGGCCACCGCCTCGCCGCTCGCCTTGACCTCCGCTACCCAGCCGTCGTACTCGGCCCGGCAGACCTCGCAGCTTTGAAAGAGGTGGGCCATGGCCACCTTGGCCAGATCGCCGGGATTGCGTTTGCCCTCCTGAATGGCGCGCAACAGCTGGCGGGTGATGTGAAGATCGTGCATACGAAAGTTCCTCCTTGGCGAGCGCAACTCTTCCTACACAGCGAGGTGTCACGCAGGGCCAAGGCGTGACAGCAAAACCAATAAAAACACCGCCGGCGGTGAGGGCGCCGGCGGTGGGACTGGAACTAGCCCTCTGCGACTAGACCTGCACCCGCCTCCAGGGGGGCGCCGGTAGGATCGATGCCAGCGCCCGAATCCAGCGAGGAGCCGGCGGGGTCGATACCGCCGCCCGCATCCAGCGAGGATCCTTCTACGACAAGATCCGCGCCCGCCTTCATCCACGCCGCGCCGACCTGCTGGGCCACCCACGTCCACCACCCCGCCACCCTGAGCCCGAGATCGAGCGGCATCGCCTGGGCCGGCAAGGCCGGCAAGGCACTCAACACCAACACCAAAACCACCGCCGGCAACCACCGGCAACCCTTACGAAGAACCATCATGGCCTCCCCCTTATGCGCGGCCCCACGAACACCGGCACCATGCCCGCGCACGGAGGCCGTCGCCGATAAACACTGTGCGTTATACCCCTAGATATACTCCAGCGGGGCCAGGAAAAAGCGGGGCGGGGCCACGAGAGAGGCGGCGAAAGGGCGCGAGGAATGGGGAGCGGGCGCGATGAATCGCGCCCCTACGGGGGAGAATGCGTATCGGAAATGGAGGATGTTGTATCCTGTTTACGATACTGGAAAAAGATCGCCATGCGAGAACCCGCAACCTCATCGACCGCAGGGCTGGCCCTGTGGCTCTTGTTCGCCACCACGTACATAGAGCACCATTGACACCAAGATCTGTGCCCAGCGATAGAGGCGCTCCCAGTCTTACGAGAATCCGCACTCCACAATGCACCTTCAACGCTACAAGCAGGCGGCCATCCACCTTGTGCGACCGGAGATCAATCTGAGTCACGCTGGCAAACCCAAGATTTCTCACCCAGTACGGTAGTAATTTCCATGATAGCTGACAGGCCACCCCGTCCTCCCTATAATCCCCCCACAGATATAACTCCATGGAGGTACCCAGCATGCAACTGTCCCGACTCCGACTGACCCTCGTATTTCTCGGCTTAATGGCTGCGATCACCGTTGCTTCGTTTCTTCTCCCAGCGCCGCAGACACAGGCTGGCAGTTGGGCCGAAGTCTGCTGTGGCACCTGTGTCCCTGACTTCTGCGAAGGAACCGGGAGCTATAGCTGCTGCAAGCCAGCATACTGAGCAACGCTGAAGTCTTCACCTAGGAGTCTGCGCGGTAGGAAGGCCCGGCCGGTTGATGTTCTCCGCAGAGCGTGACGGAAGGGCCGGTGGGTTCGCTGTCGCTGCGCTGTTGGTTCGATTCGGCCGTTGGGGCGGCAGGATGAGCCGATCAGGGCGCGG